>NZ_AXAP01000056.1 GCF_000472865.1 Bradyrhizobium elkanii WSM2783 | reverse complement strand
GGTGCCGAAGCAGATCTCGACCGGCGACCGCACGATCCTGGGCAAGATATCAAGGCGCGGCAATCGCTACCTACGCGCGCTGTTCGTCCAAGCCGCATGGGTGGTGCTGGTCAGGGTGAAGTGCTGGGAGCGCTATGGCCTCAAATCTTGGATCGAAGCCGCCAAGAAGCGATTGCACCACAACGTGCTGGCGATTGCGCTCGCCAACAAGCTCGCCCGGATCGCCTGGGCGGTCCTCAACAGGGCCGCGTCTTCTAGCGCAGGGCTCGCCAACTAAGACCTAGCCGGAAGCGAACTACGCTGGAAATGCCGACGCCTTCGCAAGCGCTGAGCGTTAACTCAAACGCCGGGGCATTGCTAGCCTCAAATGTCAGCCAACGAGCACAGTCCTGTCCTCGAAGAACGGACCGGACGTCCAGATTCGGTGTCCGCAAATCCGCGCGCCGGATTTCAGCTTTGACGGGCAACTCGCCTATGCCCCAATGGTGGAGAGAGGTCCGTGACAGGACTTGCGCAACACAGATTCGAACCTTGGGAACGTGGCGACACACCTTTCGCGCAAGATCAAGGTCGGCCGCCTAGTCTTCCGAACCGGTCGTGAAAAATTGTGATTGAAGGAAAGCGGCATGGAACAGTCCCCCCAGATCGGTGACAGGATCACTGACAAGTCAGCATCGCCCGATGATAGCACTGTCCGCGACTGGATCGGACCGGGCGCGTTCAAGCATTGGGCCTCTCTGCAGAACTGGATCGAGGACTTCTACCCCGGTGTCTTCGCGCCGGAATGGCTTTATGGCGGCAAGAAGCGCGGCTGGTCCCTACGCTACAAGAAAACAAAGGCGTTTTGCACCTTAGTGCCGGAATACAGGAGGTTTTCGGCCGTGGTGGTCTTGGGGAGAGCAGAACGAGACAAGTTTGAGGAGCGCCGTTATGTCTGGCGCTCGCCGTTGGTCAAGCTTTACGATGAAGCCCAAATATACCCGGACGGGAAATTCCTGACCGTTGCGATCTCATCCGCAGATGATCGGCATGATGTGACGGAGCTTTTGACCATGAAGCGCCCTCCACCGTCGCGCGCTTGAATGTCGCCCGAAAGTTTCGCGGCAAGTCGCGACGCTGGTTATTCAGCAAAAACTCTGTCGGATGGTGCCGAGCGGCCATCCGGCCGTCAAATCTCGCAACGTCGTTGCACGATGCGTTATCGTTTGAAGAGTTCGCTTCCCACCAACTACCGATCAACATGCTCTGGCAGGAGTGTCGTCAATTTCCTTCTTAGCTATCCGGCTTGCGAGCATTCCCCGTAGCTATGGAAACTATACATGCCGGCTATTGGAAAGCTTCGCCGCGTGTTGCAAACAATGCGTAGAGCTTTCGCGGATTTCATGAGTGACGTCGATTGGCTCATGGCTCACTCCCTGCGCGCTCAAGAGGCATTCATGGCTTTCACGTTAAATATCAACGGCACCCCTCGTGAGGTCGATGTCGACGGCGACATCCCGTTGCTGTGGGTGCTGCGCGATGTGCTCGGCATGACCGGGACCAAGTTCGGGTGCGGCCAAGCACTGTGCGGCGCCTGCACCGTTCATATCGACGGCCAACCTGTCCGCTCCTGCCAGACGTCGGTCGATAGCATCGGCGACGGCGCGGTCACCACGATCGAGGCGATCGGCCGCACGCCGCAAGGCGCGGCCTTGCGGATGGCGTGGTTGGATCTGGAAGTAGTGCAGTGCGGCTACTGCCAATCCGGCCAGATCATGTCGGCGGCGGCTTTGCTGAAAGATACTCCGAAGCCGAGCGATGCGGATATCGACTCAGCGATGTCGGGAAATGTCTGCCGTTGCGGTACCTACCAGCGTATCCGGGCCGCGATCAAGCGAGCAGCGGGAGTTTGAGCCATGGATAGGCTGATTCTAACGAACCGGATCGAAGATGAAACGGCGATGTCGCGGCGCACCTTCCTTCAGGGCACAGGCTTGCTGCTCGGTTTTGCTCTGACCGGTGCACGCACGGAGCCCGTGTTCGCGGCGCCTGCTTCGCAGGTGGTCGAAAACGAGGTCACGGGTACTTTCGCGCCGAATGGATTTATACGGATCAATCCGACCGGCGCCGTAACCCTGGTCATTCCGATGATCGAGATGGGACAGGGCGTTTACACCTCGCTCTCGATGCTTCTCGCTGAAGAACTTGAAGTGAAGCTTGACCAGATTCAGGTTCAGCATGCGCCGCCAAATCATGCGCTCTACGTCAACTCGATCATAGGTATTCAAAATACAGGTGGTTCCGCCTCTGTCCGCGCCTTCTGGACGCCGCTCCGTCAGGCAGGGGCAGTGGGTCGTAATCTGCTGATTGCGGCAGCCGCAAAGCGCTGGAATGTCGATCCGGCGACTTGCCGCGCCAGCGATGGCGTCGTGTTCGATGCATCAGGCTCGAAGCATCTGAGCTACGGTGAACTTGCGACCGCCGCGGCGAAATTGCCTGTGCCGTCTGCGGCAAACGTCAGATTGAAGGATCCGAAGGATTTCACCCTGATCGGAACGCGCGCCAAGCGCGTGGATTCATCGATAAAAGTCGATGGGCGCGCGCTCTACGGTATCGATACGCGATTACCGGGTATGAAGATTGCAACGGTTGCCATTTCGCCCGTGCTCGGTGGCAAAGCGAAAACGGTGAACGAGAACGCCGCGCTGGCAGTGAAGGGCGTGCGGCAGGTGGTCAATATCGATGAAGCTGTTGCCGTGATTGCGGATCACATGGGTGCGGCGAAGAAGGGGCTCGAGGCTGCCGCCATCACATGGGATGACGGGCCGAACGGCAAGGTCAACAACGCCGATATCGTCAAGCAATTGGAGGAGGAATCCAAAACGCCGGGCGTTGTTGCCCGCAACGAAGGCGATGCGGGGAAGGCACTTGCGGAGGCAGCGCAACGGGTTGACGCCATTTATCAGGTGCCTTTCCTGGCCCATGCGGCGATGGAGCCGATGAACTGTACCGTTCATCTGCAGAAGGATCGTTGCGACATTTGGGTCGGTACACAGGCGCCTACGATCACGCAGTCTCGGGTGGTCGAACTCACCGGCCTGCCAAAGGATGCGATCAAAATTCATAATCATCTGATTGGCGGCGGCTTCGGCCGAAGGCTGGAGGCCGATGGCACGGTGCTGGCCGTCAAGATCGCCAAGCACGTCGATGCCCCGGTGAAGGTGATCTGGAGCCGCGAGGAAGACATCCAGCACGACATGTATCGGCCGTACTATCTCAATCGGCTGTCGGCCGGACTTGATGCGGCCGGCAAGCCGGTTGCCTGGACGCATCGGATCGCCGGCTCCTCAGTCATGGCTCGCTACTATCCCCCTTACGTCAAGGACGGATTGGACCCCGACGCCGTCGAAGCGGCGGCCGAGCCGCCCTATGCGCTGCCCAATATCCACGTCGACTTTGTCCGAGTCGAGGCCCCCGGTGTCCGGACGTCTTGGTGGCGCGGCGTCGGGCCGACTCACAATGTTTTTGTGGTCGAAAGCTTCATGGATGAGCTCGCTCATGCCGCGAAGCAGGATCCCCTCGCTTACCGCAAGGGATTGCTTGGCCACAATCCGCGAGCGCTCGCTGTTCTGTCGCTCGCGGCGGAAAAAGCAGGGTGGGGATCCCCCCTTCCCGCGCGGCATGGCCGCGGAATTTCGGTACAATTCGCATACGGAAGTTACACGTCGCAGGTCGCCGAGGTCGAAGTGGCGGCCGATGGCTCTGTCAAAGTCAAGCGGATCGTCTGTGCGATTGACTGCGGCATGTACGTCAATCCAGATACGATCGAAGCACAGGTTCAAGGTGGAACGCTTTTCGGCCTGACCGCCGCGCTCCATGGGTCAATCACCTTCAAGGATGGACGGGTCGAGCAGAGCAATTTCGACAGCTATCTGCCAATGCGTATCGACCAGGTACCGGTGGTGGAGACACACTTGATCAAGAACGCTGAGGCTCCGGGTGGCGTTGGTGAAGCTCCGACAGCCATTGTCAGTGCTGCAGTAACCAACGCGATCTTCGCCGCGACCGGCAAGCGTGTGCGTAGCCTGCCGATCGATACAAATTCCCTGAAGTCGTCGCCTTAGTCCATGCCCGTCATCCCGCGCGCGTTGTAGCGTACGGGATGAGAGTCGGGAACTAAGCCCCGGAGCATAAAGACTATTGGAACATTCGCGTTCTCCGCAGGTCCAAATTTCGTCTAATGGCACGAAACGAGGTTCAGTGGTACGAACAGCATGGCAACGCCCCGCTAATCCTTGGAGAACAGGTTTCGGAGCACTATCAGTAGCGGTAGCCGGCAGTAAAGGGCCACCAGTCATGCACACTTCGAAAGCGGTTCCAAAGCAGGCTCTCGTCGGGCAGAACGTTTCGCCGCCCGCGGCCGCCACTGTCAAATTGTCTAAAACAGACCTCAACAACTTGATGCAGGCGCTCGACATCGATGTCATCGCGCTGACTGAGATTTTGGTGCCGCGCGGCCATCGAGTTGAATTTGGGACGATTGACGTACCCGGGATCCACTACAACTTAAGTGGCGTGGGCCGCATATCTATCAACCGCGGACCGATGATACCCTTGAGGCCTCATTTGCTCATCATCGTGCCGCCAAACACTCCGTTCATGATCGAGGTTGACGGTGGAAGTGGCCCACCGAAGCTCATTTCGAGAGACTGCTGGACTCGTCAAGACGGCATCCTCCGCGTCGCAGTGCCGAACGAGAAGCCCGAAATAGTCCAGATATGCGGCTTTTTTAACGCATCCTTTGGTCGGTCTGTGAGGCTGTTCGGAGAACTCCGCGAACCGGTCATCGAGCAATTCGAGCCGGCGGACAGGATCGATCTGAAGCTTCGCGAGGCTATGGACGAGTTGCTACAGCAAGAGGTCGGCGTTGGGGCCATGACAGCGTCTCTGCTCAAGCAGATCGTTGTCTCGTTGGTGCGACGGTCCCTCAAGTCATCCCAGCGGTGGACTGAACGATTCTCGATACTTGCCGACAGACAGGTCACTCGTGCTTTTGCGGATATGGTGGCGCGGCCGGGAGCCGCCCATTCAGTTCAAAGCTTGGCACACAGTGCAGGATTGAGTCGTTCGGCGTTCATGGCGCGTTTCTCTGACATCTTTGGACAATCCCCGATGGCCATCTTGCGAGACTTGAGAATGCGCCAGGCTGCGATCGATTTGACGACGACTACGATGTCGATCGACGTCGTTGCTCTTAATGCGGGGTACGAGAGCCGTTCAAGTTTTGTGCGAGCTTTTCGAAAGGCGTACAATCGGGATCCGAGCGACTATCGGCGGATAGCCAAGGAGGGTAAAGCCCAGAAGGATAACTGAGAACGGCGATCCCAAAGCAAGAAGGGGCTGCCGCCCGCGACGTCGCCCTCTGCTTTGCCTCACGCAGAGCGGCGCTCAGAATCAGGTGCTTCTCCGCTCGCAACATTTCGCTTCAAGTTGGCTGCGGCGAAGGCGTACCCCCCGGACGCGCCGTCAACGAAGTGCACGTGATTAGCTCGCATGGGTGATGGCACAAAGCACGTAAGATTTGCGGCCAACTGTCGATGCGTTCCAAAAAAGCATGCACCTCGTCGCTGAGCCTCTTCCAAGCGCGCGTCTACGACGTCAGCGAGTTCAGATGAGCAGTCCACTGTCATACGCAGGCCGTCATCGAATTTTCGGTAATCTGTGTTCTCCACAAGCTCTCGTCGGAACCCGGTTTCATCAAAGTTACCAACAGGAACTCCTAGCGGGGTGCCCACCCACGCAAGAATGGCGTGCAAGCGCTTCGCAGCCCGAGCCGCAAAGGGACTCTTTCGACTGCCTTTCTGGATGGCATGATCAAGATCGTCGCCGGCCCATGCGGGAATCGGGCCTTCGGCAGGCAATGGATGTAGGCCGGAGTCATTCGAACGGAGCGTCCGCAGGAGCTCCTGTATGAACTCTACAAACGAAGTAGGATCATCGCGCGGAACGACGATAAGAGAAAAGATGACGCCGTTCTTGGCGCTGATCGGCGCAAATCGGCACGAGAGACCTGTGAGGTCGGCTGTTACTCCCATGGGCGCGCGCGGAAAGGTGTAGCCGCCTTGCTTGAGTTTACGCTCTGCCCAGGCAAGTCCGCCACCGTCGAACATCGCGTAGGTGACGTTCGAGGATGGCGCGAAGCGAGCTACCAGGACGTCCAAGTGCTGAGCGCGAATGTCCGCGACAGGAATGACCGCAATGCGCAACGTGAGACCCAATGCGTCTTCAGCCCAGGCGGCGGTTTTTGCCAACGTATCCCTGATGATGGACGAATAGGCGCCGGGCGCGGCGAAGCTCGCGCCATCTCCTCCGAACGTGGACGGAAACTGTAGGTCGGGTAGTGCATTGCTGACGGCAGCAAGAACCGCCGCACCGGCCGCATTCACCTCACGGTACCGTCCTTGTTCAATAGCTTCGGTCGAATGGCTGACGTCCGTAACAGCGACGATCCAGTCATCAGGTAGAGGGCGATACCGATCTCGCCGCACGACGTCATCGAAAGAGCCGAAGGGCACAAGCGCCTGATAGAAGCGCTCGTCTTCGGCCTCTCGGTCAACCTTGATCTGGAAAAGACCCGCTTCGAAGGCTGGCTCTGATCTATCCACCATCATTTGCACTCCCTTCGATCGTCGTCGGGGTTCAGAGTGGGGCCGCATTGAGAGTCAGCGATCGCCAAAATGGCCAAACCACGCGAACGAGCCTAACGTCAAAGCCCACGACGGGATTTTGCGGGAGCGTAGGCAGTCACCCGAGCTTCACGGGTGGCCATACGCTCGGGGCTAAGCTCTCCTGGTCGCCTCGAACAGGAACCATGAGCGACTTTCCGCCTCGTCGATCCAGTTTTCGATCAGGCTGGCCGTGGAGACATCGCCATGCTCGTCGCAGACGTTGTGGGTCTGCCGCATGCGCTGGCTTAGCGCCAGATTATCTTCCTTCAGCTCGGCCAGCATGTCTTCGGGCGTGACGAAGCCAGCATCATTGTCCTCGATATGCTTCACTCTGGCGATGTGGCCGATCGAACGAATCGTTGTGCCGCCAATCTTGCGAATTCTTTCCGCGATGTCGTCCGTCATCGCAAAAATCTGCGCGGCCTGCACATCAAGGAGTAGGTGATAATCCCGGAAATGCGGGCCTGATATGTGCCAATGGAAGTTCCTGGTCTTGACGTAGAGCGCGAACACGTCTGCCAGAAGCACAGTGAGCGCCGCCGAAATATCCCTGGTGGCATTCGAGCCGAGATGGCTCGGCGTGCCGAGTGGCGCCTCGCGGCGCTTCCTCGCGTCTTCTATATCCATTTTGATCCCTCCTTCAGGGCTCTACCTGGGCCACGTTGGCCCGCGCCGGGGCGCCTGAGCTCCGCTTCAGGTCCGCGACCAGCATCGCCACGGCATGGCGCGCAAGCGCCTGGGTCGGGGCATTGGTGTTGCCGCTGGTGATGTTGGGCATGATCGAGGCATCGATTACCCGGAGGCCGTCGACCCCGTGAACCCTGAGCCTTGCGTCGACCACCGCTCGCGCGTCCTGGCCCATCCGGCAGGTGCCGACCGGGTGCCACATCGTCGTCACGACACGCTTCACCCATTCGCCGATCTCCGCATCCGACTGGATGTGTGGGCCGGGATCCATCTCTTCCTCGATCACCGGCGCCAACGACTCCTGAGCCATGACCCTGCGGATCGCGTGCACTGCCTCCACCGCAGCCCTTAAGTCTTCCTCTTCGCCGATGAAGTTCGGGTTGATGAGGGGCATCGATGTTGGGTCGCTGTCGGCCAACCGCACCCAGCCGCGGCTCTTGGGCTGAAGCACCACGAGTTCGAAGGTGATGCCCGAGCGGTCGCCCGCCGGGCCGAGTTGCTCGGACAAGACGATAGGAGCGTGATAACATTGGATCGTAGGCTCGGCGGTGAAATCGGACGGATTCCAGTGTGTCACCGTCTCGATGCCATTGCCCGACGCCGGGCCATCCTTGGTGACGAGATAACGCAAGCCCGCCTTCACGCTGCCGAGGCCCTGCGCGGCAGCCTGATAGCCGAGATCGCCCTTTACATAGACACGGACCGGCACCATCGGGTGGTCCTGGAGATTTTCGCCCACCTCCGGAGAATCGACGACCACCGCGATACCATGCTGTCGCAGCTGCTCGGCCGGCCCGATGCCAGAGTGCATGAGGATCGTCGGGCTATGGACGGCGCCGGCCGACAGCACAACTTCGCCGGCCGTGATCCTCTTCAGGCTCGTGTCCATGAACTCAACGCCGACAGCCCGATTGTTCTCGATCAGGATGCGAAGGACGGTCTTGCCGGTGAGAAGTGTTACGCGGCCCGAGGTGAGGTGCGGACGCAGATAAGCGTCGACCGCGCTGCATCGGCGCTGATCTCCGACCGTCGACTGCACCGGCGAGACGCCGATCTGGCTCTTACCGTTATAGTCGGGATTATAGGGAACCCCATATTCCTGGAATGCCTTGAGGCAATATTGGTTCAGCTTGTTGATGCCCTTGGGCAACTGGACCGCCAGACCACCATTTATGCCGTGATACTCGTCGTGGAAGGTGTCGTTGTCTTCCTGCGCCATGAAGACGGGAAGCAGATCTTGATACGACCATTTGCCGGTGTCGCCGACCGCGTCCTGCCACGCAGAGAAGTCGCGTATCTGACCACGGACGTAGCACATCGCATTGATCGAGGATCCGCCGCCGAGTACCTTGCCTGAGCGATATGCGCGCTTTCTAGCGTGCTGGGGAACCGTCTCGTATTTCCAGACATGCCGGTCGTGGGCCAGCAGTTTGGCGAAGCCGGCCGGAATGTGGATAAACGGATCGCGGTCCATGTCGCCCGCTTCGATCAGCGCGATCGACGCATCGGTGTATTCGGCGAGATAACTCGCGACAACGCAACCGGCCGCGCCCGCACCAACAATGACGATATCGTAGGCTTCCCGGGACATCAGTGTCGTTTTTCTTTCATAGTTATCCTTCAATCAACGCCCCGTCGCTGACGCAGCGCCATCGCGGCTCCTGACCCTGAGATTGATCGGACCACTCTTTTGGAGAGTGACGTTGCGACGCCGGCGAGGGAAATGACCTCTCGCCATAGAGTCGATAGACGATCGTTATTGTCGTTGCCCGAGGTCACCCTGGCGACCTTCGCCTCGCCGGCATCGGCGACTTAGCAGAGCAGCGTCGCAGCGTTTCGCGAGACGTGCTCTCGCGCTCAACGAAGCGAATAAACGGTGCGCGTGTTACACCGGCTCCTGCCACGTCGGATGACTCGGGACCGACACTGCCGACGTCGCCTATCCGATCCGAACCCCGCACATACCCGCAATGATCGCGGCCGAGATAGCCGCGCTTATTGCGACGCCGCCGCCCCAAATACGATTTGCGGTGCGTCGATTGACGCCATGCGCTATCAGCACCATTCGCAATCCCGACGTAAGATGGCTTAGGACAAAGAAGACGCCGAGCGCGTAATGAGGCAGCAGCCGGATATTCCATGCGTCATGAATGAGCCCGGTCGGCGCTCCGATCGCGAAATTCCAGTCCGTCGGTATACCGAGAAAGCTACGAGCGTAGATGAAAACGGAGTTCATATGCCCGAGGATGTAGAGCGAGAGGTAGGCCCCCGAGCCCACCTGAAATGTCCGATGGAAGTCCTGCGGGGCGGCACTCCAACGCCATGCCAGAAACAGGCCGGTGCCGATCTGGAAAACCATGGCCGCGACCAACAGCGGTTCACCCACCTCAGAGCGGTAGAGAACGCGGCCGACCTTCATGAGGTCCGCATGTGCATCGGGGCCGATCAACCCAAACAAGTGATTGGCTAGATGGAACGCCACGTATAGGGACAGGACCGCCGCCGTCGTGCCGTGGACGATGCGCAAGCGCCCCACGGCCGGCGGCGTTGCAGCGACCGGATTGCCGGCGGTCTGTGACCAAATCGCGATTGCGAGCCAAAGCACGCACCACACGAGTTCGTCTGGGATGGGGCTATGAATCAGGGCCTGAACGACGCCAAGAAAGACAAAGAGCGTTGGGGTCGTCACGCCGGCATAGGCCAGCCGCCGCGCTCCTGGATTGGCGCCGGGCCGCCAAGCGAGCGCGAGCGCGAGAAACGGCACAACGAACGCCACGGCCAGGATCAAGGTCGCGGCGACAATTGCGAGAGGCGAAGGCATTGCGGCCTGCGTGCCAACAACGGCATGGAAGGCGCGGAGTAGAAAAGGGTAGCAGATGGCCGCCGCCGCGGGAGCCAGCGCCGAATAGTCGAAGCGTGGCCCAATCACGGCTCTTTGGTCCCGCGGCTGAGCGAATACGTTCATCTAAGCCCCTTAAATATCAGCCGCCCGATCCGGCGAGTGCTCGCGCCGTATTAGCCCTCCACCATCGGCGCTATCAAGAATGATCGAGGCCCCAGCCCCAAGCGCGTCGGGTTCGTGACCGACCGCTGCAGGCGAGCATCGGCGACGTCTCGACGACGCCTTCGCAGCCTTCAGCCAGCTGCGCGCCTGCCCAATTCCGGACGCATCGCGACCGGCTCCTCAGGCGCGTTCAGGACCGACGTCGTGAGCAGGACAGCCGCAGCGAGGACCCAGTAGTACCAGGCGTCGAGCCCAGCGAATTTGAAGGCAAACGGTGCGATGACAAAGACCACCCCGACGGCGCGATCGACCCAAAGGTGCAGCCAGTAGGGAATGATGTGGACGAGACCGGTGGGATGATCCGTCAGGGCGGCCAAGAGCAGCGCGGCCACACCGACGACAACCGAAAGCTCCACTGCAAGCGGTCCGCTTTGGCCGAGCTTCAGCACGAACGGAGCTGCGATCAAGACGATCGCGACAGGATAGTCGATCAGGTAGGCGTGGATAGACTTGGTGATGAAGCGAAACGACATCGGAGACTCCTTTGCTTGGTTACTCGAGCGCGTGCTTGCGACGTGGAAAGTGCATCCACCCAAGAGGGCGATTTCGCGATCCTGTGATGGCAAGCACTCCGTCACGGGCCAGCCCGATTAGACGAGCAGTAAGGGTACGCCGGCACGCCTACCATTAGAAATGCCCGGTCGTTATCGTTTCCATTCCACTCGCCCGGCGTCATGGAAGCGGGTTAGTTTGGCGCGTCGACCGCGAGTGTCCGAGGGCGGTGCTTCACCGTCCGAACGACGACCGACCAGTCGCGAAGCCGCGTGACCTTGACGAAAGCGTCCAGCGCCGGCGAGTAGCGGCGCCCCTGCACAGCCAGTAGCCGCACCTCGCGCGAAATTGGGTCGCCTTCGAGCGGAATGGTCTTGAGCGTCGGAAGGCGCGGCATGTGCTCAGGCGCGAGTATCACGCCGAAGCCAGCGGCGGCCATGTGCTGCAGGTGCAAGTCGTGACCGCTGCAGTGGCCGCGGTTGGGTGGTTCTTCGGGGAAATACGACTGCTGGATCTTAGGAGCGACGTCGCATTCGACGCGCTCCAGCAAGACAGTCTCACGGAGGTCATCGATGCTGATCGAGGGACGATTTGCGAGCCGGTGTGTCGGCGCGAGAACCACGACATAGCGTTCCTCGAACAGAGACCAGTCGTCGATACGGGCGGGCACGTCCCGCACGTCTCCGACCATTGCGGCGTTGATCTCCCCTTCAAGCAAGAGATCGACGAGCTCCTCCGCCACGCCCTCGCGCAGTTCGACGTGAAGTCCAGGGATGCAGTTTGCGATCTCCGCGATCGGATCGAGGACGAGCGACGCTGAGATGGAAGGGGCTAGGCCAATCTTCAGTGGCGCAACCTCCTTTCGTTGGAACTCCTGGGCCCTGCGACGCACCGCCTCCGCCGAGGCCACTGTGCGCTCCAGCATCGGAAGGACCTCCTTTCCGAGGTCGGTGAGTTGGGTCAGCTGGCGCTCGCGGTAGATCAACTGGCCGCCGAGTTCCTGCTCGAGCTTCTGCACCCCTTTGGTCAGCGCGGGCTGCGTGACATTGCATTGTTCGGCGGCGCGGGTGAAGTTGAGTGTGGACGCGACGGCGAGGAAGTAGCGAACCTGATGAAGCTCCATGGGTTGTTCTCCATCAAGTTGCTGCGAGCCCGGGGTCGACGATCAACCGATGCCTGGCGCAGCCATCACGCAGCGCGGACATATGAACCGTGAGGTTCGCGGGCTCAACAAGGACTTTGGGCCACAATCGAGCCATCAAGTCCTGCTCGCTGATCAATTCACCGCGATGTTCAAGCAAAGCAGGCAGGATCTCCAGGGCTCGAATTCCGAATGGTAGGGGCTTCTCGCCTTCCAGAAAAAGGAGCTGCATTGGAAGCAGGCGAAACGGTCCGAATGACACTTTAATTGGTGGAACAAAGAATCCGTGGTCCGTATCCGGAGTTTGAGAAGCGCGATTTACGTCAAATCCCGGTTCGGGATGCGTCAAGCGACCAATAAATGCGCGCATTATAACCTCGCGTGCCTTGGAACGGCGGTTTTCCGAGGACAGCCTCGTTGGGCACATTTTGATGGCTTGGAGCGCTGCGGTCGATTGCGCGGGGGTACTGTAAGGTTCGCTTGTCGCTGTCTGTGCTAAGCGATCGCTTAGAACTGAGGGCAAAGACTTCGCGCCTCGAATCCGTCAACCGGATGGGCGGCGCCTAAGGGAGGGACTCAGCGATGCGACAAAATGCGGTTGACGCAATTTGCGAGTAGATGGCGCCCTCGCGCGAAAACGACTCAGGATATGCCTTTCGGCTCAGAAATTCTGCGGCTGCAGTAGTCTTATATTGAGGCGGTCCGCCATCCGGCTGAGTTCGGGAAGCGAACGTGCCTTCATCTTCCGCATCAGGTTCACGCGATGCACCTTCACCGTGGATTCGGCGATGCCGATATCGTTGGCAATCTGTTTGTTTAGGCGCCCGGCCACGACGCCGAGCATAACTTCACGCTCACGGGAGCTGAGCATGTCGAAACGCTCCTTGAGCGCAGCCCATGCGCTATCACTCTCTCGACGGGCACGGTCGCGAGCGAGGCCGGCCTCGATGGCGTCAAGCAGATCCTGATCACGGAATGGCTTTGTAAGGAACTCTATCGCACCGCCCTTCATCGCCTGCACGGTCATCGGCACGTCGGCGTGCGCTGTGATGAAGATAATCGGCACTTGCCTCTTTGCGGCGACAAGGTCGCGCTGCAGCTCAAGACCACTTCGTCCCGGCATTCTCACGTCGAGCACCAGGCAAGTGGGACCGTCCGGCGGATCGGCCTTGAGAAATTCGGGAACAGACGAAAATTGTCGGGCAGGTAAGCCGACTGTCCGCAACAGCCGCACGACCGAGTCGCGAAACTCGGGATCGTCATCGATAACCAAGACACAGGGATTTGCCTCACCCATTCTCGGTATCCTGCGTGGGGAAGCGCATTTTCCGCTATTCGACGTTACTCTACGCACAATCAGTCGAAATGAACAGGTATCTTTTGCCTAAGCGTATAGCCGGATGCCTAAGCCATCGCTTACGGGCGCGGTCATTGCATTATTGGGGAATGTCCCGGACACTAGAAATTGCATGCGGGCGCGAGGTATGCCGCCAGTGGAGCGAGGAAGGTGCCTGGAACCGGCAATGTTGAACCGAACACTGATAGCCATCGTCGACGATGATCAGCTCTATCGTGAGTCAATGCGAAAGCTCGTAATGTTAATGGGCTACACTGTCGAGGCGTTTCCGTCAGCAGCCGATTTCCTGGCGTCACGCTTTTTGCCGGAAACCACCTGCTTGATCGCCGACGTTCACATGCCCGGAATGACTGGGGTCGAGCTACACAGGCATTTGGTCGATGCAGGGTACGCAATCCCGACGATCCTCGTTACCGCCTACCCCGATGAGGTCGTCAGGGATCGGGCTCTAAAGGATGGGATTGTTTGCTACCTCGGCAAGCCAGTCGACGACGACTATCTCGAGCGATGCCTGCGTTCGGCTCTGCAGCCGGGTACGCCGATTGAGGACAGTTCATGAGTCGTTGTCCGCCGGCAGGGTGAACTGAAAGACGGCGCCGCGAGGTTCGTTCGCTTCCGTCCACAACTTGCCCCCATGAGCATGGACAATGGAGCGGCATATCGACAACCCCATCCCTGTTCCACTGGACTTCGTGGTGTAAAAGGCGTCGAAGACTCGATCGAGATGCTGCGCATCAATGCCGGGCCCAGAATCGCGTACGGCTACGTGGACGCCTGCCTGATCCTGCCCGATACTGATCAATAGCTCTCTTGCCCCTTCCTCAACCGAGCCCATTGCTTCAGCCGCGTTCAGAATCAAGTTCAGCATGACCTGTTGCAGCTGAACGCAATCCCCCATAACCGGAAGCAGTCCATCTGCAAGCCGAGTTTGGACCGAAATGCCATTCCTGTGAGTCACGCTTTGTGCCAACACAAGCACTTCGTTGATCGCCGTATTAAGATCAAAGCGTTCCTTTCGCAGAGGCGCTTTCTTGATGTGATCGCGCATCCGTCCGACGATATCCTTGGCTCGGTCCGTATCCCTGACAACGCAAGCGAGCGCTTCCCTGGTCTCATCCAGACTTGCCGGGTTCATTTCCAAAAAGCGCATCCCTGCACGGGCGTTGTTACGAGCGGTCGCAATCGGATGCAGAATTTCGTGAGACAGCGAGGCGGCCAATTCTCCCATCATGCTCACGCGGTTCATGTGGGCGAAATCCAACTCGAGCTGGCGCAGCTTTTCACGTTCGTCCTGTGCCCGCCTTCGTTCCGTCACATCGACGGTTGTGGTGATAACCTCAGCCAGCGCACCTTGGGGGGAAAATACATGATGGCTGGTTCCTTCGACCCATTTTAATGTTCCATCAGGTAGAAGGATTCTGAACTCGGCCATGAAATCTCTTTTCTGGTGCACGGCCTCCTGAATCGCTCCCCACACTCTGTCGCGGTCCCCAGGGTGAATGCGTTTCCACATACTTTGTCGACTTGGAAGGCCCTGCAGCGGATCAAACCCCCAGATCCTGTAACTCTCGTTCGACCAATAGAGGTAACGCTTCGTTGTCGCGTTGTAGACCCAATTGCCGGTGCGGCTCAGTCTCTGTGCTTGGCTAAGCGCTTCCTCGACGCGCTTGCGCTCTGTCAAATCGAGCACGAAGGCGAGGCCCTCGTCGCCTCCTTCTTTGAACAGAGCGGCGCCAATAAGCACAGGAACGCGACTGCCGTCTTTCCGAACATACTCCTTCTCGAAGGGCTGAACTCTGCCGGTTGAGTTCAGTTCGGCCCGAGTCAGTATGTCGCGCTCACGCCATTCGGGCGGGGACAGCTCGGTCCAGCGCACGCGGCCCGAAACCAAGTCTTCACGGTCATATCCTGTGATACGTAGAAACGCGTCATTGGCTTCAAGAATTCGACCTTCGCGGTCGGCAATGAGGATCCCAATGATGTTGGCGTCGACCAAACGCCTAATCTTCCCTTCCCGATCCGCGAGGTCGTCATAAAGCCGAGAGTTTTCGAGCGAGATTGCCGCCTGCGACGCAAGCACCTTCAACACTGTGACGCGGTCAGGTGTGAAAACGTAGGCCGTCAGGTTGTTTTCGAGGTAGAGCACACCGGCCAACCTGCCCTGTTTGAGCAACGGCAGGCAGAGAATTGAACGGGCGTGATGCTGATGAATGTACTTATCGGCAGAAAACGGGTTCGCGGCCGCGGCATCGTGGAGAAGAACGCTCTCTTTTGTCCGGAGCACGTAGTGGAGGATGGACTCCGGCAGATCTGCAGCGGTTACACTTGCTCGTCGTTGACCGACGGTCGTATTATTATTGCTGGTCGTGACTTCCGCCTCAATCCGATACCCAACACCTACCGCTAGGATCAACAGACCTCGCCCGGCCCCCGCGTGCTCAATCGCTGTGCGCATCAGCGTGTCGATCAGCTTTTCCAGGACGATCTCGCGCGACACGGCTTGCGAGACTTTGATGACAGTAGCTAGGTCCAGTTGCTCGACGGACGTCCCGATCGTGCTTGTGGGGCTGGCACCCGGCTTTTGCTCCCTGAGGTGCGGATACAACTCGTCGAGTTGGCGTACCTTGCCGTCGGCTGCCCAATGGATGTATGCGTGCCGCGCGTCCTGCAGATAGGCATGAGCGATCTTCTTGAACCCGCGTGCGGCATAAAAGCGTGCGGCGACTTCGTTGGCGAGCGCCTCGTTATGGACAAAGCCATGCGTGTGTGCCGAGTGGATAGCGTGCTCGTAAAGATGTTCGGCATCGAGCGCGCGGCCTTCGATCCGGGCGATCTCCGCCCCGACGAGTGCGGCGCGGTTCTCGAAGTTGTCCGGGCAAGCCGTCGCCCAGACCTCGAGCTGTCGGTGGTGCGCGGCTAGTGCCCTGACATGCTCCTGCCATTGGCCGGCCGCCGCGAACTCGCAGCATGCTGCTCTGGAGAGCGCGCTGTAAAAGTGATACTCCGCGCATTCGAAAAAAGACGCCGATGTCGGCTGCAGCTGTTGCGCCCTCAATGAGGCCTCGAGGGCACCCGCATAGTCGCCGGCAAAGAAGCGTGCCTGCAGCTTGCGGGTCCAATAAGAGCCCTCGGCCAACGCCAGATCCGGGTTCCTGCAGAAACGGGACTCCAGTAGGCGTTCGTCAAACTGCCCATCGTCAAAGCGACCAAAAATCGGCGTCAAGCCGCGGAGTGTCCGAATCAGCCCAAGCTGGCCGGCGATGGAGTCAATCGCAAAACCGAACCTCATGTTTCGCGCGAACGCGAGACCATGCTCGACCTCGACTTGCACGTTATCGAGCGGATCGCCCGCCGCGAGAAGATACGTGTTCAGGTGGGTGTAGTAATACGCCGCAAAAGTGAGGTCACCGATCTGGTTCGCCGTCTCAAACGCACGCCGCAGCAGATCGCGACCTTCCCGGACATGTCTCGTCCAGAACATGAGTAAATATCCAAAGTTCAAATAGGTCCTGGCCTGGAAGCGCTTTAGCCCGCGCTGTTCGACCAGTTCATAGCCGAGACGGCCGAATCGAAGTCCCGCCTGGTAGTCCCCGAATTCCGGTCCAGCAAGCCTGCCAAGCACTGCATAGGCGTAGCACGAGCCGTCACAATTGCCGCCCTCGAGGCTGAGATTGACTGCTCGACAGATGACCATCGAACGTAATTTCGCATCCGTGTAGTGGGCAGGCGGCCCGAGCTTCGTCAGGACGTCGAGCGTCGCGAGCGATGCGGCATTGCTCATCAAAGGTAGATCAACGAGGCTTTCTATCGTGCGGGAGCCGAGTTGGGACCAGATCCGCTTATATTCGCGCCGAGCCTCGTCTTCCGTCGGGTGCGGCGACCAGTCGATGCCCAGGTGGTGGAGATAGTCGAGACCGACTGCGATCGCGCGGCTGCCCTGATCCAGGGTCGTGTAAAGATCCACCTGCAGGCACGTGACGCGGGCTCGTTCGATCGTCGTCGCGGTACGGGCCGACAGCACCGCCAGGCGCTGCTCGGCTTCCGCCAGTGCACCAGTGAGGAACTCACATTCGGCCCGGTGCAGCTCCAGTTCAAAGATCAGGTCGTGCTGGCGCTCCCAAGAGTCCCGGGGCAGCAGTGCCGCGCCGGAGAGCAAATAGTTCAGCGCCGCGGCATACGCTGTCGAGGTTTTGGCGCGTCTACCTGCAATGAAATTCAACTCCGCGACCCGCTCAAGCTCTTCAATTGACGTGATGAGATGCGAGCCGCGGTTGAGCTGATTGACGATTTCGAAGATCGCCTCCTCCAGCTTCTCTGGAGGGGTCTGCGCTGCGAGCAGCATCCCTATTCGGAGATGGGCTTCGGCACGCGATTCCTCCGGGATCAAGGAGTAGGCGGCTTCCTGGACACGGTCGTGGAGAAACTTGTAGGAATCTTCCGAACGAAAGATCAGCCCTGCTCGCACCGCTTCCCAAAGCTGGCCATGCATCTCCTCGGCGGAGTCCTGGTAAACGATCCGCAACATGGTGAACCCTGCGTCGTTGCCCAGGCAGGCGAGCTTCTGCAATGCGTTTCGAGTTTCGCCGGACAGGCGGTTCAGCTTCCCTACCATAAGGTCCACCACATTGTCGGTGTAACCTTTGGCGTGAATGCGATTCAGGTCCCAGCACCATCGCGCCTCGCCATAATCGAAAGTGAGCAATGCTTCGTCGGCGAGCGCAGAAATGAACTGAATGGCGAAAAACGGATTGCCGGTTGTCTTCTCGTGGATCAGCTGCGCCAGCGGCGTGATTCTCTCTGGTTCGCTGTGAACAGAATCCGCGATTAGTTGTCCCAAGTCTTCACAGGTCAGGGGTGCCAATACGATGTCTTGCAATATCGCGCCAGCTTGGCGCATCGCTTCGAGCTTGCGCATCAGCGGGTGGATGGGATCGACTTCGTTGTAGCGGTAAGCGCCAATCAACAACAGGTTCTGCACATCCGGCCGGGTCAACAGATCCTCGAGCAAATCGAGCGTTGCTGCATCAAGCCATTGGAGATCGTCGAGGAACAGGGCGAGCGGATGTTCCGGCCGCGCGAATACGCTCATAAATCGCCGGAACACCAGCTGAAAGCGGCCCTGCGCATCCTGTGGCGGCAGCTCGGGGACCGGCGGCTGTTCTCCGATGATGTGCTTCAATTCCGGGATGAGATCAACAATGAGCCGACCGTTCGGTTCGAGCGCCTCGAGCAGCGCCTCCCGCCATTGCCGCAGCTCCGCTTCGGTCTTGCTCAAAAGCGGGCGGATCAGGCTCTGAAAGGCCTGCGCAAGGGTGGCGTAGGGGATGTCGCGCTTGAACTGATCAAACTTGCCCGATGCAAAAAAACCGCGGGGCAGAACAAGTGGCTTATGAAGCTCGTTGACGACCGCGGACTTGCCGATGCCGGAGTATCCGGAAACCAGCACCAACTCCGGCCTGCCGCCGGCGACGATACGGTCGAAGGAGGCAAGCAGGGTATCGATCTCGGCTGTCCGACCATACAATTTCTCGGGGATCAACAGCCGGTCCGGAGTGTCGTGTTCCCCGAGCGGGAATTCGTCGATATCGCCTCGGGTTTCCCATTCAGCAAGGCAACGCCGTAGATCGCTCTCGGCGCCTGCAGCCGTCTGGTAACGCTCCTCAGCAGTCTTGGCGAGCAGCTTCATAATGATCGCGGAGACGGAGCCCGGGAGGTCTTTTAGCCGCTCGCCGGGCGGCGCCGGTGGTCTTGCAATATGGCAGTGTACCCATTCCATCGGATCGGCCGCCGTGAAGGGCAGAACGCCCGTGAGCATCTGGTACAGCGTGACGCCGAGGGCGTAGAGATCGCTGCGGGCGTCGACCGAGCGGTTCATCCGCCCGGTTTGTTCGGGTGCCATGTAGGCGAGCGTACCGGCGATGGTCTCGGCCGGCTCGGGCGCCTGCCGCTCGCGGGACAGGCGCGACGCGATACCAAACCCGGTGAGCCGCAGATGTCCATCCGCGCAGTCCACCACAATATTAGCTGGCTTGATGTCTTTATGGATGAGCCCGTGCTGATGAAGCTTGCCCAGAGCCGAGGTAACAGCGATAGCCAGGCGCAGAAAGCGCCCTACCTCCATGGGCTCACCGAGCAAACGATCGAGCGGCTCCCCGCCCGGATCATCGAGCACCAGTATGGTCCGACCGGCGTCGCGCATGAGGGCCAACGGCCGCGCCGCCCATGCCCCGTCGAGCTCATCTTTCAGCTCGTATTCGTGCGTCAGGCGATCGAGTCTCGTCCGCGACGGGTGGTCGGCGGCGGGGGCAACAAGCAGCACGGCAACCCGGTTGCCATTGTCGTCCAGTCGCCAGCCGCGGCTGAACACGCGCTCGCCGTCCTCCCACAACACCTGAGAGCTGCTGTCCGAGTACGCGACGTTCAGCGACTGCCGCACCATCTGTCAGACTCCGGCGTCGGGCTACGGCTTGAAGCCGGCTGATCAAGCTCTTCGCCACACGCGCGGCCTCACTCCAGCCTGGAGAAATCGTACTCCATCGCCCGAGAAATGCCAGCCGCCCTCCGTCTTGCCGGGTACAGCGGATGCGGATCCTCCTTCGTTCAGCAGCAATTTGGAACGATTTGCCCGCCCTGAGGGTGCAGAGGCTCGAGCTGGAACTCAGCCATCGCGAGCGCCAGCTGACGCAGCTCACCCACCTTGGAACGGAAATCCTTCCGATGCTGGCGGGCATGCTGGCCTCGGCAGAGACGGTACGTCGTCGAGCCCAGGCGCGTTCCGCGCTCCTCAGTGTAACGGAGATAGTATTCCGGCTTCATCGCGCATCGGCGCCGCCGCGACTCACTCCGCCGCGGCCGCGATCGCCTGGGTCGGCTTGCCGTCGTTCTCGCCTTCCGCGAGGTTGCGCACCACCATGTAGAAGATCGGCGTGAAGATCAGGCCGAACAGCGTGACGCCGAGCATGCCGAAGAACACGGCAACACCGACCGCCTGGCGCATTTCCGAGCCGGAACCGGTCGACACGACCAGCGGCAGCACGCCGAAGATGAAGGCGAACGACGTCATCAGGATCGGCCGCAGGCGGAGCCGGCAGGCCTCGATGACAGCCTCCAGCCGCGCCCTGCCCTCGAGCTCGATGTCGCGCGCGAACTCGACGATCAGGATCGCGTTCTTGGCGGCAAGTCCCACCAGCACCACGAAGCCGATCTGGGTCAGGATGTTGACGTCCTGGCCCATGATGCGCACGCCGATGGTGGCCGCGAACAGGCACATCGGCACGATCAGGATCACCGCGAACGGCAGCGTCCAGCTGCCATATTGCGCCGCCAGCACCAGATAGACGAACAGCACACAAATCGGGAACACGTAGAGGCCGGCATTGCCACCCGTCACCTGTTGATAGGACAGATCGGTCCATTCGAGGGAAAAGCCGCTCGGCAATGTTTCGTCGGCCAGTTGCTTGATGGTGTTGAGCGCCGTCGTCGAGCTCACGCCCGGCGCCGGCTCACCCTGCAGCTCGGACGCCGCGTAGAGATTGTAGCGCGCGACACGATCGGGTCCCGATCTGTCCTTGAATTCCACAATGCTGCCGAGCATCACCATGTCGCCGGCTGCGTTGCGGGTACGCAGCCGCGCAAGATCGGAAGTCTCCTTGCGGAATGGGAGATCGGCCTGCGCGGTGACGTGATAGGTGCGTCCGAACAGGTTGAAGTCGTTGACATATGCCGATCCGAAGTAAGTCTCGATCGTGTCGGTGACGTTGGCGATGGGGACGCCGAGCTTCTGCGCCTTGACGCGATCGATATCGACGAACAGCTGCGGCGTATTCGCCGTGAAAGGCGAGAATACCGAGGTCAGGTTTGGCGACTTTCGCGCGGCGGCGACGAGCTCGTCGGTCGCCGCTGCGAGCAGCTCGGGACCTCGTCCTTGTCGATCCTGGATGCGGATGGCGAAGCCGCCGCCGGTGCCAATACCTGGCACCGCAGGCGGTGGAATGACGATGACGAAAGCGCCCTGGATCACTGACAGCCGCTTGCGTAGATCGGCCGTGATCGCGTTGGCGGACAATCCCTTCTTCTGCCGTGCCTCCGCCTCGTCGAACACCGGGAACAGCGCCGCGGCATTACCCGCCTGCGTGCGTGTCGCGCCAGAGAAGCCGCTGAACGCCCCGACGCGCACGATACCTGGCGTATCCAGCGCAATTCGCTCGATTTCGCGCACCACCTCAGCGGTCCGCGCCAGCGATGCGGCGCCTGGCAATTGCACCGAGACGATGAGGTAACCGCGATCCTGTGCGGGAATGAAACCCTGCGAGGTGGTGGCCAGTAGCCAGCCGGCGCCGCCGATCAGAGCGAGATAGATCACAAGCATCACTACCGTATGCCGGATCACGAAGTCGGCGGCGGTCGCGTAGCCGTATGCCAGGCGATCGAAGATGCGGTTGAACAGCGTGGTGAAGCCGCCCCAGCCGCGCCCAATGATGTTCCAGCGCGCCGGCGGACGTTTCTCCTCGTGCGGAGTAAGGATCTGCGAGGCAAGTGCCGGCGACAGCGTCAGCGAGCAGAAGCAGGAGATCGCGGTCGCGACCGCGATGGTGACGGCGAATTGCTGGAAAAAGCGTCCGGAAATGCCGCCCAGGAAGGCTGTCGGCACGAACACCGCGCAGAGCACCAGCGCGATCGAGACCAGCGCGCCACCGACCTCTTCCATGGTCTTGAGCGCCGCCCCGCGCCGGCTCATACCGTGCCGGAGATGTCGCTCGACATTTTCGACAACCACGATCGCGTCGTCGACCACGATGCCGACCGCGAGGACCAGGCCGAAAAGCGTCAAATTATTGATCGAGAATCCGAGCGCGGCCATTACCGCGAAGGTGCCGACCAGCGACACCGGGATCGCGATGATCGGGATGACCGCAGGCCGCCACCCCTGCAAAAACACCAGCACAACGATGACAACGAGCGCCATCGCCTCGTAGACCGTCTTAATGAGCTCATGGACCGATTGGGCGATGAATTCGGTAGGGTTGTAGCCGATATTGTAGTCGAGCCCCTTCGGAAAACTCTCCTTCAGCTTCGCCATGGTGGTGGAGATTGCCTTCGCTGTGGCGAGCGCATTCGATCCGGGCCGTTGCGTCACCACCATTGCAACGGCCGACTTGCGCAATATGCGGCTGCTGGTGGCGTAGGAGAGCGCACCGAGCTCGACGCGGGCGACGTCGCGCAGACGTACGGTGCGGCCGTCGGAACCGGCCTTCACCACGATGTCCTCGAACTGCCCGATATCCTTGAGGCGGCCGGTGAAGACGAGGTTTGGCTGGAGTGCGCGATCGGCGATCGGCGGCTCCGCGATCTGTCCGCCGGTGATCTGCAGGTTCTGGGCGCGGATCGCAGCCAACACCTCGGTCGATGTCAGACCGACATCAGCGATCCGGTCGGGATCGAGCCACAACCGCATCGAGTAGTCGCGCGCGCCGAACATCTGGATGTCACCGACGCCGTCGAGCCGCAAAAGCTGATCGCGGACCTGCAGCAGCGTGTAGTTGGAGATGTAGAGCTGATCGAACGAGTCGTCGGGCGACAGCACGAATACGGCCATCAGGATGTCAGGCGAGTTCTTGCGGGTTACGACGCCGTTGCGCTGCACCTCCTCGGGCAGCCGCGGCTGCGCAATCGCGACGCGGTTCTGAACCAGCACCTGCGCGTTGTCGAGGTCGGTGCCGAGCTTGAAGGTGACGGTGATCGTGAGCTGGCCGTTCGAGGTCGCCTGGCTGTAGAGATATAACATGTCCTCGACGCCGTTGATCTCCTGCTCGATCGGGGCGGCGACGGTGTCGGCTACTGTCTGCGCCGAGGCGCCCGGATATTGCGTGGTGACGGTAACGGTCGGCGGCACCGCCTGCGGATATTCCGAGACCGACAGCGTCTGGTAGGCGATCGTGCCGACGATCAGAAGCACGATCGACAGCACCATCGCCAAGATGGGCTGGTTGATGGAAAGCTTTCCGAGATTCATGGCGTGGCACCTGCCGTAGACTTGTCGCCTGCCGGCGCCTGCGCCATTTTCGGTGTCACCTTTGCGCCGACGCGGGCACGCTGCAGCCCGTCGACGATGACGTGATCCTCCGGCTTGAGGCCCTCGCGAATCGCGCGCAGCCCTTCATCGAGCGGCCCGAGCACCACCGGCCTTGCCTCTACCGTGTTGTCCTGCTTGACCACGAACACGATCTTGCGCGACTGGTCGGTGGCTATAGCGGCGTCCGGGATCAGCAGCGCCTCGTAGGGCGACGAGCCGATGATCCTGACGCGGCCAAATTGCCCCGGCAGGATCGAGATATCCTTGTTCGGGACGATCGCGCGGCTGCGCAGCGTCGCGGTCGAGATGTCCAGTCGATTGTCGAGGAAGTCCATCTTCCCTTCATGCGTGGGCTTTGTCTCGCCGGTCAAAGTCACATGCACCGGGTTCGGCGTATCGCGCGAACTCGGCCGCTTGCCTTCGAACCAGAGCCGGCTGTTGCGCTGATAGGTCGCTTCGTCGACGTCGAAATAGATGTAGATCGGATCAAGCGACACGATCGAAGTGAGCAACGTCGCGCCACTATCGGCGCCCTGCACCAGATTGCCCGGCGTCACCAGATGGCGACTGACGCGGCCGGTGATCGGGGCCAGCACGTGGGTGAATTCGACATTGAGCTGCGCGGCCTTCAGCGCCCCCTCGGCCTGCGTCTCAGCCGCATAAGCCGCCTGCAAGGCCTGACGGCGCTGATCGACGACCTGTACGGAGACTGCGCTGGTCTGGACAAGGTTCAGCCCACGGTCGAGTTCACGCTTGGCGAGCTCTGCCTTGGCTCGCGCGTCGTCGAGTTGGCCCTGGGCTTGCGACGCGACCGCTTCGAACGGGCGCGGATCGATGATGTAGAGCAGATCGCCGGCATGAACAATCGCACCGTCCTTGAACTCGACGCTGTTGACGAAGCCGCCGACGCGGGCACGAACCTGGACCTCCTCGACCGCCTCGAAGCGGCCGGTGAACTCGTCCCAGTCGGTGACCGTACGCTTGACCGGTTGCGCAACTGTCACCGGCGGAGGCGCCGCCGCCTGCGATTGCGCCCTCTCGCCGCAGCCAGCGAGCGCCAGCGCGAACAGCAAACCAACCGACGCGCCACCACATCGTCCAAGGCGCCGCAACGAACCGCGATCGAGCCGGGGCACCGGAGCCGGATGCTCGGTTCCGTCAGTCGTACTCACTCCGGTTTCTCCGAAAACCTGAAATGTTGCAAACGGCGCGCCCCCTTCAGGCCAGGGACATGCGGTTACCAGGAGGAATAGTCCTGGCTGCGCTGGGGGGCGACGCGGGCGCCGGCGGAACACGATCGAGCAGCCCACCTGGCCGCGTTGAATTGGACAGGTCATGGCGCGACAATTTCGATTGCGTCATTGCTTTGCATATCGCCCCTGCCTTTTCAATTTTCCATCGTGGTCCGCGTGTCGATCGCGGCAAGCGCAAGCTCGGCACGACGGTGCTTTCGAGAATGACCTTGCAATGCCGGCGAAGAAAATCACGTCTCGCCATGGAGTCGATAAACGATCGTTATTGCCGCTCGCCCTGCGGCGTGATGCGGTGGCGAGGAATCCCACGAGCCGCATGGCACTTAAGCCGACACTTTTATTCTGCGGAGACTTCCAAGCCGCGTTCAGTGGCTAAATCGCACCCAATGCCGTCGCGGCATGCACAACTGGCGCCGCGAGATTCGCGCAGTGAGCTCCGAGAGAAGCTCGTACGCGGCGTACGAGAGCGGAAAAATGCGCGCGGGACACTGTGGGGCGCTCACGACCATCATGAATGAGTCAAACGCATTTTTATGTCTAACGCCTTTTCGCCGAATTGTTCATTTTGCGCGCCAAACAACTCAGAGAACATTCAGGAGGCGCGTCCACGGATTTCCTCGTCGCGGAGCTTCGACTGACTTCACGGTGCATTCCTGCCGGTTATGGATATGATAGCTTTACGCGGATGGTCGCCGGATTTAGCTGCTGAACGCAACGGCCGGAGCGGACGCGGCGCTGAAATCTCGCACGAACTCTAAGACTTGTTCTGCGCTGTCGCTGGCGTACACACTCGTCGATGCTCGTGGATCAATCATTCGAACAATCGGGACCTAATCATGACCAAGACCCGCGAAGTTGTTGTCGCAAGCGACCCCACTAATCATGGCGCGCTGGTAGGCCATGTCGGCGAATCTCAATTTCCTGTCGGCGGCCCGGATGGCGCCGGCCATATTTCTTCCGGTCCCAATCCTTACGACCTTCTTAGCGCATCTCTTGCCGCATGCACGGCTATGAGCGTTCGTTTTCAGGCTCGACGCCAGAAACTTCCGCTGGAGCGGTTGGAAGTTGGCGTCAGCTTCCACCATGGCGCTCAGGGCGAAAGAGATTCGTTCGTGCGCACCCTAGTGCTGGGAGGAAAACTCGACGGGCAGCAGCGCGCCTTCCTGTTGGAAGCCGCAAACCTCTGTCCCGTTGGCAAAATGCTCGGCATTGGTGCGGATATTAACACACGCCTGGACGCTACTACTTCCGGCCACAGCCCAAGCACTCAGGCCAGCTACGATGATGATCTGGCGCAACTCCCGATCCCGAATATCACTCCGGATTGAGCGTCTCTCGCGCAGTCGATCTTGCACCGGGGCATCCCAGCCTATCATACCCGCAGGGCCTCCAGTTCGGTGGACCCGCGATGCGGGATGCCGACGGGCTAAAGCCTACCGGCTCCTGTCGTACAGGCTCTCGCCGAACCCGACCTTGTCGTCTTAGGGAAGACGAGATCCCCAACCTCGGATGGGCAACATTTCGCGCGAAGTCTGATCCGACGCGAATCTCAACCCGACGTTCTCGCATTCTCCGTCGCCCTTCCTTGTTCGAGCAGCATGGCCGCGGCATACGATGGCGCCTCGTTCACGACAATCCGGCCGCCTCCTGATGTTAGCCCCAACAGCAGCGGCATTCTTCCGCGCATTCCGGCTCTTTTGCGTACTCAGCGCCCAACGCGGGGCATTCGTTCCGCCGCTGCTGACGCGCTTTGATGTTTCGCGTCGTTGGCATCGATTCCATAGCCACAGGTGATTGGACCGTCGAGTTTCGCGATCGTATTTTTGTTCGTCCGCAAGGCAATCGGAAGATGACGACATACCACACACGAGGAGGTTGAGGATGAGGGCAATCGTCGTAACGGACCAGGCTGCGGGAAATGCCGGCATGAGGCAAGCGGGGCGGCCCCAGCCGCAGGCAGCGATCAACGACGTCGTCGTTCAAGTTCATGCCTCAGGATTCGTCGGGACCGAACTGTCGTGGCCCTCGACCTGGACCGATCGCCTCGATCGTGACCGAACGCCGTCGATCCCTGGGCACGAGCTGGCCGGTGTGGTCACTGCTCTCGGATATGGCACGACCGGTCTGTCGGTGGGACAGCGGGTGTTCGGCCTCGCGGACTGGTATCGCGACGGCACGCTGGCCGAGTATGTGGCGATCGAGGCACGCAACCTCGCGCCGTTGCCGGGCGACGTTGAGTTCACAGTGGGCGCGAGCCTGCCGATCTCGGGTCTGACTGCGTGGCAGGGGTTGTTCGTGCACGGGCGCCTTCAGGCGGGGCAGAGCGTCCTCGCGCACGGCGCGGCCGGCGCAGTCGGGTCGATGGTGGCGCAGCTCGCACGAGAGGTCGGCGCCTACGTCATCGGCACCGGGCGCGCCGCCGACCGTCAGAAAGCGCTCGAATTCGGCGCGAAGGAGTTCGTCGACCTCGACAACGATGCCCTCGAAGACGTCGGCGGAGTCGATCTGGTGTTCGATCTCATCGGCGGCGACATCGGGAAGCGCTCCGCGCGCCTAGTTCGATCCGGAGGAACGCTGGTGTCCATCGTCGGGCCGGCCGAGGCACGGCCCGCCAAGGGCCTCGCGGTCGACTTCGTCGTCGAGTCCGATCGTGCCCAACTGAGTGAGATCGTCCAGCGGGTGCGGGACGGACGACTGCGCACGAACATCGGCAACATCACGACACTCGACGATGCCATCGCCGCCTTCAAACCGACAAAGCGGATCAGCGGGAAGACGATCATCCGCGTTCGTCCGTGAACGACCCGCATTCGATGCACGCGGCCGGCCACGTCCTGTCAGACGCGCCGGCGCAACTCAGGAAACTACCATGGCCCCCTGGCACGAGATGTCAGACGGGCGACATCCCTGCGCCATTTCGAGCAAAGAGAGCGAAAGCATTCGTCATCTCAGCTCATTCCTTAACGTATAGGAATCACCATGACTAACGGAATTACCATGACCAACGCCGTCATCGATTGTATCCTGAGCCGTAGCGCCACCAAGTACTATGACCCTGCCGCCACGTTGAGCGACGAACAAATCCGCGAGCTGGTGCGAATCGGCACCACTGCGCCGACTTCCTTCCACTTACAGAACTGGCGTTTCATCGCCGTGCGCACGCCTGAAGCCAAGGCTCGGCTGAGTCCGATCGCCTGGAATCAGCCAGCGATCACCGAAGCAGCCGTCACTTTCATCGTCTGCGGCCAGTTGGCCGATTCCAGCGTAGTACCTGAGCGCCTGGCACCGGTGGTGGAAGCGGGCATCATGCCGGCAAAGTTGATACCGGATTGGGAAATCCCCGCACGCGATCTGTACATGCAGTACCCGCAGCGCCAGCGTGACGAGGCAGTACGCACCGGCACCTTCGGTGCGGCGGCGATGATTTATGCGGCCCGCTCGCTAGGCTTGGGTTCGACGCCGATGATCGGTTTTGATGCCGAAGCGGTGCATCGCGAGTTCGGACTGGCCAAAGACGAAGTACCGGTCATGCTGCTGTCCATAGGGGCGGAGCGTCCGGGAAACTGGCCGCAGAAGCCGCGCCGTCCGGTGGTCGAAGTGTTGAATCTCGTTTGATATTAGTGAAGCCGACCTCTTACGGAGATTGTGATGCCACGAATTGCGGCTCTAAAGCCGGAACAGGTGCCGGCCGATTCGAAACCGACGCTCGATATGTTCACCAAGAACATCGGGTTCACTCCAAATATGATGGCGACCTTCGCGGCAAGTCCGATCGCGTTCAACGCATGGGCCACCCTCCTCGGCTCCATGAGCAAGGTGCTCGACGTGAAGACGCGTGACAGCATCGGCCTCGCTGTCTCCGAAGTGAATGGCTGCAACTACTGCCTGACCGTTCACAGCTTTACGGCCGATCATATGGCCAAGCTGCCGGCCAATGAAATCATTCTCGCTCGGAAGGGCCATGCCAGCGCCCCCAAGCGGGACGCCGCCATCCAGTTTGCGCGCAAAATCATCGAGACCCGCGGCAAGGTCAGTGACGCCGATCTGAAAGCCGTCCGCGATGCCGGCTACACGGATGCGAACCTCATCGAGATCATCGCGCTGGTGGCCATGTACTCCCTGACGAACTTTTTCAACAATGTGTTCGATCCCGAGGAGGACTTTCCCGCCGTTGCGCCGGTTGGCTCGATCTGAACTTCATCCGGTCGCGTCGACCATCTCTCCTGGGGTGCTCGGGGCTCTTATGTGATGCGAGCCTAGCGCTAGGCCCCGGATGCACCTTGGAGCGCGTCCGGGGCTTTTGGTATGTGCCGACAAGGTTTTTTACCTCGTCGAGCACGAAATCATTCTGATCGACTGCCCGCTAGAGCCAGTGCTTCTTGCCGTGGGTGCTGCATCGATGGCACCGATTATAGCCAAAGATCATTGGACCATCGAGTTTCGCCGTCCTACTGTTGCTTCTCTGCGGGGTACGGAAGGTGAAGACGTATAACAAGATCTCCGATTAGATGCCGACCGCACGGGCTTTCTTGTCGGCGGGAAAGACCTGCCCAATGACGGAAAGGCCATTGGCAGGATCACGGCTTCGCCCAAGCCTTGCAGGAAGCGGCCGACGATCAGCGGCACGAAACTCGGCGCGAAACCAATCGCGATCGCGCCCAGGCCGTAGAGAGCGATCCCCCCGAAGAAGATCCGCGTCTGTCCGAACCGATCACCCAGAGCGCCGGCGACCAAAGTCAGGGCCGCGAGCGGCAAGAGCTCGGCGAGTCGCCTCAGTTTGGGAAGGACATACGGACTTCGCCGATCCTCCCCGTGTACTCTTCTCAAAAAGCGTCATCAGACTCGCGCCCAGCCGCAGTGCTGATGGGCAAAACCGATCTGAGCATGGACCGCCGTCACCGCTTGGCGCAGGTGCTCCTCAAGCCTGTCGATATCGATCTCGCCGCGTGCCACAAGGCCGATTTCCTCGGCTCTTGGTAACAGCGACCGGAAGGTTTCCGCGGCCCATGCGTAAAGAGACGAGTCGGGGCCGCCGCCCACCGGAGTCTCCGAAAACAGGCGAGGCAACTCCACCCCCGCGTTGTAGAAATGCTCCACCATCCGCGCTCCGACATCAGGGCACGTGACGACCGAGCGAAACGTCGTATTGATGAGGTCGGAGGTATCCTCCCAAAGAGAGACCAGCGGAAAGGACCACCATGTTCCGAGGAGCAATACCTCATGGAAGGCAACTGCGCCGCCTGTCTGGACGTGAGTGGCCGCTGCGCGGATCAGTGCAACAGTGTCGCTCTGGTGGACCAAGACATAGCGACCAATAGCCAGATCGCAGTTTCCGGAGCCGGTCATTTCGGAGGCCTTGCCTTCCACGAATTCGATATTGGCGTGACCAGCGGCGCGCGCGCTCACGGGCCGTGGCGATCGCGGCAGCGCTGCGGTCGATCCCGACGACGGCCCCGGTCGGTCCGACCATTTCCGCCGCGAGCATTGCCACGTCGCCCGCTCCACAACCGAGGTCGACGACGCGCATGCCTCGTGCGAGCCCGATCTCGCGCAGGAGGCGCGTCGTGATCGGGCGGAGGTTGTCCGCCTGCAGCATCAGCCTGCGAAGTTCCCGGTTCGAATGCCCCAAGACATAATTTTGCATCAAACCAGTCTCCTTGTGCTGCTACGCCACGATCCAAAAGGCGGCGATGATCCACGAGGAGCGCAGAACCGCTCGCCGTGCCCGAGTCCTCACGGACGAACGCGGATGATCGTTTTCCCGCTGATCCGCTTGGTCGGATTGAAAGCGGCGACGGCATCGTCGAGGGTCGCGATGTTGCCGATGTTCGTCCACAGTCGTCCGTCCCGCACCCGCTGAACGATCTCACCCAGTTGGGCGCGATGGGACACGAGAACAAAGTCGATCGTCAGGCCGTCGGCGGGCCGTGCCTCGGTCGGGCCGGCGATGGTCACCAGCGTTCCTCCAGCTCGAATCAAGCCTGCGGACCGCTTCGCGATGTCTCCGCCGATGAGATCGAAAACCAGATCGACTGGACCGGCGTCTTCGAGGGCGTCGTTCTCGAGAGCGACGAACTCCTGCGCGCCGAAGTCGAGCGCCGTCTGACGGTGGGCGGCGCGTCCGGTGCCGATGACGTAGGCGCCCGCCTCTCGTGCGAGCTGGGTCACCATCGAACCGACTGCGCCGGCCGCGCCGTGCACGAGGACGCTCTGCCCCGCCTGAAGGTGGCCGTGCTCGAACAGTCCCTGCCACGCCGTCAGGCCCGGCATCGCCACGCTCGCGGCCACTGTGAAGTCGACATCGCTCGGCAGCGGCGCGAGGTTGCGTGCCTCGACTGCCACATACTCGGCCAGCGTGCCGCCGCGATACGAGTCCGCGAGGCCGAACACCCGCTGTCCCACGGACAGCCCCCTCGTGCCATAGCCAAGGGCGGTGACCACTCCGGCCAGCTCTTGCCCGGGAATCACCGGCGCCCGGTCACGGCCGAGGCGATCGGTCCAGGTCGAGGGCCACGTCAGCTCATCCCAGGTGAATCCCGACGCATGAACCTGAACGACGACGTCGTTAATCGCTGCCTGCGGCTCAGGCCGCTCCACCAGCTTCATCCCGGCCGTTCCCGCAGCCTGGTCCGTTACGACGATCGCCTTCATCTGAATTGTCTCCTCGGTTGCTTGTCCCTTTGCTGGATATTTGCGGCGATAAAAGCCCGTTCGACGTCCTATGCCCGCGGCATGGGTAGCTTCCGAAAGCGAAGGTGCAAGATTGTTTTTGCGAGTGGCGATGTGACCTCGCTTCCCGAGCCGCTCGGTGCAGGGCAGTCGCTTGACCAGTATCAAGCAGCTGCGCCAGGCCGGTACCACGGTGATCGTCGACGCCAACCTGAAGAGCGGCTCCATCGCTGAGAGCTGCCGTGGCGCACATCCGTCAGGCGGGATGTCGCACCGCGGTGCCTTGATTATTGTCGATAATGTACCGCCAGAACCCATCCGCGCCGCGCCGCATGATGTCGCTCGCTGTGCCGTGCATGTGCACGATCTTGCCGTCAGGACCTGTTCCGTCAATTGACCAGTCCAGCACGATCTGGGCGGTGTCGCCGCCGACGAACACATGGCGCACATTTGCCTTCAGCGGCAGGCCGAGCTTGATATCGCGCTCGAGTATGGCCGTGAACTCGGCGCGATCAGTGATGGTTCGCCCGTCGTTCGCGACGAATACCGCCTCCGGGGCGTACAAGGCCATCATTGCCTCGATCTTTCCGGAGTTAAATCGCTTGACCAGAGACGGGATAACGCCTTCGGGCTCAGTTGGGAGTGGAAAGCTCTCGGACATCAGGGGGCTCCGTTTTCTGCTGGGCGCTATTCGGTCAAATTTGCGAACGTCGCAGTTATTGATCGCAGTGCCGGACGAATTTTTCCAATAGCCGGCGCGTATAGTTTTCATAGCGGCCGGGAATTGTGCCGCGACGGTCCTCATCGCCATTCGTAAATCATGGCAAGTTGCGCAGGCCGCGACGGCATTACGCCGCGCGGCGAGCGGCAAGGACGATCGCCTATCGATTCCAAGGCGAGAGGTAATTTCCCTCGCCGGGATTCGACCGTCACAGTGTGAGATCGCTGTCAGAAGCGCCTACAACCTGAAACGAGACTGCAAATGACCACTCCTACAAACCAGAGACGGCGAGTTCATCGCCACGAGATGCAGCCGTTTGTAGAGCCTTGCGGCCGCGGCTTGCGCGCTGGCGCCTTCGCCCGTCTGGCTGATCGCTGCCCGCGTCGCGCAGGAAGCGGCCGCAGCGATCGTCACCCCCGCCAGCCTCGCCCTGATCGGGGCCACCTATCCGCGCGGAGCGGAACCCGGCGATCGGCATATGGGCCGCGGCATCGGCTCTCACCACCGCCGGAGGTCCTGTCCTGGGCGGCTGGCTGACCGAGACCTTTGGTTGGCCCTCCGTGTTCTGGATCAACCCGCCGCTCGCGCTCATTGCAGCGGGGGTTCTGCTGGTCTTCGCGCCGAAAGATGGCCGCATCCAGCGCAAATTCGTGATTGGCACCGCGATCCTCGCTTCAGCGATCGGGGCGGTCGCCTGGGCGCTCAGCCAGATCGGCCCCGGTGAAGCTCAGGCCGCCGCGGACGCTCCAGCCGATCGGGCACGGTGCTCACGATCGTCGCCGGGCTTGGCATTGTCGGGCTCGCCGTCTATGCGTTCTGGGAGCTCAGAAGCAAACACCCGATGACGCCGCCTCGCCTCGTGGAGAACCGCGCCTTCCTCGGGCTGAACGTCGCCACCCTGCTGGTCTATGCGGCGGCTTCGATCATGTTCTTTCTGCTACCCTTTGAGCTCGTCGACGGACCTTACTACCTCGCCATGACCGTACCCGTGATGGTGCTCGGTGCGGGGGTCGTCACCATCGGCATACTTGGATGGGTTTGTTTGGGCGTGATCACCCTCGGTGGCACGGGCCGATGTGGTGGGCCACAGAACGCGCTGGGGGAAGCTCTCTTAGTGTTGAGAGCCGAACGCTGTTCACCGCACGAGGTCCGTTGTGGGTCAACAGCGCCATTTGGCTGATCGGTCGATCACTTCCGCTCTCCCCCGATAAATCGGACCATTTCGAAGTTAAGCCGAACTTCGCATTTGGGCCAACACCGGAAGCTCTCGCACTCGATGACCTCGTCGGCGCGGCCCACCCGATATCCTATACATTCGTACGCTCGCTCGGGTGCAGGGATCGGAGAGTGGCGTGGCTGGATCGGGCGCCAGCGGACATCAACATCACTGCAGGAGCGGCGACCAGGAGATAGCAGGCGGCCCCGATCCTGAGCGTCGTATCGATACTGAAGGCAATGCTGGTGGCAACGGCGACACTTGCGGCGAGCACGCCCGCAGCACCGTTGATGCCCCAGAACCATGGCGTGGGGCCCGTGCTGATTGTTGAGACCAGTCGCATGCCGGTGGGAAATCCAAAGCCCATCAGGAACCCTGCCGGCGCCAGGACAAGAACACACAGGCCGGCGCGAATGAGCAGGCCCGCGCCATCAAGATCAACCAAGAGCGGAGGCAGCCAGAACGGCAACGCGAACAAGTAAGCGGCACTCGCCACGCTCCAGGCCAAGAGCTTGCCTGTTCCGACAAGGCGGATGCGCTCGGATGCCAGGCTGCCGAAGCCTGTCCACAGGATCAGGCTGAACAGGACGACACTCAACGCGTAGACGGGATGACCGAGGAAGACGCTCATTCGCTGCAGCAAAGCGATCTCGACCATCATGAACCCGCTTCCGATCAGAACGAAATAAATGGAGCCGCCCACGGCCAGCTGCCAGCCGGCTTCTCTGACCGTCGGCCGCAGCGGAACAATGATCGTAGCGGCGACCAGCGCGACCGAGATCAGAACGAGCATGGCAAGGGTCAGCGTCGCGATCAGGTTGCCCGCGAACACGCCGATGTGGGTGAAGTGCGAGAACACGTCCGCGTCAAACAGCGTAGCGAACCACAACTGGTTGAAGAAGAAAGGGCGCGCATCGGTCGGCGGCGTGAGGTCGAGATAGAAGCCGGTGGTCGCCCGGTCGAGCATGCGACGGTCCGTAGCACTGACGATCTGCCCAAGCACGGCGGATGGCGCGGACGTGTCCGGGCTTAACAGCACCGTGAATTCATTGGCATTGGCGGCATCCTCGAGCGCCCTGAGCGCCGCCGGCGAGAGCGGCGACTTCGTCACGATCAGGGTCGCTACCTTCCCGGCTGCGGCGAGGAAGAGGTGGCGGCGGGGCTCGGCGGCGCCGCTTGCAAGAAGAGTTGCGACACCGAGGCTGACCAATCGCCCGGTCTCGTTCACTTCGCCGGGCGCGTACCAGCGGCTCACCGTGAACAGGCCACTTGGATTAAGCCGACCGAGAAAACGTTGCCAGGCCTCGACGGTGTAAAGACCGTTCTCTGTGAGCGTGAAGGCGCCCGCGCCCGTCGCCGCCCAGGTATCGATCAGGCTCATCTGGATGACATCGAAGGAGCGCGGTGTGCGGGCAAACCAGCTGCGCGCCTCGTCGACCTCGAACTTCACCCCATCCAACGTCGTGATCGCCGTATAGTCGGAAAACTGGCGCTCCAGGACGTCGATGATGATCGGATTGATCTCGACCCCCGTCACGTCACTCAGGCCGAAGAGGCGTTGCGACAGAACGTCCCGACCACCACCCACGCCGATCACGGCACCGGTTTTTAGGTCCGGAATGGCGTAGGCAAGGTTGGTCACGTCATAGCGCAGGAACCCTAGACTCGCGAGGTCTCCGCCGAAGCGGTACAGGGCGGTGCCGGCGCCGCCGTCGATATTCAGCGCTCGCTGCTCAATGGTCGAATGCGGCAAACGTGGCGAGGCACCGAACATCGCCGGCGGGACGGTTTCGCTCCGACTGACGGTGATGCGGGAAAACGAATTCCAGCGATCGTACGCAAGGTGGGCCTGCGTTTCCACGTGATCTTTGATGATCGTCGGTCGAACGCCATAGGTCGTGAGCATGTTCGCAATCGCAAAGAGTAGGCAGCCGATGACAATGCTTCGGCGGAAGCGAAAGAGCTTGGACCCGAGCGAGGTGGGTTCGGACAGGGTACCGAGTCCGGAGCTGGCGAAGCCAAGTGCCGCGAGCCCGATGAGCGCACCGACCCACAACACCGCTGATGGCCCGCTCATCACATTCAGGAGCACGAGGGCGCCGATGCACCCAGCGGACGCGCCGATCAGATCCGCTCCGTAGACATTTCCGATTGCATAGGGGCTGCGCGTCAGGGCAAGACTCACAACAATGCCCGAAAAGAAAAATGGAACGGCGAGACAGAGTGCCAATTCTGCCCAAGCCACCAGGGAGGTGAGTGACGGCGAAGCACCTGTCACCAACGTCAATTGCACGAGCATGGCAAGATCGGCCGTTAAGGCGAAGGCCAGCGCCGCCACAGCCAGGTCGTAGGACAGTTGCTCCGGTCTGAACTTCTCCTTGCGCAAATAGACAAAAACCGCGCCAGCCGTCAGGCCGAACATGGCAATACTGATGACGAAGAAGGCCAGGTGGTACCATGAGATAACGGAAATGATTCTAGTCTCGATGATCTGCAGCATCAGCGTCGCCGCCGTCACCAAGCCAAGAGCCAGATAGAATCGGACTCTTCGACCGGTTTCGTCCCGCGATTTCGCTTTCGTTAGATGCACGCGCTCTCCCCGCCGATATGCGGCTGCCGAGCTGGGCTCCAGGGTGACCTGGGCTAGTAATCTTCCGTACGGCCTTGCGGCGGCCCACAATAAATGTCGCCCGTCACTTCACAACGAATGTTACCCAAGACAGAACGGAAGGCCATTTAGCGCGGCAATTAGAGCAAAAGTGCGCCTGAACAGTTCAGGTTCAACGCGCAAAACACGCGGCTCCAAGTCGCGGTGGCGGCGTCCCCCATTCAGCACGCGCGAATGCTATCAAGGCACGCGCCAGAGTGATGCGCCGTATCTGCGAAACTGTTGCGCATGACCTCCGCTTGGGGTCACGAGTGCTGCTTGGAAGGGCGACCGGTCACTTCCGGTCTAACCCGACAAGCAGACCATTTCAGAACCCCGCGCGGATTTCGCATTAGGCCAGAAGCCGGCATGCGTCCAATCTCGGGTATGCGCAGCGGCATTTGCACGTCGCTGCGCTCTTGGGTCGTGTTATTTTATTGAGCGCTCAAGCTCTGCAGTGCCTGCACCCGCGTGACCGGGGGCGGGTTCCACTTGCCAGTCAGCGCCTCCGACTTCGGGGCATATAAACGCATCAGCAAGTTGAACGCGCCTTTCGGGGCGGGAAGCCAGTTGGCGTCCTTGTCAGGCCCAGGACTTTCGTTCTGGAAATACAGGTCGAGCGATCCATCCGCGTTGTATTTCAGCGGCATCCAACTGCTGAGGTTGAACCGATTGAGGGGGTTCGCGACCTGAAACCCTTCGGCATCATACAGCGTAATGGACCAGAACGCATACGCTGGCGGGATATTCCCCTTGTCAAAGCTAAGCGTGTACCTGTTCGCTCCGTCGAGCGGCCTTCCGGTGTCGTCGGCAAGGTTGATCGGGTATATGGCATCCTCGGGGAGGTTCGCGCCGAGACCGACTTGGGTGACAATGGCGCGTTTCAAATAGTAGTTGCCGTAGACGCCCATCGTGTCGGTGTTCATCGACCAACCGTTAACGACGCGAGCGAGCGTCGGTATCTTCCATGCCATCAGTTTCTGCGCTTCCTCGGGAACGCCCGCGAAAGCTTTCCGGATCGCGGGGTCGAGTTTCTGAACATCAAAGCTTTTGCCGCGCTCGAAGCCGACCTTCTTCAATTGGGCGATGATTGGCTGATCGGTGATGTGCGGCGGGATCGTCTTGAGAAGCTCGGCGGCGTGGGCAAAGTATTTTTCCGCAGACATCGTGTCCACTTGAACCTTGGGCGGCGTCTTCATGTCTACCGTGGGGTCGATTGTCACTTTGGCCGGCACAGGGGGCTTGCCCCACTCCGAGAGCGGCGAGGCCTTATACCCTGCCTGAAGTTTATTGACCGCCTCGTAGTCCGGTGGGCCGTCAGTCTTGGTGCGGCCGATGATCCAAACGATAGGCGTCGGTGCTTCGATACGCGTCATGCCTTGCGGAATGGTGCCGCTCCAGCCGGGTTGCGTCAGCAGGAAATTGCCTGCCTGGGTGCCAGTGGTTCGCCATCCGGGCGAAGCAAACACGTTGCTCCACATGTCCAACATCGGAAGCAGGTAGTAGCGCCCATTCGTGTCAGGTACCGATACGACCATCGGCGCCTTCGTCATGTCGAGCCATGCAGCGGAGTATAGGGTGTCGAAGTTGTAGCACTGGCTGATGGATATGCATGCATACTCTAAAAAGTGTTCATCGGCCCTCTGCCTGGAATTTTACTGGGCTCGATGTTGGTGAACACCTTCCGCGTGACATCCATTGAGATGGGCGGATAGAAATAGAGATAAGCATCGACCGCGATTGACCGAGCCTCTTGTTCTGTGACTGCGGTCTGAGCTCCGGCAGGAGCTGCCAAACCGGCCAACAAGCTGGCGCCAAGCAAGCCGGCCAAACATGCGTGCTTCATGATGCCCTCGTGCGTCTGTTGTTGGGTACGGCAAGATTGTGCTTCCGCATAGCAAGTAAGATATTGGCTTTGCGGCGGCATCGCCGCGTAGCCATCATAGGATGTGCTTCTGACACGCGCTATCAGAGAATGAACCTGAACCAGCGAGAAGGACTTCTCTGTCCAAAACCAGGACTGCCGGTGTCCGCTCCGGGTCACAAGCGGTAATACTCTGACTCCTCGCGATACTTCCGCTTGTCCATCAAACTGCGACTTCACGACATCATCCGGCGACTTGCGCTTTATCCCCGATAACCGGCACTCGACACGACGGTCGGAAGGTCGGTTGCGGGCCAAAATCCGAAATCAGCCCCAACGCCGAGCCGGTAGACGCGCCGTGCGTCTTCTGGGCGGCGCTGACGATTCGATTTGTCGCTTGGCGGCGCCGACCTCGCGAACGCACTGGGTGAACAACAGCGTCACCCGCCTGATGGACCGATGTCGCTCGGTAGCCGCCGAGCGAGGTGCGACGTTCCCATCAATCGCAAGGGTGGTCGATCCTAAACCTCGGTATACCCGTCTCAGACAAACGTACGCACGGATCAACCCTCTCGTGCAATTGTCCAGTCCATCTCTCTATGATTACGCTTGGAGCGTGACTTGGGTAACCGAACGACAAAGCTGACTTGGAACTGCCATACGGGAAAACACCAAAAATTCGAGCGACGAGTGATGGGCTGGATGTTCGAGAACGTGGGACGTTTGATTGCTTGGCTGCAGAAGTCGGCCAACCACCGTGAGCCGCTCACCTCGAAGGATTCGACCGCCTTACGCGACACTCTTCGACCCGGTGACGTTTTGCTGGTCGAAGGCAAAGGTCGTATTTCCGGCGGCATCAAATATCTGACTCAATCGACCTGGTCGCATTCGGCGTTGTACGTCGGGCCGATAGCGGGCGCCGCAACCGAGGGCGAGCCCCACGTCCTGATCGAAGCCAATCTCGACGAAGGTGTCGTGTCGGCGCCCCTGTCGAAATATCTGCATTGTCGAACCCGCATCTGCCGGCCGGTTGGCCTGAGCGAAACCGACTGCGAAAAGGTTTGCCGCTACGCCTCTGAACGNGCCCGGTCACGGCCGAGGCGATCGGTCCAGGTCGAGGGCCACGTCAGCTCATCCCAGGTGAATCCCGACGCATGAACCTGAACGACGACGTCGTTTATCGCTGCCTGCGGCTCGGGCTGCTCCACCAGCTTCATCCCCGCCGTTCCCGCAGCCTGGTCCGTTACCACAATCGCTTTCATGTGAATTGTCTCCTCGGTTGTTTGCCTCTTTGCTGGATATGTTCCAGCGATAAGAGCCCGTTCGACATCTCATGCCAGCGGCATCCCTGCGTTGGTGAACCGGTAGCGTTTGTTGACCATTTCATTTGTCCAGCAGCGGATAGAATTGGGTCCAGACGTCGTCTTTCTTAGCGCTTGCCATGTGGCAGAACGCGCATTCGGACTTTGGCTGCAGCTCGGCTGTCGGCGCCTTCGGCTCGTGGTGATTGAAGTTGTAGTAACCCCAGCCTCCAGTGTCGGCGTAGCGCTTGCTATCCTTGACCGTAACGTCTGCGCCGTTCAGTTTTCCGGGGAAGAAGCCTCGCCCGGAGGCTTCGGTGCGCGATCCATCCGGGTTCTCGGCTGGGAGCGTCAGCTGCAGCTCCTTGAAGAAGATCGTTCCCTCCGGAAACTCACCTGTCTTCTTGTAGATCTCGTATGAGCCCGGCTCGATATAAACGTTGTGAAATTCAGGAAAGTTGGCCTTCCCGCCGTTCAGCGCGTTGGGAGTGAGCGGTGAGCCGACGAACACTCACTCATTGAAGTCCTTCGGCAGGATCAAGTCACCGGACGCGGTATATTCCGGGAGATAGCGCTTGCTCGTCGGTGCGTTGGCGTGATTGGATTCGAACTGCGCGAATACAGCTGTTATGGCAACTGCGCTGGAAACCGCTCCGGCGACCAGTAGGGTAAGGCGCCTACCTTTTTTCTCCACGACCATACTTTTTCCCACGCAATTGAGTAATATCCGTCCGAGACTACCCTGGGCGTTACTCGATGAAATCTGCGACAGTGCTAAGCATTGATCGCAGCGCGGCACGAAATTTTCCAATAGCCGGCATGTATAGTTTCCATAGCAGCGGAGAATGCTGCTGCGGCGGTCCTCTCTGCCATTCGCAAATCAAGGCAAGTTGCGCAGGCCGCGGCGGCCTCACGCCGCGCGGCGAGGCAATAACGATCGTCTATCGATTCCATGGCAAGAGGCGATTTCCCTCGCCGGGGGGCGACCGCCACGATGTAAGGCCGCTGTCAGAAGTACTTACAACCCAAAGCGAGACTGCGAATGACCACTCCTGCAAACCAGAGATCGCGAGCTTGTCACCACGAGGCGCCGTTTGTAGAGCAGTGCGGCCGCGGCGTTATCGATGCAGAACCCCGCCCGCGAGAGCTTGGGCGGGAAGCGCGGCCTCGGCGCCGGCGCATGGTGCTCGCGGCCTGTGTAATCGCGTCCTCGATGGCGTTCATCGATGCGACAGCGCTGCCCGTTGCGTTACCGAGATTGCGCGCTGACTTCGGAGCGGACCTCGCCTCCGTTCAATGGGTTCTCAACGGCTACATGCTGGCGCTCGCCTCGCTGACATTGATCGGCGGCGCGCTCGCGGATGTTTATGGCAAGGCGCGCATGCTCGGGCTCGGTTGCGTCCTGTTTGGTCTGGCCTCCGCGGCTTGCGCACTGGCCCCTTCGCCGGCCTGGCTGATCGCTGCCCGCGTCGCGCAGGGAGCGGCCGCGGCGATTGTCACCCCCGCCAGCCTCGCCCTGATCGGCGCCACCTATCCGCGCGCTGAGCGGAACCGGGCGATCGGCGTATGGGCCGCCGCATCGGCTCTCACCACCGCCGGAGGTCCTGTCTTGGGCGGCTGGCTGACTGAGACCTTTGGCTGGCCATCCCTGTTCTGGATCAACCCTCCGCTCGCGCTCTTAGCAGTGGGAGTACTGCTGGTCTTCGCGCCCAAAGATGGCCGCATCCAGCGCCAGTTCGACGTGATTGGTGCCGCGATCCTAGCTTCGGCACTCGGCGCGCTTGCCTGGGCGCTCAGCCAAATCGGACCCAGTGAAGCTTGGGCGGCCGCGGGCGCTTCCGCCCGGACGACCACGGCGCTCACGATCGTCGCCGGGCTCGGCATTGTCGGGCTCGCCGTCTACGCGATCTGGGAGCGCGGAAGCGCACACCCGATGACGCCGCCCCGTCTGGTAGAGAACCGCGCTTTCCTCGGACTGAACGTCGCGACCCTGATGGTCTATACGGGGATTTCGATCATGTTCTTCCTGCTGCCTTTTGACCTCGTCGATCGCCGCGCCCTGTCGTCGACCGATGCCGGGCTGGCATTCCTGCCCTTCACGCTCGGCGTAGGGCTCTTGTCGAATGTCTTCGGTGGCTTGGCGGACAAGATTGGCGCGCGGACCATGCTCATCGCGGGACCGGCAGGTGCCGCACTGGCCTACGTCTGGATGGCGCTTGGTCAGAAAGAAGCCTTGATGCTCGGCGTGATCGTACCGATGGCGCTGCTTGGCCTGTCCTTCGCCGTGCTCGTGGCGCCGCTTACCGCGTCCGTCATGTCGAGTGTTGACCAGACGGACGAAGGGCTCGCCTCCGGCGTCAACAATGCCGCGAGCCGGATTGCGCAACTTGTCGGCGCGGCGCTGGCCGCCGGTGTCGCGTCTTTCGAGTCCGGTTACAAGGTCGGTCTCGTCGTAGCCGCTGCGACTTCGATCTGCGGTGCCATTATTGCTGCAACAACACCGACGCCAGCCGTGGCCATAGCGGGCGGCTCGGGAGAAGCTTAGAATGACAGATTACGTTCTGATCCACGGCGCGTTCCACGGCAGTTGGTGCTGGACTCGCGTGCGCCGCCTCCTGGCCTCAAAAGGCCACCGGGTGTTCACGCCGACGCTGACCGGTCTTGGAGAACGGTCGCATCTCCTGAGCCGTGAGGTCAGCCTCGGCACACACATCGCGGATGTCACCAACCTCATGGCTTGGGAAGAACTGCGCGACATCGTCCTGGTCGGACATTCCTATGCTGGATTTGTCGTGCGTCACGTCGCCGACCGGATGTCGGACCGGATTCGCTCGTTGATCTACCTCGATGCCTTTGTGCCAAACAACGGCAAAACTCTTTTCGACTACGTACCCGATAAGGGCAAGAATTTCCGAGAACTCGCCGCGGCGAACGGCGATGGCTGGAAGGTTCCGCCGCCTCCGGCATCGTTATTGGCAGTGAACGCGGCAGACGCCGATTGGGTTGACCGACAGTGCACGGCGCAGCCATTGTCCACTTTCGAAGCGCCGGCGCAGATCAGCGGCGCTTGTGACGCGATTCCAAACATCGGATACATCCGGGCGCGGAGCTATGACAGCCCTTATTTCGACAGCTTTTACGACCTCGCAGGAGAACGCCGCTGGTGGCGAGAGGAGTTTGCGTGCGGGCATGATGTGATGCTCGACATGCCAAACGAGCTGACGGCCCTGGTGCTGCAGCGGGGGTAGGGAGAGGCCGTATTCGATCCCATTCTAACGGAGGGAAACATTCGCCATGGGGCGGGGTGTTGGTGATCTCGGCCGCTAAGGGATAGGTGTTGTATGCTCTATGTACCGAAATCCCATGTCCGGACATGGCCACGCAACTTTCGACGAGGTGCTGGCGTCCCGCATTTTGACGCTATCTGAACCGACGGGCGCTGCTGGTAGCGGCTCCCATCAGAGCGAAGGCCATTCCGGCGACCAGACAAAAGACCGCGCCATGATCTCCGCCCAAGCCGAAGATCAGCGAGACCAAGGCGGAACCAAGTGACCATCCGACGTAGCGAGCCGCGGCATTCATCCCACTCGCTGCCCCGCTGCGCCCTATGGGTCCAGCCGTCATCATCGCAGTGTTGTTCGGGGTCTGGAAAAGGCCAAAGCCGATACCGCAAAGGGCGAGGCGCCAAACGACATCCCACTTCGCCGGAGTTGTCGGCAAGAAGACCGTCAGAAGCAAACCGGCCGCCAACAATGCCAAGCCAATGCTGCAAATCACCGAGGCGGGGTAGCGGATTGTCAAGCGGCCGGCGATTGGAGCCGTGATGGCAGTCATGACCGGCCAGGGCGTCAAGAGAAAGCCTGTTTCCACGGCCGAGAGATGCATCCCCGCCTGAAATAGAAACGGCAAGGAGACGTAAGCCAGGATTTGTGCGGCATAGGAGCAGACAGATGTCCACGCCGATAGTGTAAACAGAGGTATACGGAAAAGATCGAATGGCAGCATCGGCATAGGGTGCTGGAGCTGTTGTCGAACGAAGAGGCTGAAGCAGAAAAGACCTGCGACGATCTCTCCCATCGCAATGCGCCCATCGCCAATACCCAGCGTACCGACACCGACGACGAAAAGCCCGAACGCCAGCGCATTGAGAGCGGCCCCGATCAGATCGAGAGGGCGACGAACCCGAACGTCTGATGGTGCAGCGGCAATAAATAGCGGTACCGCGAGGCCGAATGGCACATTCACCAGAAACAACCAGGGCCATTTTGCCACGGCAAGTATTGTCGCCGCGATGGTAGGCCCTAATGCTCCAGGTATCGCCACCGCTAATGCGACCATCGCGAGGCCCTTACTGACCATGCGGTGCGGATAGATCACGCGTACAAATGCAACGCCGGCCACAGAAACCCCGGCCGCTCCGATACCCTGAATCAAGCGCGCACTCACCAGCATCGGTAATGTTGGAGCGAAAGCGCAACCTAACGACGCGAGAACAAAAATAGCTAGACCCGCGGCATAAACGCGCTTCAGACCGAGTGACTCGACCAGACTTGCGACGGGCAACAAGCAGACTGTTGCCGAAAGCTGATAGGCATTCACGACCCAAACGGTCGCCGCGTCACTACTAGCGAATGAACGCGAGATATTGGGTAAGGCGATATTCACGATCGCGCTTCCGAGGGAACTTAGGCCAAGTCCAAGCAAGATGCAGAGCATTGCCCAGCGGCGCTGAGATGCCGTTAAACATTCGACGCCGCCCATCAGAATGCAATCTCTGACGCGGCCTTTCGGCCGCCGACTTTGCGCATACTCTCAGCTTTCGGCGGCAGTCGGTAAGTAGAGCTTTATGCATGTGCCCTGTTGCGGCATGCTGTGAACTTCAATGTGGCCGCGCGCCTGATCAACAAAATGGCGTATCATTGGAAGTCCAAGCCCGGTTCCGACGCCTTGTGGCTTCGTCGTAAAGAATGGTTCAAATACCTTTTCCAGGACGTCGGAGGTAATGCCACATCCAGAATCAGTGACGCATAGGGAAACATACTCTTGGCCATCGTCGCCTTTGGGCGAGTAAGTCTTCCTGGTCTCGATTGTAATGATACCTCCCTCGGGCATTGCGTCTCGACTGTTTATCACAAGGTTTATAATCGCGCATTCGAGCAGGTGAGAATCACATCGGATCCGAGTTGCTGAATCCGATAAAGCCAAGCGTAGCACGATTCCTTCTCCGATGACGCAGCGCAGCAGATCACTCATTGAAAGGAGGGCATCGTTAAGGTGAAATAGATTGTCTGATTGACGAACCGTTTTACGCGCAACAGTCATAAGACGATGCGCGAGGTCGCTGGCGCTAACGAGTGACCGTTCTGCAACTTCTATGAGAGAACCGAGGTCAGACGTGCACCCGGCGGCAACGCGCACGCGTATCATGCTGAGGGCGCTGGCCATGCTCTGCAATCTATTATTAAAGTCGTGAGCAACCCCGCTTGCGAGCAGGTCGATCATATGCATGGCGTTGTCTCGCCGAAACGTCTCATGGAAACTCATGCAATTCGCGCCTCCAGCCCCGAAGTCCGCTTCGCTTTGCAGCGCGCCAATGACCTCTTGCAACTCGCTCACTATCGGCGTCCCCTGAACTTGCTTTCTTGTCTTGAAGGCCTCGGGCCATGCCCGGCGCCTCAAGCGCCTCTCACGAGTAGTCGCCGCCGCTCTGCTGAGTGTGGTTGCCGAGGTAGTCGCGTTTTCCGATCTTCGCTCCGAGGTGCCGAAGGATCGCGTGCGCAATCGAGATGTGGAAGAAGAAGTCGGGTAGCACCAAGTGCCGGATGTAGTCGTCGCCGCCGAACCACCCGCGCACGATAGGCGGCGTCAGCTCGTACGTGTGCGACCGCGCGCCGGCAATCTCGTCCGGCTGCACGTTTTGCAGGAAGCCTAGGGTCTCGAAGGAGCCGCTCCCTCAATGCCGGGTACATCATGACGGTGTTGTGGGGTCCTGGCGCGTCGCGCTGCATCAGCTTCGCCATGTGCGCATCGACCTTATTGCAGCTTACGGAAAACTTTTCTCGGAAAGTCAGCATGTCGGACGCAAGCCGCTCGCCAAGGATCCTTCCAGGCTCAATCCCCTTGGTTCGCTCGAGCGCTTGGGCGTAGTCGAGATAGTCGTCGTCGTCCATCACGTTCAGTCCGTGCACCATGACAGGGACCGTGATGTCATAGACCGAGAAAGACACGTCGAACTCCATGCGCTCGTTTGTACTCTGAACGTCGGGTCGGACCGGAAAGGTCGATAACTGAAACGAATAGTCACAATAGGCTCTCCAATCTTCTTGCCGCACCAGCTTGTCGGCATGACCCGCGCGAAACCGCAGCAAGAGGAGAGCGTCCACGCATACGGTCGCCTAGTGACGCAGGACGGGATATCCATTCACATAAATCCAGTCCGTGGCCTGGGCCGGCACGTGGCACCCCTGGCAATCGGAACGGTAGTCCGTCGAGGTGGTCTTGAGCGGCTTGTCCGCGTCGAACCACGACCATCCCCACCCGTCGCCCCACAAGGAGTTGCCGGGGTGCGTTCCCTTGCTGTCTCTCACCATGACGAACCAACCCTTGAGCTTGTCGGCGTGGCTTACCGTGCCGGTGGTCATCTCGTTCGTCGAAGTCTCGAAGACCTCTTTCACCAGCACAGCGCCATCCGGGAAGTGCCCGGTCTTCCGGTAGGCGTCGATCGCCCCCGGGGATGCGTAGACGGCGTGGATTTCTTTCGAGCCCTGGACGTTGTCGGCGGCAATCGCCCAGCTCCCGAGCGCTTGGTAGAGGGTTCGGTAGTCCGCCGGCACGCGCAGGTGCCCGGCGGCGTCCACCACGTTCGCGGTCGGGCCGGCCGGAGCAGTTCCGCTGATCTGCGCGAGTGCTACCACGGTGCCGACGACCAGCGAGACGGCGACGGCCAAGCCGACGGTCCTCGATAATTTCATGGGGATCTCCTTTGCTACTCGCGCGCGGCACGATGACTCGGCGCAACGGCTTCAATCACTGTTTCAATCGCTGTGGAGGCGACCGCGTTTGCTCGGCCGGCCTAGCAGGCCCAACAATCGGACGCCGACGACGAAATTAGAAATTCCCTTTGGACATGCATTTTATAGGCGCGAGGTATCGTCATCCAAAATCGCTGTACACGCTGGCGTCCCGTCCGTCCGCGATCAGCCGTCGAGGAGGGTGCCGGGCGGCGTAGGAGGACATCAAGGGGCACTTCGCGATTACTCTTTTCCCGTCGCGTCGCAACGCTTCGAAAACGCCATGCGCCAGCCTCGATCCGTACCCCAGGCCGGATAGCTCTTGTGGCACCTCCGTGTGGAGCAGGACGACGCGACCGTCTTCGATCTTGTAGTAGGCGACTGCGAGCGCGCCGTCGCCGAGGAACATTTCAAACCGGGTCATTGCCGGATTGTCCCGGACGTCGCTTTCCACCTTCTGCCTCCCTCACTTGAACGTGAAAGCGGCCTGGCGCAGCGAGGCCAAGATTTGCGCCGGCTCCTCCCGTATCGTGAAGTCGGGCTCGACGAACGCGCTGCGGATCCGGCCTTCTGCGTCGATCACGTAGGTCGCGGGAATGGGCAACATCCACACCGGTGACCCGTGCCGGGCGCCGAAGTCGAACCCTAGCCCGGAATAGTGCGCCTTGATCTCGTCGGGCACCCGGAACAGCACGCCGTACGACATGGCAACGCCGTAGTCGACGTCGGAGAGTACCTTCAGGTCCAAGCCGAGACTCCGCTTGAGCTGCCGCGGGAAGTCCCTCGTCTCGGGTGTCACGACTGCGAGGGTCGCGCCGATGCTCTCGAACTCATCCTTCGCGGCCTGGAGGGCGCAGAGCTCAGCCGTGCAGAACGGACACCAGCCGCCTCGGAAGAAACTCACGACGAGGGCTCCGTTGCGGCGCAGCTGTTCGGAGGAGTGGAGACGGCCGTCGACGTCCGGCAGGAGGAAGTCCGGCGCGTCGTCTCCGACCTTCAACGCGTGCGATGCCACATCTGTATCCCGGAGCCAGCCCACGAGGTGGTTGTATGACTCCCAGTCCGCGGCGCTGAACGTCGTCAACAGCTCGGTGCGAATCCGGGCGAGTGTCTTGTCGGTCTGGTTTAGCATCGGTGAAGAGTCATCAGACTGAGGATCGATTGGCTGGAAGCGGTCGGCCGCCGCAGCGCGTGTCGTGGTCATGCGGGCGCCCTCGCCACCTCTGGGACCGCTGCGTGCGGTACACGCCGGTCGGAGCCTTCGAACGACCAGTCGCGAAGCCGCGCGACCTTGACGAAAGCGTCCAGCGCCGGAGAGTAGCGACGCCCCTGCACGGCCAGTAGCCGCACCTCGCGCGAAACCGGATCGCCTTCGAGCGGAATGGTCTTGAGCGTCGGAAGGCGCGGCATATGCTCGGGCGCGAGTATCACGCCGAAGCCAGCGGCGGCCATGTGCTGCAGGTGCAAGTCGTGACCGCTGCAGTGACCGAGTTGGGGCGGTTCCTCGGGGAAATATGATTGCTGGATCTTCGCGGCGACGTCGCAGTCGGCGCGTTCCAGCAGGATGGTCTCACGGAGGTCGTCGATGCCGATCGACCGACGATTTGCGAGCCGGTGTGTCGGCGCGAGAACCGCGACGTAGCGCTCCTCGAACAGCGACCAGTCGTCGATGCGGGCGGGCACGTCCTGCACGTCGCCGACCATTGCGGCGTTGATCTCCCCCTCAAGCAAGAGATCGACGAGCTTCTCCGCTGCGCCCTCGCGCAGCTCGACGTGAAGCCCAGGGACGAACTTTGCGATCTCCGCGATCGGATCGAGGACGAGCGACGCCGAGATGGATGGGGCGAGGCCGATCTTCAGTGGCGCGACGTCCTTGCGTTGGAACTCCTGTGCCCTCCGACGCACCGCCTCTGCCGAGGCCAGTGTGCGCTCCAGCATCGGAAGGACTTCCTTTCCAAGATCGGTGAGTTGGGTCAGCTGGCGTTCGCGGTAGATCAACTGGCCGCCGAGTTCCTGCTCGAGCTTCTGCACCCCCTTGGTCAGGGCGGGCTGCGTGACATTGCACTGCTCGGCCGCGCGGGTGAAGTTGAGTGTGGACGCGACGGCGAGGAAGTAGCGAACCTGATGAAGCTCCATGGGTTGTTCTCCGTCAAGGTGCGGCTGTCGATACTGACGAGCCTTTGCACTCGACGACGTGATGGGCACGTCGCAATCATGGGGCGTAGATGCTACTTGCATGCACACGTTGGAACGGCTCGGTCCATTGATTTGGACGCACGGACACGCTTTCCGGAACTTCTGAGAGCCGGCCAGTGCGCTGCGAGGTGTGCGAGAGTCGGACGGGCCGCCACGCCAAGTGTACGCGATCCCATGGCATGATCGTCAGCGCTGAGATCAATCGTTCGGCAACAAGCCGCAGCAAGCCTCAACGACAATTCGTCAACCGCCAATACGTCTGTTTCCCACGAAGTTTGGCGAAGTGCGGGACTGGGTGGCAGGGCGAACGCAGACTCGAACTCGCGGCAGGCTGGCCTTTCCCGACGGAGCCGTGTCAGGCGCGGAGGGTCTCGCCGCCCTTGGCATCTGCGTAGTATTGAGGCGCCTCGCGACGGTCGTATTTCCCGTAGTGGCGGACGATCCTCACCCTCCGGATTCTTGCCTTGTCATTCGGCGCGAAAGCGTCCTCATAGGCCTGCGCTGCAGCGGCGTCCTTCCAGGATATGAGCAGAATCAGGTCGCCGGGCGCGAGCACGGCGTCGAAGATGTCCCAGGACGTGCAGTCGGCGGCCCAAGGGTTCAGTCCGAGCCACTCGGCGCAGTCGTATGGGTTGTTGGTCTGCTTCCACTCCGCGGGGCGCGTCGCGTTGATCAGCGTGACCGTCGTTCCCTCCCCGACCTCGGTCTCGTCGAGCCGCTGCTCGTTGAGGGCGTACCCCGCGGGTATCTGATTGTCAGCTGTGATCTGGCCGACACGCAGGTGGTAGTCTGCGAGGATTTTGTCGCGGCCCTTCTGCTGAACCTCGTGATGGCTCATGCGGGTGCGCCAGCGGACGAGCGACTTCTCGTCGCGCCAGTTCGAAAGCGAAAGGATCCAGCCCTCGCGGGTCAGGCTCTTGTAGCGGATGTTGTCGACGAAGCCCTCGACCTGCTCCAACTCAGGGCGCAGCATCTTGGCGTTGTCGAGGTAGTCATCCCAGTTCTCTTTGTTGGGGAGGACTTCGAAAATCACTGAAAACATGGTCTTATTCCGCTTCTAGAGTGCTGCGAGAAGTCGATCTCGATGTCGGAGTACCCGCGCCATGCGCGCCGACTTCGCAGCAGAAGACCTTTGAGCCGTCGAGATCGATCGTCTTGGACAGGATCCGCATAGCCCCCGTTTTGTTCACTGTTGCGTATCCTTCCATTCAGCGAAAATCATCCTCCCGCGGCGCGAGAGGGATCGTCTCTCAAGCGCCGTAGCGTTCGGTCTTGATCGCGCTGGGTTCCAGTCCCAAAGTGAGCGCGGCGTCCGCCGCGATCTCGACGAAGGCGTTCGCCCCGCACACGAAGGCGCAGCCGGGGGACACAGGCAGCCGCTCCGCGACGTCAGTGACCATCCTGCCGTCGATCCGCCTGCTGAAGTCGGTGCGGCGCATCGCAGGCTCGCGTGTCAGAGCGAAGGCCAGCACGAAATCGGGAAGCGACCTCTCGAGCTCGAGGAGTTCGTCCCTGAACAGCACGTCATCCCACGTCCTGGAGGAGAGCAACAGCGCGACAGGCACTGGCTCTCCGCTGGCCTTCCGATACCGGATCATCGCCATGAGCGGCACGACTCCGGAGCCGGCGCCGATCAAGAGCACTGGCTTGTTGGAAGGCCCCGGCCAGAGAAAGTGGCCGCCAAGCGGCCCGCGAAGCTCGATCGTGTCGCCTACTTGGGCGACCTCGTGGAAGAACGGGGAGACCTCACCGTCCGGGAGGCGCTCGATCGCCAGCTCGATCACCTTGGAATCGCTCGGGGCCGAGGCGATCGAGTAGCTGCGCATGGCACTGTAGCCGTTGGGCGCAGTCAGCCGCACGTCAACGTGCTGTCCGGCCGTATAGTCGAACGGTTCGGAGAGGCGGAGAAAGAAGCTCTTGATAGCCGGCGTTCTCGTCGCGACCTCGACAATCGCACAGCTCTGCCATCGCGCGGTTGCGGCAATCGCCTCAGTCATTCGTGTATCGCTGCTCATTCCACGGATCGCCGTACATGTGGTACCCGCGCAGCTCCCAGAAGCCGGCCTCGTCGCGCTCCGTGAACTGAAGCCCGTTCACCCACTTCGCCGACTTCCAGAAGTAGAGATGCGGCACGAGCAGGCGCGCCGGCCCCCCATGGTCGCGCGGCAGCGGCTGGCCTTCGTACTTGAGCGCGACCATCGCCTTCCCCGTTGCGAGGTCGGCAAGCGGCACGTTGGTCGAGTATCCGTCATAGCAATGTGCGAGTGCAAACGGAGTGGGTGCGCTAAGGCCGGCGTCAGCGAGGATGTCGTCGACGGCCACACCTTCCCAGGCGGTGTTGAGCTTCGACCACGAGGTCACGCAGTGGATGTCCCGCGTCATCTTGGTTCGTGGGAGCGCGTTGAACTCCGACCAGTTCCACGCTTTGACCGGACGAGGTCCGACCTTGAGCGTGAAAGTCCAGTCCGCGGGCTCGATTCGCGGCGTGGGGCCGGCCGTAAGCACCGGGAAATTGTCGACGAGGTGCTGTCCCGGGGGAATCCGGTCCGATGGTTCTGATCCGGATTGGCGGCCTGTGAAACCACGAGTGACCATAGCGGATTTCCTCTCGGCGGGTGAAAGGAGCTTAGTCCCGCACAACAAGCTAAGCTGCTGTGCGCTAGATGAGCAAGGTACCGGCGAAGCATGGAATTCCGCTCGGGGAATGGGAAATGACGTCACGCCATGAAGTCGATAGCCGCGCGTTATGATGCCCGTAGGCACGTGAACACCGCTTCGCAGTCGCCGATGGGAAGCGCCGCACTCGCACCACAGCATGCCAAGCGTCTTTCTGCCATTCCGATAACGGTCGGCTATCGACTTCATGGCGAGAGATGATTTTCCTTTAGGCCGTCATAGACCCAATCTTCGAGCCATTGTCGCTCGCCTAGGCCGGCGCGTGGAATCAATCATTTGGCGCGGTCGCGCGCGGCCGGCACCCGGGCCCGAGCGGGCGCACGGTCGCGAACGCCGCGCCGCGGTCCCGCCTAGGGGAACGTCAGGCCGAAAGCAGCCGGATCGGGCTTCTCGCCTTTCCGGGGGACCAAGAAGCGCTCCAGCCCACCCGGCACGAAGCTGAGCAGCAGGGTCGCCTGGTCGCCGACGACCTCGATCGTATGCGGCACACCGCGGGGAAGAGCCGCGTAGGCGCCCGGCCCGACCTCGACGCGCGCATCGCCGACCCGCGCGATTAGCTGCCCCTGCACCACGTAGACCAGTTCGTCCTCGCGCGAGTGGGTGTGCAGCGGCGGCTCCTCCCCGGCCCGCACCGTCCACAGGACAGCGCCATATTCGCTTCCGGTCTGGCTGCTCTCCACTTTCATCTCGACGCTTGAGCCCCCGCTCGAGGTCACCGTCTCGCCGCCCTGGGGCGGCGTGAGAACCGGCTTCTTCACTGACATTTGTAGCCTCCTGATTGTGGACCCTTGTTCGGGTGTCGGAGTGGCGGCGAAAGGTTCGCTCACGCTCGTAAGCATGGGATTGCGCGCGGCGAATGGGAAATGACGTCACGCCATGAAGTCGATAGCCGCGCGTTATGATGGCCGTAGGCACGTGAACATCTCTTCGCGGTCGGCCACAGTTCCGCTCGGGCGAGTGCTCGCAGACGGAAGCGCCGCACTCCCTCCGCAGCGGCGCCAAGCGTCTCTCAGCCATTCCCGATAACTGTCGGCTATCGACTCCATGGCGAGAGATGATTTTCCTTTAGACCGTCATAGACTCAATCTTCGGGCTGTAGTCGCCCGCCCTCGTTTTGCGGGCCGAAGTCGGCGTTCCATTGAACGATCGCAAGCCAGGAGGTCCGACATGCAGATCAAAGAGACACCTCACGTTGCCTTCCCCCGCGTCGAGAGCCCTCCGCTGGAGGATGTCATCGTGCTCGCGGACAGCGCCGGCGTCGCGCTTGGAGTACAGCGCACATTCGGTGCGAGGGTGCGGAGCGTCCGCCACGACGGCAGCGGCCTCATCGCGTCCAGGTTCGTGGAGATTCCGCTCGTCGGGCGTGGCGGCGAGATCTCCGGGGTCCTGTGCCGGACCGCCCCGCGGTCCGACACACGCGGCGTGTTCTCCTCCCGCAGGCCGGAGGAGGCGGGGGCGATCGGGGACGTAGCGCAGTTCGTGGTCCACGACGTCAACAACCTTCCCGCTGTGATCGGCAGCGGCCTGCGGCTGCTCGAGCGCCCGAGCGACGCCGCATACCGCAAGGCCAGTCAGCAAGATGCAGCACGCGATCACGCAAGCAGCGTTGCTCAGCCGTCAGTTCCTCGACGCTGCACGGCCACGCGCCGAGACTCAGCGATGGAGCTCATAATCCCGCCCGGCCGCCTCGACCGTCCGGTCGACCACGAGACGGACCACGTGCTTGGCCCCACCGATGCCGAGATCACGCTCGTCGAGTACAGCAGCTACGCTTGCCCGCACTGCAGGGCTGCCGACGAGCCCATCGCGCAAGCGCGCGACCAACTTGGCGACCGCGTCTGCTACGCCTTCCGCCACAGGCCGCTCACGGACAACAGCCTTGCGTTTCGGGCCGCCGAGTTCGCTAAGCTTGCCCAGACGCCCGAGGCGTTCTGGTCCGCGCAAGCCGGCGGAGTACACGTGGCGGCAGTTGGCCGGGGCAGGAGCCCTCGCTGGCATCGGTTTCACGATGTCGCTCTTCATCACCGGGCAGGCGTTTCCAAGAGCCACCGACTTCTCAGCCGCCAAGATCGCCGTGTTCGCCGCGTCGATTCTTTCGGCCGTCGTTGGGACTGCCCCGCTCTGGGGAGCTTCGCGCCTGGAGCTTATCGAAAAGGCGCCGCAGAGCGCCGGCATGCAAGTATCATAACCGGCCGGCGTTATGCGGGATCGTGAACGGGAGGTCTTTCGATGATTCTACCTATCGGTACGACAGTCGCAGTCGCTGACGGCGAGACGATCCGCCTGTTCCACAATACAGGCGTGAAACCTGGGATGCACTTGGTCGAGATCACGGCGGCTCCGCCTGCGCCCGCCCGCTCAGGCTCGGGTGCGCGCCATCACACCGGCTCTGCCAACCCCGATGGCAGGCGGCTTGTCGAAGACGACTTCGCGGCAGCGACGGCCGCGTTTCTGAACAAGCTAAGCCTGGACGGGACCATAGAACACCTGGTCGTTGTCTCCGATCCCAGGACCCTGGGCGAGATGCGCAAGCACTTCCACCGCGACCTGAGAGGCAAGATCATAGGCGAGTTCGCGAAGGACTTCAGCCGGCGTCCACTCGAGGACATCGCTTCACTGATCGCCAATGCCTGACGCGCGCCTCTGGAAACGGCTGCCGGGGCAAGCCTGTCTAGTCATAGCCTGCACGAATAGCGGCTGCTACCGACACTGAAGACAGCCCCGTTAGAGCGTTCAGGAAAAACCGACCGTTATCGTTTTCGAGCGAAGTGGACACCGGTTCGCGTGAAGAAAACGCGTCAAAACAAGAATCTAGTCACGTGAATCTAAAGTTCGCCACATAAAGTCTGCTGAGCTTTGTGACAGAAGCGTTTGACAGAAGCCAAGATCTGGTCTGCGGACTTGGTCCATTTGAAGGGCTTCGGGTTGTTGTTGTGCCGTTCGATGAAGGTACGGATGTCGGCCTCGAGCTGTCTGACGGAGGTGTGAACACCTCGCTGGATTTGCTTTCTGGTGAGCTCAGCGAACCAGCGCTCGATCTGATTGATCCATGACGCAGAAGTCGGCGTGAAGTGAACATGATAGTGCAGCCGGCGAGCGAGCC
>NZ_AXAP01000055.1 GCF_000472865.1 Bradyrhizobium elkanii WSM2783 | reverse complement strand
GGCCGACCGCAGATCGACACCGAGCTGCGCGTGTTGATCCGGCGGATCAGCATCGAAAATCCGCTTTGGGGCGCGCCGCGCATCCACGGCGAACTGCTGAAGCTCGGGTTTGAGGTCGCGCAGTCGAGCGTCGCTAAGTACATGGTCAGGCGACGCGGGCCGCCCAGTCAGGATGGCGGACGTTCTTGCGCAGCCACGCGCCGGACATTGCCGCCATGGACTTGTTCGTCGTTCCAACGATCGGTTTCGANCTGCTCTATGCTCTCGTCATCGTCCGGCTCGATCGCAGAGCCCTCGNTTGGATCAACGTCACAGCACATCCGACGGCCGAATGGTTGCACGTCAAATCACGGAGGCATTTCCCTGGGANGAGGCTCCGCGCTACCTCATCCGGGATCTCGACCGGATCTATGGCAGCGTCGTCGCGCCGAATGCGCTCCATGGGCATCCGCGACAGGCCTACTGCACCGGCCCCGCCGTGGCAGAATGGAGTTGGAACGGCTGATCGGATCGATCCGGCGCGAGTGCTTAGATCACATCCTCGTCTTTGGTGAGACGCATCTACGACGGATTTTGCGATCCTACGCACGCTATTACAACGACGTCCGAACGCACCGGTCGCTGGACAAAGACGCTCCGGTTGCTCGCCCGGTTCAGCGAACCGGAAGCATTAAATCACACGCCATCCTTGGCGGACTTCACCACCACTACGCCCGAGCTTAGGTTTTCGGTACAGACAGGAGGGATTGCCGGGATCGGTGCTCAACGGGTGATCACACGCGTTCCATCGCGCCCCGCGCGATTTGGCACGGCTCGTATGCTTGCTTCGACCGCGGCAGCCCGATTGCTTCGAATTGCGGCAGCTCCGATCGAAAATGCAGCAGAACCTGGTCTTGGCAGTCAAATTGTCGCACGAGATGGTCGAGCAACTCATGGATCAGTCCTACGCACTGCCGAGATACGCGGCGACGATCTGTGGCGACTTCAGCAAGTCACCCGCCTGACCTTCCAATTTGATCCCGCCGGATTCGAGCACGTAGCCGTAGCTGGCGATCGAGAGCGCCTTGCGCGCATTCTGCTCCACCAGCAACACCGTCGTGCCGGCGGCGTTGATCTCGCGAATGGTGCGGAAGATGTCGTTGACGATCTGCGGCGCGAGGCCCATCGACGGCTCGTCCAGCAAGAGCAGCTTCGGCCGCGCCATCAACGCGCGGCCGATCGCCAACATCTGCTGCTCACCGCCGGACATCTGGCCGGCGAATTGCTTGCGCCGCTCACGCAGGCGGCCGAAACGACGATACACGCTCTCCAGATCGGCGCCGACTTGGTCGTCGCGTCGCGTATAGGCGCCAACCAGCAGATTGTCCTCGACGCTCATGTTCGATACCACCCGGCGGCCTTCCGGCACCAGACTCACGCCCCGTCGGACGATCACGTCGGCAGATGCGCGGCGGATCGACTGCCCTTCGAGCAGGATGTCACCCGATGATGCTGCGACCAGCCCACAGATAGCCGATAAGGTCGTGGTCTTGCCCGCGCCGTTCGCACCGATCAGGCAGACGCACGATCCCGTAGGGACGGAAAGCGAAATACCTTCCAGCACATCGACCGGGCCATAGCCGGCACTGAGCTTGCGGATCTCAAGCAGCCTCGTCGCGCCCCAGATAAGCTTCGATGACAGCCGGGCTGTTCCGGATCTCCGCAGGCGTACCCTCAGCGATCTCACGGCCGAAGTTCAAGCAGACGATGTGGTCGGTTACCTTGGAGACGAGGTCGATATCGTGCTCGATCAGCAGAACCGTAATGCCGGACGCCTTGATCTGCCGGATCAGATCGGCGAGTTGCTCCTTCTCGGAATGATTCATTCCGGCCGCCGGCTCGTCGAGCAGCAGCAGCCGCGGTCGTGTTGCCAGGGCGCGAGCGATCTCGACACGACGCCGGTCGCCATAGGAAAGATTCCCGGCCAACACCTCGGCAAGATGTCCAATACGGAGTTCGTCGAGAAGCGAGCGGCAGCGCCCCTCCGCCTCCCTCTCCTCGCGAGCGACGCCCGGCAGACGCGCCAGCACCGCCAGAATGCTCCGACGATGACCGAGATGCGTTCCGAGCGTCACGTTGGCGAGCACCGACTGGTCGGCGAGCAGCCGGATGTTTTGGAACGTGCGCGCCACGCCGCGCGCGGCCACCTGATGCGGCGGCGAGCCGGTCAGCGGAACACCATCGAGCGTAATCCGGCCCGCATCGGCCGGATATAGCCCGGTGATCATGTTCATTGTGGTGGTCTTGCCGGAGCCGTTCGGTCCGATCAGGCCGGTGACCTGCCGGGCTGCGGCCACGAACGAAATGCTGTCGACCGCCACGATGCCCTGGAAGCGCTTGGCGATTTTCCATACTTCGAGTTGGACGCCGATCATGACTGCGCCTGCTCGGTAGCCGCCGCGAGCTTTGTCTCACCAGCCCGCACTCCGAACCAGCGCAGCTTGAAGACCGACATCGCACCGCCCGGCAGATAGAGCACGATCGCCACGACCAGCGCGCCCATCAGGATCTCGCGCAATTGATTCGAGAAGCGCAGCGCCTCCGGCAGCAGCGTCGTGAAGATCGCGCCGATCAGCGGACCGGCGAGTGCATTGACGCCACCCAGGATCGGATAGGTCAGCGCATCGACGCTGCGCACCAGTCCGAAATCGCCCGGCCCGATGAAATAGTTGAGATGCGCGGCCAGCGCGCCCGCTGCGCCGCAGATGAATCCGCTGGCAATGAACAGCGACAGGCGATGCATGAACACATTGACGCCCATTGACTGGGCGACCACGTCGTCCTGCTTGACGGCGGCGATCGCGCGGCCGAAATAGGAACGTCGCAGGGTGTAAGCGACGTAGATGACGACGGCGACGGCGAGCGCGAGGTGCCACGTCTCGGTGTGACGGGGAATGCTGAAGATGCCGATGGCGCCTCCGGTGACGCTATCCCAGTTCAATGCGATCACTCTAATCACTTCGGTGAACGCGAACGTCGCGAGCATGAAGTAGTCGCCCCGCAAACGGAGCACCGGCGCTCCAATCGCTGCAGCCCCAAGGGCCGCCAGCAGCGCGCCCGCGAAGACCGCCGGCGCGAACGGAAAGCCGAGCTCCATCGTGCAGTACACGCTGCAATAAGCCCCCAACGCCATAAAGCCACCGGTCGCCAGCGAGAACATGTTGGCGCTCAGCGCCAGGAAAAGGCCGTAGCCGACTAGCGAATTGAGCAGGCATAAATCGATGATGTTCGAATAGCTCGCGAAAAACTGGCTGATCCAGGCGCTCATGCGCGGCGCTCTTCAAAGCCGGAGAACAATCCGTTCGGCTTGACCAGCAGGATGACGAAGATCAACCCGAAACCGATCGCATCCCGAAAGGACGACGACACGTAGGCGACGCTGAAGACCTCGATCAATCCCAGCAGGAAGCCGCCGGCGACGGCACCCGGCACATTGCCGAGACCGCCGAGAATGATGACGGTGAGCCCCTTCACGAGCATCTGCTCGCCCATGAACGGCGAAACCACGTTGAACAGATTGCCGAGCAGCATGCCCGCCGCACCGGCCAGCGCACCCGCCAGGAAGAAGGTCGCCAGAATTGTTCGGCCCACTGGAACGCCGACGATGCGCGCGACATCCTCACTGAACGCCACGGTTCTGATCGCCCGGCCGATCGAGCTTCGCTGCAATACGAAGGCCAGCAACGCCATCAGCAGCAGCGAAACAAGCAGAAGCACGACCTGCAACAACTGGATCCTGACGTCCGCGATTTCCCAGGAGATCTGCATGAGATCGCTTGCCGGATAGCGTTGAACCTGGGTGCCGAAAATCTCCTGCGCCAATCCGATCATCATGCGCGCCAGGGCGAGACTGGCCACCAATCCCATCCAGCGATGCCCGCCGCGTGCCCGCAACGTGCGGAAGATCACCAGTTCGCTCAGCATCCCGAGCAAACCACCACCGGCTAGCGCCACCGCGAGCGCCAGCGGCGCCGGCAACCCCAGCCGCGCAGCTTCGAGACCAAAATACGCGCCGCCCATGAAGAACGCACCTTGCGCCATATTGACAATGTTCAACACGCCGAAGATCAGCGTGCATCCCATCGCGAACACGGCATAGGTTGATCCGAGCGAGATGCCATTGACGAGCTGCTGCAAGAAGGTCGACATCGCAGATCCCTACGGATCAGTCGGCGGCCAAGATGAACTTGCCGCCTTTCATAACCAAGACCTTCGGCGTCACTGCCGGCTCGCGGTGCGCATCGAACGAGAAGCTGCCGTTGTTCGCTTCCAGGTCTTTGGTCGCCGCGATGGCGTCGCGCAGCTTCTTGAGGTCCGACACCCCGCCAGCGCGCTTGACCGCATCGGCAACGACGTAGACCGATGTATAGGCCTGAGCTGCGAAGTTGTCGGGGTCGGAGCTGTACCTCTTGCGATAGGCCTCGACGAACGCCTTGTTCTTGGGGCTGTCGTACTGAATGAACCAGCCTGAGCCGACGGTGAAACCGTCCGCCGTGGCACCGGCAAGCTCGGCGAGCTTGTTGGAGATCGCCGCGTTGGCACCGAGAATGACCGTTGACGGCGGAATACCGAGCTGTCGGGCCTGGCGGACGATGTTCGCGGTTTCCTCGGCGAGGCCGCCAATTACCAGAATGTCGGGGTTGGCTGCCTTGATCTTGGTGAGCTGAGCCGAATAGTCGACGTCGCCCTTCTGAAACGTCTCGGTCGCGACGATCTTAATGTCTTCGGACTCCAGCGCCTTCTTGTGGACCGCATAGGCCGACTTCATCAGGGTGTCGTCGATGCCGTAGATCTGCGCGGCTGTCTTCGGCGAATACTTCTTCTTCACGTAAGCCAGCACGCCCGGGAACACCATCGATTCCGGCGGGCTGGTGCGGAAGATGTAGTCACCCATGTCCGTGATGCCAGGCGCGGTGTTCGAGCTCGCGATGACGGGAACGCCGGCCTTTTGCGCCAGCGGGTCGGCAGCGAATGCGGAGGTCGCCAGCGTCGGCCCCAGGATCACCGCGACCTTTTCCTGATTGATCAGGCGCTGAAAGATATTCACCGACTGACCACGGTCACCGGCGTCATCTTGATGAATGCCGACGAGCTTGTAGTCACCGAGCTTGCCCGACGTATTGATCTCGTCGATCGCAAGTTCCGCGCCGTTCTTCTGCATTAGACCGTACAGGGCGGCCGACCCACCCGATGTCGCCTGCACGATGCCGATATTGACCGGCGTTTCCGACAGAGCCGCGCTGGAAAATGCCATCGCACCGGCCGCAGAAAGCAACAACGCAAACACCGATCTCTTCATCGAGAAGTCCCTTCGAGTATTGTCTTTCGCGATAACTACTCGCGCGATCGACCGAAAATAAAGCTACATCACTTTTGTTCACACGCGAGAGCAAAGATCAGACATTCTCTGCTTACTTATTAAACCAATTTTCTACGCCTCGTGCGCGCTACGCGCCGTTCTTTCCGCACTCACGCTTGAATTGCAGTTCATCGAGAAACACCGCGAGATTCGTCACGACGACGTCGACGTGATCAGGCTCTTGCACACCGTTCAACCGATCGACATGAAGGATCGGATCGACGACAAGCGCGGTCTTCATGCCGAGCTCGCGAGGGGCGACGAGATTCCCCGCGCGATCTTCGAACATCGCGGACGCCGTTGGATCGATCCCGTGCCTGACAAACAGATTTTCGAAGGCGCTCCGATGCGGCTTTCCGACGTAGCCGCTGTCCTCGATGCTGGCCACGACGTCAAACACGTCGGATAGGCCGATCGCAGCGAGCGCAGCCAATGCGTGGCCGCGTGATGCGTTCGTGAAAACCACGCGTTTGCCCGGCAGTGCCGTGAGCCCTGCGATCAAGCGCAGATTCGGACTCAGCGCCGACAGATCGATGTCGTGCACGAAATCGAGAAATTCGTCCGGCTCCACGCCGTGCAGTTCGACCATTCCCTGCAGCGTCGAGCCAAATCGCTCGTAATAGTCGAGATGCATCGCCTCCGCAGCAGCAAGATGTATTTTCATGTGGTCGGCGATGAACGCCACCACGCGCCGCCTGAGCTGTTCGTGCACACCAATCGAGCGCGGATAGAGCGTGTCGTCGAGATCGAAAATCCAGTTCTCGACATGCGCAAAGGCTTCGCGCACGTCGCCGTCTCGTTGACCTTCCCCTGCACTTGCCGAGACGATCATGACGTCGCTCAATGGCTGGTCGAGATGGGTCGTTTGCTCCTCCTCAGGCCACAGCCTCTTTCATCCGTTTAATCGTGCGATGGGCGCTCGGCTTGATGTCCTTGACGTCGAGGCTGATATCGAGCGCTCGAATCGAGTGGGTCAGATCGCCGACCGAGATGATATCGACGCCGGTCTCGGCGATGGGGACGATCGTCTGTTCGTTGATGCCGCCCGATGCTTCAGTCATGGCGCGGCCGTTGACGAGCTTCAGCCCGTCGCGCATTTCATCGGTGTCCATGTTGTCGAACATGATGATCTCGACGCCGCACGACAGTGCTTCCTCGACCATCTCCAGAGTTTCACATTCGACTTCGATCTTGAACGTGTGCTGAGCGGTAGCCCGCAGCGTCTCGATCGCATTGGTGATCGAGCCGGCGATCTTGATGTGATTGTCCTTGACCAGGATGCAGTTGGCCAGGCTGAAGATGTGGTTGTGAGCACCCCCGACGCGTACGGCGTACTTCATGATCATCCGAAGTCCCGGCCAGCCCTTGCGCGTATCGGTCAGCCGGACCTTGGTGTGCTTGACCAGATCGACATAGCGGCGGGTCTTGGTCGCGATGCCCGACATCTGCTGCAGCCAGTCGAGAGAATTGCGCTCGATGATGAAGAACGTTGAGGCGCGTGCCTGGACGCGCATGAGCACGGTGCCTGGGCTCACGCTGTCACCGTCCTGGACGGCGTGTTCGACCCGCGCATCGGGATCGATCTGCTTGATCGTCTCGTCGGCCAGCAGCAGGCCGCAAACGATACCGTGGCCTTTGGCGTAGATCTGCGCGGTCTGGACCGGATCCTCCCCGACCAGGAAGCCGCCGGTAGTGTCGCCGGGCCCAAGTTCTTCACGCAGAGCTTGCTCGACAAGCGGCCGGATCATAAAGCGATTCAGTTTCATCGGATTGATCCTTTGATCAGGAAGAAAGCTTGTTGGTAAAAGTCTTTCCGGCCTTCATGACGAGGTGCAGCCGCGAGCGATCTGCCATTACGCCAATGTCCGCGAGCGGATCGCCCTCGACCACCAGGACGTCGGCCACCTTGCCGGGCGCAAGCGCTCCAAGCTCGGGCCGTTCGATGCATTCCGCGGCCTTGCTGGTGGATGCGACGATCACTTCCATCGGCGTCATGCCGAGCCATTCCACCATGAACTTCAGCTCGACCATGTTCTCGCCGACCAGAAGGCGATGCGACTGATCGGTGCCCATGGCCACCTTGACACCGCGCCGGACCGCTTCCTTCCAGATCGGGATCTGATCCTGCATCAGGTTGTAGATCTGCTTGTCCTTGACGTCTTCCTGGCCCATCTGGTGCCCGGCCCAGGACTTGTCGTCGGCCCGCTTCTTTACCGATAGCGGCACCAGCGCGAGGGTCGGCACCCACCAGGTGTTCATCTTGATCATCTCGTCGGCAGCTTCCTCGTCGAGAAACCAGCCGTGTTCGAGGGTATGGATGCCGGCCTTCACCGCATTGCGGATGCCATCTATGCCTTCGGCATGCACCGCAACGCGTCGCCGCTTGGCGGCAGCCTCCTCGACGGCCGTGCGGATTTCGTCGATGGTGAACTGCGGCTCGTCCCAGCTATCGGTGACCGAGGTGATGCCTCCGGTCGCGCAGATCTTGATGAAGTCCGCGCCGCGCATCAGCAGTTCGCGAACCAGGCGGCGGATGTCCTCGACGCCGTCGGCAACCGTATCGGGTAGCCAGGCTCGCTTCTTGATGCGCATGCCCGCCGGCACCCAATAGTCGCCGTGACCACCGGTTTGCGAGATCATGCCGAGCGAGATCAGCAGCCGAGGACCATCGATCAGCCCTTCTTCAATCGCGGCGCGGAACCCGGCATCGGCTCCGCCCATGTCACGGGCCGTCGTGATTCCGCAGGCCAACGTCTCGCGAAAGATGTCGATCGAGCGCAGGACGTTGTAGGTCGGCGTGTTGAGCAGATGCTGGCGCATATCGCGTGCCCGATAAGTGCCGTGCACGTGACAGTCAATGAAGCCGGGAAGAATAGTGCGTCCTGATGCGTCCAGCCGCAGTGCGCCGGAAGGAATTGCTATATTTGCCTCGGAGCCCGCAGCGATTATTCTCCCGCTCTCGATCACCACGACGCTGGACTTGACCGGATCGCCTCCGAGTCCATCGATCAAGGTGCCCCCGACAATCGCAGACAGCATTCAGAAACGTCCTTTGTTTCAAGGGAAAGGCTAACAGGGCCGAAACCGGGGCGAAGTACCAAGTGCCGTTCAATCCATGGGTCCACCGGACTGGTCCTGTGTGACAGATTGTCCCGTCATGTCAGGTCCACGGTAACGGTCTTCGTCTCGGTGTAGAACGACAGCGCATTCATCCCCAGTTCGCGGCCGAGTCCGGAGCGCTTGTAGCCGCCGAACGGCGCGAATACGCTGGTGGAGCTGGCACTCGGCAATCCATTGACGGCAATCATTCCGGTCCGTACGGCCTTCGCGACGCGCAGGGCCTGACCGATGTCACGCGACCAGACCGAACCGTTCAGGCCATAGGCGGAAGCATTTGCCATGCCAATCGCGTCGGCTTCGGTGTCGAATGGTGTGATGCTGCAGACCGGACCGAAGACCTCGTCGCGATAGAGCCCGAGTTCCGGCGCGACGTCCGCGAAGATCGTGGGAAGGTAGAAATTGCCGTTCGGCAGACCAGCGGGCCGGTGACCACCGGTCACCAGCCGGGCACCATCCTGCTCCGCCTTGCGGACGCTCTGGTTGACACGGTCCCAATGAGCCGCGGAGATCAAAGGTCCCAGCGTGGTCGCGGCATCGAGCGGCGAACCGAGCTTCAGGCCTGCGACCTCCTCGACCAGCGCCTCTGTGAACGCTTCAACGGCCGACCGCTGGATGAGCAAACGGGACCGGGCTGAACAGGACTGGCCGGCATTGCCAAACACGGCGCCGATCGCACTCTTGGCGGCCTTTCCGATATCCGCGTCGGCAAACACAATGCATGCGTTCTTGCCGCCGAGCTCCAGCGCAACGCTCTTGATGGTGCCGGCAGCTGCTCGCATCACGGCGGTGCCGACGGCCGTCGATCCGGTGAAGGAAATGCCGTCGATGGCGTCATATTCAGCGAGCAACTGCCCGATTTCTGCGCCGCCGGGGAGAATGTTGACGACGCCGGGCGGCACGCCGCAATCGGCGATGACCTCCGCCAGCAGCAGTGTCGATAGTGGCGTCAGCGGCGACGGCTTCAGCAGGCAGGCGCAGCCCGCGGCGAGAGCAGGCGCCAGCTTCCATGCCGCCGCCAGTAACGGAAAGTTCCATGGCGTGATCTGCGCGACGACACCGAGCGGTTCGCGCAGAGTGAAGTTCAGCAAATTGTCGGCGACTGGGATGGTGTCACCGAAGAACTTGTCCATCGCACCGGCGTAGTAACTGAACACGCGCGCCGCGCCGGCGACCTCGCGCCGGGCTCCGGAGATCGGCTTGCCGCCGTTCACGGCTTCCAGCAGTGCAAAATCCTGGGCTCTCGCCATGATGTGGTCGGCGATCGCGCGCAACATTTGCCCACGCTCGAACACCGGCATCCGCGGCCAGCCGCCTTCATCGAACGCGCGGCGGGCTGCAGCGATCGCCTCGACGACCTGCCCTGGACTTGCCGGGGCCACGCGGGCGACGAGTTCGCCTGTCGCTGGATCCAGGATCGCCTCTTCGCGCTCGCCGGGCTTCTGGAAAACGCCGCCGATGAATGGCGTCAGCCGAACCGGCGGGAGTGCAATCGTCATTTTCAGGCCAGCGCCTTCGTGGCCTGCATCTGCTCGAACATCCGTGCAGCTGCGTCGCCCGGCGCCTTGGCGCCGGTGATCAGACGGCCGACGATGGCGAAACGCCGCGGGCAAGCCGCCGCGGCTGCGGAAGAGGTCTCGATGCTGCCACCGAGCGCACCGAAGCCGGTCAGCAGCACGACGGGCGACTGGACGTTCGCAGCAATCCACTCCGACCAGCGCTTGATCTTGATGACGTCGTGCGCCGGCAACACAAAATGGTTCGCCTTGTTGGTCACAGCACGCGCCAGGATGCGATCGAGCGCGTCGTCCAGCATGTAGCCGCCGCCGGATACGCCATAGTCCGGCACCGGGATTTCACCGCCGACCACCGGCACGATGCCTGCGCGGATCGCTGCGCCGACGAAGCCATCGACCGCGGTCGGCCCGGCAACGGGAAACAGAATCAACCCGTCGACATCGGCGTCCTTGCACATCGCGGTGTACTTGGTCGCCATGTCCGGCATGTCCGGACCGGCCTTTTGATGGTCGTAGAGGATCGGCAGATCGGTGAGATCGCGCAGCCGGCGCATCGATTCCTTCAGTCCAAAACGCATCACGGAGGTCAGGCCGAGCTTGTAGCCGGCGACACCCTCGCGATTCGATGTTTCGCGCACCACCTGCTCGAGTTGGTCGTGGGAATCGATGTCGAGCGCGGGCACGATGCCCATCTCGCCCTTCAACATTTTTGCCATGTGGTCCTCTCGATGACGTGTCGGAGGACGCTAGGCCGCCGCCTCGCCGACCCCAAGGTCCGCCGCATGACTTGTTTCTGGTACCAGGGCGCAGGCTGGCTCCATGAGTTGAGGAGCCACTGGCGCTGAGATCGCCGGTCTCGAACACATAGGGTGAAGGTGATCGGAGACGACAACACCTCATGATGATCCTCGCCTGCAACGCCAACCGGACGCTGGTCACTAGGATCTGCGACTATCTCAAACTATCTCCCGTCAAAGCCGATGTGCGGCGCTTCGCCGATGCTGAGATCTATGTCGAGGTGCTTGAGAACGTTCGTGGCGCCGACGTTTTCGTCGTCCAGCCGACCGCGTCGCCGACGAACGATCATCTGATGGAACTGCTGATCTGCATCGACGCATTGCGCCGCGGATCGGCGCGGCGTATCACCGCGGTAATTCCGTATTTCGGATATGCCAGGCAGGATCGGAAGAGCGGCCCGCGGACCCCGATTTCGGCCAAACTCATCGCGAATCTGCTCACCATCGCTGGCGCCAATCGAATCCTGACGCTTGATCTTCATGCCGGCCAGATTCAGGGTTTCTTCGATATTCCGACCGACAATCTGTTCGGCGCACCTCTGTTTGCGCGAGATATCACCGACCGTTTCGTCCCCGGCAATGCCGTGGTGGTCTCACCCGACATCGGCGGCGTCGTGCGCACCCGGCTGCTCGCGCAACGGATTGGCGCCCCCCTCGCCATCATCGACAAACGCCGGCCACAGGCCGGCGTTTCCGAAGTGATGAATGTGATCGGCGAGGTCGAAGGAAAGGCCTGCATCCTGATCGACGACATCGTCGATTCCGGCGGCACGCTATGCAATGCGGCCGATGCGCTGCTCGATCGCGGCGCGACTAACGTCTGCGCCTATGCGTCTCACGGCGTGCTGTCTGGCGCCGCGCTGGATAGAATCGAGGCTTCGCGTCCCACGTCGTTGACGGTGACAGACAGCATCGAGGAAACGAATCGACACCGCCCGAAGCTTCGCCACATCTCGGTCGCCCCGCTGATCGGTGAGGCGATACTCCGGATCAGTGAAGAACGCTCGGTATCCTCGCTGTTTGTCTGACCGTCACTTGTAGTCGCGCCAGGGCATCGACGAGAATCTGCTCCTCGACGTCACGTCCGATCAGCACGATCCTGTTGCGTTGCTCCAAGACCGGCCATTCCTCAAGATCGGTCGGCTGGTGCAGCAATCCCTGCACGACGTGCAGAACCGTCGGACCGGGCGCGCCTTCGATATCCAGCATCGCCTTCATGCGCAACAACATCGACCCCAACAGACCAATCGTGTGATCGAGCCAAGCCTCCAGCACGTCGGGCGCAATCGCGCCGTCGAACGCGAGCGAGGCAGTCGCGAGTGGCGCAGGCTCGGCCGAACACATCAGGCGCAACGGCTTCATCAGCGACCGCGGCAGATCCAGCGAATTCGGCCAGAACATGTCCATCGTTACTGTCTGCGGGTGTATCACCGACTGTCTTGCATGCGGATTGATTGAGGTCAGCGCCTGCTGGACGGCGGTCACATCGTCGGTATCCGCGATATCTGCCTTCGAAATCAATAGCCGGTCCGCCAGCGCCACCTGCATCCGCGCTTCGATGTGCTTGTCGACCGTAGGCAGAAACGCACGGCCGTCAACGACGGTGACGATTCCGGCCAGCGAGATACGATGGTTGAAGAAGGCATCCGAAATCAAACCCTCCAGCACGGCTGCTGGATCCGACAGCCCGCTGGTCTCGACGACGATGCGTTTGAACGGTGGCAGGCTCCCATCACGGCTGCGCCGTAGCAGGCCTTCCAGCGTCGGCGCCAGCCTGCCCTTGGCGCGACAGCACAGGCAGCCGCCCTCGAGCACCATGACCGTATCCGCGCCCTGCTCCACCAGCAGATGGTCGAGACCGACATCACCGACCTCATTGATCACGACCGCAGTGTCGCAGAAATCATCGCTCGCGAGCAGCGCGTTCAGCATCGTCGTCTTGCCCGATCCGAGAAAGCCTGTCAGCAGGACCAGCGGGATGCGGTTCATGCCTCGATTTGCTTTTGCAGGAGGCGAATGGCGGCAGCGACCGCCGACAGACGCACGTTGTCGCGGCTTCCTGAAAATACGTGGCGTTCCGCCATGATCGGCGCATCCTTGCGGGCCGCTGCGATGTAGATTGTACCCACCGGATTCCTTGCGTTGCCTCCGCCAGGGCCCGCGTAACCGGTGATGGCAACAGTGACGGCCGCGCCAGAGTTTGACAACAGGCCTTCGGCCAGTCCCTGCGTCACCTCGGCGCTTACAGCGCCGTGCTGAGCCGAAACCTCCTCCGCGACCCCAAGGCCGGTCGCCTTCGCAGTCTCGTGATACAGGACATAGCCCCGATCGAATATTTGCGACGCGCCCGAGACCGACGTCAGACAGGAGCTGACGAGACCCGCAGTGACCGTTTCAGCGGCGGCAAGGCGAACGCCCTTTCGTTTGGCGGCATCGAGTGCCGCAGCCGCTGCGTCGAGCAGCGCCGCAGGAAAAATCGTCTGACCCTCGTTCAAAAACTGCTGGTTCATCGGCATTGCAGGCTCACATGTAGTTGGTTTTTCCAACGATGAATGCCGGTGGCCTTTGAAGTCAACGACTGGCGGCGGGTGGTCCCAGAAGATCATCACGAACTGGACCTGCGCTGCGTAACTTGAACTTGCTGCAAGGCCGATTATGGTCTTTGCTGTGCCGGGCGCAATGAATGGGGACTAAGGTGCTGATCACGCTCGACCGCAACGGCGCGGAGAGCTTGCAGGAACAGATCTGTCAGCGGATCCGCGAGCAGATCGTGGCTGGTACGCTCCGCGCTGGCGCATCCGTGCCGTCGTCGAGACTGCTCGCCACTCAGCTCAAGGTCTCGCGTAACTCCGTGATCTTCGGCTACGAGCGCCTGATCAACGAAGGTTACCTCGTCGCCAAGCCGATGGTCGGCACTTTCGTCACCGATGTCCTGCCGGATCGCTCGGTCTCGGCGGAGAAGACCAGCGATCTCTCCTCCGAAGGTTCCGACGCCCGCACCGCTCCCGTCTTCATCGGACGGCAGCACGCGATCCTCAACAATTCGAATATTCCGATCGATTTCTGGACCCAGCGAACGGACCCACGCGCCTTTCCCCTGAAGACCTGGCGGCGCCTGGTGATGCAGTCGCTCGCCGCGGCCGGACACAACCTGACCGAATACGGCGATCCATGCGGACTGATGCCTCTACGCATCGAGATCGCTGAGCACGTCGGAGCGACACGCGGGATTCGCGTGCGCCCCGAACAGGTCGTGATCGTCGCCGGCGCACAGCTCGCGCTCAATTTGGTGTTGCGCCTTTTGGCGTCTCCCGACGACGAGATCGCCGTCGAGAACCCGTGCAATCAGGGCGCGGCCTATCTGTTCGAAAGCTATCGCATGCGGCTGCTACCGATCGCGATCGATCACGCGGGCATAGATGCACAAAAGGTGGCTGCATCCAATGCAAAGCTCGCTTACCTGACGCCGTCACACCAGTTTCCAATGGGCGCGACTCTGTCGCTGGAGCGTCGACGCGCAATCGCTCGCTGGGCGCAGCAGACCGGTGCTCATGTGATCGAGGACGATTACGACAGCGAGTTCCGCTACGACGGCGCTCCGCTCCCGGCAACAAAGGCCCTCGCACCGGATCACGTGATCTATCTCGGTACGTTCTCGAAGTCGCTCGGCGCCGGGTTGCGCACGGGCTTTGCGATATTTCCGGAACATCTCGTCCACGCTGCCGCGACCGCCAAGGCGCTGCTCGACAACGGTCAGGTCTGGCTGGAACAGGCCGCCCTGGCGCGCTTCATGCAAGGCGGCGGGTTCGTGCGGCATCTGCGGCGTTGCCAGCAGCATTACTATGCGCGACGCAATGCGCTGATCGCGCGGATGCGCGAACGGTTCGGCGATGTCGATTTGATGGGCACGGATGCTGGCACACACGTGGCTTGGCGCCTACCGGCCTCACTGGTACCGGCTCACAGCATAAAGGCCGTCGCCCGTACCCGCAATATCGGGGTTTATACCGTGCAATCAGGCGGCGGCCACGAATACGACGGGGACCACTTCGAGACGAACTGGCTTCTGCTCGGCTACGCGTCACTCACTGAAGACCAGATCCGTGCCGGGATCGACCGCCTTGCGGAGGTTCTGGCGCTCAACGACATGCTGCAGCCTGGCGCGCGGAGCCACCGCACACCGCTTGTACCGATCTAGGCGCGCTTTCTGTCTGGATTGCGCGATATCTCCGCCAGAACTCGGCCGACAAACGGCAAAGTCGAATTCACGACCAAGTTCGCCAGTCACGACAGATGCGGGTGGCGCTCCGTAGGGGATCGAACCCCTATCTTGGCCTTGAGAGGTCTCGAAATCGCAATGCGCAGCTCGATTTCTGCCCTTAATGACCGATGCGTTCTGATGTCGATTGAGCGACCTCGAACCCGAGCTTGAGAAGTTCGCCATAGATGCGCGGCGCGCCCCAAAGTGGGTTCTCGACGCTCATCTGCCGGATCAACGCGCAGCCCCACCGCGATCTGCGGCCGGCCTCCCAAAGATCGTGACTTCCAACGCCAATAGTAACGAAAGCCAGACCGGTGCCAGCAGATGACCGTCTCGGGCCGGATGATGGTAAGAACCTGAAGGATAGCCGGGAACCAGGGATACAGCCGGATCAAGAACCGGCGATCGCTGTTCGCGAATTGGACACGGCCGGGTAGCCTGCGCCGCAAAACAATCAACTGATGTCGAAGCACCGCGTTCTCAGCCTCAAGCCTCACCTTCGACTTGATGGCGAGGCCAAGACGGCCAGGACGAAATACAGAAGCCCGATCATTCCGCCAGCTTAGGTGATTCGTCACCTCATCAACTCGCATGAGGTTTTCGGTACACACAGGCCAAGCATCAATGGCGCAACTGCTACCAACTATACGCGCCAACATTCAGGAAGAGACCGCCATCATGAGCGATGAGGCGGTCTGGTATCAGACGCTCGGCACCCAGGTCCGGCGGCTTGAAGATGTCGATGTCCTCGCGCTGTTTGAATGTGGCTAGGCGACCGGCATTTTCAACAAGCGCGCGAGTGAACTTTCGCGCACGAGACCGACGCGGGGGCTTTTCACTTGGCCTCGACTAGCGGGGGTAACTCGTTGACAAGTACGCGCATGTTCTCGGTGTAATCGACGGGCACTACGACGAGATGCACGCCGCCTTCGCTGAAAGCAGCTTCCAGCATCGTCGAGAGCTCCGAGACTTTGCTTACGCGGGAGCCCTTGGCGCCATATGACTTGGCATAGGCCACGAAATCGGGATTGCCGAAGTCGAGGCCGAAGTCGGAAAATCCGTCGGCTTCCTGTTTCCATCGGATCATACCGTAGGCACGATCCTCGAGCACGAGTACGACGAGATTCAACTTGAACCGCACGGCCGTCTCAAGCTCCTGCGAGTTCATCATAAAGCCGCCATCGCCACAGACGGCGAGCACGCGCCGGTCCGGATAAATCAGTGACGCTGCGATCGCCGAAGGAAGACCCGCCCCCATGGTCGCAAGCGCGTTGTCGAGCAACAGCGTGTTGGCGACGCTGGTGCGATAGTTGCGGGCGAACCAGATCTTGTACATGCCGTTGTCGAGGGCCACGATGCCGTCCGGCGGGATGACCTGGCGGACGTCATGCACGATGCGCTGCGGCGTCAAAGGAAACCGATCCTCCGTCGCCCGCTCGGCGAGGCGGGTAAGGATCCCTTCCCGCAAACCCAGCAATGCCTGACCATTGGGGAGCTTGCCTTCGAGGCGATCGGCCAGGCTCGTGAGGCTCGCGCCGACGTCGCCGACGATCTCCGCCTGCGGGAAGTATACCTGTTCCACCGTCGGCGGCGTGGCGCCGACATGGATAACCTGCGGTCCGCCATGGCCCATCAGGAAGGGCGGCTTCTCGACGGTGTCGTGGCCGATCGAAATAATCAGGTCGGCCTGGTCGACGGCCTCGTGAACCCAATCCCGCTCCGACAGCGCGGCCGTGCCCATATAGAGATTGGAGCCGGCATTGACCGCGCCCTTCCCCATCTGGGTGTTGAAGAACGGAATTCCGCATCGTCGCACGAACGCCGACAGCGGCTCGGCGAGATGCGGGCGGCTCGCTGCGGCGCCGAGCATGACGAGCGGCCTGCTGGCGCCCATGATCATCGCTGCGGCGCGATCGATGGCGGCCGTAGGCGCGACCGGAAGCTCGATGACATGCGGGGGAATGATGTCGGGCGCGGCTTCGTCGGCCGCGATATCCTCGGGCAGTTCGAGATGCACGGGGCCCGGCCGCTCTTGCTGCGCGACCCGGAACGCGTCGCGAACCAGGGTCGGAATACTCTGCGCGGAGACGATCTGCGTCGCCATCTTGGTAAGCGGCCGCATGGTCGCGACGATGTCCACGATTTGGAAGCGCGCCTGGCGGCTGCTCCGGATCGCCTTCTGTCCTGTGATCATGACCATCGGCATCGCGCCCAAATGCGCGTAGGCCGCAGCCGTCGTCAAATTGAGCGCACCGGGACCCAGCGTCGTCAGGCAGACGCCCGCGCGCCCGGTGAGACGCCCGCAGGTGGCCGCCATGAAGCCGGCAGCTTGTTCGTGCCGCGTCAGCACCAGCTTGATCTTCGAGCGGCGCAGCGATTCCAGCACGTCGAGATTCTCCTCGCCAGGAATGGCGAAGATGTACCGAACGCCCTCGTTCTCGAGAGCGGCCACCAGCAAATCGGAGGCCTTTGTCATGCGGCCGAAACTCCGCTCGCGCCTGTTGCAGCCTTCTCCGCCCGATGCGGCAACGTCCATTCTGGCCGAATGAAGTGACAGGTGTAGCCGTCAGGATATTTCTCCAGATAATCTTGATGCTCGGGCTCGGGCTCGGCCTCCCAGAACGGTCCGGCAGGGGCCACCTCGGTGACAACCTTGCCCGGCCAAAGGCCGGAAGCATCGACATCGGCGATGGTGTCTTCCGCGATCTGCTTCTGCGCGTCGCTGGTATAGAAGATGGCCGACCGGTAGCTGGTGCCCAGGTCGTTGCCCTGGCGGTTCAGCGTCGAGGGATCATGGATCTGGAAAAAGAACTCCAGCACCCTGCGATAGCTGATGGTCTGCGGATCGAAGGTAACCTCAATGGCCTCAGCGTGATTGCCGTGGTTGCGATAGGTCGCGTTTGGCACCTCGCCGCCCGTGTAGCCGACCCTGGTTGAAATCACGCCGGGATAGCGGCGTAGCAGATCCTGCACACCCCAGAAGCAGCCGCCGGCCAGGACTGCGCGTTCCGTCGAAACTGTCATATCTGTCCTCACTGGATACGCTGCGGGCGTCATTCCCGAAACTCTATCAGGGGACGGATAATGACGCCGAACGATGTGGAAGCGCAATGATCCACGAATGTCCGCTTTGCACCCAAGAGCGGCCGTTCGATACGCGCTCATTCCTCCGACTGGGAGTCGGATTAATCTCGTCCGCCTTGGAACATGATCAAACACTCTCGGAGGCATTCACAGCCCACGCCGACACTAATGAGCGTTTAGAACGCCTGCTCTCGTTGGCGGTCTTTAGATTTTCTTTTATGTCTCGGTGCACACATCGTGCACATACCGCCCTCTAACTAATTGAAAAAATTGAACTCTCGCTCCAATCCATCATGGGCAAGTTTGAGCTAGCTCCAACAACCGATATCCAATTAGAACCGATCAGAGACAGTGTCATCCCACCAACGACTAAACAGAAGACCGCCCTTTCCTCCCTGCCCCGCGACCGATGACATCGCCGCAGGTCCAATCGTGGAGGCGCAAGCACCGATACCGACATTCAGTGGAGGTGGCGATCTAACCGAGGTTTTTCGTCTCTGTTTCGCGCCGACAACCAGCGACTCCGGGTTGCGCGCTAATTTTCTTCGTCAAAATACTTCCTTCCGCAAGTTCTGAAGCTACAATTTGCGGGCTGACTAGGGGTAGAACTAGCTGCAACAACCATTGTCGCACTGTTCATTGATTTACTGTCGCTTCGAACAGCCGAATACAAACAAGAAGTAGTGCTGCAAGAGAAGGTCAGTCAACTCCCATTGATGTACAAGCTGTCTTTCATTTAAGAACGTAGGAACCTACGATTCGGGCTACAGCAATTGGTGCACCCGTGCGCCCGCTGCGCCCAAGCCTCTGTGCCATCTTCGGTTGATCTGAACGCGGCCGCCGGGCCATCTCCGTCGGCGGCGGCGACGCTCGCAATGCGTTCCGTATTCGCAGAGCCTCCATGGCACCGATGATCCGGTTGCGCCATTGCTTGGCTCGAAGAGAGGATGCTGGCGTCCGCGATGCGTCGGCGCGCCGTGGCAACAGCTCAACGGTGAATTGGCGTCGCGCAGGACGTCAGGCGCTCCCGGCGAGAGGAACGAAACAGTGGCGCGGCCAAATGGCTTAAGGTCTCCGCCGCGCTGGGATCACATTAAGCCGAGTCGGCGAGTTTGCTTCCATGTCCCGCATTTCACAGCTGCGCGGCTGCGCCGCATCCCTTGTCTTGAAAATATGAGGTTGAACTAGGAACCTTCGCGAACCAGCGCGTTCGTATTCGTGCAAAGTGACGCTACGATGGGGAGGACCCTCCATGCGAACCATAATCGTTGCGATGCTTGTTGCGAGCGGAACCATGATCGCCCTGCCGGCGCTGGCGCAGCAGCAGACGGCACCCAACCCGCAGCAGGTGCAAGAGGAGGCGGACAAGGGTGCCAAGACCCGCCAGTCCGGCGAGTCAGGCTATGTCGGTGAGCAGGAAAAGCCGGGCGCTTCCACCCATCCTCCTGGGCGGACTGACACTGCTCCGCCGACAACGGGCTCAGCCACCGGCACCTCGACGGGGGCGGCTGGCAGCGCTGAAAGGCCGCGTTGAGCCTCGTAGAGGGTAGCAAGCCTGCATGTGACCGCGTCGCCACGTGCCGGTTTAAGCGTTTTGCCGTTGGGCAGGGAGGTTACGCGCGACTGAAATTCAGGCTCGGTGGCGGAGCTGGAGAAGACAATGCTGTGTCCGAACCAAACGCGACGCTCGCTTCTCTTGACGACGCTCGCGGCCGGAGCGTTCCTGGCGGCGAACAGGTTCGCTGCGGCGCAGGAAGATCAGCCCGGCAGCAGCGACCGGCCGAAGAAAGGGGATCTCCTTGTTGTCTCCGAAGGAGAGCGTGCCGGCGACGTCATCAAGCCCGATGATTTGAAGCTCGGCGACCCTCCGCTGCACGCTTGGCCAAAGGACCCCGAGACTTCGGTAGTCCGCAACGGCTCGCGGCTCAACGAGATTCTGATCATAAGGCTTGATCTCGCTGAATTGGATGAGGAGACCCGATCACGCTCTGCTGAAGGCATCGTCGCCTATTCGGCGATCTGTACTCACGCCGGATGTTCTGTCACCGGTTGGCTGAAGTCCGAGACGGGCGACAAAGACGTTCTTAAATGTTTTTGTCACAACTCCGAATTCGATCCCCGCGAGCGCGCGGAAGTCGTGTTCGGGCCCGCGCCCCGGCGTTTGCCGGCACTGCCGTTGGCGATAGCCGACGGCTCGCTCACCATAACTGCAACCTTCGTTGGAAAGGTAGGTGCTCAACAGCCAGGGTGATGGGGCGCGGTCGCATCCGATTCCCGTGCCCCAGACGATCGCACCACCCACCATAGGGGAGGGAGAGAAGAGCACAGGGAGATGGCGTCATGACCAGAAAGCAATGGCTATTGTCGGGTTGTGTTGCGTTCACAACCCTTATCTCAACCGCTGCTGTCGCCGGTCCGATCGAAAATTACAGTCCGGTGACGCAAGCCCGCCTTGAAAATCCCGAACCCGGCAACTGGATGCTGTATCGGCGGACTTATGATGGGCAGGGCTATAGCCCGCTCCAGCAGATCCACACACAGAACGTGAAGAGCCTGATGCCGGTATGGACTTTCTCCACCGGCGTCATCGAAGGCCATGAGGCCCCGCCGATCGTCAACAACGGCGTGATGTTTGTCACGACGCCGATGGGCCAGGTGATCGCGCTTGATGCCAAGAGCGGCGAAGAATATTGGCGCTACAAGCGGTCACTTCCGGAAGATTTGTTCCAATTGCATCCGACCAACCGCGGCGTCGGCCTGTGGCAGGACAAGCTCTATCTCGCCACGACGGACGATCACCTGGTCGCGCTTGATGCGAAGACCGGCAAGGTGGTCTGGGACACCAAGGTCCAGGACTATAAGAAGGGGCAGTATTTGACCCTCATGCCGCTGGTTGTCGACGGCAAGGTCATCGTCGGCGGATCCGGCGGTGAATTCGGCGTCCGCGGCTATATCGCCGCCTACGACGCCAATAGCGGTAAGGAGCTGTGGCGGACCTTCACTATCCCCGGCCCCGGCGAACCCAGCCATGATACTTGGACGGGCGACGATTGGAAGACCGGCGGTGGATCGGCCTGGATGACCGGCAACTACGACAAGGACACCAAGACCATTTATTGGGGTGTTGGTAATGCTGCGCCGTGGCCCGGGGACGCTCATCCCGGTGACAATCTCTATACGACCTCCGTGCTCGGCCTCGATCCTGAGACCGGCAAGATCAAGGCACATTTCCAGTACCATCAGAACGATTCCTGGGACTGGGACGAGGTCGAGGCGCCGATGCTGGTCGACCTGCAAAGGGATGGCCGATCTGTCAAGAGTCTGATCCATCCGGGACGCAACGCGATCTTCTGGATCCTGGAGCGCAAGCCGGACAAGATCAGCTACGTAGCCGGCTGGCCCTATGTTTACACCGATGTCTGGAAAGGCATTGAGCCCGAGAGCGGCAAGCCGATTGTCGACCCCGCGCACAAGCCGGTGGTTGGCAAGCGGGTCGAGTTCTGCCCGTCACTGTGGGGCGGCAAGGACTGGCCGTCGGCGGCCTACAGCCAGAAAACGAAATATGTCTATGTGCCGGCCATGGAGAACACCTGCGGCGGCTTCTCCGGCGAGAAGGTGGCGCTGGTTCCAGGCCAGCTCTGGCTTGGCACCAAGCCGGAGGACATCGGTCTGACGATCCGTCCCGGCGGCAAACACATCGGCGAATTGCAGGCCTGGGACCCGGCCACCGGCAAGAAGGTCTGGTCGCACACCTTCCCGAAGTCGCAATTGTTCGGTTCGGTGCTGGCGACCGCGGGCGATCTGGTCTTTGTCGGCGGCACCAACGATCGCTACTTCCGCGCCTTCGACGCCAAGGGCGGCGAACTGTTGTGGGAGCAGAAGACCAATTCCGGCATCATGGGCATGCCGGTCTCCTATGAGGTGGACGGCACGCAATATATTGCGATCCAGTCCGGCTGGGGCGTCGATGCGCAGCGCATCCAGGATGCCTTGGCCACCCAGAATGTCGGCGTGGAGAACAATGTGCCCCAGGGCGGCGTCGTCTGGGTGTTTGCGGTCAAGAAATAGCCGCACGCGGAACGGCTGCAAAAAAGCGGCGGACCGAAAGGTCCGCCGCTTCCGTTTCAGCGCGATGACTTTCTTCGAATCGTCATCCTCTCTCATCGGCTTCCACGTTGCCGGATAAAGCCCTCAAGCGTTTCGAGCGAGGTGGAACCGAGCTGCACGCGAGAAGGTCAAACGTCACGGCCAAACTACTTGCCCATCCGTTCGACCTTGCCTTTCTCCTTCACGTTCATGTCCTTCACCGTCGGATCGCGGCTGCCTTCGCCAGTGGTTTGGGTTCGCGTGGCTTTCGGCGCATTGCTTGGTACAGAGGTCTGATCCTTCGGCGTCTTTGCCGGCCGTGTAGCAGTGGCCGGCGGCGGGTTAGTTTGAGCGCTCGTAGCTTGCGCGCTCAAAAGAAAGGCGCCCGACAGTAGCGACACCGCGAGCGCCGCCAAGATCTGTTTCATCGGTCCGTCTCCTGTCCAGACCAATGAAACGGTTGGTGCGAAGTTACGTTCCGCCTCACGCCTCCAGTTGCTTGCCGATCGGCATCGCGCGGATGCGCTTGCCGGTGGCGGCGAAGATCGCATTGATCAGGGCCGGCGCGAACGGCGGCACGCCGGGTTCGCCGACGCCGCTCGGCGGCGTATCGGGGCTCGCGGGCGGCACGATGTAGACGTTGGTGACCGCAGGCGATTCGTCGATCCGGATCACCGGGAAGTCGTCGTAATTCCCCTGCTGCACTCTGCCGTTCGTGAAGGTGATCTCGCCATGTTTGGCGAGGCTCATCCCCATGATCGCCGCGCCCTCGATCTGTGATTGGATGCGCTCGGGATTGACGTAGGCGCCGCAGTCGATCGCGGTATCGACCCGTGGCACCGTCAACTTGCCCTTGTCGTCGACGGCAACCTCAACGATGGTCGCGATATAGCTGACGAAGCTGCGGTGCGCCGCAATACCAAGGCCGTGGCCCTTGGGCACCTGCCGTCCCCAACCTCCCTTGTCGGCGACCAGCTCGACCACCTTGCGCAGCCGTCCGGTGTCGATCGGATAGCTGTCATAGGGCTCGCCATAGTTCCATAAATCCTTCACCGAGGCGAGGTTGAGGATCCGCGGCGCACCGATCAGCTCCAGCAGCATGTCCTTCGGGTCGCGGTTGGTCGCCTGCGCGATCTCGGCGACCATCGACTGCACCGCGAAGGCGCGCGGGATGTTGGACACCGAACGGAACCAGCCGATGCGGGTGTGCGCGGCCGCTTCCGGGTTCTCGCACTGGATGTTGGCGATCTCGAAGGGCATGTCGACCAGCCCCATGCCGAGCTCGAACGGTGCCTGGTGCACCGTGCCGGCCGCAAAGGTCGAGGCGATGCTTGGCGCGACGCTGCGATGCCGCCAGGCGATCACCTTGCCGCTCTTGTCGAGGCCCGCCTCGATGCGCTCGACGGAGACGGTGTGCAGGAAGCCGTTGCGGATATCGTCCTCCCGCGTCCACTGCACCTTGACCGGCGCGCCGAGCTCCTTCGACAGCAGCGCGGCTTCGAGCGCGAAGTCGCATTTCGACTTGCGCCCGAACCCGCCGCCGAGCAGCGTGACGTTGACGGTCACGTTCTCCTCGGGGATACCGAGCGTCTTGGCGACGTCCTCGCGCGTGCCGCCCGGGCTTTGCACGGGAGCCCAGACCTCCACCTTGTCGCCCTTGACGTCGGCGACCGCGACCGGCGTCTCCATGGCGACATGGGCAAGGTGGGGCAAATAGTACTCGCCCACGATCACCTTGTCGGCGCCTTTCAGCGCGGCTTCGGCGTCACCTTCCTTGCGCACGACGAGGCCGGGCTTGCGCGCCGCGTCCTCGAGCTCGGCCCGATAGGCAACCGAGTCATATTTGGCGTTGGCGCCGTCCTCCCAGGTGACCTTCAGCGCGTCGCGGCCCTTGATCGCCGCGCCGGTGTTGCGGGCAATCACGGCGATCCCGCCGAGCGGCTGGAATTTCGAGGGCCATGGCCAGCCCTTGACTTCCATCACCTTCTCGACGCCGGAAACCTTCATCGCCTCCGCGCCGTCGAACGACGCCACGTTGCCGCCAGTCACCGGCGGGCGGGCGATCACGGCATATTTCATGCCGGGCAACCGCACGTCGGCGCCGTATTCGGCCCTTCCCGTCGTGATGTCGTGAAGATCGACGATGCTGATCTCGCCCTTGCCCAGGTAACGAAAGTCCTTGGGATCCTTGAGCTTCAGGCCTTCAACGCTCGGCACCGACTCCTTGGCCGCATCGGCGGCCAATTCGCCAAAGCCGAGCTTGCGTCTGCTCGCGCTGTGGACGACTTCGTGATTGACGGCCTTCACCTCGGCTGCCGGCACGCCCCAACGTTTTGCGGCGGCCTGCTCAAGCATGGTGCGGGCCGAGGCGCCGATCTGGCGCATCGGAATCAGATGATGCCGCGTGCTACGCGAGCCGTCGGTATCCTGGTTGCCGAACTTGACCTCGTCGCCATGCGCCTGCTGGACGCGAACGCGCTTCCAGTCGGCCTCCAGTTCTTCAGCGACGATCAGGGGCAGGCTGGTGCGCACGCCGGTTCCCATCTCGGAGCGGTGCGCAACGATGGTGACCATTCCATCCGGCGCGATCGAGACGAACACGCGCGGGTCGACCACGACGCCGTGCGGCATCTTCCCCGCGCCGGTCTCGTAGGCGAAGCTCGGCCGCATCATCACGGGTGCGGCGAGCACGAAGCCGCCGGCGAGGCCGAGGCCCTTGAGGATGCTGCGCCGCGAAACGTTCTCGACCTTGATGTGCTTCTCGAAGCCGCGAAGCTTGCTGGGATTGGTGAGGATATTCATGTCACACCCCCGTCGAAGCGAGATGGACCGCGTTTTCGATCCGCTGGTAGCAGCCGCAGCGGCAGATATTCCCGGACAGGGCTTCGCGGATCTGGTCGTGCGACGGCTTTGGATTATCCATCAACAACGCCGCCGCCTGCATGATCTGGCCGGTCTGGCAAAAGCCGCATTGCGGCACGTTGAGCTGCCGCCAGGCCTTCTGCACCGAGTGGTCGCCGGTCGGATGCAGGCCCTCTATGGTGGTGACCTCGCGGCCAACGACGTCGGACACGGAGGTGATGCAGGCGCGCACCGCCTGCTTGTCGACGATGACGGTGCATGAGCCGCACAGCGCCTGGCCACAGCCGAACTTGGTGCCGGTCAGGCCCACTTCATCACGGATAAACCAGAGTAGCGGAAGATCGGGATCGCCATCCCAATTTTGTTCCTGGCCATTAATCTTCACCTTGATCATGATCGTCTCTCCCTGTTCCTACAGGAGCCGTCATGAGCGTGTCTTCGAGGTGAGCAAGAAAACCTTTCTTAGGAGATCCCTTGCACGGTCTCAGGCAAAACTGACCTCGCTGAGAAACCGCAGACTGCACCGTAGGATCTGATGATTGTGTGTGTCGCGCCCATCCTCCTGTTTTAATAGTTTCGCTTTGTTCAAGGTATGGACACCTGGAAGCTTAACACAAAACGCGACCGAATATGATTCACAAGCGCCTTGTTTGCTTTTGTGTTTTGGCGAGGGCTGGCTGCTCGAACGGCGTGCTTTTGGTCAAGGCCCCTTACGCAGTAGCCCCTACGAGACGGGATTTTTTCGAGGCGCTGTATGCGGCTATAAGATCGACGTGTCCTATTGGAACGCTCTTGAGGGAGATGATGCCGAGGTCGAGGCGCCTCACTGCTGCATATTGGAGCTGAACTCTGATCAGGAGGTCACGATGAAGATTGACAGCACTACATTCGGCGCGATTACGATTGACGGGACGACGTATCAGCATGACGTGGTCATTCGTCTTTCTAGCGAAGTTGTGAAGCGGAAAAAGAAGCTATCAAAGAAGCTCTATGGTACCTCGCACGTGCTTTCAAAAGACGAGGCAAAGTTTCTCTTCGAGAAGGGGTGCGACCAGGTCGTCATTGGTTCTGGTCAAATGGGCAACGTGCACCTGTCACGGGAAGCTGAAGCCTATTTCGAAAGGAAGGGCTGCGATGTGCTGTTGAGGCCGACACCCGAGGCGATCCGGATGTTCAACCGGTCGCATGCCAGGAGGATCGGGCTCTTTCACGTGACCTGTTGAACGAAATGGCCTGGTGAAGCTGTGCTTCCACGTTGGATCAGCTGGTTCGGCGCGCTGCTCATCTCCTTTGTTTTGACAATTGCGCTGTCGGTTTCGCCGGCGCACGCCTTTGAGGATGCTCGCAAGGTGAGCGTGGTGTCCTTCGGCCTTTTCGGGGATCAGACCGTATTTAGAAACGAGGCATTCGGCGCAGCACAGGTCATAGCGGGCCGTTTCGGGAGCGGCCCGATCAACGTGCAATACAATTCGAAGAAAGGCGGAGATGCAACGATTGAAGGCTTGGCTAGGTCCTTGCTGGCGGCGGCCAAGGGGATGGACACCGGGAACGATGTTTTGTTCCTGATTCTCACCTCACACGGCTCCCCCGACGGGCTCGCAATCAAAGCGGGACGGCTTACGCAAACGCTCACGCCGTCCAATCTCGCTGCCATGCTGGCGCGGAGTGGTATGCGATACAAGGTGGTGGTCATCTTGGCCTGTTATTCCGGGGTCTTTATCCCTCGTCTCGCGAACCCCGATACGTTGGTCATCACCGCGGCCGATGCAGGCCATCCATCGTTCGGCTGCCGGGACAAAGCCAAGTGGACGTATTTCGGCAACGCCTTTTTCAATGTCGCGCTTCGGCAAGCTAAACACCAGGAGGACGCCTTTGTTGTGGCGCGCTCGCTCGTCAAGAAGCGGGAACTGCGCGAGCACTTCGAGCCGTCGAATCCGCTCATGGCAGGCGGCCAACACGTCCAGCCGTTGCTCATTGCGCGTCCTTGAGCGACCGGCGGCCTTCGCAGCCGACACCGGGCTGCCGAAAACCTCGTCTGCATGTCGAATCACAGAGGCGAATGGCCCCCCATTCGATCGGCGCATCCGCCGTGCCCGCAGACGAGCCGCCCGCCGGGCGTTGGTCAATGGTCCTGTTTGTCTGTGCTAGACGCCTTGGCTGCCACGAAGAATGTTCATCAGCGCTACGGGATTGTCCGGCAGCCGGTCGCCACGCCACGCGACATGCTGATCTGGACGAGCCAGCAACAGAGAGTGCCGTTAGACGTCGGGCGACTCCGCTGCGCCTGTGTCGAGAACTGTCAGAGGCACGCCGGCCGCCGCAGCAGGGCCGGCGCCGGCGGCAACGCCCTTGATGAACCTGGTCCGGGCGGTCGACAGGCCGAAACCAGCAGCATCAGAAACAGCGCGCGATCGGCCCGGTACCTGGCGGCGGTCCGGCTTCCTTCCGATCCCTGCATGACGGCGCGGCCATCGGTCGTGCACAGGTACCACCTGCAGGCCCGGCCGCGCTTTCTCAGTCGGATTTCAAAAAGCGGGAGTTGCTCCGGCAACCGAATGAAGAAGTGGAATGGCCGGCAGACCCATCAAAATCCCGTCCGACGGCGTCATGCGGTCGCTGCGGCAGATTTTTGGCCCTCCGCCGCTTCTTCGGCGTCCAATTCGGTTCGCAGATCCGCCGCCATCTTCTCAAATCGTTCCCGGTCGGCGACGGTGTTCATGGCCTGCGCGAAGCGCTGCGCCCGGGCGATCTGCTCCAGCAGGAACTCCTTGCTTCTGGCCATGGCGTCATCTTGCTTCGATGCTCTGTCCCACGGGCCAATGCGCGGCGCGGTGGTTTGTTACGGAAGCGGCAATTTGAAGGGCTCCAAACCTTCAGGCCCGCCCGCTGTTAGGTTTCTCGTTTCAAGCCCGGCGATCGGCGGGCGCGCGCTCATCGGCGATGGCCTTGGTGAGCTCGGCGCCGAAGAGGAAGATCTGCGCCGAATAGTACGTCCAGAACATGAGGACGATCAGCGCGCCGGCCGCGCCATAGGGTGAACTGGGCGCGGCGCGGCCTAGGTAGATTCCGATCAGGGACTTGCCGATGGCGAAGAGCACGGCCGTGACAAATGCTCCCAGCATCAGGTCGCGCCAGGGTATCGGGGTGTCGGGAAGCACCTTGTAAATCGCGGCGAACAGCAGCGTGAAGATGGCCAGCGACACGACGGTGTTGAGGACGGCCAGCAGCACCTTGCCGGCGAGCAGCCCCGCAAAAACGTCGCCCAGGGCGGATAAAGCAGTGCTGGCAGCCAGCGACACCACCAGCATGAAGCCGAGCGCAGCGACCAGGCCCAGGCTGGCGGCGCGGGTCCGGATCAAGGCGGAGATCGGCTCCTCGCTCGGCTTGGCCTTGAACGTGTTGTTCAGCCCCGTGTGCATCTCGCCGAACACGCCCGAGGCGCTGATCAGAACGGTGACGACGCCGAGAACTGTCGCGATGGTCCCAGAGCCAGGATCGCTGGAGCGTTCAAGAATGGATTTGATGAACTCGCCGCCGGCCGGACCCAGAAGCTGGCCGAGCTCCTCGCTGATCGCCCCGCGAGCGGCATCCTGCCCGAAGACCAGGCCAGCGATTGCCACGACAATCAGAAGCACCGGCGCCAGCGAGGTCGCAGCGTAGAACGCGATGGACGCCCCGCGGCTCAGAGCATCGTTCGTCAGGAAGCCTGAGAACGCCGCCTTCAATATCTGCCACAGCCGTCCCATCAGTTTTCTGTCCGCGCCTGAGCCTGCACTCGCCAGCGAGCCACCGCTCTGAGCGCGGCCCCACCTTTGGGGACTATGGGGGCTGGGGAGGCGAGGCCACGCAGGCCAGCATTTTCGCACGGCCCGCCGGACCAATTCGTCCGGGACACCTGCGTTCCGATCGCGATTGAAACCGCCCGCCGATCCTGGGTAGACTGTTAGAGCTCCATGGCTAGGCGTATGAGATCGCCGCACGATCGTGCCAGATCCGCCCTCGTTCAGTCTTTCGCGCCCGCGAAACGAGGGCTCCGTCACGAATTTCGACCGCCAACTCCATTGCAGCGAAACTTGCCCGCCTTAAGTAGATCCTGCTCTGAGACGTGCATTGCCATGTCCGTTACGCAGACATCCGCCACCGTCCTGCCGCCGCGCGCGACGCAGCGCCGGCGCTGTCCCAGGTGCCAAGCCCATATGACCGTGCAGTATGTGGCCCCGGCCCGTGCGGCTTCGAGCATTGGACATTGCGGTGCGCCAAATGCGGCACCATCCAGGCAGCGCAGGTTGACGCCGATCCGATGCAGTCCGATGCGCTGCGCTGGATCGGCAGCAGAGAGCTCCTGCCACCACAATGACCTGTCAGGAGACGGCCCACCTCGAGTCGCTGATCCGCGAGGATTTCGAGCGATGCCATCCTGGCGAGACGCTGGCGGATCTCAAGCGGCGCGCGTCCTTTTCGAAAGAGGACCGAGGCCTGCTGCGGGACTGGATGGCGGTCGGCCGCTCGCGCCGCAGCAGCCTGTGCGGCAAAGGAATAGTCACCACATTAGGTGTAAACCCACAAACCTTCGGGGCGGACGGCTCGGCAGAGTCCGCTTACCCCGGATAGCGGCTGAATCCCGCAACTCAGCGAAATGATGCGATGGGCCACAAGCGGCCCTCGCTACGGCTATCGTCCAGAGAAGGGGAATGGTCATCGACCTCCACCAAGTGGTACGTTTGCTGCTGACGGATTTCTGGAGGCATTGCGTCATGATTAGCAAGGCCGATGTTATTGTCATTGGTTCCGGCGCCTGGGCGCCGCAACCGCATGCTACTTGAGCAAGCGCAAGGGCCTCAGCGTCGCCCTTCTCGACAAGCATGATCTCGGATCGCAAACCTCGCCCCGCGCTGCAGGCATGGTGAGCTGCGTTCGCAAAAGCGACTTGATGATTGGCCTCATCAAGGACGCATGTCGCAAGATTGAAGCGTTCACGGAAGAAACCGGGCAACCTCTGGATTGGGTGGATTCGGGCAGCCTGAAGATCGCGCGTCGGCCGCAAGACGCGGAGATTATCGAGGCGGACTTTGAACGCGGCCGCCGTATGGGCCTTGATGTCGAGCTGATCTCTCCGGCGCAGGCAAATCGTCTCAATCCATTTTTAAAGCCGACAGGCGTCGTAGCGGCGATGAGGATCGGTGACGACAGGTATTTCGATCCAGCGCAGGTTGCTATCGACTTCGCCCGAGCAGCGGCGAACCGGGGCGCAACCGTGCTGCCGAAAACAGACGTGCTCACCGTGAACATCAGCGCTGGCAAGGTGACCGGCGTAACTACCGCGAAAGGCAGAATTGAAGGCCCGGTCGTTGTCGATGCAGCCGGTGCATGGACGCGACAGGTCGCGGAGGCGAGTGGAATTCGCGTGCCGTTGGTACCGACCCGGCAGCAACTGATCGTCACGGAGCCTTTGGATGGCGCGCGTGCTGACCTGCCGATGGTTCGGATCATGGATGCCGCGGTGTACGCGCGGCCCTGCCAGGGCGGCTTTCTATGGGGTGTCTACGAGGAAACGCCGCGATTTTTCGATATGCAATCGCTCGGACCCAGTTTCGATATCAAGGACATGCCACTCGATATCGAGGTGCTTCGTTCAGCCGCTGCGGACGTCAAGGATCAGCTCCCAGTCCTGCAAACCGCCAAGGTGCGGGAATTTCGCGGTGGCATTCCGACAATGACCGCCGACGGCCACCATATTCTCGGCCCGGCCCCGGAGCGACCGGCTTCCATTTTGCCAGCGGGTGCAATGTCGCCGGACTTTCAATCTCGCCAGCGGTCGGAGAGGCGCTTGCGGCTTGGATTTTCGATGGCAAGCCGCCTGTCGATCTATCGCCAATGTCTGTCATGCGCCTCAAAAACCAGTCGTGGTCTGAACCGCAATTGGAGAGGGAAGCCGCCTGGCAATATCGGCACTTCTACGGCGCGGTCTGACTTCTCTTGGTGAGAAGACGAGTAGGCGACTACCCGGAATGACGCCTTGGGGTCAAAAGCCGGGCTGCACTGATGGGAAGGGCCGCCGTGATGTCGAGTGCAATGTCCTGAGCCAGTAGCCGCATCCCGCCTCAACCCGGCGAGGCATCGGCGTCGAGTAGCTGCGAGACGGCGGTCGCCAATTGCGCCGGCACAAAAGGCTTCTCGATCAGGACGCTGCCAACGACGCCCTGCGATTTCCAGTCTCCCGCGCTGGCGCCCGTCATGTAGACCACCGGAAACGCCGGCGTAATCTCCCTGATCTGCCGCGCCAACTCCCATCCGCTGATGCCATCGCCGAGGTTGACGTCGGTCAGCAGCGCGCGACACCGCTCACGGCCGTCGCGAAAGGTGGACAGGGCTGCCTCCCCCGAGTGGACCGAGCAGGCCTCGAAACCGCCGTCCGACAAGGCGTCCTCGATGAAGCTGCAGATCAGGGCTTCATCCTCCACGACCAGCACACGAACAGCATTACTCACTTTTCAAGTCTCCTCGACGACAGAGGCCGGTCGTCTCGCATGACGGCGGGTGCGTTGGCCCGCGAGTGCCGTGCCGCCTCAAGCCACCGGCACACCGTAGTAGGCGTTCACGGCGCGCGTTGTCGCCGGATCACTCCAATTCCAACTGCTCTCGTCGGCGTATTTGGGGGCGCCGCGGAGCTGGTCTTGGGTGATGCCGGTGACGTAGCCGCCGAGGTTGGTGTCGTATTTCAGCGCCTGCCAGGGCAGCGGATAGTGATCGTCGCCGATGCCGAGCAGGCCGCCGAAGCTGAGCACTGCGTAGGACACCTTGCCACTGACCTTGTCGATCATGACGCGCTCGATGTAGCCGACCTTTTCGCCGTCGGCCCCGTACACGTTCGTGCCCTCGACCTTATCGCGTCCGATGAGACTGAACGTCTCGCGATCTTCCATGGTCAGGTTGACCTCCTGGATGTGTCTTCCGGAGTCAACCGGACGACCATGGCTCCGTTCCCGGCTGAAGGATCGCCCCAGGTCCAAGATTCCTGCGGGCAGCGGGCAAGAGATCGTTCAGAGGGTCCGCTCTGATATTCGGGATCGTGTCACCCCGGTCTGCACCGGAAGCCCGGCACGTGGACCACGCGCCTTGAGGTGGCTCAAAGCGAACCAGCTGCAGAAGCGAAGCATTACCGAGCGGCATGAGCGCGCTCCGGCCGCCGCTCATTCTTGCGAACGCGAACCCGGAGTTGGTTTCCACAGCGGCTCCGCCAGAACGATCGTCGGCGTTGCGGGTCGAACGGCTGCAGCCCTTGGACATAAAATCGGCCCGGCGAGCCCCTGCCAGCCGAGGCCGATTCCCGTCCGGAGTCTAGGATTAGCTTGGCGGTTTCAGCGGACTGTCGATCCACTTCTGGGCGGCGGGATCGTGCCAGGGGTCACCGTCGCAGTATGGACAGACATAGCGCTCGCCGCCCCTGCCCGGATCATCAGGCGCAAGCTTCATCGGCCGCCCGCACGCCGGGCACGCCTTCCGGATCGGATGGATCACCGCCATTGGATTTCCCTGCCGAGGCAGCCTACTGCCGCTCGCAATGCGGGTACAAGCGTTTCCCTTTGCCTTGAGCCCGATGCCGCCGCCGTTCATGCCGCCGCACAACGCTCGGCCGACCGAAGGCGCATCGGTTTGCCGCCTGGCGGATGGCGCGGGCCGCCATCGAGATCGCACAGCGCCTCGAGAATTTCGTCGATGGTGACGGGCGCCTTCAGCCCTTCGGGAGCGCGCAGCGACGGGCAAGATGCGATCGCCGATGCATCCGAGGCCCATGAGGCCAGTATCGCGCGCTTCTCGCCGAGGCTGAGGCCCGAGTGGAAGACTACATCCCGGGGGCGTTCGAATTTGGTGCCGGGATGAAGCAGGTAGTCGAAATCGAATACGTTGTCGTGGATTGCGGTCGTCGGCCGCATGGTCGCCTCCTGACTTGGACGAGTTGCCGGTGTCCGCCGCGCGGGTCCGCGCGGCGGCGCGGATCATGGACGTCGCAGGCTGATCAGGCCGCCTTTCCTTCGATCTGCTTGACGTTGCTCGGGCTCGCGCCGTTGATGTCGATGCGGCGCGGCTTCATCGCCTCGGGGATCTCCCGCTGCAGGTCGATGATGAGCAGGCCGTTCTCGAAGCGGGCGCCCTTGACCTCGACGTGGTCGGCGAGCGTGAACTGCCGCTTGAAATTGCGCGCCGAGATGCCGCGATGCAGGAAGGTCTTCTCCTCCTTCTCGGCCTTGTGGCCTTCCAAGGTCAGCACGTTCTGCTCGACCGTGAGCGCGACCTCGTCGGGCGAGAAGCCGGCGAGCGCCACCGAGATCTGGAAGTGGTTTTCGTCGAGCCGTTCGATGTTGTAGGGGGGATAGGTCTCTTCGGCGGTCCGCTGGACCTCGTCGAGCACGTCAAAAAGGCGGTCGAAACCGATGGTCGACCTCCACAGGGGAGTCCAATCATACCTCATAGCCAAATCCTCCAAAGAGCAAGTTGGGTACGAGCCGGCACCGGACACCTGACCGGCGCCCGCCTTGCAGGGCCCCGAAGGCACCCTGACCGCATCTGCGGCGACAAACAAATTTGGAAGCCGCGAAAAAGTTTCAAGGGGTGACGGGAAATTTTCGCAAGGAGTTTGGTAAACGATTTGCCGACGGATCAGCGCGGCAGCTCAACCCCTTCCGGCAGATCGTCCGGATCAAGCTTCATCTCCAACCGGAAGCCGTTGAGCGTCGCCCGGCGGTGGCTGAACTTCGTGCCGTGCATCACGACGAACTTGAAGCGCGCCCCGATCATCATCTGCAGGATCGGAGGCAGCGCGTCCATGGGCAGCGGGAGCAACCCAGCGATGGATCGCCTTAGCCGTCGAGCGATCCGACGCCGAGCGGCCGCAGCGCTTTGCGCTCCTCCGGATCCAGATCCCTCGAAGGAAGGAACGTCAGCTCGATCCCGGTCCTCGGGCCCTTCGGATGCAGCAACCTGCCCCGGACCCGGAGGTGGCGGAATTCGTGGTAGGGATCGACCGGTTGCCGATCCGCGTTGAGGCTTAGCGAATAGCCCCAGCTCCAGTCCTCGACCGCCACAACGTAGTAGACGTCCGGCTTGCGCCTTCGCTTTTTCTTCGTTGGCTTCGGATCGGCAACCATCGGAGGACCCGCCTCTCGGCACCAGCGGCGCCAGGCTATCCGAGTCGGGGCCCGCCGAAATCAGTCGAGTCCTTGGGTCGCGCCTGCGATCGCCCGCAGCGCCGCGAACGCGCCGCCCGGCTTGACCAGGGCCTCGACCTCGCCCTCGAAGTCGGTGCGCGGCATCCGCGCCAGGCTGCGCCAGCGCTCAGAAAGCATGCGGCTCATAGAGCTCGTTGTCGAAGACCAGCGTGAACTGCGTCTGCACCACCTCATCCTCGCGAAGGCGGTCGCGCAACAGCGGCATGGCGCCGGCGGCCTCGCCGACCGCAGCGATCCTTGAGTTTTCGTCGGCAAGGGCTTCCCGCAGCTTTTCCTCCATGAAGTCGAGCAGATCGAGGACGAAGTTGGCGAACTCGGTACGTCTGGGTCTCATGGCAATCGCTCCGTCGATATAGGTACGGGGACGAAGTAGCCGGCGAAGGTTTCACATGGGTCTCATTCGGAGCCGCTGCGGCAACATTTGTTGACAGAAAACATCGCTAAGAAAAGTTAGCTTCCCACCCGCGCTAAAAATCTGCGTAGAGCGAAGCCCGCGGCGCTCTTGCGGGTTGAAACACCTCTGTGTACCGAAAACCTAACCCCTGCGGTAGTGGTGATGAAGTCCGCCCAGGATAGCAAGTGCCCTGACTTCACCGGTTCGCTGAACTGGGCGAGAAACGGGCGCATCCTTGCCCAAAGCCAAGTGTGTGCGCGTCGCATTATAGTAGCGAGCGTAGGATTTCAGAATCCGGTGCAGATGTGCCTCGCCCAGGACAATGATCTGGTCCACACATTCACGCCGGATCGATCCGATCAGCCGTTCGACAAAGCCATTCTGCCAGGGTGAGGCAGGTGCAATGGGCTTGTCCCGGATACCCATGGCACGCAGTCGGCGTGTGACGACGGCACCGTAGATGCAATCCCGGTCCCGGATCATGTAGCGCGGAGCCTCGTTCCAGGGGAATGCCTCCGTTAGTTGACGCGCGACCCATTCGGCGGTTGGATGTGCTGTGACGTTGATCCAGACAAGATCTCTGCGGTCCAGCCGAACGATGACGAAGGCATAGAGCAGTTTGAAGCCAATTGTTGGGACAACGAATAAGTCCATGGCAGCAATGTCTGGCGCGTGATTGTGCAAGAAGATCCGCCATCCATGGCTGGGCCGCCCTCGCCCTTTGACCATGTACCTGGCGACGCTCGACTCCGCGACCTGAAACCCGAGCTTGAGCAGTTCGCCGTGGATGCGAGGTGCGCCCCAAAGCGGATTTTCGACGCTCATCCGCCGGATCAAGACGCGCAGCTCCGTTTCGATCTGCCGTCGCTCTCCCCGTGGGCGCGACTTCCAACGCCAGTAGCAGCGGAATCCGGCTCTGTGCCAACGCACCAGCGTTTCGGGCCGGATGATCGTGAGAACCTGCAGGATTGCTGGAAACCAACGATACAGCTGGATAAAGAACCAGCGATCATGGTTCGTGAGGCGAACGCGACCACGCGGCCTGCGCCTCAAGACAATCAACTGATGTCGCAGCACCGCGTTCTCGGCTTCAAGCCGTAACTTCGACCTGAATGGCGAGGCCAGGACGGCGAGGGCGAAGCAGAACAGCCCGATCATCCCGCCAGCTTAGGTGATTCCAACGCGGCATCACACTCGGATGAGGTTTTCGGTACACACAGGGGTCATTCGAAGTCCCGAACGAACGCCGGCGATGCCCCGTGCCGCGCTTGCCGAGCGCAGCCACCTCACTGTCATGTTCTGCGATCTTGTCGGCTCGACAGCGTTGTCTGTCCATCTCGACGTCGAAGACTTTCATGAAGTAATCGGCGCGTACCAGAAGCGCGTTGCAGAGATCGTGCCCAGGTTCGGCGGCTTTGTCGCCCGCCGCGTGGGTGACGGTGTTCTCATCTATTTCGGTTACCCGGACGCCCACGAAGACGACCCCGAGCAGGCCGTGCGGGCCGGCCTGGCTTTGATCGAAGGCATCGGACGATTGGAGAGCTCCGAGCCGCTTCAGATCCGGCTCGGCATCGCCACCGGACTCGTGGTCGTAGGCGACCTGATCGGACCAGGAAACGACAAGGATGTTCTGGGCGAGGTGCCAAATCTCGCCGCCCGGCTGCTTGCTTTGGCGGAGCCAAACACAATTATAATTGCCGATGGCACGCGCCGACAAGTCGGGTCGGTCTTTGCGCTGGAGGATATTGGATTCAATGACCTCAAGGGCTTTAGAGAGCCTCAACGCGCTTGGCGGGTGCTAGGCGAGAACCGCTTCAAGAGTCGTTTCGAGGCGCTGCGTTCCGCCGAGACACCGTTCGTCGATCGCCAAGAGGAGACCGAGCTTTTGCTCCGCCGCTGGGCACAGGCAAGAGCCGGCGAAGGACGCGTCATCCTGTTCTCCGGCGAAGCCGGCATCGGCAAATCACGCCTGACGGTGGCACTCAGGGATTCGCTTGATGTGGAGCAATACATCGAATTGCACTATTTCTGCTCGCCTCACCATCAGGACAGCGCTTTGTTCCCGGTCATCAATCTGCTTGAGCGGGCAGCCGGGTTCGGTCGGGAAGACACGCCCGCGGTAAAGCTGGACAAGCTGGAAGCGCTAATGGCTGAAACTTCTGCGGCCGAGCGGGCGTGGCGCTCCTGGCTGACCTCTTGCTATTGCCCACCGAACGCTATGCCGCTGTGGAGCACAACCCGCGACGTACGAGGGAGGAAACTTTTGAAGCGCTACAGCGGCAGCTCACCGCGTTGCCGCAGAAAAAACCAGTGTTGATGATCTTTGAAGACCTGCACTGGATTGATCCGACCACCCAGGAGCTGCTCGATCTCTTCATCCGTCGGATCGAACGCATGCGCGTCATGCTGATCGCAACTTTTCGCCCCGACTTTGTCGCGCCATGGGCAGATCAGCCGCACGTTACCATGCTGACGCTGAATCGTCTGAACCGATACGACAGCGAAGCCTTGGTTCGACAGCTCGCTGCGAAGGCGAAGTCATTGCCGAGCGACCTGATCGGAGAAATCGTCGAACGCGGTGACGGCGTGCCATTGTTCCTGGAGGAGGTAACCAAGACCGTGGTGGAAGCCGGCCCGGCTCGGCGGGCCGGATCGTCGACGTCGCACATGCCGCTCTCCGTCCCGCCGACCCTGCACGCCTCCTTGATGGCGAGGCTTGACCGGATCGGTCCCGCGGCCAAGGAGATCGCGCAGATTGGCGCAACGATTGGCCGAGAATTTTCCTACGAGCTTGCGGCCAAAGTTGCCGAGCGGCCTGAGGTGGAGATCAAGGAGACGCTCGGCCGGCTGGTCGAGGCCGGCCTCATTTTCCAGCGCGGCGAGCTGCCGCGGTCGAACTTTCTGTTCAAGCACGGCCTGCTGCAGGATGCAGCTTACAGCACGCTGTTGCGCGACCGCCGCCGAAGCCTGCATGCCCGCATTGCAGAAGCGATCGAGGATATCTTTCCGGAGATTGTCGAGAGCCAGCCGGAAGTAGTGGCGCGCAATTGCACCGAAGCTGGCTTGAGGAAGCAGGCCGCGATCTATTGGCAGCGCGCCGGCGAGCTGGCTTTGCGCCGTTCGGCCGGCAGCGAGGCGCTGAAGCACTTTTCCAACGCATTGCGGCTTCTGGAGGAGATGTCTGATTCGGCGGAGCGCTGGCAGCAGGAGCTCGACATCCGGCTTGGGCTCGGGACCGCCCTGATTATCGCGCGCGGTTTTCGTTCGGCGGGGCACGAGATCGTCGATCACTATGCCCGAGCCGTTACGCTCGGTCGCGGACTGGGCGATGACAAGAAGCTCTTCCGAGCGATGTGGGGGAACTGGTACACGAACCTGATTACCGGGCGGACCGAGCAGGCGCTTGGAATGGCCAACGAGGTCGTCGAGGTGGCCGAACGGCTCGCTGATCCCGATCTGATGCTTGAGGCCTATCATTCGCGCTGGGCGAACTCCCACGTGCTCGGCCTCAATTCGATCACCCTTGCCGACACCGAGCGTGGCATCGCGCTGTACAATCCCGAGCGTCATCACGCGCATGCTTACGATTATGGTGGTCACGATACGGGTGTGTGCGCCTATGCGCACAACGCCATCACGCTCTGGGTCACCGGGTTTGCGGGCAAGGCGATGCAAATGTCGGTTGCTGCGCTCGAACTCGGGAAGCGGCTCGGCCATCCTCCGAGCCTGGCCCATGCGGCATGGTGGTCAGCGGCGCTTCGACAAATGCTTCGTGCCCCGGAGCCGTGCCGCGAATATGCCGAGCTGACGATACGCATCGGCCGCGACCAAGGGAGCAACATGTTCGCGGTGTGCCCGCTCCTTCTGGGCTGGACCGTGTTTCAATCCGGGCAGGTGTCGGAGGGTCTGGAGCGCATGGAGGATGCCGTCGAGGCCGCACGGCAGTCGGTGCGACGCTTCTATTACGAGTATGAGCTCCTGGTGTTCGCGGAAGCCCTGCTGAAGGCCGGCGAAGTCGACCGCGCGCAGCAAGTTGTCCAGGAGGCACTCGACGTCATCACGACCAGCCGCAACCGCCTGTTCGAGGCGGAAGCGCATCGTCTGGCGGGTGCATGCCTCGGGGCTCGCGGCGGCGAAGCAACCGCGGAGGCCGCACAACGGTTATTGCAGGCCATCCAAACTGCCGATCGGCAAGGGGCGCTGGCGTTCAAGCTCCGCGCCGCTACAGATCTTGCCCGTCTGTGGCAAGACAAGGAGCGGCGCGGTGAGGCGCGCGACCTTCTCCGGCAGATCTATGGTCAGTTCACGGAGGGATTCGATACCCCCGATCTCAGCGATGCCAAGATGCTCCTGGACGAGCTGGACGTCAAAGGCATACCGGGCCACTAAGAGCAATGCGTCCAGGCCAAGCTGCTTCTCGGCGATTGTCTTTTTAGAATTTAGGAACTCCGGAGGTAACAGATCGTAGCGAAGCCTCCAGTTCCCCAGCCAGTCTCGCTGATCTGACCAATCGCTTGGTCCGAAGGGGCTTTTCGCCGCAGACGATGGCCGCCAAACGCGATCTTGGACCACACTCGTGGACCATACAAGCGCCTACAATTCACCTCTCAGAACTAGTCTCGCCCTGCCGCCCACCTGCCGGCGCGGATGGGCGCAGCATGTTTCTAGATTTTTGATCTCGCGGTGCACACATCGTGCACACGCCGCCTTCTAACCAATTGAAAAACTTGAACTCTCGCTCCGATCCATCATGGGCAAGTTTAAGCTAGCACCGGCAACCTAGGTCCAACTAGATCCCAATAGCAATGGCGTCATTCCGCATGATGCGAACTCCGAGGCTCAAATGGTCTCGCCCAAAAGTCGGGGGTTCGAGTCAGTGGAGCGCTACTGCCTTTCCCCACACCGACCAAACCTACGATATCTGATCCAATCTTACGCTTAGGCAGTTCGTGAGCCTTGGGCGAGCGGAGCTTTACGCTCGTACGTGGGATGCTGAAAGACCTCGTGCTACAGGTCGAGCGAAACCGACTTCTGTCGCGGAAAATCGAAAGCGAGCGCAATATTCGGTGCCGCGATCGCAGGGTTGGGTGGGCCATGTCCAGCACGGCGCTGCGAGATCACGGCGTTCATCGGAAAGTCAAACGAACGAGATCGGCGCCCTAGTCAAGACGAACTCGATCGACTGATCGGATACACCGAATCTAACGCCCAACAGTATCTACCACTCGGTAGAATTGTTCGCTTTGCCGTGGCGACAGCGATGCGCCAAGCTGAGATCAGCCGCATCGAGTGGTCTGATGTCGACATGTCGAAGCGAACCGTCACTATTCGCGACCGCAAAGATCCTCGACGCAAAGACGGGAACGACCAAGTGGTTCCTCTCCTCAATTCGACCGGGTACGATGCCTGGCAGATTATGCTAGAGCAGCGGATTCTCACGCGCGGCCTCGGACGCGTTTTTTCCTTACCACTCGAAGTCCGTAGGAGCTGCCTTCCGCAGGTCATGCAGCGCCATCAATTTTGGAATGTCTTTGTCCCGGACACTTTGGCCGAAGTTAACCTTGAGGCGAAGGCCGCGCGAAGTTTCGTACAGGTCGACTACACAGATAGCTTGCGTGAACAGCCGCGTCCTCCTCAGACGGTCAAGGCAGTACTCTTGTCAGATGCGTGCGCCGCTTCATTTTTGCAACCTATCCTTGCATAGAACCCGCCATGCTCGACGTGAAGCTTCTGGTTGCGGCTCAAGAATGAACTAGTTCATACTATCGGGATAGAAAACACCGCTACGGTACGAACTGATCGAGAGATAAAGCATCTGCATCGGGCGACTGTCCGGGTCGGAATTTGCTCTGGGTTCTTCGTCCGCCTCGCGCATCCCTCACGCGAGCACAGGATGCTCTGGCGGCAAATCCGTCGAGCCTGATTTTGATCAACGCGTGTCGGAGTTGTGGTGAGGTTCACATGTGCACAGGACTGGGCACGCCCATGTGCGATATCTGCGGCAAATTCTGCGCTCGCGGCGAACTGCCACCAGGCCTCGTGTTAGCCACAGTGTTCGACCACGGTTTTCGGCATACGCACGCACCCGCGCTATTGAACAGTAAAACGCGACTAAATCTGTCGCTAAGTCCCGGCCTCGGGCTCCAACCCGATTTGTTGCCCACGATGGGCGGCGGGCGTACCATTCCACGCCGGTTGTCAGCCTAGTGTCGAGAGTTTAAGGACCGGCCGGAATACGAACTGCCCAACAGAAGATTTTACTCGGCCGGCCAGAGCTCGGTCGAACTGTTCATAATCTCGCGACCAGGTAGGCTCTTCATGACGGGGGGCATCAGTGAGAGGATAGTGGAGCGCAAGGTCGCGATTCTCGGGCGGCTTGGCGTCTACCCGATGGTTCGCCTCTCGCTCCCGGCGCGCCGGCTTCTCGCCTTTCTCGCGCTTCAAGGCCGGCCGGTCTCGCGCACCGCAGCCGCCAGCAATCTCTGGCTGGATCTCGCCGAAGACGCGGGCCGAGCCAACCTCCGCCGCGCGCTGTGGCACGTTCCGCGCGGCTGGATCGAGACCATGGGCGACGAGCTGGTGCTGTCGGCGGACGTCGATTTCTCGCGCGCGCAGGCCATCGCGGCCCGTGCCCTCAAGGGCGAAGCGCTTACCTTCGAGGACATCGTATTGCTATCGAACGACGTTCTGCCCGGCTGGCATGAGGAGTGGCTGATCGCCGGGCAGGAGGCGTTTCGCCTGCTGCGGGTGGAGGCGCTCGAGGCGGCCTGCCGGATGATGACGACGTGTGGCGATCTCGCGCTGGCAGCACAGGCGGGTGTCGCCGCGCTCGCCGCCGAGCCGCTGCGCGAATCGGCGGCCGAAGCGCTGATCGATGCATATCTCGCCCAGCGCAATCGCTACCAGGCGGTCCAGTGCTACCGTTCGCTGGCAAAGCGCCTTGCCTGCGAGCTGGGCGTGGCCCCGGATGAGGCGTTGGCGAAGCGCGTGGCCGGCATTTGTCCCGCCTCACGCACCGCGCACTAGCTTCCCCTTCCCTTTTTGTCTCCGCCTTTTCCGGAGTCTGCAGGACGGCCGTCGTCTGCCCGTGGGCGATCCTGCGACGCTGCGTGGACGCCTCGGAAAGCGCCGCGGCCACGGCGGCAATACGCGCTGAGCGCGCGAACAAGACGGCAAGGCGACGGCGGCACACACAGCGGCGGACGGCGGTCATGCTCAACTGCACCGCAGATGTTCAGGAGGCCGGAGTCGCGCGATGCTGAATCAACAAGAGTCATCCCATCTCTTCGCCGCGCAGGAAAACCCGTTCGCTGAAGCCTTCGCCGAAACCGGAAACGGCGCGGCGATCGGCTTCGCTCCGTGGAGCGAGAATCTCACGCCATTCGCAGCGACGCTCGATGGCGGCGCAAGCCAGTCCGAGACCGACCGCCTGGTGGCCGAAGTCTATGCCGAGCTTCGCGACGAAGCGTTCGACGAAGCGCTTGCGTTTCTGGCCGAGGAGACCGAGCAGGCACTCGACGAGCGGTTCGTCGGCGAGACGCCGGCGTCCGCACAGGAGCGCGAACGCTATGCCGAAGCGCACCTCGCCCCGGTGCGCTTCGAGGCGCAACAGTATTTGCAGGCGCTGGAAGCAGGGATGGCCGACCTGGACGTCGGCTCCCTTTCAGAGCAACAGCTCGATGAGGTGCTGGAGAGATTCGACCCATCGATCGGAGAGCTGACGCCGGCCGGCGAGGAGTTCATCGGCAAGCTCATCAAGAAAGCCAAGGGCGTCGTCAAGACCGTCGCCAATGTGGCAAAGAGCGTCGGCAAGGTCGCGGGGTCGCTGCTCGGGCCGGTTCTGAACAAGCTGCGCGGCCTGATCAATCCCCTGCTCCGGCGCGTCCTGTCCTTCGCCATCGGCCGGCTGCCGGCACCTCTGCAGCCGCACGCACGCGCGCTCGCCGCCCGATTCACGTCCGAGGCTGCGGAGGAGAGCATCGACGAAGCTCAGGTGTCACCGGCGAACCTGACCGACATGGAGTCGCTCGCCGAATCCTTCGACGCGGCCATAGCGGAGGCACTGGCGGGCGATGCGGCAGCCGAGTTCGAAGGCGAGGCGTTCGGTGCGACGGACGAGAGCGAGATCGAGACGCGGGAACTTGAGGTGCTCGCCGAAGCCCGCGGCGCACTGATCGAACGGCTGCGCGACGCCGACGAGGACGAAGATCTCGCACCGGCGATCGAGCAATTCGTTCCCGCCCTGCTCGGCGCGCTGCGACTCGGAATCAACCTCGTCGGTCGACCGAAGGTGGTGGGCTTCCTCGCCAATTATCTCGGCCAGCTGATCGGCAAATGGGTAGGACCGCAGCTCAAAGGGCCTCTGTCGAACGCCATCGTAGATACCGGTCTGAGGCTCATCTCGCTCGAGGCCGAGGACCGGGCGCAGCTCGAGCGCAGCGACGAGGTGGCGCCGGTCGCGCTCGCCAGCGTCGTCGAGGATACGGTCCGCCAGTTCGCCGAGAACGAGGACTACGTGTTCGAGGACGAAGAGCTGACCCAGCTCGCGACCGCAGAAGCGTTCAGCCAAGCCGTTGCAACGCATTTCCCGCCTCGCTTCGTTCGTGCGTCGCTGCAGCAGGCCCCGTCGCTCGGCGGAACCTTCGTGAGCCGCCGCCCGCGTAGCCTCCGGCCCTATCGCAAGTACAACCGCACGCCCGATATCCAGGTGACGTCGCAGATTGCGGACACGCTGCCGACCTTCGGCGGATCGACGGTCGGCGCGGCGATGCGGGCGGCGGGCGCGCAGTTTCCGATCCGCGCGCGCATGCACATCTATCAGTCTGCGCCCGGCACCACGCTCCAGCGCATGGTCCGCACCGACCGGTCGGGCGCAGGCGCAGGCCGCGGCTACATCAACACCGCCAACGTCCATCCGCTGACGCCGGCGGCGGCCGGCGTTCTACTGCGTGAACCGAAGCTCGGCGTCGCGGTGCCCGCCGCATATCTTCGCTCGCGACAGCGGATCGCCGCGGGCCAGCGCTTCTACATTCTGGAGCCGGTCGGCGCCGGCGCGCCGCCAACTTTGCCCGCGGGCCCGGCGGGACAGGCCGTGGCCAGGCGTCTGCGCGCAAGCCGTGCCTGGGCGTCGGTGAATATGCGCCAGGCGCGCATCAGCGTCGGCATCTACTTGTCGGAGACGGAGACGCAGAAGATCGTCGCGGCGATCCGCAAGGGCCAGGGAAGCCTCCCGCTGCTGCAGGCGCTCACCAGGACCTACCAGGACATGGAGCGACTCTCCGCCGGCGGCCAGGCTCCTCTCCGGATGTTGCGCGAGGACGGTGAGGACGGCGAGACTTTCGAGGACTTCGCTGCCCACAGGGGCAAGCTGCTGCCGCCCGGCCTGACCGCACAGCTGCGCCAGCGCCTGCGCGCGTGGGTGATGCCGGCGTTGACGAAATGGGCGCGAGCCAATGCGGAAGCGTTCGTGCGCGCAGCCGGACATCCCGATCCCGGTGTAACGGTTCGCATCCACCTCACCGCGGTGCCCGGGCTCGACGCGATCCGCAGGATGCTGCGCGGCGGTGCGTCCGCGCCGTCCGGCGCCGCGCTGCGCGGCACACCGAGCATCGCCATCTCCGTCACACCTGGGCGAGGCGGCAAGTGACGCTTGACATCGACCAGCATCTCGTCACCTCGGACCTCCAGCGGCAGGTCGCCCACTGGCTGGCGGCCGCTCGCACGTTTCGCGATGCCGAGGAGTTTGCTTCGATCGAGGCCTGGAAGTCGGTCGAACGCGACACCGGTGCGCCGCTGCGCCAGCAGATCAACGCGGTCGTCGAGGAACTCATCGAGCTCGGTGAGGCGACGCAGCGGGTCGTTGCCGAGGCGCGGAAGAATCCGGCCCGCATTCCAGCCGCCTCGACCGGTGTCCAGCGTTTCCGTCGCCGCTACGTCCAGGTCGACACCACGCTGGATTTCCTCGGAGATGCCGTGAACTCGCGAACGAGTGCGCCTCTGCGCGAGGCGCTCACGACGCTCGACCGGCTTGCGGTCACGAGCATGCAGGGCGTGCTCGAGCGGGCGAGGAAGCCGGTGCCAAGAGTGCTGGTGTACCAGGACAAGGGAACCGGCGCCTCGATCCTGCGCGCGGGCGTCCGCCTCTGGGCGCCCGGGGCCATCATGCCGGTCGCCGCCATCAAGATCGTGCGCCACAATCTCTATCGCCCAACCTCGCTCTTTCACGAGACTGGCCATCAGGTCGCTCATCTCACCGGCTGGACGCCCTCCGTGCGAGCGGCCATAGCGCGCGCGCTGAAGGACGATGAAAAGCTTCAGGCGATGTGGACACCCTGGGCCTCGGAGATCGGTGCCGACGTCTTTGCCTTTCTTCACACCGGCTATGCCTCGACGGCGGCGCTCTACGACGTCGTCGGCAATGCCGACACCATCCTGCAATGGCCGGTGGGCGACCCGCACCCGATCGGGTGGCTTCGCACAGTCCTCGGTTGCGCAATGTCACGCCTCTGCTTCGGCGATAAGGGCCCATGGAATGCTCTGCAACGGGCCATGGAAGCGCATTATCCGATCGCCCTCGCCGAAGAGACGCTGCAGCCCCTGCTCGCCCGCTCGAAGGCCGCGATGCCAAGGATCGCAGAAGCGTGTCTCTTAGCGTCCGTACCGGGGCTCGGCGGCCGGCCGATGACCAACGTGCTCGATCCAAAACGCGTCTCGCCCCAGGCGCTTGCCGAGCTCGAACACACCGCTGGCGCAGCGCTCTGGACGTCGCCGGCGTGGCGGCAGCGCGAGGGAATACGGATCGTCGCACTCGCCGGCCTGCGCGAGGCCGAATGTCCGGAGACTGCACCGATGTGGATTGAACGCGCACGCAGCTGGTTCGTCAACCAAGCCGAAGCGGCGTGAATTGAGAAAGGAATACGACATGGCCAAGAAGCCTTCATCTTCGGCGGAATCCGAGTCCGTGCTGGAGCTTGCCAAACGCCAATCGGACGGGCGCAACGAGGAGATCGACCTCCTCAAGCAGACCATCAACGAACTGCACGAGCGCGATGCGAAGCGCGAGCAGGAGCTGTGCCACTTGAATCAGGCGCTGAGCCGCTTGTCGCAGATGAGCGCGATCGAATGCATCCTGACCAACGGATTCGAGGAGCTGTCCACCAAGCTCGCACCGCTGGCGGAGATCGGACCTCATCGCGTTCCGATCACGGATGGCGCTGTGAACGCGCGTCTTGCAAGCATGATCGAAGCCACGGCGCGGCCGAGCTGGTCCGGAGCATCGACCGTGCCGATACCAACGCGTCCCGTTCCATTCATCGGCGAGGTCGTTCCGCGCCCACGCGACAACGAAAGGTATTAGTCATGATCCAGCAGCTGATTGACCGCATGATGGCGCCGCCGTCCAACATGTCGCGCGACGCGGCGGCCGCAATAGTGCTCATGTGCGATCCGTTCGATCTGTTGCTCCACATGGAACAGGTCTGGAACGCCTTTCGCGTATGGGGACCGCCGCCCAATCCGCAGCCGGCCAGCCCGGCCCGGCTGGCCTTCCTCCGCTACGACATCGGCGCATTCGCGCCATTCATCCCGGATCCGTCGTTGGCCGGTGTCCCGCAATGGGACCACCTCGGCTACAGCTACGTTCTGGAGAACACACGCGCCATCCAGATCCTGCGCCGCGTCGTCCGGGAGTATCGCTCCGGCGAGGGATTGGGCATCCCGTCAATCGCGACCCAGCGTTGGCTCGAGATCACCGAGGTGCTGCTGTTTGGTGCGGCCAATCCGCTTGCCCCGTGGCTGTCCACCAGTGTCATCCGTCCCGATCCCGAGGCGATACGGCGCAACGCATACTGGCGGCTCTTCGGCCTCGACCTGGCATTTGGCACCGACGACAACCGGCCGCCCACCTACGACAAGGCCACGCACGCGAACGCGTCATTCATCCAGGTGTTCGAGGAACTCCTTTTTGAACTGTGGCAGGCGATCACCAACGTTCGCAACACATCCGGCGTGAACGCCTCAGACGACGATCGGATTTTCAGGATCGCCGAAGCACTGCGATTTGCACTGCGCGCCCGGCGGCAAAATCAGTTGCTCAGCCGGGAGGAGCTGGTCGCGGCGACGGCCCTCGGCTGGGCCGAATTGACGCTAAGCGCCAACACGCCGGTGGTCGAGGATCTGGTTGCCAACGCCACGAGCCCCTACGAGCGCCTGCGGATGATCGGCGAGCGCGTTGGGCTCGCACCGCACAGCAGGTCGTCGGCTCTGTTCTCGATGGCTGGCGATCTTTCCCGGTTCCTGCGCATCGTCGAGTCCGGCGTCGTGTCCGGACCTGAACTGGCGTGGGTTCTCTACCTCGAGCAGCCGCCGGTCGGTTCGCCGCCGGGCGCAGCTTCGCCGATCGGAGCTTCGAGCAGGCGGGTCATCACTGAGTGGGCATCCGCAACTGGCAAGGATCTGAAGACACGCGCAAAGCCGATCGAGATGCGGCCGCCGACCCGGCCGCCACTGCTCGTCGGCGCACGTTGAGGTCAACGCAGGAGGCAGACGATGCACGGGTCCACGCAGGATTTCCAATCGCTCGACCCGCTCGGCCTCGACGCTCCGTTCGCGGAGACGTCCGAGCCGGAGAACCACAGCGGAATTGGAGCGTTCGCCACGCTCGAGGACAACCCGTTCGTGGCCTTTTCGGGCGAAGCGGAGTGGACTGGTGCGCGTGAATCCCAGTCCCTCGATGAGGAAGAACTGGGCTCACCCCACTCCTTCGCGAACTGTACGTCGACGCAGAAGCAGCTGCTGCTTGACGTCACCGAACGGTGTCTGCGCGCAGTGCGGCATGCGGCCTCGTTCGTCGGCAGCGCGTACGGACGGCCGGATCGGATGGGCGCAGCCACGCGGCAGCTGCTGCTGCGGCATTTTCACACCACGAAGCACGACGATCTCCGTCACATCGTCACACGGCTGATGCGGATCGAAAAGGCGCTGAAGGATGGAATCAAGTTCCGCGGCGAGACCGACTGCGCCACGGACGGCAAGGGAGCCGTCTGCGGTTATGCCCTGACGACGCAGTTGTTCGGCGGTTTCGGCAAAGTCCACATCTGCTTCGACACGCGGCCGAGGCACTGCAACTTCAGCGCGCTGGCGCCCGACGCGCAGGAGGTGACCCTCATCCACGAGGTCGCGCATCGCTATGTCGGCATCAAGGACCAGGCCTACGAGCCCGAACCGAAATATTCGACCCTGTCCCCGAAGCAGGCCCTGGACAACGCGGATAGCTACGCCTTCTTCGCCGTCGAGGGCATGACCCTGCTGAGCGAGAGCTTCGAGCCGGAGCTGGAAGGCTCGCTGTCGGAAGATTACGATGAAACATCGTTCACCGGGCTTGAAGCCCAGGCGTGGGATTCGCATGGCTTTTCCGCGGACAACGAAGCCGCGCGAGACGAAAGCTCGGAGCCTTGGGCGCGCGAGCTCGAGGAGGCTCGCGAGCTGGAATCCGGAGCCAGCCGCTGCGCCGAAGACGAACACGAAGGTGAGGACGAATATCTCGAGTCCGAGGCGTGGACCGCAACAGCGGAGCAGATCGCCTTTCGCAACAGTGTGCTCGCCGAGCATATCGCCCGCAGCCGCAAGGCCAGGGGTGCTCCCCTGCCCGACCTGAGCAGCACTCAGGTCGAGACGATCCCCGGCACCAGCGTCAAGACGCGGCCGGAGACCGCGCGGGCCGCAGGCCGCCTGCTCACCGCTGCAAATGCAGATCTGCAGAAGGCTCAGATTGCGGGTGATGCAGATGCGCTGCGAACGAAACGATTGACGGCAGCAAGCGGCTATCGCGGCAGCGAGCACCAGCGCTCGCTGTGGCTCAGGTATTTCAAGGGCTACTACAACCGGACACGCGCGCACCGCGAAGCTCTTGCCGAAGGTCCGCATTCGAAGGCAGCAGCCGCCTACATGCTGAAGTCGAAGGCCTACGGCGGCTTTGGCCTGGGTGGCCGGATTGCGGCGCCAGGCTACAGCAATCACCAGAACGGCATTGCCGTCGACTTCTATCAGAACAGAAAAGCGGGATTCGAGGTTGCCAACGGTAGCAGTGACGCAGCGCGAGCGGCCTGGCGCAGGAGCTGGTTCTATGGATGGCTGAAGCAGAACGCGGCGGCTTACGGCTTCGAGCAGTTGCCGACCGAGGAATGGCACTGGGAGTTTCGCCGCAAGCCGACGATCACGAGCGAGTTCGAAATCGAAGCCGTCGTTCCGTCCACGAAGCCGTATCTTGACGGCGCGTTATGGATCTACCGCTCCCGCGTCACCGGCACGAAGATCGCCGTATTCGCGTCGGCTGCGGCCGTTCGAGGCAGCGGGCCGGTCGACATGTTGCTCTACATCCACGGGCTGCTCAGTCCGTGCGGCGTGCCGCGAGCCATGCCTGCGGGCATCGTGACGGAGGCGACCTTCCGGCTCGGCAAGATCGTGACCGACAGCGGCCGGCCGATGCTGCTGATCGTGCCGCAGCTCCAGATTGGGAGCGACGCAGGCTGGAGTGCACACGGCCTCGACCGGCCTGCGCAGCTCAATGCGCTGTTTGCCGAAGTGCTGGGCGAGACGGACCGCCGCCTCGAGCGGAGCGGCACGCAAATCGGCCGGCTCGTCATTTCCGGGCACTCGCGCGCCTACGGCGTGCTCTATCCGCTCGCCAACGCGAACAAATCCACGGCGCTCGGCACCGGCGCGCTTGCGAAGCTCGTCAAGGTGTGGGTGCTTGACGCCACCTACGGAAGCCCGCCCATCGCGGCGTTCAAGGCGCTCGCCGCAGCCCGGCCGGGTTTGGGCGTGGACATCGTTTACCGCGCCAAATCTCAGACCGACAAATTCGACGGCCGCGCCAGTGCGGGCGCGGTGGCGCTGCGCCCCGTGCCAAATTCGATCACCCATTGCGCGCTGCCCGGTAAACTCCTCCCGACCTTGTTGAGCGAGCTCGGCACAGCCCCGGATGGCGAGGCCTTCGAGAATTTCGATGCGATGTCGAGCGCGGAAACTCATTTCGAGAGAGGCGACGGGGAATCGTTGGCTTGGCTGGACGTGGAAGCAGGCCTTCCTGGCGACAAGCTCGACGAAGACTTCTCCGACACGCGCTGGCCTGAATCGTCCGAGGACGAAATCGAGCACGAAGGGTGCGGATGCGGGTGCGGCGCCCACTCGGCGCCCCGAAAATTCGAGGCCGAGTGGTTCGAACCGGAATCGGATGACGCAGGATGGCCTGCAGGCGTCGGCGTGCGCGCATTCGACACCGAGGCCGGTGGAGCTGCCGACCTCTTGCAGGGCGCCTCGGCTCTTGTGGTCGGACCGACGCTTCGCCGCGGCAACGGCGGCGCCGGTGTCGAAGCCCTGCAGCGCGCGCTGGCGCAACTCGGCCATTCGCCGGGCGAAATCGACGGACGATTTGGCGCTGCAACCGAAAAAGCGGTCCTCGCCTTTCAGTCCGGCGCAGGCCTCGCCGCCGACGGCGTGGTCGGCCCGCGCACCAAGGCGGGTATCGCCGCAGCGCTCGGCGGCAAGATCGCGCCGCTACCTACTCCACCTGCTCCCATCCCGCCGGCACCGACCCCGCCTGCGCCGCTTCCTGTCGACGAGGATCTCGATGCCTTCATTGCCAGATTGGCTGCGGAGTGGTCGCGGCGGACGGGCGGAAAGCCTTCGGCCGACGAACGAAGCGCGGCGCTGCGCGGCGACTACGAGGATACGCTGAAGGGCGCCCGCATGCGCTTCGGGACGAAGTACGCCGACGACGTTCTCCGCCGCGCCTGGATGATCAGCCGCGAGGAAGAGATGCGCTTCCGCACCGAGCCATCGGGCGGCTCGCTCGGCGATTTCGGGCCGCCGGCGCAGCGGGTGGAGCTGGTCAGTCACGCGTCGATTGACGGAAGCGACAAGGCGCCTGTCGCGCCGATCATGGTCCGCTTCTTTGCCCAGCTGCACCGCCGCTACGGCGCAGGCCTCGGAGCGGGCACCTATCGCGGACATGGCGGCGGGAGCTTCAACGACCGCGGCTATTCGCTCGATCTGTTCCTGAACAGGCGCGACGCTCGCGGCTTCTATCTCCGCGACGATGCCTTGAGTTTGCTGCGCGCGGTGAACGAGACCGCGAAGGCGATGCCGGCCAAATGGCGGATCATCTACAACGATTTCGCGGTCGCCGACGAGATCAACCGGGAGACCGGCAAGCCCAACGTGATCTTCGCCGGCACGACGCGCAAAGACAAGAACAAGCGCGTGACGGGGCTCAACTGGCATGGACCGCATCCCCTTATCATCCACTTCCACCTCGACCTCGCGCCGCTGCCGGGCGCGCAGAGCGAAGCCGAGGACGAGGGATGGCAGGAGATTTGGCAGGAGACTTGGCAAGAGAACTGGCAGGAGAATTTCAGCGACGGTGAGGACGTGCGCGCCGCCTGCGAGGGCGAATCTCCAGCCGACGAGACCCTCACCCTGGAAGCCCTGCTCGCGGGCGAAGCGGGAGGCGATCCGGGGCTGGTGGACCGCCTCAAAGGCGTCGCCGAATTCATGCTCGGACCGACGCTGCGCCGGGGCAGCAAAGGCGACGGCGTGAGCAGCCTGCAGCGCGCCCTTGTCGGGCTCGGCTACGATTTGGCAGTGGACGGTGATTTTGGTTCGAACACCGAAGGCGCGGTGCATGGGTTTCAGTCGCGCAGCGGGCTGGAGGCCGACGGCGTCGTCGGCGCGGCGACCAAGGCCGCGATTGGCGCCGCGCTGGGTGGCCGGTCGCTGCCGCCCGCCCCCGCTCCTACGCCTCCTGCGCCGACGCCCTTGCCCTACGTGCCGGGCAAGAAGCTCGCGCCGAAAGCGTTCGTCGCCACGTTCGGCGAGTCAGCCAGGGCTTCGCAGGCGGCGAGCCGCGTACCCGCCCTGGTAACGCTCGGCCAGGCAGCGCTGGAATCCGGCTGGGGTGCGCATGCGCCCGGCTTCAATTTTTTCGGTATCAAGGCAAAAGCCAGCATGCCCGAAAACATGCGGCAGTTGCTGAAGACCAAGGAGGTCATGTCGCGGCCCGACGCCAAATTCCCCGAAGTGATCTCGGTGACGCCGCGGCCCGACGGCAAGTACGACTATGTCGTGCGCGACTGGTTCCGCGTCTATCCCGACGCTGCCACCGCGTTCAGCGAGCACGGCTCATTTCTGGCGCGCAACAAGCGGTACGCCAAGGCGTTCGCGGTCACCCACGACCCATACGCCTTCGCAACCGAAGTCGCTCGCGCGGGCTACGCCACCGGACCGACTTACGGGAGGGAGCTCCATGCCGTCATGCGCATGATCGAGAAGGCGGGTGGCGGGTAAGAATGTCGAACTGAAACCTGCAACCTAAATGGTCCGATCCGGATCGCCGGTCGGGTCTGGCTACGCGTTCTCGAAGAAGTCAGGGCGGCAGCCTTATCGTGTCCGGAGGTCCACCATTCGCCAGCAAGAGCCGCAAGCCGCGACCGGCTCTTGATCATTCCAGCCGACTGCACGGAGATCGGTGATATGCCACGAGGACCTGACAAATATGATTCCATGACTGCTCTGTACGATGATCCGAACAACGTCGAAGGGATGGCATATGGAAAAAGATGGCTACGTCATGAGTGGCGCCAACTGGTGGAAGAACAGGTCACGGACAACACGGAAACACAAAAGATCATCATGGCCCTCCACGGAGGTGGCATTGAGACCGGCACAAGCGAGATCGCTCTAGCTACGGCCGGCTATCATCCGGCTACGCTGGCGACCACAGTTGATGGTCTTGGATTGCATGACCTCTGGCTGTTTGAAGGGTTGTTGCCCTCCAGCAACGGCGACCTGCATGTGACGGCTTCCCACTACGATGAGCCAATAGCCACGAAGTTGGTTGAAAACGCTCAACGTTGTATCAGCTTGCACGGCTGTACGGACACCCAAGCGAATGGAAGAATTCAGCTCGGCGGACTGGACGACGAGTTGCGCGATATCGTTCTGGAAGAATTGGATGCTGCAGGAATCCCGGCCGAGGTTACCAGCAACCCGATGCTTGACGGCAGTCTCCCAGACAACGTCGCAAACAAGACAAGAATTGGCGGCTGCGCCCAACTCGAGATGGGAACAGCTATCGTAGAAGCTTGTTCGGGATCAACACAAGGCGGCAGCGGAAAAACACGACGAAAGCTCAATTTTGGCTACTGCTCGATGCTTTGCGTAAATCCATGAGCCGCGTATGAGCCGTTCCCTACCCGGACGGAATAGCTAGCAGGCTTGTTGGGATGAAGCGGAGTGTGCCTGCTCGACGCGTTGGCATGCCGGTGTCGTTCGTGTGATTGACGCCATCCATGACAGGCACCTCGGAGAAATCGAATGGGCTTACCCCGTCCAGGCAAGCCACGTTTACCGCATATAGATTCCGGTTAGATCGTCGTTGATGATGTGTGTATATTCCGCAGCGAGAACAGAAGAAGTGCTGCGCTGATCCGGTATGGAAGCGGTAGCTTGTTAACGCATCCTCGCCCTGCAGGACCTTGATCCCACCCATTTCCGCCATGACAACGACGGCGCCTCGCATTCGGCAGTAAGAGCAGGTGCAGCGGCGGATCGAATTGAAGCCGTCGCTGAGCGTCACCTCGAAACGCACCGCACCGCAATGGCACTGGCCAGCCCGAACGTTCGTATCATCCACCATGTTGCCTGCTTCTCCTGTTCATCACGTCTACGCCCGGTCTTGGTGGGCGAACGAGAACGTCTTAGCGACGTCAACGGATAGGCAGTTCGCTTAGAACCGTCCAGCTATCATTAGTTGCTGACTGTGACCGATCTCAACACGAACGTATCTCTAGAATTTGAGCCGGACACCCTTTCAAGAATTCGCGCATCATGTGTGAAAGATTCACGCGGAGGCTCGAAGTCAACCTTAACGGTGCGGTGTGTGAACCAGGTGGTGTCACCCGTCTCTGTGGCGTGAGATTGAGACTGGCTCCTTCGGGCCGAAAGCCGCCCTCCGGCTGGTTGAGTCCAGACCCCAGGGCTCAACGGAAAGGCTTCCACGGTAGTGTGCGGAAGGTTCTGCAAAAGCCTGAGAGGCTGGAGCGGTCATGGTAAGTCCGGTGATTGCGAAGATCACCGCTCATAGAGGAGCTTGGNCCCGCCATGACCGTGNCGAAGATTAGGACGGACGTCTCTGCAGTCAAAGAGTTGTTGAGGTCGGACAAGGAGTTCCTGAAGCCGCTGATCCAGGGTGCGGTGCAGGAAATTCTCGA
>NZ_AXAP01000054.1 GCF_000472865.1 Bradyrhizobium elkanii WSM2783 | reverse complement strand
CGGACGAGATTGATGGAAACCAACGATACAGCTGGACAAAGAACCAGCGATCATGGTTCGTGAGCCGGACGCGACCCTGCAGCCTCCGCCGCAAGACCATCAACTGATGTCGAAGCGCCGCGTTCTCAGCTTCCAGCTGCAACCTCGACCTGAACGGCGAGGTCACGACGGCCCGCACGAAACAGAGAAGCCCGATCATCCCGCCAACTTAGCCGAATCCGTCACATCATCAACTCGGACAAGGTTTTCGGTACACGCACCCTTGAAGACGAATTCGGTTGCGAAATTCCAGATGAGATAGCCGAAACGATGCTGACCGTCGGCGATGCAAGGGCTTTCCTGGAGGCAAGAGCAAAGACTTAGCTGGGCAAGCGGCTAGGCCTCTATCAGATCGGCCGCTGTCTCTGCCTTCAACGCTTTGAACGCCGGACACTGCTCCTTCGGATGGGTTTGTAGCTTCTGCAGTACCTTCCCAAGGCTGGCGGCTCAACGGCGCGTGCCAGCGCAAATGCGCCGTCCCGAGCGCCTCCTCGATTAACTTCTGAGTTCGTCCGCGCCATCCGGCGATGATAATGGTCGATTTCTTCATTGGGAGACGCTGGTCAGGACGCACGGTGAGCCTTGCCGGCTCGGCTCTGTTCCCGCTGAGTTTTGTGGGTCTGCTGCTAAACAATAGCTTCCACAGTGCTATCGCCTTGCCACACTTCATGGCATCGCCAGTGGCATTACCGCTGTTGCCCACGCAACACTGCCTCTCCAGCTATTCCCTTCCGGTGCTTATGCGGTGCATCGGCGCGGATGGCTGTCCCCTTGAACTTACATTTGCAGCCGTCCCCCCGGCATTTGCCGCGATGATGACGTCGGCGGGTCCACAAGCCGCGCTCTGGTTGGCGTTCTTCATCTCGATTTTCGCGCTTATTACGCTGCTGTGGTTTGGCCTGTTACATAACACCCGGCATCCGTGAGCCGGAGCCGGTTCATAAAACGGCAAGCCGCGAAAGCGAGACCAGCCGCCTTGTCAAGCCACGCCATGCGAGAGCTGGTACCGGGAGTTTGCCCGTCTCGAATGCGGCTCCCTGGGCGACGGCAGTCCCGGCAGGGTGCCGCGCTCAGTGAGTTCATTGATCGCTTGCACTTTGATGAAGCACCATGATCCAGCCAGTTACTCGGCGCCGCAGCGGTAGCGCTACAAAACGGTCGAGTACGGGTACCATCTGCTCATATCGCGGCCCATATTGACCACCGCTACGTCCGCTACCGTGGAATTACCGCCGCAGCATGCCGTGTAGCAAAAGATCGACGCTTGCCTCGGTAAAACTCTCAATTTCCAGCGTCTTCCGGCTTCCGAACAACATGGACCACAAGCTGAGCAGAAGAGCCGGGCTCATCACGATTTCCGTGTAAGTGGACGAAACCGATTCGCGGAATTCGCCTGCCGCGACGCCGCCGTCGATCACCGTCTTGAACTGCTCCATTATCGGCAACAGGAACTCGTCGTAGTGTCGCTCGACCAGTTCGGGGAAACGGCCGCCTTCCGAGATCAGGAAGCGCAGCACTTCGCGCGAGTCCCGGTTCGCCGCGATGTGTGCGTAGGTGAAGGCCATTAGTGAGCGCAAGCGCTCCGTGTACGAGCCCTGCAGCGTGCTGACATGATTCGTCAGATCGGGGAGGAAGGTCTGCGACTTGTGCCGGACCATCTCCTCGAACACGCGCTCCTTGGCGTCAAAATAAAAATACACCGTCCCTTTGGTCACGCCGGCACGTGCGGCCACGTCCTCGAGCCGGGTGGCTGAGTAGCCGTGCTGGACAAATTCTTCGAACGCCGCGTCGAGGATTTCGGCGGGGCGCTCGGCTTTGCGCCGGCTGCGCTTCTTTGTTTCGGGTGCCATTGCGAACTCCGACGATCAGCATCTTATTATTGACTTTCGCGTTAGTCAATAATACTGGGGTCGGCCGATTGGTGAAATAAGGCAACGCTTCATGCTTTCTCCGTACAGGATCGTCCTGCTGGCGCCGCTGGCGCTGTGTCTGGTCGGTTGCGGCAGCGAGCGAGACCAGCAGGCGCGGGCACCGATGCTGGTGAAGACCGAGCTGGTCCGCACGCAGTCATGGCAGAATGTGATCCGGCTCACCGGCGACGTACAGGCTCAGGTCAGCACCGAGCTGTCGTTCCGGGTCAGCGGCCGGGTGACCGAGCGGCTGGTCGATGTCCGCGCGCATGTGAACGCCGGAGACGTGCTGGCGCGGATCGATCCGACCGAGCAGAAGGCCGACCTTGCCGGCTCGCAAGCCGCGGTAGCAGCGGCGGAAGCGCAGCTCCGTGTCGCGACGGCGAATTTCGAGCGGCAGAAATCGCTGATCGACAATGGCTTCACCACGCGCGTGGCGTACGATCAGGCCGAGGAGGCGCTGCACACCGCCGAGGGCTCGCTGGAGACCGCCAAGGCGCAGCTAGGCAATGCCACCGACGCTTTGAGCTACACCGAGCTGCGCGCCAGCGCGCCCGGAATCATCACCGCGCGCAACATCGAAGTCGGGCAGGTCGCGCAGGCGGCGCGGTCCGCCTACACGCTCGCGGAAGACGGCGCGCGCGACGCGGTCATCGATGTCTACGAGTCGATCTTTCTGACGCCATGGGAAGGCAGCGCGGCGAAGTTGACGCTGCTGTCCGATCCGAAGGTGACGGCTCTGGCGCGGCCGCGCGAAATCTCGCCGACCGTCGATCCGCGCAGCGGAGCGGTGCGCGTCAAATTGTCGATCATCGATCCGCCGGCGGCAATGACGCTCGGCAGCGTGGTCGCCGCCGAGGGGCGAAGCAAGGCGGTCGACAAGATCATGTTGCCGTGGAGCGCACTGACGTCGGACGCCCGTGGCCCCGCCGTCTGGGTTGTCGATCCGCAGACCAACGCGGTGTCGCTCAAGAGCATCGTGGTGGACACCTATGAGACCAACTCGGTGGTGGTGACCAGCGGTCTGATGCCGGGCGACCGGGTCGTGACGGAAGGCGGCAAGCTGCTGCGCCCGGCGCAGGTCGTGACCTACGAAGGAGCGAAGGCATGAGGGCGCTTCGTGTCATCGGAGTCGCGGCCGCGTGCCTGCTGATCGCCGGCTGCGGCAAGAAAGCGGAGCGGCCGGACCCGATCCGGCCTGTGCTGTCGGTGGTTGTCGCGCCGCGCGAGGCGAGCACGCTCGCGGTGGTCGGAACGGTCGAGCCGCAATTCAAGACCGATTACGGCTTCCGTATGCTCGGCCGGCTGATCGCGCGGCCCGTCAATGTCGGCGACAGCATCGGAAAGGGGCAGCTGCTTGCGGCGGTCGATCCGTTCGCGGCCGAACTGGCGGTGCGGTCTGCGCTTGCCGAGGTGTCGACGGCGCAGGGCCAATTCGCCAATGCGAGCGGCACCGCCAACCGCCAGCGCACGCTGATCGAAACCGGAGCGACCACCAAGGCGACGCTTGACTCCGCCGAGCAGAGCAGTGCGGCCGCACAGGCCGCTTTGACGCGGGCACAATCGAACCTGACCAAGGCGCGCGAGCAACTCGGCTACACCAAGCTGGAGGCGGAGTATGCCGGCGTCGTCACCGCTGTCGGCGTGCAGGTCGGACAGGTCGTCAATCCAGGACAGACAGTGGTGACGGTCGCGCGGCCGGACATCCGGGAAGCCGTGATCGACGTCGCCGACGAACTCGCCGGCATGCTGAAGATCGGCGCGCCGCTGACGGTACGGCTGCAACTCGATCCTCAGATCAAGGCGGCCGGCAAGGTTCGCGAAGTCGCGCCGCAGGCCGACGCTGTAACGCGGACGCGGCGGGTTCGGATCACGCTCGACTCGCCGCCGGACACCTTCCTTCTGGGCTCGACCATCACCACGCTGATTTCCGGCAAAGCGACGCGCGGCTACGCGCTGCCGGCGACGGCGATCCTCACGGAGAACGGCCAATCGAGCGTCTGGGTGATCGATCCGGCCACCAAGTCGGTCAACAAGCGGGCGGTGCAGGTCGTCCAGATCGACGATAACTCCGTCGAAGTGACCGAAGGTATCAAAGCGGGCGAGCGCGTGGCGAGGGCGGGGGTGCATCAACTCAAGGAGGGCCAGCGGGTCCGCCTCGAAGGGGAACCGCAAGCGTGAAGAAGTTCAACCTTTCCGACTGGGCGCTGCACCACCGATCGATGGTGTGGTACTTCATGATCGCCTTCATGGCGGCCGGCCTGTTCTCTTATCTGGAGCTCGGCCGCGAAGAAGATCCGTCATTCACCATTAAGACGATGGTGATCCAGGCGCAGTGGCCGGGCGCTACCGCGGAAGAGACCACCCGTCAGGTCACCGACCGGATCGAGAAGAAACTCGAAGAGCTGGAGTCGCTCGACTACACTAAGAGCATTACCACGCCCGGCGAAACCACGGTGTTCGTCTATCTGCGAGACAACACCAAGGCGCGGGACGTCGTTCCGACCTGGGTACGCGTTCGCAACATGATCAACGACATCAAGGGCGACTTCCCGCAAGGCGTCGTCGGGCCCACTTTCAACGATCGCTTCGGCGACGTGTTCGGCAATATCTACGCGTTCACCAGCGACGGTCTCACCCAGCGCGAGCTCCGCGACCAGGTCGAAGACGTGCGCGCCAAGGTGTTGCAGGTGCCGAACGTCGGGCGCGTCGATATCGTCGGCGCCCAGAACGAAGTCATCTATCTGGAATTCTCGCCGCGCAAGGTCGCGGCGCTCGGGCTCGATCAGCGCTCGATTATCGCGTCGCTGCAGGCCCAGAACGCGATCACGCCGTCCGGCGTGCTGCAGGCCGGGCCGGAGCGCGTCGCCGTCCGCGTCAGCGGACAGTTTTCTTCGGAAGACAGCCTCAAGGCGATCAACCTGCGCGTCAATGACCGGTGCTCACCGACATAGCCGCCATTCATCGCGGCTACGTCGATCCGCCGACCTCGCTGTTTCGGTTCAAGGGGCAGCCCGCGATCGGTCTCGCCATCGGCATGAAGTCCGGGGCCAACCTGCTGCAGTTCGGCGAGGCTCTGAAAGAGAAGATGAAGCACATCGCCGCCGATCTTCCGGTCGGTGCCGAGGTCCATCTCGTGTCGGACCAGCCGCAGATCGTCGAGGAGGCGGTGTCGGGCTTCACCCGGGCGCTGTTCGAAGCGGTCGCGATCGTACTCGCGATCAGCTTCATCAGCCTGGGTCTGCGCGCTGGCCTGGTGGTGGCGATCTCGATCCCGCTGGTGCTCGCGATCACGTTCCTGGTAATGCAGTATTCGGACATTTCTCTGCAGCGGATTTCGCTTGGCGCGCTGATCATCGCACTCGGTCTGCTGGTCGATGACGCGATGATCGCGGTCGAGATGATGGTGGCGCGGCTCGAGGTCGGCGATTCGCTCGAAAAGGCCGCCACCTACGTCTACACGTCGACGGCGTTTCCGATGCTCACCGGCACGCTGGTGACGGTCGCCGGCTTTATTCCGATCGGCCTCAACAGCAGCGCCGCCGGCGAGTTCACCTTTACGCTGTTCGTCGTCATCGCTGTGTCGCTGGTGACGTCCTGGATCGTCGCGGTGCTTTTCACGCCGCTGCTCGGCGTCAGCATCCTGCCAAAGGAGATGAAGGCGCACCACGAGACCAAGGGCTGGTTCTCCAGCGCCTTCGACCGCGCGCTGCTGTTCTGCGTGCGATGGCGATGGCTGACCATCGGCGTGACGGTCGGCGCGTTCGCGCTGTCGATCGTTGGCATGGGCTTCGTGCAGCAGCAGTTCTTCCCGTCGTCGGACCGCAACGAGCTGATCGTCGACTGGAATCTGCCGCAGAACAGTTCGATCGCCGAAACCAGCGCGCAGATGGCGCAGTTCGAGCGCGAGGCGCTGCAGGGCAGGGATGGCATCGATCACTGGTCGACCTATGTCGGGCGCGGCGCGCCGCGTTTCGTGCTGTCGTTCGATGTGCAGCCGGACGACAAGTCATTTGGCCAGATGGTGATCGTGACCAAGAGTCTCACTGATCGCGATCGGCTGCAGCCCGAACTGCAGGCGTACCTGAAGAAGACGTTCCCGGGCACGGACGCGCTGGTGAAGCTGCTCGACATCGGTCCGCCGGTCGGCCGGCCGATCCAGTATCGGGTCAGCGGCCCGGACATCGGCAAGGTGCGCGAACTGTCGCGGCAACTCGTCGGCATCATGGCGACGAATCCTCATCTCGGCGACGCGGTGTACGACTGGATGGAGCCGGCGCGGGTTGTCAAGGTCAACGTTCTGCAGGACAAGGCACGACAGCTCGGGATCACTTCGGAGGATATCGCCTCGACTCTGAACGGCATCCTCGACGGTGCGTCGGCCACTCAGGTTCGCGACGACATCTATCTGGTCAACGTGTTGGGCCGTGCCAATTCGGCGGAGCGTGGTTCGATCGAGACACTGCGCAACCTGCAACTGTCGGGCAGCAGCGGGCAGTCGGTGCCGCTCGCCGCCGTGGCGACGTTCCGCTACGAGCTCGAGCAGCCGACAATCTGGCGCCGCTCGCGCCTGCCGACGATCACGCTCAAGGCCGGCATCATCGATAGCGCCCAGCCCGCGACCGTGGTCGATCAGTTGAAGCCGAAAGTTGCCGAGTTCAACGCCAAACTGCCGTTCGGCTATTCGGCGGTGGTCGGCGGCACTGTCGAGGAGAGCGCCAAATCGCAGGCGCCGATCGCCGCAGTCGTGCCGATCATGCTGTTCGTGATGGCAACGATCCTGATGGTGCAGTTGCAGAGCTTCCACCGGCTGTTCCTGGTGTTCGCGGTCGCGCCGCTGGCACTGATCGGCGTCGTCGCCGCATTGCTCCCGAGCGGCGCACCACTTGGCTTCGTCGCGATCCTCGGCGTCCTCGCGCTGATTGGCATTCTGATCCGCAACTCGGTGATCCTGATCGTGCAGATCGAAACGTTGCGCAACGAGGGCAAGCCGCCCTGCGAGGCGGTGATGGAAGCTACCGAACATCGCATGCGACCGATCCTGTTGACCGCGGCGGCGGCCAGTCTCGCGCTGATCCCGATCGCCCGCGAAGTGTTCTGGGGACCGATGGCCTACGCGATGATGGGGGGCATCATCGTCGGCACCGTCCTGACCCTCCTGTTCCTCCCCGCGCTTTATGTTGCGTGGTTTCGTATCAAGATGCCGGAAGAACGCGCCCGTTCATGAAAATGACAGATCATGCTTGCTCCTTGCCGCTGTGCCACGGTGGTCGCGTTCGGATGAGTCCGCTCGGCCGCTCGCGTCATCCGAAATGTGGCGACCGTGACGGTTTGACCGTCGGGGAGGGGGCGCCGAGCACTTGGCGCGTCAAGTTCGATGATCGCAGGACCATCCAGGCGATCTATCGGGACTATCTTGAGCGGGTTCCGCGTTCGAGCCAGCCGCATCATTCGGTGAATGCGACAGCCGATCGACACTGCGCCGCCTCAAATCCCTAAGCGATTGTGAACCCTCTGGAAGTACCATGCGTCGCATGTCTCGGCCTTTTGTCGTTTCGCTCGTCATCGCGTTGAGTTGGATGCTGGCGGCGTGCGCGTCGCCGCCGCGCGTGCCGTATACGGCCGCGGAAGCGAATGCCGCGCGGGTCCTCAACCTGGACGATCTGCGCCGCTACGCCGACGAGCCGGCCTCCGCATTCGGGCGGACGAAATTGGCCGCGGGTCCTCGCAACTATCTGGCCTTGTCGGGTGGCGGCGCCGATGGCGCCTACGGGGCCGGACTGCTCAACGGCTGGACCGCGGCCGGCACGCGTCCGTCATTCTCGATCGTCTCCGGGGTTAGCACCGGCGCGCTGATCGCGCCGTTCGCGTTCCTGGGTCCGCAGTACGACCCGGCCCTGCGAGAGTTCTATACCAGCGGCATTGCCGAGACTCTGCTGGACTCGCCGAACCCGCTCAACGCAATTTTCGGTTCCGGCCTGTTCGGCAACAAACGGCTGCGCGAACTGGTGGCGCAATACGTTAATGAGGATTTCGTCGCCGCGGTCGCCACCGAATATGGCAAGGGGCGGTTGCTATTCGTGGTGACGACGAATCTGGATTCGCAGCGCGCCGTGATTTGGGATCTCGGGCGCATCGCGTCGCTGCGCACGCTGGACTCGCTCAACCTATTCCGCGACGTGGTCGCGGCGTCGGCGAGCTTGCCGGCGGTGTTCCCGCCGATGCTGATCAATGCTGAAGCCGGCGGCGCACGGTTTCAGGAGATGCATGTCGACGGTGGTGTGACCGCGCCGGTGCTGACGCTGCCGGAGGCCTATCTGCTGCGCAATGCATCGGGCAAGTCGTTCGATCTGCAACTTTACATTCTGATCAACAACAAGATCGAACCCGAGTTCCAGGTGGTTGCAGACAAGACGCTGGAGATCGCCGGACGCTCGTCATCGACGCTCGTGAAGACGCAGACGCGTTCGATCTTGTTCACCACCTACGAGTTCGCCCGGCGCAACAAGTTCGGTTTCAACCTGAGCTACATCGAGGCCGCTCGTCCGTTGTCGCCGCCGGGCTTCAACACCGCCTACATGCGCGATCTGTTCCAGTACGGCTACGACAAAGCACTGTCCGGCCACGCGTGGGTGAAGGCGCCTCCGGCGGATGCGCCGCCTGCGCCGCCGATAGCCGAGGCGAGTCCGGAGCGGCAGTTGGCTGGCGCAAACTAACAGGGTAACCCGACCTTGATGTGCCGCGTCGACGAGCAACGAGGCGGCGATGTCTGCACGAAGCCTTCTGGCCCCGTCTGTGATGGTGCTGCATCTGATTGGGCGGGGGACGCCGGGCGCACAGGCGGCGCGGGAGACCGAGTTCGTTGAGCGCGGGCCGGCGGCAGCCGGCAAGCCCGAACTCGTCGTCGGCAGCATCCCTTCGGGAGCCGACCTCGTCGCCATGGTCGAGCGCCACATTGGCGGCGCGGGTGTACGACGTCGCGCTGAAGGATCGGGGCGGGACACCGTTCTTCGAGATCAGATCGATCAAGGACGGCCAGGTCTGGGATACGGCGGCCGACGTGAAAGCACGACATCCAGTCTGTAACCGATGAGACAGCCCGGGATTGAGGTAGGTGTCGGAGATCATCGCAAATTATTGCGCAATGATTGCATCCGCTGCGAGCAGGGCGGCCCTCTTTTCGACGAGATGAAACGGTACGGTAACGTTTTAAAGAGGCTCCCTATTCTTTGGAACGGCAGCTGTGAGACGTGGTTGGCGCAAGTTCTCTCCGCCCGGATCGGTTTCGATCTCGCAGAGGTTCCTCCATGGCTCAGCTCGTTCGTTCTCGTCCCGTTATATCCGGCGCGGTATTCGTCACCCTGGGGCTCTTCTTTCCAGTCGGCGCTTAGGAATTGTCGCCGGGCGTGTCCATGAACTAAGCGGACCGAGAGAATTGTCCAAATTCCCTGCGCAGTGCTCGGGCGAATGCATCAGCGGCCCTAAGTGTTGGCGCTTCGTGCGATCCGCCGGCCGCAGTGGGGACGAGGCGGAAGGCGGCAGTCACTCAATGGCCAGCAGAGAAGGTCGCACGAGCGAAGATCATCAACGAAACATCGGTTCACCCGAGGCCTCGCGAGCGGTTCGGCCAATTCGCTGGGGCGAGGAGGACGGTGACCGTGCCATGCAACTTCTGACAAGTGGCGCGCAATACGCTTTCGGTGAAAGCGCAGCATCGGTTTCGCCGGTGTACCGGATGCTTGTCACACGACCTTTGTCCAAGCGAGCCGTGAGATGGCAGTATCCGCCGCCAGAAAGACTGAGCCCGCCACCGACCGGGGACGCAAGGCTGAGCCCGCCCGAATTCGTCGATGTTCCGTCGTAGGAAAGGATCGTGGTCTCGTCAAACTTGTCTTTGCGATTTGGCACACCAAGGCAGCTTTCAAGATCCTTCTGCTGAAGCCCCAGCAGACCGGTCTCTGCCTGCTGTGCGACCTCGGAATCCGCGATTGCGCAACCCACGACAACGAACGCGGTGACGAGAGAGAGGATACTCAGTTTCATGGCAGCGTGAGGTATCCGTGAGGAGGGGGCGGTCATGAACTGCGCACCAGGACTGCAACGCTAGGTCGGCGGAAGTGATCCCGCCGCCCTCGCTCCGAGCGCGACATGAACCTATGTTCTTTTATGGTATACGGCACCGTATCCTTTTTGCAAGAGCAAGGCGGAGCTTCCTGGAATCACCAAAGAAGGCGCTCCTTCATCCAAGGAAGTTGCTGGCGCGGACCGATCCTGTTCCAATGGAGCATCGACATCGATCTGACCTGCCTGGCGCGAGATTAAACCGCGATGCCCAACGTATCGTCGCGGGTCAATCTCGTGCAGCCGCCCGTCAGATCTGATGTAAGTTCCACGCGCTCAGTGCTTGCGGCAGATGTTCGTTCATAGTATACGGTACGTTACCGATCACTTCTTCGGTTGGCCTGTCCTGCGGGACGCTGCGTTCCGCCCATGCATCAGTAAATTCGTGTCGCGACGGGAACGGTAGTGTCGAGCGGTCAATCAGGTGACGATCATCGCGACGAACGAAACGACCATCAAGCCTCTGACGAGGACGCTCGGCATCACGATGGAGCCGAGCCGAAATCGATTCTGAAGCGGCGGCCGCTCGCCGGGCCCTGGTCGTCTTGGCGGTGGCGGGGTTTGGTTCGGCTTGTACTATTGGAGGACCGGGCGCTTTTTTCAAAGCACAAATGACGCCTAGGTTCGTGCGGACCAGGTCGCGATTTCTCCAAAAATCTCTGGGTATGTGGCGAAGTTGCTGGTGGTCGCGCACGTCTCGCCGCGAGCAACGCCTCCAGTCGCCTGGCGGTATCTGAGCTGTGTCCGAGGGTTACCTTGCTGGGGAATGTCGGCTACCTTGCCCCGAATGAGACGAGTTTCGGTACGCCTGCCTCGCTAGTCTATAATGTCGAACCCAGCTTGCAGTGGAATATCCTTGACTTTGGACGTACGATTGCGCGCTTCGCGGAAGCGAGGCCTCGTTCGACGAGAGCCTCGCGAGCTATAGGCAATCGGTTCTTTCTGCGCTCCGCGACGGCGCTTTCCCGCTTCGCACATCAGAGGCAAACGGTCAGCAAGCTGGCTCAAGCGAGCGCGACAGCCGAGCACGCCGCAACTCTTACGCGGGAGCGCAACAAGGCCGGGGCCGTCAGCTTGATCGACTTGCTTGATGTCGAGAGGCAGCGCTTGCAGACCGAGCAGAGCTTGCCGCAAGCCCAGGTCCAATTGACCAACGACTTCATCTCGCTGCAAAAGGCGCTCGGTCTGGGTTGGTCCGCACCGACGATCACAGTAGCTTCTGAATAAGGCTGCGATGGATGTAGATTGGTTTGAGTGTCCCGGCTGGTTGCCAACCCTCACTCGGTCAGGATCTCAACAAGCCGTACACGGATCGGTCTAGGTAGTCCGGCTCGCGGCGACTGGTTGAGGCGGCGAGTGACGGAGTTCCGGAACCCACGCTGCTCTCGGAGGGTCGGCTCGGCGCGTCGATCATAGGTGGTTCTCGATCTGACAATCCATTCCCGCCTCGCGGTGGGTTCTCTGGACGACCGTCTCGTTCGGCGTTGGGAGCCGACTTTCTCGCGCGTCTCCGGCCCGGGCCGCGAAGGCCTTGCCGTTTCTGTCGCCCTTCTTCGGAACACGTCGCCCAGAGTTCGTCGGTAAACTTGCCCAAACTCCAGGCAGCTGCTATCAGCGCTACGAGGGTTAAGTAATTCGTTCCAAGTGTGAGCTTGTCGGTGTCACAAACGACTGCCTGTGACGGGCCGGGAGACAGATCTAGCCTCGCTTTGTGTTGGCCCAGGTAACGATCAAAGTACGTGATTTGCCTCAACGTCACGAGGTCTGTTGGCGATCAGCAGTGGTATTCGCCAGAAGAGCCGTAAAGATAAGATTGCGCTCATTCTGCACATACAGCAGTGATATTATTCGGAGTTTGGCAGACAACATGAAGAAGGCGAGTGTTCGAGCGAAGCGGCCGATGTCCTCGGGCCATCGGGGGGGACGGCCCTCGGCAAGCGAGTCGCTTCAACTCACTGAACACATCATCGAGATTGCGACGCAATTGTTTCTCAAAGAAGGCTTCGAGGCCACGAGCATAGACAATCTTGTGGCCATTGCGGGAATCTCCAAACGCACGTTCTATCTACGTTTCGCATCGAAATCTGACCTGTTTACCGCGGTCGTCGTACGCTTTACCGAACAGCGGGTTAAGCGGCTGAACCTGTCGCCGGCAGGCCGAACGGCGGAACAGCAACTGGAGTCCATTGCCGTGCAGTTGCTCCAGGTGTGCATGGAACCTGACACCCTTGCGTTGGACCGGGTCGTTACCGCCGAGGTCAAGCGATTTCCGGAACTCGGCAGAATCATCTACGACTTTGGCTACCCGCAAGCGTTAGGTCCCGTGCGCAGGGTCATCGAGCAGATTTGGCCTAACAATAAGTTGGACGAGACCAAAATCGACTTTGCGGCGGAGTATTTTCTCAACGCGGTCGTTGTCGGACCCATGCGCCGCATCATTCTTGGTTTGGAGACCGCCCGACTGAATGAAGCGCGACTGGCGAAATTGAGATTTTCCGTGCGTCTATTCGTCGATAGCATGAAGAAACAGGTCGCCAGCCGCTAACACCGCAGATTTCTGGCATCCGGAATTAGGCGTTGCGGATCCATCAAGCCCCATCATTCCCCCCGGTCGTACCCCTTCGAGCTTGCCCGCAAGCTGCTCCAGCGGGGGCCGAAGGTGGTTTTGGTTCCGAGCTCTCGTGATGAGAGGCCAAGCCGCCGGCCGTTCGCATGTTGCTGTCTTACCCTACCGCGACCGGACGCTAGCCGCGTAGGGACCAAGTTTCTCCTTGCCGAAGTGGAACCTAGAGGCCTCGCTCCAGTTGTACGGAACGATACGGTATCGTACACTAACGTTGTCTGTTTGGTTTATGTGGCCTAGGCCTCGATTGCGTCTCTTGCGCTGATTGGCCAGGTCATATCTCGAAAGGTGCGCACCGATGCGGATAGACAATCGGCGCTTTCACATCTTTGTTGCTGTGCTGATCGCTTTGGGGGCAGAGGCCGCGTTGGCGGCGCCTGTGGCCGTCGAGCCTCGAGCCCAGGGGAGCGTGACAAAGTCAGGCGAACCGAGCGTGCTCGACGAACTTGAGTTGTTTCGCGGCACTCGAATTTCGCTGGTGGAGGCGATAGCAGCTGCGGAAAAGCGGCACGCTGGCGCCAGAACTGCGGACGCGGGCTTCGACGGATCGACGGGCCGGGCTCTCTACAAAGTCATGACCTTCGAAAAAGATCGAATTTGGGAGAACCTTGTGGACGGCGAAACTGGAGAAATAATCGGCGGTCCGGTTATATCGTCGATCGGCGAATTCAACGCGGAGGCTCGCAAGAACCTTCTGGCCTTAAGGACGGTCCGGCAGCAGATGTCTGATGCCGTCCATATCGCGGAGCAGTCAGCATCGAGACGAGCTGTCGGGGGAAGCTTGACGAGCATAGACGGCAGGCTGAATTTCACCATCGTCGTCGATTCCGGTTCGAGCTTGAAGCAAGTTGTGCTCGAACCACCTGCTGGGAAAGGCCGCTGATCACCGAAAGGGCCTGCGCCGTGCATTGCGACGTCGGCCGATTGGCAGCCGGGCGCAGGGGGGCATTGGGAAGTGCAATGCAGGATCTCGGTGACGGTGACTGGGAAGGCCTTCTTCCAGTGTCACACGTTCAAATCCCTACGACATGCCAGGCCGAAGTTGCGGAGGATATCCGCGTCCGGATTGTACTTCTTGGCAAAGTCGCGAAGAGGCTCAGACGGAGTGGCGTAAATGTCAAGAATGTGATGCACAACCTCGTCGGCGTTAGTGACCACCGTTTCGGAGGCAAACAGACGAAGCTTTCCAAGGATCGCATACAATCGCACGAACTTGGTTGGATCGATCGTGTCGTGTGTTATGCCTTCCGTGACCAGCCGGGACGCCTCGTCGATGAAGTCGCCATACAGATGTTCGCGGCGGCTCATCGCGCTGGCAAATCGCTGCGTCCGCTCTTGAGCTCGAAGGCTGAGCCATGTCGTGGCGAACGACGCTATAGCGCCGATTGCGGAGCCCGCTAGAGCTGCGATCGCTGAAATGACGGCATTATTCATTTGAAGCTCCAACACTGATGCCGGGGTGAGGGGCTCTGTAGAGCGCCGAGGGCCGGCAGATTCGCTTTCCAGGGACTAACAAACCCATGGCGATGCCGCTCCAGCTTGTACAAAATAACCAAAAAAAGATACGAAACCGTACCGTAGCACGAACGTTCAAAAGAATGTTCATGCAGACAAGGAGAGCAAGGATGGTTGTCCGCGGGCGTGCAATGATAATGGCGCTGTTCGGTATCTTGTTGATCTGGCAAGACGAAGCGCTTGCTCAGCAGGGAACGCCAGAACAGCGCGCTGCCTGCCAAGGCGACGCTTTGCGGCTATGCAGCAGTTTCATTCCAGACGCCGATCGGATAGCCACATGCCTGCGTCAAAACGAAGCAAAACTGAGCAAGGACTGTCATGCAGTTGTGTTTGTGCGTGGTGCGCGCGGGCGAAACGGCGCTCAAAACGGCTCGCAGCAAGAGTAGCGGAGCGCGGCAGCCGGTTTGCAGGCGGCGGCTCTGCAGGATGCACCGTCACCAGCCCGCGAAGAGCACTACGTTCGGCTTGATGCCGACGGGCTCTCCCGAACGTCCCCCACTCTGGGCGAGATCCCGAGCGGGATAGCCGTGCCTCTGTTTCATTTTCAGGTGAGGCGGGCAACGTTGGCAAGAGGCCAAGGAGCCTCTACAAGACGCGACCGGCAGCAACGGCGCGTCGTTGTCGTCGGCGGCGAGGGGCGGGCCTTCGGGGCGCCACGGCGACGGGACGCGGCGCCGGCAGCGCCACGCGCCGAGCGATGGTCGATGTTAGCTCCCGCGCCACTCGCCGCCCCCCGAGAGGGAGGTGTCGGCAATAGAGCCCAGGCAGCTTTGACCGGTGTGTAGCCTGGAGATTTAAGCCCGTACGTTGATTGTCAATCGGCACTGGACCTATTCCACTAGAGGCGTGCATCCGAACCAACTTTGCCACGGGTGGCGATTCGGCCCGCTCTCCGTCTACCCGCGCCGTCTTCCCACCAGATCTCCAACTGTCATCTTCCGAGTCGAGAAGCGGCCTAGCCAGGCAGTCGAGCAGGTTGGACATCAGACTGCGCTATCGCCAGTTTCACTCAAACAGTTGGTTGACTTACTCCGATTTATGTGGCTCGATACGACAAAACAGCAGGCGAGGCCGACGATCAGGTCGTCAATCTAATGCTGCGACAATAATCGGGAGGGTCCTGGGTGACTGATTTAAAAGGCGATATCGTCGTCGTGACCGGCGCAGCGACCGGGTTGGGGAGAGCGCTCGCTTTGGAGGCAGCGGCTCGCGGTGCTGAAGTTATCCTCGCCGATGTTTCGGATGCGGGAAGTGTCGTTGAGGAAATCGCGAAGGCGGGCGGCTCGGCTGTCGCCCAGCATGTCGATGTAGCAGACTACGAATCCGTAGAAGCGTTGGCAACGTTTGTTCGCGAGCGCTATGGTCGAGTGAACGTGGTCATCAACAACGCGGCGTTCGCGGAGGCGGGTCCACTTGATAGCGTTGATCCGCTTGCAACGAAGCGGACCTTCGAGGTCGGGATTCTTGGCGTCTTCCACGGAATTCGGGCGTTCGCCGAACTGCTAAAGGCCGCCGCCGGCAGCGGTGGCCATTCGTTCATTCTCAACGTCGGCTCCGAGCATTCCCTCGGCGTTCCCCCTCACGTTCCGCCGCTCAGCGCGTATACGACCAGCAAATACGCTGTCCTGGGTCTGACGGACACGGCGCGCCGCGACTTCGCGAATACAGGGGTCGGCGTCTCCCTCCTCGCTCCGGGATGGATTCGCACGGAGAAGATTCGTGCGATTGTGCAGGCTTCGGCCGAGGCGGCGGCGATGATCGAGCCCTACGCGCAGGACACCGACGTGGTCGCAAGGGCGGCATGGGATGGGCTGCTTGGCCGTCGATACATCATCGTCACCAATCCAGCGAGCCGCGCATTTGCAATCGAGCACGCGAACGCAGTCTTAGCCGAGGTGCAGCGGTTGCCCGACTCGCCGCAGGATTCCGGTCATGCGCATGACGGGACGGGAGACATGTCGCGGTGTCCGGTGGCGCACATCCTGAAAGGCTAGTGTTTGGGGCTGAGCCTGCAGCACGAAGGCCAACGCCGTCGAACGAGGCTGAGGCAGTGGTTCGACGGCAAAAGATAAACCATCTAGTTGGTTGAAGACTGGATTGGATAGAAGATGGTAAATGGAAGATGGTAATAGGTAGCAGCTCAGAGACGCCTGCGTCCCATGCGGGCAGGAGTATTCGTGAGGCGGCAGGTGCCGACGGCGAGCGGCTGCGCGTCGGCCTCCCTCTTCATGCGCTGGCGGGTGTTGTCATCGGCAACGATCCTGCGACAGGTATGGCGGCAAAGCTGCTCCTGAGCCTGGGGGTGAATGTCGTGCATGTTTTGCGAGATGCTTGCCAGGCAACCTTTCCGCCATCTCCGGAGGGCGACTATCTTTCGTCGTTTCTTTTCCGCGGGATGGAGTCGATCGTGGTCGGCGCCGCGCCGGATCGAGCGCGGAGTGCCATCGGTGCTGCCGACATCATTCTACATTCCGATGCGGATGCCGACTTCCTCGGACTTGTGGCAGATCGGTTGATTGAAAAGGGTGCGATTATCGCGCAAGCGACGCCATGGGGGGAGCGTGGCCCGCGATGGGCCGAGCCAAGTTCAGAGCTTATCCTGCAAGCGGCAGGCGGCCTCGTCTATCTTTTAGGAAAACCGGGCCGTCCCCCCATCATGCTCGGCGGTCATCAGGCCGCCTATTCGACCGGAATGCAATTGTTCACCGGGATCATGATCGCGTTGACCGAACGCGATCGGAGCGGTGTCGGGCAGTTCGTCAGAACATCATATTTCGAGACTGTCGCCTTCCTCGAATGGAAAGGAGGCACTTTCTACCAAGCCGATGGCGTCATCCTCGAGCGGGGCAGGAGCACAGGCCCTCTGATCTTGCCGACGAAAGATGGCCATGTCGCGTTTTACTATCGCGATATCGACTGGCCGCGGGTCGTCGAACTTTTTGACGATGACCAGCTCCGTAACCCGAAGTTTGACACCATCAGAGGCAGGATTGCCCACGAACCAGAGCTGACGGCCATCTTGGAGGAGCATACGCGGAAGGCCGCAAAGCATGAGCTATACCGCGCCGCGCAGTCTTTGGGGATACCAATCGGCAGTGTTGAGACAATCCGAGATCTTCTCGACAGCAAACAATATGCCGCACAGCACTTTCTCGAGGCGTGTGACCCTGCCGATGGCGACGGCTGTACCCAACCGTCACTCCCTTTCACATTCAACGGTCGCCGTTTCAACTCTTCCGATGTGGGCGCGACGTCCTTCGGTCGCGATCTGGCGGGAGTTCAGAAATGACGGCACGCAAGGGAGCTTTGTCTGAAGTCCGAGTGCTGGACCTCGGCACGATTACCGCAGGCGCTGCGACAAGCGGCGTGTTTGCCGATTTTGGTGCAGACGTGATCAAGATCGAGTGGCCAGGTCAACTCGATCCTTTCCGACACTGGACTCAGATCGCATCCAGCGGGACTCCCGACTATAATTCCAGCCCGCCATTCCACGTTGTAAATCGCGGGAAACGAAGCGTTGGAATCAACCTCAAGTCAACCAGCGGACGCGCGCTGCTTCTCAGGTTGGCGGCGCATTGCGACATTGTCGTCGAAAATTTCAGGCGAGGTGTGCTGGAGCGGTTGGGATTGGATTTCTCGGCGCTTCGCGAGGCCAACCCCCAGATCGTGCTCCTCTCCCTTACCAGCCAGGGGGTGGCTGGACCGGACGCGAAATACGGCTCGTTCGGATCGACGCTTGATGCGCTCGGCGGTCTTATGTCGGTTACCGGCTACGCGCCTAGCGAGCCGTTGTGGTCGAGCAACAACATCAACTACCCCGATCAACTCGTTTCGTTCCTAGGGCCTGGCGTTGCTCTTGCCGCGTTACGTCAGGCCCGTGAATCCGGCAAGGCCGTCTGGGTGGATTTTTCCCAACGTGAAGCGGTGACATTCGCCATCGGTGAGCAATTCGTGCGCTATGCGAAGACGGGGGAGCTACCGATTCCACAAGGGAACGCGGAGGCGGGCACCATCCAGGGCGTTTACGAGTCCGCCGTTAGCGATCGTTGGGTGGCGGTATCGGTTCCGGCAGACGGCGAACAGCTCCAGGCCCTGCTAGGAGTGATCGGCGCGGCCAGCGATGTTGGGGCGGCCCCGGCGTCGGGACAGATTCATGCCCTGCTCGGTGAGTGGGTCCGAACGCAGCCTCCTGAAGTGGCGGAGCAGCAGTTGCGGGCGGCTGGAGTTGCCGCGACTGTAGTGCGCAATGCTGCCGAGGTGTTGCGAGACGATCAACTCGATGCGCTCGGATTTTTCCAACCTGTCGAGTCGAAGATCGGATCGACCTTGCAGCGTGGCTACACGGCACGCCTGAGCCGCACGCCGGGGGTCATCCGAGCAGCAGCCCCCGATCTTGGGCAGCACACGCGCGAAGTCCTGGATAAGATGCTTCATCTCGAAGGGCCTGAGATTGAAAAACTCCATCGTGAGGAGGCGATTTTCATCCCGGACTTGCAAGGCGCCGAGATAGCGCTCGCTAAGTAGGTCCAGAACAAGATGAAACGGGAGGAAGATAAAATGATGAGTTCGAACGCCGCTTCAGAAGTCCCGCGCTTTTCGAGCGACTATGATCGCGAATACCGGATGCTGATAGGCGGCGAATGGGTCGGCGCGAGCGACGGCGGCACGTTTCGCTGTGTCGATCCTTACGACGACACGGAGTGGGGAACCGTGCCGGCGGCCACTTCGGCGGATGTCGATCGCGCGGTACAGGCGGCGCGGCGAGCCTTCGACGCCGGGTGGGGCACATCTTCTCCCTTTATGCGATCTGCGTTGCTGCGCCGGCTCGGTGATCTGCTCCGTCGGCACGCTGACGAGCTTGCCCGCATCCAAACCCATGAAAACGGCAAACTCATCGGAGAGATGACCGCCGGTGCGCAGGCGTTGGCCATGCACGCTCACTATACCGCAGGGCTGGCCGAGAACATCGAAGGCAAGACGATACAGCCGCCACTCCCGAACATGATGGTGTTCACCCGTCGTGAGCCGCTCGGTGTGGTTGGCGCCATCACTCCCTGGAATTCTCCGCTGTCGCTGCTCGCTCCCAAGCTCTTTCCAGCGCTGGCCGCAGGCAATACGATCGTGATCAAGCCATCGGAGATCACGCCGACCTCGACATTGCGTCTTGCGGAATTGATCGAGGAAGCCGGGTTTCCCCGCGGGGTCGTGAATGTCGTCACCGGATTCGGCAAACCCACCGGAGAAGCCCTGGTGGCGCATCGCGACGTGGACAAGATTGCGTTCACAGGTTCGACCGCGACGGGAAAGGCCATCATGCGCGAGATGGCCAACCGCGTGGGTCGCGTCACCCTCGAACTAGGCGGCAAGTCGGCCAACATCGTGTTCGCCGATGCCGATCTCGACGATGCCGTGCATGGTGTGATGAGCGGCATTTTTGCCGCCACGGGACAAACCTGCATGGGCGGTTCTCGTGTGCTCGTTCAGGCTTCGATCTATGACGAGTTTGCCGCACGCCTGACCGCCGCGACCGATCGGCTGACGCTTGGCGACCCTCTCGACGCCACGGTGGACGTGGGGCCGATGGCCAATCGAATGCAGTATAAGAAGGTGCTGAGCTATTTCGATGTCGGCGTGGAGGACGGCGCACACATTGCTCGCGGCGGCTGCGCGGCGCGTGGTTCGGCTGCGCTTGAGCGGGGCCTTTTCATTGAGCCAACCATCTTCACGGGCGTCGATAACGCCTTCAGAATCGCGCGTGAGGAGATTTTCGGACCCGTCGTTGGCTTGATCCGCTTCACGGATGAGGATGATGCCGTCCGGATCGCCAATGACACGCGCTATGGACTGGCGGGCGCAGCGTGGACGAAGGATGTCGCGCGGGCCCATCGGATGGCGGCGCGGCTGCGTGCGGGCAATGTGTGGATCAACAACTACCGCATGATTTCGTTCAACGTTCCCTTCGGCGGCTTTGGCGAAAGCGGCGTCGGCCGCGAGTTCGGCGCGGAGGCGCTCAACTACTACACGGAGGAGAAGGCGGTCTGGATCGACCTGGGCAACCGCCCCAACTTCGGCCGGCACTGACTGGGCGAGCCCGAGAAACAGCAACCATCCCGCCTCGCCAAGGAGTAGATAGAAATGCCGACCATGTTAAAGCCCGAAGTGCGGAGGGACGAATTCCCGATCGCGCGGGCGATCACAAGCGAGATATGGGCGGCCATGGGAGGTGATGAAGCCGCGCCGCAACGTGTCACGTTTGCAGGCGAAGGCGATCTGCGCTCGCCCTTTCCTGTCGTCGATTTTGCAGCGGCCACGTTCGCTGTGGCGGGTTTGGGGGTGACGAACCTCCTGGAAAAGGCGGGCGTATCTCCCGGGCCGATCAACGTGGATCGGCGCCATGCTACGATCTGGTTCGATGTCCCCTTGGCCCCGACGCGGTTCATCGACACGCCAGAGCGGCATGGCGTTCACGCCAAATGGATGGTCGAGTTCCAAACGGCGGACGATCGATGGATGCGGGTACAGGCAAGCTATCCGACGCTCCGGCGGCGATTGCTGGCCGCCCTGGGCGTTTCGGAGGGGCTGGACAGTATTGCGGCGGCGCTTCGTGTGTTGCCTGCCGAGGAGGCCGAACGACGCCTCATAGAGGCCGGCGCAGCTGTCGCGATTGCCAGATCGCTCGCTGAGTGGGAAGCGCATCCTCAGGGCGCCGCGGTGGCGCAAGAACCTATTGCAGCGGTGAGGGAAACCTTGGTCGCGAAAGACCAGTGGAAGCCGGTGGCGGAACGTCCGCTGCACGGCGTGCGGGTTCTCGATATGACTCGCGTCGTGGCCGCTCCGATGGCGACGCGCCTCCTCGCCGCACTCGGCGCGGAAGTGCTGCGGATCGATCCCCCTGGCGCCGACGAGGTGGCACTGGGCGGTGCCAATGACATCATGTTGGGCAAGCGCTGGGCTCTGCTGGATGCGCGCACGGAGGAAGGCCGGGCCAGGTATAAGGAACTGCTGTCGACGGCCGACATCTTTATCCATTCCTATCGCGCAGGAGCCATCGACTCGCTTGGTTTCGATGAGAACGAGCGCGCCGCTATCCGGCCGGGTCTCGTCGAGGTGGTGCTCAACGCCTATGGCTGGACCGGGCCGTGGCGTGGCCGAAGAGGGTTCGACACGCTGGTCCAGTATGCCTCGGGAATAGCCGATGAGGTCAGTCGCTGGGCGAATGAAGCGCCGGAACGTCGCCTCCCGCTGAACGCGCTCGGGCATTTGGTCGACGCTTCTCGCCCGCGTCACCTGCCGGTGGAGGCACTGGATTTCGGAACGGGCTATTTGCTCGCTGCGGCCGCATTACGGGGGTTGGCGCGCCGTCTCGAGACGGGGCGGGGCTCGATCACCAAGATGTCGCTCGCGCGGACTGCCGCGCTACTGACGAGCGCGGTTCGGCCAGCCGGCGGTGTGGAGTTCACGCTGCCCCATGACATGCCGTTCGCCGACGAGAGGGTATGGGATCTGGGCGGACGCCCATCGCGACGGCTCGCTTTTCCACTTCAGGTCGACGGGGTGCCTCTGTTTTGGGATCGCCCTGCGGAGTTGCCCGGCTCCTCTTCGCCCAGTTGGTCCACGAGGCCCCCACGGTGGGCGGCATTCGAAGCGGGCTGAGCGGTGCGGGCGAGATCCGGCATTCATTAAGGGAGGAAGGCATGACGAAAACATGGTTCATCACCGGCGCTGGCCGCGGGCTTGGGGAGGCGTTCGCCAGAGCGGCGCTGGCGCGCGGCGACAAGGTCGCCGCCACTGCGCGACATCTCTCAGCGCTCCAGGGATTGGTCGACACTCATGGTGAGGCGGTCCTTCCCCTTATTCTTGACGTAACGGACCGCACGGCGGCGTTCGAGGCAGTGGCGAAGACCAGGGACAAGTTCGGGCGGCTCGACGTTGTCGTGAACAACGCGGGATATGGTCTTTTCGGCGCCGTCGAAGAGATCACGGACCAGGAACTGCGTGATCAGCTCGAGGTCAATCTGTTCGGGGCGCTTCATGTAACGCAAGCGGCCCTCCCTATACTGCGAGCCCAGGGGGGTGGTCACATCGTCCAAATCTCCACTATTGGCGGTGTTGCAGCATTCCCCAATCTTGGGGGCTATCACGCCTCAAAATGGGCGCTCGAGGGATTAACCGAGGCGCTGGCCCAAGAGGTGGCCGCTTTCGGCATCAAGGTGACCTTGGTTGAGCCCGGCCCATACGCGACCGATTGGGCCGGCAGCAGCGCGGTGCATGCTGCGCCCAAGCCGGAATATGCCGAGCTGCATTCGGGAATGGCTCAACAAGCCAGTGCCATGCCAGCCGAGTTCTTCGGCGTCGCGGCGGCAGCCGGTGCTGCGCTGCTCAAGGTGGTTGACAGCGAGGCGCCTCCGTTGCGGGTATTTTTCGGTGTCATGCCCACTCAGCTCGTGCCGGATCTTTATCGAGCGCGGGTTGCGACGTGGGAGCAATGGAAAGACCTTGCTGTCGAGGCACATGGCCACTGAGAGCAAGTGAGTGCGCTTCAACCGAAGTGATCATGCTGGCAAATGACGTCTGGGGCAACTAACGTCAGCCAACCGAATGGTTGAGATCTCGTTCAAAAAAATAAGTTAGGGAGAATAGACTTTGGTGAAGGTAACATTCATCCATCCTGACGGGCGCCAGGAGCAACACGAGGGCAGCGACGGCCAGTCTGTCATGCGGGTGGCGACCAGCAACCTCGTCGACGGCATCATCGGAGAATGTGGCGGAGACCTCTCCTGCGCCACTTGCCACGTTTTCGTCGATGAAGTGTCATGGCGAACTCTGCCGCCCAAGACGCCGGAAGAAGACGACATGCTTGCGGTGACGGCGGTTGAGCCCACTGAATTCAGTCGGCTGTGCTGTCAGATCAAATGCAGCGAGAGTCTGGACGGCATTGTCGTTCACATTCCGAAGGCGCAAAGGTGATGTCGTCCGAGGACATCGTCATCATCGGTGCCGGCCAGGCTGGTGGCGAACTCGCCGCGGCGCTCCGTTCGCTTGGCTACGACGGACGCCTCACCCTCGTCGGAAACGAAGCTTCTTATCCATACGCGCGCCCTCCGCTGTCAAAGGCCTATTTGCTCGGCAAGTGCTCCGCCGAAGAACTCCTGATCCGCGCGCCGGCGATGTATGACCAGCAGAACATCAATGTCCGCATGAACACCGCCGCGAGATCGATCGATCGGAAGGCCAAGACGGTCACACTCTCTAACGGCGAAGTGCTGAGTTACTCCAAGCTGGTGATAGCCACTGGCGGCCGTCCGCGGCAGCTGCCGGTGAGGGAGTTGAGCGGCGCCGCAAACGTCTTCTATGTGCGAACACGAGCCGACATTGATCGTATGCGGCCTTATTTCGCTCCAGGCGCTCGCCTGGCGATCATTGGCGGGGGCTTCATCGGACTCGAGGTCGCCTCGGTCGCACGCCAGCTCGGGCTGGACGTAACCTTGCTGGAAAGCCAGCAAAGACTCCTCGCGCGTGCGACTTGTCCGCTTGTGTCCGAATTCTTTCGGCGCATCCATCACGAAGAAGGTGTTGATGTGCGCCTGCAAACCTCGGTCCAAAGCTATCTCGTGGGGCAAAGCGGAAATGTCGAGACTTTGGTCTCGGACGGGGGCGAACACATTCGCGTGGATATTGTTCTGGTGGGCATAGGTCTCGTACCGAACAGCGAACTCGCTGAGGCGGCAGGGTTGGAGGTCGAGAACGGCATTGTCGTCGATGAATGTCTGAGGACGTCGGACCCCGCCATATATGCCATCGGGGATGTCGCGCGGTTTCCTGACGCTGGAAATGGCGCTCTGCGCAGAATCGAATCCGTGCCAAACGCGACGGAGCAAGCGCGCACGGTCGCGGAGACGTTGCTCGGTCGTCCTCGCCCATACATCAGTCTGCCGTGGTTCTGGTCCGATCAGTACGACGTGAAGCTCCAAATCGTGGGATTGTCGGACGAGCATGATCAGGTCGTTCTTCGGGGAGATCTGACGAACGGACGGAAGTTTGCGATCTACTATCTGAGGAACGGTGTGGTCAGCGCCGCTGACATCGTGGGGAGCCCACAAGACTTTGCCGTCGCGAGGAAGTTGGTCGCCGCGGCGGCTGTTGTAGATCCGGTGATCCTTGCCGATACCAGGATCACCCCTCGCGACCTATCCAGGATGGTCGCGGCGGTTGCCTAATCCGCAGACTGCTCTGGTCAAGAACAGCGGCAAGTATTATATAACTAGTTGGTTGGAACGAGTGGGGCTGAATATCAAGCAACCGAACCTGATCTGGGAGGATCAACGATGACAGCGACAGCACATAAGACCAATTCCGATTTCCCAAACCTGACGGACCCGCGGACGTTTGTAGAAGACGTCCCGTTCGAAGCGTTCGCACGGATGCGAAGGTTGCCCGGCCTGTATTGGCAACCGACAACGATTGCCACGGCGAACGGCGGCTTCTGGGCGGTGACGCGATTTGCCGACATCGTTGCCGTGGAGAAGGATCCTGCGACGTTCACATCAACGAAGGGTGCTGCCTATCCCATCACAAATCAGCAGGAGTCGGTGCTGACCTCCGACAGCCTGATACTTACCGACCCGCCGCGCCATAGTCATTTGCGTCGAGCCGCGGCGAAAGGTTTTGGCCCGAGGGTCGTGGCAAATTTCGAGCCGTGGGTGCGGGAGATCGTGTGCGAGGTGGTGGATCGGATCCAGTCTCTCGACACGTTCGACTGGGTCGATGAAGTCGCCCGTACTATTCCTGCCCGCGTCATCGCGCGTGTCGTGGGCGCACCCCGTGAAGACGAACCCTTGATCGTTCAATGGACGCTGGCGCTTTTCGCGGCGACGCAGCAGACCGAGGATTTGGGGGAGGGCGCCGGTACGACGCAGGCCACCATCAAGGTCATGATGGAGGTGGCGCCCTACATTGAGAAGCTTCAGAAACTCAAGCGAGAGCAGCCAGCCGACGACATGTTCACCGAACTGGGCAGGTGCGTCGACAAGGGCGAGCTTACTCAGAGCGAATTTCTCTGTTGGATGTTTCTGATGATGGTCGCCGGCTTCGAGACCACGCACACGGCGATCGGGCACTCGATGCGACTTTACCTGACGGATCAGGTCGTGGCGGACCGCACCGCTCGGGCTATCGGCGAAGGCCGCACCAATCGCGTTGTGGACGAGTTTTTGCGATTGATCAGCCCGCCGATGGAGATGGCCCGCACGGCAACGAGGGATCTGGAATTCGCTGGGGAACAGATCCGCAAAGACGACGTGATGGTTCTGTACTACATATCGGCGAACCGGGACGAGCGGGTGTTTGCCAATCCCGACGAGTTCGATCCGTGGCGCTCGGAAACGGACAGCCTCGCTTTCGGCACCGGCGTGCATCGCTGCATCGGCGCCTACCTGGCGCAGCTCGAACTCAAGGTGCTTTGGGAAGAGCTGCACAAACGCGGCCTCAAGCTTCGTCTGAACGGCGAACCCAAACGCGGATGGTCGGTCTTCATCAACCAGCTCACCGCGCTCCCGGTGCGTAAAGCCTGACCCCACGCGATCAGAAATCGAGCGTCTGTCAGTCTCGGCGGAAGCTGAAGGAAGAAAGGACATTTGTCATGAGTAAACGGGCAGGAACCGGCGTCGCCATCGTCGGCGTAGGTAACACCAACTACGCGGCGCTATATCGTGATCGCACGCCCCGCAGCGCAGAGTCGCTCGGCGTCGACGCGCTAAAGAAGGCGCTCGAAGACGCTGGATTGTCGAAGGGGGATTTGGACGGGCTCATTACAGCGCGTATTTCAGACTACAACGGCTTTGCTACTCTGATCGGCACCCCGCAATTGCGGGTGGTCAATGCCGTCGAAGGCTCCGGCCGGATGGCCGGGGTCGCAGTCCAACATGCCGTCGCGCTGATCCAGTCGGGTCGCGCGTCGACCATAGCGCTCGTCTACGGAAACAATGGCCGGTCGGCCGGTGCGACCTATGGCGGCGACTATGGCGTCGGCAACGTGAAATACGATTGGGCATATGGAATGACATCCCCGGGCGCCTCCGTCGCGCTGATGTATCAGCGCTACCGTCAGCTGTACCGCGCGCCAGACGATGCTCTCGCGCCGATCGCCATCAGCAATCGGAGAAACGCCGAAGTCAATCCCGAGGCTGCGATGCGCAAACCGTTGTCGCGGGAGGAATACATCAATTCGCGGTACGTCGCCGAACCTCTACGTCTCTACGACTACTGCATGATCAATGATGGCGGCGTGGCGATCATCCTGACCTCGGTGGATCGCGCCAAGGAACTCAAAAGCGTCCCTGTCGAAATCATGTCGATGGGGTCGTCCAGCAACCTCACGAACTACTACACAGTGACCGATCTTTTCGCAAACGGCTCGCGACAGGCGGCAGCGCAGGTATTCGGCGAAGCTGGACTCTCGCCGAAGGACATGGACGTCGTGCAGATCTACGACAACTTCACGCCGATCGTGCTTTTCTCGCTCGAATCCTTCGGATTTGCGGCGGAAGGCGAGGGCTGGAAGTGGATTCGCGATGGGCGGATCGAGCGCGAGGGCAAACTTCCGATCAACACCAGCGGCGGCCATACGAGCGAGGGCTATATGCAGGGCTGGGCGCTGCAGGTCGAAGCCGTTCGGCAATTGCGTGGCGATGCCGGTGAGCGACAAGTCAAGAACGCGGAGTTTGCGCAGTATATTTGCGTATCGCCCATCATCACGTCTCAGATCTTCCGTCGAGTTGAAAAGTAGGAGCGCGCAGATGACCGAGTATACCAAGCCTATCCCAGACAAAACACCGGAAAACGCGCCGTTCTTTGAGGGGTCTCTTCAAGGCAAGCTCCGCCTCCAGCGTTCAGTCTCGACGGGGAGGTATCGTTTTCCTTATGCGCCCTTCGATCCGATCGATCTTTCGACAGATGCTGAATGGGTCGACGTCTCGGGCCGAGCGACGCTGTGGTCCTGGACCGTTTTCCACCAGGTCTACTTCCCGTCCTTTAAGGGCGATGTCCCCTATCCCGTCATTTTCGTCCAGCTCGAAGAAGGACCTTTCATGGTGGCTACGATCCCGGCGGATGTGAGGGTCCAAGATCTCCGTATCGACATGCCCATGCGGGTTGAGTTCGAGCCGGCGACTGAGGAATTCGCGCTCGCGAAGTTCCGTCCAGTCAATTCGTGAATGTTCGCCAGCGTAGCGAAGAATTTTGAAGGAGAGATCGTAATGAACACCACGACCACGTCGGCCTCCGTCACGAGCGAGGCAGAGCTGGCGCTTGTTGAGCACCACGAAGGCTATTCGATTCTTACAATCAACCGGGCAGACAAGCGGAACGCGATGAGTTCAGCCACCCAGAAGGCGCTGTGCGATGCGCTGGACGCCATCAAGAAGGCTGGGAGCAAAGTCGTCGTTCTGACCGCTGCAGGTGATCAGAGCTTCTGCTCGGGAGTCGACATCAAGGAGAAACACGATCCGACCAAGCGAGCGTTCGCGCATGAAGCGAACAGTTGGGCTATGGTGCAGAGGGCGATCCGCGAGCATCCCGCCATCTTCGTCGGTGCGATCAACGGTTATGCACTTGGCGGTGGGCTCACGCTGGTGAATAGCTGCGATCTGGCGATCGCGGTTGACACCGCGACGTTCGGCATGCCCGAGATCACCTTCGGGCAGTATCCGGCGCTGGCCGGTCCCACGACGATGCGTCGGATTCTCCACAAACATGCGATCTGGCTGACCGTGACCGGGCAGCGGATCGATGCAGCGACGGCGTTGAGCTGGGGGCTCGTCAACGAAGTCGTGCCACGTGAACGGCTGCTGCCCCGCGCGGTCGAACTTGCAAAGCTGATTGCGACATTCGACGCGGTATCGCTCGACTACACCAAGAAGACCTACCAAATCGTCGATGAACTCGGTTGGGAGGCCGGCATCGATTACGGTCTAACCCTCATGCCTGTCCTCGCGTTACAGAAGGACGTCGTGCGGTAAGATCGATATTTTCTCCTGACAGTTGGCTCTGGACAAAAGGGCTGGATAGGCGATGGTCGATAAGACAACACCCCCGTATTTCACGAGGATACACGCCGAAGATCGGCCTCGCCAATCTCGCCTACAATATGCGCCGTCTCGTCTGGCTGAGGGCAAAATACCCTATGGCAGAGGGGCAGAGGTCGGAACAAGCGGCTTATGGCCGCCTCCTTCACAACGGGAGCCCCCTCCAAAACGGAGGGGACAGCTCAGCGGCACCGAGTATGGTTGGCGGCCTACATCTGGACGCGCGATCTGGTGCGGGCGCATCGGTTCGCCGCTGCGATCGATGCCGGCGACGTCCATCTGAACTCGCCCAGCTTCGACTACAGCCTTCCTTTCGGCGGTCACAAGCAGTCCGGGTGGGGCGGCGAGAACGGCCCCAAAGCCTTGGACGCCTTCCTGACGACAAAGACCGTCTATGTCGACCCGACGCCCTAGCCGGGCGCCAGGTCGATAGCGCCCGACGACGCGGCTGCGGCCGAGGAGCGCCAAGCACTCTCATTTCGCTTGTGGCTCGTGGGATGTGGCGGGTGTTTCGCGGCGACTCGCGGCATCGAGGAGTTTGAGCAGCGTATGTTGCATGTCGTGACGCAGCGTGGGATCTCGGGCCTCCCTGCCCGTTATGAGCTTCGTCACTTGTGGAAGAAGATCCGGTCCGAGCGACAGGAGCGTGAGCATAAGTGAGAGCACCTTCGGATCGATTTCGGCTGGAAACGCTCCCCGATTTTTTTCCCGTTCCAGAACGTCGGTTTGCGTCCGGTAGGCGGCAGAGCGAACGCTTTCGAGGTGAACACGGCGGTCCGGCCGCGCACCAAATTCGATCCCTTCCCATGCAAGCAGACGCCGCCATCTCGCTAACTTATGATCTGCGGCATTCGTCATCAGCGTAGTGATGAGCTGTTTGAGATCGCTATGAGAGACAGACGCCCAAAGTGGCTTTGACCATTCGACCATCTCCTCGAGCACGGCGTCATAGAGGCCAGCCTTGCCTTTGAAATAATAGTAGATGAGCTGCTTGTTCGCTCGAGCCCGCCGCGCGATTTCGTCGATACGGGCAGCCGCAAAGCCCCTTTTCGCGAACTCGTCCACCGCGACATGAAGGATTCGATCCTTGGTATTCTCGCCTGCAATGGATTTAGCTGCTTTACGAGAGGTGCTCATAAGCCATCCTCTCGCCGGAGCCCATATCCATATTGCATGCGCATAACCGGGGCACGGACCAAGCCTCCTGTCAGTGCCAATTTATGATACGAATCGTCGAACATCTGATGATCAAACGTCTACACTATTTTATATTTTGGCACGACGGCTTCCTTCCTCCCCATTCTGAAATGCGATTTCTGGCAGCCAATCCAAGACCGCTGTGGTCGTGTCGGAGGTCCGTGTCCGGATATTCCAACGGGTAGCCTGCTCGAATTGACGGAAGCGCCGTTCCGGGGATCTGGTTTTCCCGGACCAGGCGCGCAGGTTGACGGCGGGCAGACCGAAGATCGGCGCGGCGACGCATGGCCACGGGCACGGGGTTGGCTATCTGCGAACATGCAATCATTGTCGCAGGCTCGGGAGGGCATGGCTAGGTCTGAGAGCCGAAGGGTTTGCCCGTAAATGTTGAAGCCTGATTTGATCAGGGGACAACGCCGCTTCGTCCTCCACAAATCGATTCCGATGCATCTGTGTCATCATCCAACTTGTTGGTTGACTTTTTGCGTTCTTCCGGATTTCATTCGCGCAGCCTTACCCGAAGACCGGCAGCTCAGTCCGGTCTCGGGGTGGGCGCAAAAGATAAATACAGGGAGAGAATATGCCGACGAGAGGGGTCATCGCGAGCAGCCGTATATCGGGCTCGGTAAGTCACGTGAGATGGCAGGCGCGGATTTGCCAAGGCCTTCTGATCGCCTTTGCCGGCGTCGCGCCGACCGGCGTGCACGCGGCTGAGGTTGCCAGTCCACCGCAGCCAAGTGTCGACGCGCCAGCTCCAACTGCCGTGAAGCCGATCAAACAGAAAAAGCGGTCCTCGACGTCTTCCACTATCGCGAAAGGCTTTGACGCCGCGCCGATACCCGCTACGGCCCCGCCTCCTAGCGTCGCGAAGCCGTCCGCACCAGCAATGTCGCTGGACCAGATGAACGCGACCTTGGGATACAAGGGCTGGAACATTCCGTTCCCATCTTTCTCCGACACTCTAACGCAAGACGTCGGCGGTTTCCGCTCGGCGCTGGCAGAGGAAGGTTTCGGCTTGTTGTTTGTCAGTCCCGAGATCATGCAGGCGAATATGCTCGACACGCCCCGACAAGTTCCCAGTACATATCCGGTCTGTACCAGCATCACCCGGATCGGCGGAATCTGCGCTGGAAACCAGGCCTATTTTGGACAGAGCTTCGGCAATACATACACCCTGAAGCCATACCTGACCTATGACTTGGGACGGATCGGTTTGACTGGGGGGCAGTTGGCGTTCGCGGCGAACGTCACTACGAGCACGAATGACGCCTATCTACCCACCGCTAACAGAATTACCAATTTGTCCTGGTATCAGCCGCTGTTCGACGGCAAGGTGGAAGCCAAGGTCGGCTGGTTCGCCGCTTCGGATGAAGTGATCGGCACCTACGTCGGCGGTAATTTTTCAAGTCCGTTCGGTCCTTCAGCGTCGATACCGGCGGAATTAGGCTTGGCCACCGAACCTTTTGCAGCGCCAGCGGTTCGTTTAAAGTGGAACATCTCGAATTCATTCTACAATCAGTTCCTTGTTCAGCGTAGCAATCCAGTTAACGGGCCTACCGGCAATCCCATCTACGATGAGATCCACAGCGACGGGGTCGGTTTGAGGTTCGACTCGCCGTCAAGGGAACGGGAACGTTATTTCTGAACGAAGTCGGCTACCAGACGCCTCCCTTGCCAGGTGATCTGTCAACCTGGATCCGCGCGGGCGCCATGTACAACACATCCGAATTCAAAGACCTATCCGAGCTGGCAACCGGAGGCACCAAATCTGGCGTACCGGGCTTTTATCTCCTCGCGGACCGGCAGCTTTGGCAGCAGGATCCGTCGTCACCCCTTACGGCCTACCGCGGCATCTACGTCGGCGGTACGGCAATGTACACGCCGCCCAAGACTGCCGCCTTCTATCAGTATTACGAGGGCAGGCTCTATTGGATTGGGCCCTCCGCCTCAAGGCCAAAGGACATGCTCAGTTTGGTTTATAGTCGCAATGAAGTCAGTCCCCATCTGGCTGATTTTGTGAACGGTTTCGCGACCGAGACCTTGGTCGGGGCGCGTTACAACACCAATACCATAACGGCTTCCTACACCGCGCACCTCCGGCCCGGCATCTGGGGAACGCTTGGCGTGGCATACACCGATCATCCGAGCATCAGTTATTTCCCCCGTGAGGGATCGTCGCTGAATTTCTTGGGATGCCTGTTTCTGCTGTTTTGAGTCGCAGCTTCGACCGCGGAGGCAGTGGGATGTGTTGTTAGGACTAGCGAAGATCATTGCCGTTGGACGTGGTGTGTTGATCTTCGTTGAGAACTGGCCCGGGGATTTTCATTGAGAGTTGACCCCGGCGAAGGCGGCTATGATCCCTGAGACGGGGGCGTCGTCAAGGCGAGTTGAGCAAGATCTAAAGGAGGACCGCCTATGAAACAAATTGCGGACAAGACGGCGCTGGTCACCGGCGGCGCAAGCGGCATCGGGCAAGCGTGGCGCGGGCCTTGGTCCGCCACGGCGCCAAGGTTGTAGTCGCCGACATCGACTGCACGGCGGCGGCCCAGACCGCTGCTGAGCTAAGCCACGCGGGAAATAGCGAGAGAGCCATTTTGACATGGGCCGCGTCATTGCGGTTAGGCATCGTGTCGTGCACGGCGCCGATGCCTTCTCCGGGCCGGTTCGAATCGACCACGCTTCTATGGGAGCGATCGACGCCTTGACTCCGCTGGCGCCACTGCATCAGCCGCAATGTGTCCGTCTGATCATGGCAATCCGCAAGCTGTGGCCCGATGTGCTGCAGCGGAACTCATGCTGTCCCGCAAACGGAGGTCCCGAGGCCGAACATAGAGCCGTGGCAACTAGTCCTTGCACCTGGCTCCATTCTGGTTGGCTTTGCTTGTCCTGCTGCTTGATCTCCCAGCAAGATAGAAGCCCGGAAGACCCACAATGCAGCGTGATCGCTTGACCAGACGTAAATGGCTAGCGGACGTCCCCGGTCGTCGAGCGACATGCCCAAAGGCACATCGCAAGTGCCCCGGAAATCTCGCTCAACACGGTGCGCGGTTTTTTCACAACAGTCCACATAGAATGAGTCCGATGGAGACCACATTTCAGGAGTTTGTTGACGCAATCCAGACAGCTGACAATGCAAGAGCGTTCGAGCGGATCGCAGCTCGGGTGGCGCAGAAACTTGGCTTCGAGCGCTTCGCTTATCTGCGTCTGGATGGCGAAGCGCCGCTGTTGATCTCGTCCTACCCGAGATCGTGGACCAGCCGGTACTTTCAACTCGGCTACCAGCAACTCGACCCCGTGGTCCTTCGTGCCCGGGCCAGGCGGGATTTGTTCTCTTGCGGTGGAGCGGCGCGCATCGCTGCCGGAGACCGAGCGCAGCGGCAGTTTTTTGATGAGGCAACGACGTTTGGGATCCGGTCTGGAATTACCGTCCCGATCAGAGGCGGGTTCGGGCGCATGGCCGCATTCACTTTGGCGACAAGCCTTCGCCAAACCGAGTTTGATCAACTCGATGATATCTGGAAAGACGTTGTTCATCAGGTAGGTTTGTATTTTCACGTCCACGTTGACACCAGGCTTGATGCCTCGCTGGCCTCGCGCCAGCGCGTCGAGAGCGAGCTTACCCAGCGCGAGCGTCAGTGCCTGGCGTGGACGGCGCAAGGAAAGACGGTCGCCGACATTGCGGTTCTCGTCGGAATCGGCGAGCGGACGGTAGTCTTCCATCTCGAGTGTTCGCCGTCAGCGCCTGCGAGACAAATTGAAGGATTTTGCGGAGGGAGGATTTCTGGTTCATCGTAGCCACCAGGAGCGCAGATGAAGCAGAAATCCGGACCGGGCAAAGCGCCGGCAGAACAAGTGCTAAAGGACATTCGTCGTCAGACGCGTCGGCAGTATTCGGCCGAAGAGAAGATCCGCATCGTGCTGGACGGACTGCGCGGGGAGGAGAATATCTCTGAGCTGTGTCGCCGCGAAGGCATCGCCGCCTCGATGTATTATGGCTGGTCCAAGGAGTTCCTCGAAGCCGGTAAGCGCCGGCTGGCGGGCGATACGGCGCGTGCCGCGACCTCTGGCGAGGAAGGATCTCCGTCGTGAGACGGCAGCGTTGAAGGAAGTCGTGGCCGACCTCACCCTGGAGAACCGCTTGCTCAAAAAAGCATGAACGGGATGGGGAGAACGAGGCATGAGATATCCCGCATCCGAGAAGGCCGAGATCATCCAGTTGGTCGAGCAATCGCATCTTCCGGCCAAGCGCACGCTGGACAAGCTGGGCATCCCACGCGCCACATTCTATCGCTGGTATGATCGTTACCGCGGGGGCGGCATCGACGCGCTGGCCGACCATCGGTCTCGACCAGACCGGGCCTGGAATCGCATCCCCGACGACGTACGAGGTCAGATCATCGACCTGGCGCTGGAGTTTCCGGAACTGTCGCCGCGCGAACTGGCCGTGCGGTTCACCGACGAACGGAAGTATTTTGTCTCCGAGGCGTCGGTTTATCGGTTGCTGAAGGCACATGACCTCGTCACCAGCCCGGCCTATGTGGTGATCAAGGCGGCAAACGAGTTCAAGGACAAGACCACCGCCATCAACCAGCTTTGGCAGACCGACTTTACCTACCTTAAGATCACTGGCTGGGGCTGGTACTACCTGTCGAGCGTGCTCGACGACTTCTCGCGCTACATCGTGGCCTGGAGGCTTGGTCCCACGATGTGCGCCTCCGACGTCACGGCCACGCTCGACCAGGCGCTCGCGGCCTCCGGCCTTGACCATATCACCGTCGCGCACCGGCCGCGGCTTCTCAGCGACAACGGCTCGAGCTACGTGGCAGACGATCTGGCCATGTGGCTCGCAGGCAAGGGCATGCAGCATGTGCGCGGGGCGCCGTATCATCCCCAGACCCAAGGCAAAATCGAACGCTGGCATCAGACCCTAAAGAACCGCATCCTGCTCGACAACTACTACCTGCCCGGCGATCTCGAACGGCAGATCGGCGCCTTCGTCGAGCACTACAACCACGTCCGCTATCATGAGAGCATCGATAATCTGACGCCGGCCGACGTCTACTTCGGCAGGGCGGAGATGATCCTCGCAGAACGAAAACGCATCAAGCTTGCCACCATCGCGAACCGCCGCTTGCAGCATCAGCTGCACGCCGCTTAAACTCTAACCCCTGATGAGCCAGAGCCTCCCTTCTCGAAGAGCCTGATAAGTCTCAAATTATCTGACGACGGACAGTGCCTCTAGCACAGCGGCCTTGGAGCGACGGGGAGGGCGGCCGACCTCGTGCATGTCCTCGATATGCAGATCGATGATGTCGCCGAAGGTTTTGGCTTGGACAGCGGCGCGGGGCTTTGGTGATCCACTGCGGTCGATATTGCGCTCCATATCGAGCGCCCAGTCTTCGCCGTCCTTGCGCCGGCGGAAGGTCTCTGACACGTAGCGGTTCTTGCGGCGGACCTGGACGCGCCAGTTCCCGGAAGGCAATTGAGTGAAGCTGGCCACGGCCGTGTGCACTCCCCAATTCGTGTGCGCTACGTGTGCACTGAGAGGTCAAAACAGGTACAAACGTGTGCAATTTCGACTAGTTTGGAGTGCACATGTTCCGGGTTCATCCCATTGAGAACATAGGATAAAGTATTGAAATCGCAAGACTATCGCTTTTCCGTGGCCCCCATGATGGACTGGACCGACCGGCAGTGTCGCGTCTTCCATCGCCAGCTTTCGCGGCGGGCGCGGCTTTATACGGAGATGCTGACCACCGGCGCCGTCATTCATGGTGATCGCGCGCGGCTGCTCGGGTTTGATGCGAGCGAGCATCCGGTGGCGTTGCAGCTTGGCGGGTCCGATCCGCGTGAACTCGCCGCTGCAGCCAAGATCGGCGAGGATTTCGGCTATGACGAGATCAACCTCAATGTCGGCTGCCCGTCCGATCGGGTCAAGGATGGCCGGTTCGGCGCCTGCCTGATGGCGGAGCCGGTGCTCGTTGCCGAGGGTGTCGCGGCGATGAAGCGCGCGGTGAAGGTTCCGGTGACGGTGAAGTGCCGTATCGGGATCGACGACCAGGATCCGGAACTGGCGCTCGATACGCTCGCGCGCGGCGTGATCGAAGCGGGCGCGGATGCGCTGATCGTGCACGCGCGAAAAGCCTGGCTGAACGGCCTGTCGCCGAAGGAGAACCGCGACATCCCGCCGCTCGACTATGATCGCGTCTATCGGTTGAAAGCCGCCATGCCCCATGTTCCCATCATCATCAATGGCGGCATCGCGAGTCTCGACGAGGCGAAGCGGCACCTGGCGCATGTCGATGGCGTGATGCTGGGCCGCGCGGCCTATCAGGAGCCGTGGCGGTTGTTGTCGGTCGACCCCGACCTGTTCGGCGAGGCGGCGCCGCACGCCACGATGCAGGACGCGTTTGAGGCGATGATCCCCTATATCGAAGGCGAACTCGCGCGCGGCGCGCGGCTGCATGCGATCACGCGGCATTTCGTCGGCGCGTTCTTCGGCGTGCCAGGAGCGCGCGCCTTCCGCCGCCATCTCGCCGAGCATGGCAGGAGGCCGGGTGCGGGGGTGAATGTACTACGCGAGGCGATCGCGCTAGTTGGAAGCCGTGCGGCCGCGTCGATGGCGGCCTAGCACGTCGGGATAGCCGGTCAGCATCAGCTTGTCGGCCCGCACGCCCCAGCTTTCCAGCCGATCCAGGAAGCTCATGCCGAGCAGATTCGTCTTCATCTGCCCGCGCGGCACCACCAGCGCCGGGATAGACTTTTCGACCAGGTGACCGACGGCGAGGCGATCGAGCGTCAGCCGTGCTGCCTTGGTGTGGCCGCCGGCGGTTTCGAGATCAACATTGTATTCGAGCATTTCGATCGGCAGCCCGATTGCCTTCGCGGTCTCCCAGGTCAACACCACCGAGGTCGCGCCGGTGTCGATCACCATCGGCGCGCTGACGCCGTTGATCTTGGCGCGCAGCGCGAACTCGCCGCCCTGTCCGCGCGGGATCTGCACGGCGGGGCCGGGGGTCACAACGTTCCCGCGCAGCATGTGCGAAACCTGATGGCCGGCGCGCGCGATTTGTTCGGGATCGCCATAGGCGACGACCGCGCCGGCGGTCGCAACCAGCAATAGGAGCACGAGGAGGATGCGGCTCATGACACCGCCTCCCGCGTCCAATGCACCAGAGCATGATCCGGAAAAGTGGGCACCGGTTTTCCCTCGCGGCAAACGCGAAGCGTTTGCGCGGAGATCATGCTCAAACAAAGAGCTAGAGCGGGATGACGATTCGAAGAAAAGTCATCGCGCTCTAGGCGCGCTTCGGGCGCGCCTCCATCCGCTCGAGGCCCGCTTCCGCCATGCGCGCGGGCAATAGCGTCATTACGGCGAGGCGCTCGGCGCTGTCCATCTTGTGCCAGCGCGCGATCTCCGGCAGCGTCCGCCCACAGCCGAAGCAGAGCTTGGTCCTGGGGTCGATCATACAGACTGCGATACACGGCGTTTCTGTGCTCATCCATCGATAGTGAAACGATTTCGATCGCGGGTGCAAGCGCGTAGCGGGATGACTCTTCGTAGTGTCTATAGCCCGGTGCCTGCACTCATGATCGGCTTGTGGCGCCCCCTTTGCTTGTCGTCGGTCATAGGAATCGAGGGTTGCGGCTGCAACGGCGGCGCTTCCTCGGCCATCGGCGCCAACGCCGACATCACGCGCTCCGGCGGGAATGTCACGATCACCTCGGTGCCGATGCGCAGCTTCGACTTCAGCGTGAAGGTGCCGCCATGCAGGTCGATCAGGCTCTTGGCGATCGGCAAGCCAAGGCCCGCGCCCTGTTCCGCGGACTTGATCGAGTTGGAGCCCTGGCCGAACGACGCCAGCACGATCGGAATCTCGTCCTCGGCAATGCCGGAGCCGGTGTCCTTCACGCTGAGATATTGGCCGCCGGAGGCGGTCCATCCGACCTTCAGCCAGATCTCGCCGCCTTGCGGGGTGAACTTGATCGAGTTGGACAACAGATTGAGCACGATCTGCCGCGTGGCGCGCTCGTCGACCCAGATCCGCGGCATGCCCTGCTCAAATACTTCGTGGATGGTGATGCCGCGGCTGGTCGCGCGCAGTTTCAAGAGATGGTGGCAGTCGGCCACGACATGCAGCAGCGAGACCGCTTCCTCGTTGAGCTCGTAGCGGCCGGCCTCGATCCGCGACAGATCGAGGATCTCGTTGATGAGATTGAGCAGGTGGACGCCGGAATTGTGGATGTCGGCAGAATATTCCTTGTAGACCGGCACCGCATGCGCGCCGAAGATCTCGCTCTTCATCACCTCGGAGAAGCCGAGGATGGCGTTCAGCGGCGTGCGCAATTCGTGGCTCATCTGCGCCAGGAAACGCGACTTGGCGACGTTGGCGGCTTCGGCGCGATGCCGTGCTTCGTCGGAGATCGCCTTGGACTGTTCGAGCTCGGCGATCAGCACGTCCTTCTCGGCGCGCGCCTGCAGCGTGGCGAGCGTCGTCGAATGCAGCCGGTGGGCAAGCAGCGCGAAATAGCCCTCGGCGCCGAGCGCGAGCAGCGCGAACACGTAATTGTCGAAGGAACCGCTCAGCGCGAAACTGACGGCGATCGCGATCGTCACCGGCGCGGTGGCCGCCAGTGCCGCCATTGGAAGGCTCGCCGCGAGCATGCTGGAGACCGCGATCACCAGCAGCATCAGGAACATCATCATTGCATTGGAGGCGGCATCCGTCCCTGCGGGATGGGCCAGGATCACCGTCCAGAACAAGCCGTAGAGCAGGTCGAGCAGCACGAAGCGCGCCCGCCATTTGCGCGTCGCGGCAGGCGAGGGGGATTCCTTCAGGAACTTGGTGCAGCTCTTCACGGTCGCGGCATGGATGCCGAGCACGCCGATGGTCCAGGCCGCCGCCACGAGCGGCTCCCGCCACAGGCCGAACAGCACGCCGGTGGCGATCACCAGCAGCATCACGACGTAGGATGCCGAGATCCTGGTCTGGGCATATTGGCGGAGCAGTTCGGTGTCGAATGCGGGGCGGGTCCCGCTGGTTGACGTTAACCGATCCCGCGCCTCCCGCACCCGCTGCGCCGCGGCGCGGCGACTGTTGACCGGCGCGGCAGCCTGGGGCTCGGCCGGCAGCTGGACAACTTCAGGCTTTTCCGCGGGATCACTCATTAACAACACAAAATCCTGCCCGCAAACCGCACGGGCTTTTGCATTGTCTATCTCTCGCGCCAAATCATTAAGCGATGACTTAGAAAGCTAAAGATTCTCGTTAACGAGAAGTTAAATTAACCATTTGGCGTTGTCTGTGAATGAGCCGACTTTGCTGAGGCCCAGACGCAAACCATTCGATCAGCGAATTAGGGAACATGCACAGCAATGACGGGGAAGGCTCATGAGGGTCTACCGCTCCCTTCGCGCCGCCGCATTCGTCGCCCTTGTGCTCTGTCCACGCCTCCTCACGTCCTTGACTCGTTCCGTTGAAACGACAGGACCGCAATTCCTGCGATGGCAGCGCCCGTACCGACAAGCGCCGTCGCGGTCAGCCCCCAGCCTCCAATCACCCCGCCGCCGACCAGCGATCCGAGCGCTATGCCCGAGTTGAAACCAGCGATGTTGAGGCCGGCTGCGGCGGCGAGCGCTTTGGGCGCATGGCGCTCGGCAATGCCGATGACGCGGGCCTGCATGGCGGGCACCGCAGCATAGGTGAGCGCGCCGAGTGCGGCGATCAACGCCGCCATGGCCGGAACGGAATGGACGGCGGGCCACATCGCCGCGAGCACGAGGGCAAGACCGACGAGAACGATCATCACCGCCTTGTCGGGGCCGAGACGGTCGGTCATGCGCCCACCGATGATGTTGCCGATCGCCGCTGCCACTCCATAGACCAGCATCATCGTGCTGACCCATGCGAGGTTCATGCCGGTCACTTCGATCAACAGCGGTGAGATATAAGAGAACAGGCAGAAGGAGCCGGTATAGGCCAGCACGGTGATGAACGCTGCGCCTAGCAAGCGGCGGTCGAACAGCGCCAGCAGATTGTGCAGGGCGTCCTTCGCTTCCCCCCCATCCTTCGCATTTGGCATCAACAGAGCCAGACCGGCCACGCCGATCGCGCCGCAGATCGCCACGCCCATGAAAATGGTCTGCCAGCTCCAGATGCCGCCCAGGAAAGTGCCGATCGGCACGCCGAAGGCCAGCGCCAGCGTCAGCCCTCCGAACACGACGGCGACCGCACTGCCTGCTCGCTCCGGCGCGACCAGCCTTGTCGCCGCGCTGGATGCAACGGCGAGGAAGACGCCATGGCCCAGTCCTGATCCGAATCGGGCCGCAAGCAACGAAGTGAGGTCGCCGGACAGACCGACGAGGAAGTTGCCAACGGTGAACACGATCATTGCCGCCAGCAGGAGATGCTTGCGGCTCCAGCTCGCCGCCAGCGCCGTCAGGATCGGTGCGCCAATGGTCGCGCCGATCGCATAGGTGGCGACGGCGGCGCCCACTTGCCCGACATCCACCTTCAGGTCGGACGCAATGTCAGACACCAGGCCAATGGTGACGAATTCCGTAAAGCCCAAAGCGAACGCCGAGAGCGCGAAGACATAGATGACGAGCGGAATGCTCCGCGCCTGCGGCGTGGTCATGAGAACGGTCTTTCTTCTTGTTGGGGAGGCGGTTCAGCGCGTGGGATGAGCTTTCAGCGCTTCCAGTGTGAGCTTGGCCGTGAGTGCAGATGAAGCCGGATTCTGCCCGGTCACAAGCCGCCCATCGGTGATAGCGAAAGGCTGGAAATCCGCGACGCTCTCATAACGCCCGCCCAATTCGCGCAGGCGGCTTTCCAGCAGGAACGGCACCGCCGCGTCGAGGCCGACCGCGCGTTCCTCGCTGTCGGTGAAGCCTGCAACGCGCCGACCGCCGACGAGCGGTGCGCCGGTTTCGTCTTTCGCGTTCACGAGGCCAGCCGGACCATGGCACACGGCAGCGACCACCTTGCCTTGCGCCCATGCCTTTGTGAGCAGCGAGGCCAATTCGGCGCTGTCCGGCAGATCCCACATGGTCCCATGTCCGCCGGGCAGGAACATCGCGTCGTAAACCGAGACGTCGATGCCGTTGATGCGGACTGTCACCTTGAGCGCTGCGGAAGCCGTCTCGTCGCTGAGGAAGCGATCAACGCTGGCTTCGTTCTCCCCCTTCGGCTTGACCGAGCGCGGGTCGATCGGCGCCGGGCCACCAACAATCGAGGCCAGCGTCACGGCCGCCCCCGCATCAATGAAAGCGTAGTAAGGCGCCGCCAGTTCCTCGAACCACAGGCCGGTCGGCTCGCCGGCCTCGCCCATGGGGGCGCTGGAAGTAAGGATCATCAGGATTTTCAGTTTGCTCGGCATGGTGTCACTCCGGCTTTCGGCCGAACCATGCAGCAAGCGGGAACGCGACAAAAATCATTCCTTCTGCTATCAGCCATAGAAATATCTATGGCTTAACAATCATGAACCACCTCATCTATCTGCGCACCTTCCTCGACACTTATCGCGCCGGATCGCTGACCCGCGCGGCGCAGCGGCTCGGCATCACCCAGCCATCGGCGTCCGCGCATATCGCCGCGCTGGAAGAAATGCTGGGCAAGCTCCTTTTCGTCCGCCAGGCACGCGGCGTCGCGCCCACGTCGGCTGCCGACGATCTCGCCCGCTCGATCGCGGCTCATCTGGACGGGATCGAGACAACCATGGGGGCGGCACAGGCCCGCTCCACCCATCTGAGCGGCACGGTGCATCTGGTCGGCCCTGCCGAATATCTTTCTGCCCGTATCGGTCCCGCTCTGGCGCCGCTCGTCCGCGAGGGCCTGCGGTTGCGCATCCAGACCGGCAACCGGGAACGCATCTATGCGGCGCTCGACGAGGGCCATGCCGATCTCGCCGTCACGGCCTCGCCGCCGAACGGCAGCGTGCATGGGTTCGCGGAATTGGGCCGGGAGCGATTGTTGCTCGTCGCCGCGCCGGTCTTGGCTGAGCGCACCAAGGCCCGCACCGTCACGACCGAGTTTCTGTGCGGACTACCCTGCATCGCCTATGACGAGACACTGCCGCTGCTGCGGCCCTTCTTCGAGCAGGTGTTCGGCAAGACGCCCGACATGCAGGCGGTGGTAACGGCTCCAGACCTGCGCGTCCTGAGCGGCATGGCCCAGGCTGGAACAGGGTGGACCGTGTTGCCGGACTACCTCTGCGCCGAAGCGCTGACCGTCGGTCATCTGGTTGAACTACCGACAGCGCGACCGGGGCCAGACAATACGATCTATCTCGTCTGGAACAAGACAGCACTGCGCCATCCCCGCGTCATCCATGTCAGGGACTATCTGCTGCGATAAGTCGAACAGAGTTGACTGCTCCATAGCTGGGATATGAGCAATCTCATTGCCTATAATCCCAATCCCCGCTGTCGCTCCAACGCTGGTGTGCGCGGCTTGACCCCCCATCCCAGCCTTCCCCCTTTGAGGGGGGAAAGGAGTCCAGCTTCAGGGGAAGGAGCGCAGCATGCGCGCCGTTAGCGCTCCAACCGCGCCAGCAGGCTCGACGTGTCCCAGCGCTTGCCGCCCATCTTCTCGACTTCGGCGTAGAACTGATCGACCAGCGCGCTCACCGGCAGGTTGGCGCCGTTGCGTCGCGCTTCCGCGATGCAGATCGAGAGATCCTTGCGCATCCATTCGACCGCGAAGCCGAAATCGTACTTGCCGTCGTTCATGGTCTTGTAGCGGTTCTCCATCTGCCAGGATTGCGCCGCGCCCTTCGAGATCACCTCGATCACGCTGGCCACGTCGAGGCCTGACTTCTTGGCGAAATGGATGCCTTCGGAAAGGCCCTGCACCAGGCCGGCGATGCAGATCTGGTTGACCATCTTGGTGAGCTGGCCGGAGCCTGCCGGTCCGAGCAGCTTGCACATCCGCGCATAGGCCGCGATGACCGGCTCGGCGCCGGCATAGGCGTCTTCCTTGCCGCCGCACATTACCGTCAGCACGCCGTTCTCGGCACCGGCCTGTCCGCCGGAGACCGGTGCATCGACGAATTTGAATCCGGCCTTCTCGGCGGCGGCATTGAGCTCGCGCGCGACTTCGGCGGAAGCGGTGGTGTGGTCGACGAAGGTCGCGCCCTTCTTCATGCCGGCGAATGCGCCGTCCGGGCCGATCGTGACCGCGCGCAGGTCGTTGTCATTGCCGACGCAGCACATCACGAAATCCTGGCCTTCGGCCGCGGCTTTCGGCGTCGGCGCCGCGCGGCCGCCGAATTTCTCGACCCAGGCCTGCGCCTTCGCCTGCGTCCGATTGTACACCGTCACCTCGTGGCCCCCCTTTTTCACGAGATGTCCTGCCATGGGGAAACCCATCACGCCGAGACCGAGAAAAGCGACTTTAGCCATGTCTGCTACCTTGTTTCTTCTAGTGACCTTGGGATTTGCCGGCGACATTGCACGGGCCGGACGGTGTTTTTCAGGCGGGAGGGCCGCACCATAAACGCTGCGCCGCAGAGGGCAACGGCTCGTTTGGCCGGCATTAGAGCATGATCCGGAAAAGTGGAAACCGGTTTTCCGAAAAGATCATGCTCCAACAAAGAGATGAGATCATGATCCGATTCTGTCCAATCGGATCATGATCTAGCGGTTTTGTGTTATCATAACCCACCAACGAACCTCACAAAAATGGGAGTGAGACATGAATGGAAGAGAGGCGGGCGCAAGTGTGGGCGTGCTCGATCATTTCAACATCCGCACCCGGAAACTCGCCGAAACCGTCAAGTTCTATGAGGATGTTTTGGGCCTGGAGAAGGGCGCCCGGCCGAATTTCGCCTTTCCCGGCGCCTGGATGTACAGCGAGGGCAAACCGGTGGTTCACCTCGTGGACATTTCCCCGACCGACGAGCCGCAAAAGCCCGACTCCGGCGTGGTCCATCATGTCGCCTTCGTCAGCCGCGGTTTCACGGCAATGCAGCAGCGCCTTCAGTCCAAGGGCATGAAATTCGATTCCCGGCAGGTTCCGGGCGGCGACCTCTGGCAGATCTTTGTGCACGATCCTAACGGCGTGATGATCGAGCTGAATTACGAGGTCGCCAAGGAACAGGGCGCCGCAGCGCCGGCCGAGCGCGCTGACGACGTCGGCGGCAGGTAGGAACCGTTCGGACGCGCGGTGTGAACCGCGGAATCTATTGTGCTGACGCAACTACCCTTTCTTGCCGATCCGTCATATCTGTGACTTCACCATGTGGATATTCGGCAGGAGAGCGGCTGTGAGCGTGACGCAGCAACAGGTTCTGGAGAAATTGGCCGGGGTAACATCGCCGCGCGGCGTCGCCTTGACCAATGCCAACGTGCTGTCGCCGATCACGGTCAGCGACGGCAAGGTGTTCTTTTCGATCAATGTCGATGCCGCGGAGGCGCGCGCCTGGGAAAGCGTGCGCGCGCAGGCCGAGAGCGCCGTGCGCGCCATCCCCGGCGTCACCGCCGCCATGATCGCGCTGACCGCTGAGCGCAAGCCTGGCACGGCGGCTCCGCCGCAGCCGCACCGCCATGGCGGCATCGCGCCGGCCTCGACGCATCGGCCGCCGCAAGGCGCGCCGTCGCCGATGTCGCGGCAGGCCGAAATCCCCGGGATCGCCGCCGTCATCGCAGTGGCCTCGGGCAAGGGCGGTGTCGGCAAGTCGACCACCGCGCTCAACCTCGCGCTCGGCTTGCGTGATCTCGGCTTGCGCGTCGGCTTGCTCGATGCCGACATCTACGGCCCCTCGGTGCCGCGGCTGACCGGGATCCGCGAGAAGCCCGCGCTCAACGACGACAAGAAGATGATCCCGATCTCCCGCTTCGGGCTCTCGATCATGTCGATCGGCTTCCTGGTCGAGGAAGACACCGCGATGATCTGGCGTGGGCCGATGGTGATGTCGGCGATCACGCAAATGCTGCGCGACGTCGCCTGGGGTACGCTCGATGTGCTGGTGGTCGACATGCCGCCCGGCACAGGCGACGCGCAGCTCACGCTGGCGCAGAACGTGCCGCTCAAGGGCGCCGTCATCATCTCGACCCCGCAGGACCTGTCCCTGATCGATGCGCGGCGCGGGCTCGCCATGTTCAGGAAGGTTAACGTGCCCGTGCTCGGCATTGTCGAGAACATGAGCTATTTCCAGTGCCCGCATTGCGGCACGCGGTCGGACATTTTCGGCCATGGCGGCGCCCGGCATGAGGCCGAGCGGCTGGGGGTACCGTTCCTGGGCGAAATTCCCCTCCATATGGCGATCCGCACCACCTCGGATTCCGGCAATCCGGTGGTGGATAGCGAGCCGGACGGGCCGCACGCGGCGATTTACCGCGCAATCGGGACCAAGGTCCGCGACCAGCTCCGGGGCGTGATCGCCGCGGCTTGACAGTCCTTTCCACCCGATATTTCGCCTCGCGTCTTGCGACTTTCGTCCAGTCCCGTCATGCCAATGTCGCGTTTCCGCGGGCGGCCATCCGTGTTAAACGGCCCCGCCAGAGCGCCCCCGGAGCCTGAGGATTCGCCCGCCCGGAGGAGATGTTTTGGGGACAAAAGGGAAACGCCCCGCAAGGAGATGACTTAAGATGAAGCGTCGTGACTTTTTGAAAGTTTCTGCGGCCGGTGCGGCCGCGACTGCGGTTGCCGCGCCGGCGATTGCGCAGTCTTCTCCCGAAATCAAGTGGCGCTTGACCTCGAGCTTCCCGAAGTCGCTGGACACGATCTATGGCGGTGCTGAGCAGTTGTCGAAATACGTCGCCGAGATGACCGACAACAAATTCCAGATCCAGGTGTTCGCGGCGGGCGAGATCGCGCCGGGCCTGCAGGCGCTGGACTCGACGTCGACAGGTACCGTCGAGATGTCGCATACGGTGGCCTATTATTATGTCGGCAAGGACCCGACGTTTGCGATCTACGCCTCGGTCCCGTTCGGCCTCAATGCGCGGCAGCAGAACTCCTGGTGGTACCAGGGCGGCGGCGAGCAGCTCGGCAATGAGTTCTTCAAGAAGTTCAACGTGATCGGTTTGCCTTGCGGCAACACCGGCACTCAGATGGGCGGCTGGTTCCGCAAGGAGATCAAGACGGTCGCCGACCTCTCCGGCCTCAAATTCCGCATCGGCGGCATCGCCGGCCAGGTCCTGCAGAAGGTCGGTGTGGTGCCGCAGCAGCTCGCCGGCGGCGACATCTATCCGGCGTTGGAGAAGGGCACCATCGACGCCGCCGAATGGGTCGGCCCCTATGACGACGAGAAGCTCGGCTTCCAGAAGGTCGCAAAGTACTACTACTATCCGGGCTTCTGGGAAGGCGGCCCGACCGTCCACGCATTCGTCAACCTCGAGAAGTGGAATGCGCTGCCGAAGAACTATCAGGCAATCCTCACCAACGGGGCCGCGAATGCCAATAGCTGGATGGCCGCGCGGTATGACCTGCAAAACCCGACGGCGCTGAAGCGGCTGGTTGCCGGCGGCACGCAGCTCCGTCCGTTCACCAACGAGGTGCTGGAAGCCTGCCTGAAGGCGACCAACGAGCTGTGGAGCGAAATCTCCGCCAAGAACCCCGACTTCAAGAAGTCGATCGACGCAATGCAGGCCTACCGCTCCGACGAATATCTGTGGTGGCAGGTCGCCGAATACACCTACGACAGCTTCATGATCCGCTCGCGCACCCGCGGCTGATCGGGTTTTAAATAGTAGATGCACCGCCCGGTCCCCTCGTGGGGGCCGGGCTTTTTTGCGGTGTGAATACGGATGTCCCGGATTCAGGCGTTCGCTGCAGCTCGAACGATTTCTTCCAGTTCTCTAACAAGCGGAGCTGCGCTGACTTCGGCGGCGATGATGTCCTTGAACCGTCGGGCAGCGATCAGGAATTGCGGCTCGCGGATCAGGCGCGTCATCGCGGCGGCAATTTCCGCTTCCGTGGCGGTCGGCGGCAAGACCAACCCCGCGCCGCAGGCTTCCACACGCGCGGCAATGTCGCCCTGATCGCGGCCGAACGGCATGACCAGCAGCGGCAGGCCATGCGCGAGTGCACGGCTCGTCGTGCCATGGCCACCATGGCTCACGACCAGCGAGGCTTCCTTCATGGCCGCATCATGCGGGGCGCTCGGCAGCAGCGTGACATTGTCCGGCGCCTGCAGGGTGATGTGGTCCAGAGCAGGTCCGAGCGTTGCAACCGCATCCACATCGACGCGTCCTGCCGCGTTGATCGTGCGTTGCAGCGCCTCGGTCTGATCCTGATTGGTCGTGCTGGAAGAGATCAGCACGCGCGGACGATCCCCTTGGGACCAGGGAGAGATCCATGGCTTCGACCAATTCGAGGAATCCAGGAGCGGCCCGATGTACCTGACATTGCTGGGGAGGACGTCGGGGGCAAAGTCAAACGCCGCGCTTACCGCTATCAGGAGCCGCGCCGGTCGGTCGAACAACTCCATCACATCAGCCCAAGGAGCAAGCTGCAGGCTCGCCCGCGCCTCGTTCAGCATCGGCAGCCATTCGTTCATGAGAGCAGCGAACCGGTTGCTTGCCGCCTCGACGGCGACACGGTCTTCCGGCGTACGCGGCGCGGGCAAACAACTGCCAATTGGTGGCTGCCCTGGGAGAGGTCGTATGCTGATGGTGGGCGAGAGCAGGGCACAGGGAATATGTTCGGCCTCCGCGGCGAGCACGGCGCCGAACAGAGGCATATCGGTCAACACAGCGTCAGTCGTGGCGCGCCGGATTTCGTCGCGGACATCCGCACCTTGCGCGGCGGCTGGCCCAAACAGCAGGTGATCGCAGGCGTACTGAAGGGGGGCGGTGGCCTGCCCAATAGGCGAAACGTGAGGCGTCCGTTGCCAGGTCGCGAAGCCGAAGCCCGCCGTCTCGACTGACGCGCGCGCGTCCGCACGCGCGATGAAACGAACGACATGACCCCTTGCACGCAATTGCTGCGCCGCTGTCAGGGTCGGTCCGAGATGGCCGTGGTCTCCCCAGGTGGCCACCAGGAAATTGTAGGACATGGCTTGTTTCCCATCGATCGGAAGCGGCGATGGCGAGCCTGTCGACGGCAGGCCGCCGATTGCGTCGGATGGGAGAGATTTGGATACCCGCGCTACCAGACGATTGCAGCAGATCGGATCTTTGTTGCGTTCGTAATCCACACGCCCACGAGACGGACGGCCCGGACCAAGCTTTTTTTGAGCGCTGCGGCGAACGTTGGCGATGGCAATCGGGAAGGGGATGTTCCATGCTGCCCTCAGGCCTCGGTACGAAGGCCGATGACACATATTCAAAGGGAGGAAACGACATGAAACGACGGGACTTCATCAAAGTCGCCGGCATCGGTGCCGCCGGTGCCGCCACGCTCGCCGCGCCGGCCATCGCGCAGTCGATGCCGGAGCTGAAATGGCGGATGACGACGAGCTGGCCGAAATCGCTCGATACGCTGCATGGCGCAGCCGAGATCATGGCCAAGGTCGTCGGCGAGGCCACCGACAACAAATTCCAGATCCAGACTTTTGCCGCTGGCGAGATCGTGCCGGGCCTGCAGGTGCTGGACGCCGTGCAGAGCGGCACGGTCGAGATGGGCCACACCGCCTCTTACTACTATTTCGGCAAGGATCCGACCTTCACCTTCGGCTCATCGGTGCCGTTCGGGCCGAACGCGCGGCTCAATCAGGCCTGGTACATGATGGGCGGCGGCAAGGAGCTCCTGAACGAGTTCTATAAGGGCTACAACGTCACCTCGCTGCTTGCCGGCAACACGACCTGCCAGATGGGCGGCTGGTTCCGCAAGGAGATCAACACCGTCGATGATCTGAAAGGATTGAAATTCCGCATCGGCGGTTTCGCCGGGCGCGTCATGGAGAAGCTCGGTTGCGTTCCGCAGCAGATCGCCGGCGGCGACATCTACCCGGCGCTTGAGAAAGGCACGATCGACGCAGCCGAATGGGTCGGCCCTTACGATGACGAGAAGCTCGGCCTGCAGAAGGTCGCGCCGCATTACTACTATCCGGGATGGTGGGAGGGCGGCCCGATGCTGCTGGTCTTCGTCAATCTCGAGAAGTGGAATGCGTTGCCGAAATACTATCAGGCCATCCTCGAGCAGGCCGGCCACCAGGCCAACAACTGGATGATGGCGAAGTACGACACCGTGAACCCGACCGCGCTGAAGAAGCTGCTCGCGGGCGGCGCCAAGCTGCACGCCTTCTCGCCTGCGATCATGGAAGCAAGCTTCAAGGCGGCAAAGGAGCTGCACGCCGAAGTCGCGGCCAGCAACGCCAATTTCAAGAAGGTCTATGAATCGCTGACAGCCTATACCAGCAACGGCTATCAATGGTTCCAGGTCGCCGAAGTCGGCTATGACAACTTCATGGCGCGCCACTCGCAGAGCTGATCCGTCGATCAATCAAAGGGGGCCTGCTCCGTAGCCCGGGTGAAGCGCAGCGCAACCCGGGACTGCCCGTAGTCGCGGATGCCGACGTCGCGGGTTACGCATTCGCTCCACCCGGGCTACGGGCTGGTGCACCAGCCTGCACTTTCACCGGTGCCGTCTCGGGCATCAGGCTCATCGCAATCAGTCCGACGACGGCGGCGAGCAGGAGGTACCAGGCGGGCGCCAGCGGATCTCCTGAAATATGCAGCAGCCACGTGACCACGAGCTGCGCGGTGCCGCCGAAGCTTGCGATTGCAACCGCGTAGACGGTGGCGAATACGCCGCCGCGGATCTGTTGGGGCAGCGCCTCGGTGAAGGTCGCATAGAAAGCCGTGAACGGCAGCGATCCGATCAGCGATAGCGCGCCGAAGCCGAACAACAGCGACCACGCGCCGGGTGCACCGGCGATCCACAGGAAGATCGGATAGGTCAGCGCGAGCGTGACGAGCTGCGGATAGATCATGACCGGCTTGCGACCCAGCAAGTCGGCCAGCCAGCCTCCCAGCAACGCGCCCGCGATCCCAAGACCATTGCTGACAAGCGACGTCGCAAAGGCCAGAGACGGCGCCACATGGAGCGTGTTCTGCGCATAGGTCGTCATGTATTGCGTCACATAGGTCGAAATCGTGCCGCTCGCCAAGATCATCAGCGCCAGTGCGATCAGGCGAATGTGCCGGCGCGCCAGCGCGAGATGGCTCGAGCTCTCGATGCGCCGGGCGCCGCTTTCGCCTTGCGGGATCGTCTCCGGCAGCGTCCGGCGCATCCAGAGCCCGAACGGCAGGCAGATGGCGCCGATCAGGAACGCCACGCGCCAGCCGTAGGAATCCAGCGCCTCTGGCGTCATCGTCCTGCTCAGAATGAAGCCGACCAGCGCGCCGGTGGTGGCGGCGATCTGCTGGCTTGTCGGCTGCCACGAGACCACCAGCGCCCGACGTTCCGGCGGGGCGATCTCCAGGAGATAGGCCGTGGTCGGCCCGACCTCGCCGCCGAGCGCAAATCCCTGCACCAAGCGCGCCACGATCACAATGATCGGCGCCGCAAGGCCGATGGCGTTGTAGGATGGGGTGATCGAGATCGCCAGGATCGCGCTCCCCATCAACGCAAAGCTGAGCAGCATTGCCGGCCGCCGGCCGACACGGTCGGAATAGATGCCAAGCACGATCCCGCCGATCGGGCGCGTGATGAAACCCGCGCCGAAGGTCGCAAGCGACAGCATCAGGCTGCCATACTCGCCTTGCACAGGGAAGAAGGTGTGGCCGATCTGTATCGCGAAGAAGCTGTAGGTGATGAAATCATAGAATTCGAGCATGTTGCCGATCGTGGCGGCAAATGCCGCGCGCTTCACGCCGAACTGTTTGGTCTCCTCAACGACAAGCGACAATCGTACCTTCCCTGAAGCGATTCAATGATGAGCATTATTCGTCCTCTCGCGAGTACTTACAACGCACCGGGAACGTCCTTCTGCCATGCGCGCATCGCAGCCGCGGTCACTGGTTCAAGATGGATGGCTGTCAGCCGCCCAAAAGTGTCGGTGCAACCCGACACATATCAGCTTGCCGTCTTTTCGGGCATGATTTGCAGCAACGGCGCGGGCCCTATCGAAATCTGACCCGTGAATGGCCGATCATGAGTGGCAATCAGCAAAACCGAGGTTGCCGCTCCGGTCGCGAACAGCCACATCGCGATTGCTGATCCCAACCTATTATCGCAGTGAACGAGGGCGATCACCAGCAACTCGCATATCGCCTGCAGGTAGAGGCACAACCACTTGACCGAATTGACTTCTGACTGGCTGACGATGATCCGTTGTCTTCGGGCGTCCAGCGCGGACTGCAAGGCTGTGATGATTTCGCGTTGCGCCGTCTGCTGGCCTGCACCTTGCGCCGAGATCGAGACGACGAGCTGCAGCACCTGGGCGAGAGCGGGGGGATCCACCGTTAGCGAAGCAGTTTTGCGCGCCATCATTGGCCATTCGACCGCTACTGTTTGCTCGACGTACTCACGAACGAGGCTGCGCAGGCGCGTCTCCTGCTCTGCGGGCAAACCGCCGGCGAGAAGGATAACCGCTCGCAGCGAACTGGCTTCGCGGCTTACCGCCGAGCTGGCGCGATCACTATCACTCCAGACCTGCGACGCGGTGAAGGCAACAAACAGGCCGAATATGATGCCTAGTACAGGCAACATGCCGGGAGAGACCGACTTGAATGAAGCTGTTCGGCCCTTGGTCGATAGTATTGTAACGCCTACGAAAACTAAGATCGCCAGAAGGTAGGTAAAGGCGAAAATGGTGAGTGCCATCCAGAGCACTGAAAGGTTGTGCAACCAATCGCTCATTTCCGTGTTTCCCTGCGGCTTGTGTATTGATCTCCTGCTGCAAATTTGCGCCGACGCGCCGCTTCGAACTTCATCCCGACCGTCAACGGTCGGAATTTCCTGAAAGCATTGTGTGGCAAAGAGCGCTACCTCGGCCCCACCACATTTCCGCTGCAATAGAAAAGGTATATACTGTCCGCTGCTCATCCGGTTGAGGCAAATCACCGGTCTTTCGTTCGATCTTGAACTGCATCGCGAAGAGGAGCACGACCATGGCGATTACCACGCTGAAGGTTTTGGCGAGCCTCCTGCAGTTGCACGGGCCGGGCGCGACAATTCAGAGCGATCATCCAGGTATCGACGCGCTGCTGAACGAACTGCGCGAGCAGAGTTCGACGGAAGGACTTAGCTCCGACCAACCCGCGGTTATTCCCGACCAACCCGTTGTAAATCAAGTTTATTTCAGGCGAGGCTTTGGCCGAGGGCCGCATGCGGGTGTCTTTCGCAGGGCCGGATACGCTCCAGGGGCAGGTGCCTTCCGCAGAGGCGCGTACGCTCCGGGAGCGGGCGCGTTCCGCAGAGGGGGCTTTGTTCGGGGATACTAGCTAATCGCAATTTTTTCAGGCGCATACCGGCATCGGCATGTTGTTTGACGATTCAAATCCTGTCGCCTTCCAGGATCAGCCGATCACGCAGTTGCTGGTCAAGGTGGCAGCGCGATGCAACATCGACTGCTCCTATTGCTACTGGTTTCGCGACGCGGCCGTCTACGACAAGCCCAAGCTGATGAGCACCGGCGTGCTACATCAATTGTTGCAGCGCATCGAAGAACACGTCGCGCGATACTCCCTCGTCGATTTTCCCATCGTTCTGCACGGCGGCGAGCCCTTGCTCTGGGGTGTCGAGAATTTCCACCATTTTGCCGAGGGCTGCGAGCGCATTTCATCGCGAACCGGTTGCGACATTCCCATCGCGGTCACGACCAATGGCGTGTTGATCGATGATCAATGGCTGGACTGCTTCGAGACGCGCAACATCTCGGTTGCGATCAGTCTCGATGGACCCGAACATATTCACGACATTCACCGTCGCACGTTTCAAGGTACGGGCACCCACGCGGCGGTGGAGCGCGCCGCCCGCAAGCTGGTATCACGCGACATCGGCGTAAGCGCTTTGGCTGTCTGCAATCCCGCTTATCCCCCGGAGCAGTATGTCGCGTTTTTCGCCGCGTGCGGAATTGCGAACTACGACATCATGATCCCCGATGCGACGGTGGACGAGAAGCCGCCATCCATTGCGTCGTTCTACAACGGACTGTTCGACTTGTGGTTGACGGCAAATCGCACGGCGCCGACCGCCAATATCCGCATCATTTCCGACATGATCACTGCCCTGCTTGGCAACAATTCGCCGACCGAAGGCGTCGGCCACAAGCCGATCGAGCTTTGCACCGTGATGACCGATGGCACCGTGGAGGCCCACGATGTGCTCCGCATCGCGGGCGACGGCTTCACGCGGACCAGGTTCAACATCTTCGATCATGCGATCGACGAGGTCAGGAACGAGCCGCGCTGGAAAGCGGCGCGCGACGCCTCAATCAATCTTTGCGAGAAATGCCGGCAGTGCAAGTTCATGAACGCTTGCGGAGGGGGCTATCTTCCGCATCGTTTTTCCAACGCAAATGGTTACGACAATCCGTCGGTATATTGCGACGATCTCTATTCGATGTTCGAGAACATGCAATCCGTCCTGGAGAGCCATCTTTATGTCAGCAAGCCAGGCGGGGAACGTGTCAACGTGCGCGAAGCGTTGACACGCGCTTAGCGGTTGGATGGCGAAAGGCGACCGGGGAATTCGAGTCTCGAGCGCTGGATCATGCTCAAACAAAGAGATGAGAACATGATCCGAATCCGCCTAATCGGGTCATGGTCTAATGCGCCTCGTTATGCGGCGAGACATTCCGCTTTGCAGCCGGCGGGTGGGGCGCGGGGCGCGACGCCGGATGCGACGCGGCGGCAACTCGATGTGGCGCTGGAGCAGCGGATGGATGCTGGGGCGGCTTCGGGGCCGCGGCAACGGCGCCGGGTTTTGGCGCCGGTGGGGCGGCGACCGGTTTCGCTGCGACATTTGCCGGCTTCGCTGCGGCATTCAGAGGCTTTGCTTCCGGTCTGACCGCCGCATTCGGCGGCTTGGGCAGCGCTCCGTTGGTCGGCGCAGCATGCTCCGAGCCAACAGATGCCTTGTTTTCACGTGACTTGTTCGCGGCGGGAGGATCGTTCGCAACAGGCTTATTGCCGGGTGGGGCGGCCGCAAGAGGCTTGCTCTCGAGCGGCTTGTTGGCGACCGCATTGTTCGCAGGCGCTTTGGGAGCGACCGGCTGCGGCAGCGGCGCGGGTCCCGGCTTGGCTTCCCGTGCGGCGACAACACCCTTGCCGGTGAACTCGCCGGGCTTGGCTGTCGCTGCGATTGCCGGGCGGCCGTGGTTCTCGGAGGCGAGCAGCGCTCTGTTCGTGCTCGCCAGGTGCTGCTGCTGGATCTGCGCGGGCGCAGGAGCAACGTGGTGATCCTGCGCAGCCACTTGCTCTTGCGCCGTCGGCTGAGACGTGATCCCACCACTGCCGCCGTTGAAACTGACACGCGTGATGTTGTTGTTGATCACGGTCTTGCTATAGACGTTGGTGACGTTGACACTGCCGAAATTATTGATGGTGCGGTTGTAAGCCAGCACGCCATTGTCCCAGTGGCCGCCTTCATAGCCGACGCCGCCATAGCCGAAACCATAGTTGACGCCACCGTAGAAGCCGACACGCGGCCCCCAATAACCGGTGTTCCATGCGTAAACACCGTCACGCCAGGCCCAGTAACCGGGTGTCCACAACAGGCCGACGGCCGGCGGCTCCACCCAGGTGCCCGGAACCCAGTAATAACCGTCCGTGCTGTAAGCCCAATAGCCGGGCGTCCAAATGTACCCAGGTGCTGGAAGCGGCGGTTGCTCATAGACCGGAAGCTCCGGTGGGGCGATCGTAATGCTTATGATTTGGGCTTGGGTGACGGGGGAAATGATCAGCGCGGCAAGAAGCCCGATGATGAATAGAAAGCGTCGCATGCTTGTTCCTTCCACATGAGCAGCTCCCCGCGAGTCGGAACGATGTTGAGCGAATGACGCAATATTATGGCGCATTGGTCTAGTGCAGCAGGCGGTACTGGATGATGTAGGCGGCGGCGCTGAGCAATCCCAGCGCAATGACGATGATATCCTGGCGCCCGATCTCGCAGGTCCGCTCTCACGGGTAGTCCGGAAACTCGCTCGCGCGAGTTTCTACCGCCGCTTGTGACCCATAGCGATCAAAGGAAGTCGGCGATAAAGATGTTTGCGTGAAACTAGAGCGTCGAAGTGAGGCCTATGGTTTTCTGGACAGGCTAAGTAGACTGACGCATACGGAGTGGGGGACGTCGCGCTTTGACCCGAAGCCGCTGTTAACCAAAGAGCGGAGCGTGTCCGCTCGGCCGGGCAATTCAGACTTCGACTCGTTCCGCAATGTGACGTGCGTCGTCCATGTCGCCAAATTGATATCGAGCGTCACTCCCAATTTTTATGTTGCCGAACAAGAGTTCGGCGTTAACCACCGCTAACGGTTCCAGCCTGAGCGAAATCGCTTCGAAGTTTCTTAAATTTTGCTGGGTACCTCTTCCGGGCATGGTGACCGGGGGAAAGATATGAGTAAGCGGGCCAAACGTGGAAAGGCAGAAGCGCTCGCACTACCAATGGCCGCGAGAGTTGCAGTTGGCGCCGTGGCCGTCGCCGCATTGGGATACAGCTTGCTGTCTCGCCCGACGAGCGTGCAACCGATACGGAAGCCGTCCGCGCCCCAAGCCCTGGCATCGTCAACTCCGGTTCACGTGTCAACTCCAGTTCATGCATCAGCGCCAGCTCCGGCTCCGATTTCGGTCCCGGCGCCTCTGGTCGAACCACCAAAAGCTGCTGACGGTCCCGGAGCATTTGTTCGGCAGGTAGTTGACTACGCCAGCCACCAGACGCCGGGCACCGTGATCATCGATACCAAGAACACATTCCTGTATTTCGTTCTGAGCGACACGCAAGCGTTGCGCTACGGCATCGGTGTTGGCCGCGAAGGCTTCACATGGTCAGGCGAGCAGACTGTGGCCCGTAAGACGGAATGGCCGGATTGGCGTCCGCCGGCAGAGATGCTTGTGCGTCAGCCTTATCTGCCGCGGTTTATGGCAGGCGGTCCCGGCAACCCGCTCGGCGCTCGGGCGATGTATCTGGGCGAGACCGAATATAGAATTCACGGCACCAACAAGCCCGATACGATCGGGAAGCGGGTTTCGTCCGGCTGTATCCGGCTGACCAATGAGGACGTCGTGGACCTTTATGAGCGGGTGAAAGTCGGAGCGAAAGTGATCGTGCTTCCGGCAACCGCTGCCCGTCGACCATCCCAGGG
>NZ_AXAP01000053.1 GCF_000472865.1 Bradyrhizobium elkanii WSM2783 | reverse complement strand
GCGGGCGCTCAGTGAACCGTTGGATGCCTGAGAGCGGGGCCGATCGCCTCACTGCCGTCGGCAGCCAACTCGTCCGCGAATGAGGGTCGCTGTGCGAGCCTCAGCCATTCTTCGGAAAGCCGAAGCAGTTGCTGCTTGTCTATCGAAGAGACCGTCTTCGCGGCTTGTTGCCGGCAGTGCTCGGCTCGCGTGCGGCAAATATCTCCGTGCTCAACCATGACCGGTACACTGGTCGCGCTCGCTCCCGGCGCCGATTGGCCCCGCATCAACTTCAATTCACCCATCCGGTTTAACGTTCCTAGCCCAGCCGTTTAGGAACGGTCTGCGGAAGGTCGCGTTTGCGGACGGAAAGTCGTGGTTTGCAGTCAATGCCCCGTTACTTCTTTCACATCATCGGAAAGTTCCCATTTCGGGACGAAGTCGGAACGGAGCTTCGAGACGATCGCGCTGCCTGGAAGGAAGCTCTGTTGCTGACCCGGGACATTGAAACATCGCTCCAGCCGGGGGAGAGTTGGAGCCTCGATGTCATGGCGCCCGACCGCTTGTTGTACCGGATCAGCATCACGAGCGAAGAAGGATGAACAGAGCGGCGGATATGGGCGACACGCCCCAGATCTCCCAGCTTCCATGCATCCAGGAACCATGACGAAAGCTGTTGTAGATGCAGGGCTCAACCAGAGCTTACACATCAGATACTAGACTCGACGCGAGGGCTGACCATACGCATCCACTAATGCCAGTGCGGGGAGCGAAGCTGGACCGAGCATCGAGAGTAACCGCCCACAGCCGTGGACGTTAGGTTTGCCTGCACGACCGCGGGATACGGGATTTTCTCTGCGCGCAGCCACCGCAGCGGTAGGCACATCGGTGCGCGTTGATGATCGTGGTGCGTGGATGCAGCACCGCCGCAAAGACAAGTTGGGGCAAGCTCCCATCGTCATCCCCCTCCGCCCTCCTTCCTCCTCAGTTCCGCTATCTTTCGCGCTCGCTCCCATAGCTCAATGCCGTGGCCATCCACCATCTGCTTGGCGCGCTCTTGCGCCGCGTTATCATCAGGAGCCAGGAATTCGTGTCGGTCCATAATGCGTCCGTCCCGACCTAGAACGAAAAATGCGATACTCCTGCATGGCATCTCCCTCCGGTAGGTCCTGCCAAGAGGTAAAACCCGGAACTGCCAAAAAAGGTTTCCACAAGTTCCGTCGTCGGACAGCGCCGAAACACGTGGAACTCCGGACCGGAATGAATCAAGTTGCGGCACTTTGAATCGGTTCCTCGCGTGGAGTCATGCGAGTGGCGTTTCAGCGTAAGAAGCCGGCGGCCCTCGGGCACCAAGGCCCTTACTCGGGCTTTGTCGAGCCGGCGCTGGCCACCGAGATCGAGCGTGTGCCGACCGGCGCCAGATGGATCCGTGAGATCAAGTTCGACGGCTACCGCGTCCAGGTCCACCTCGCCAATGAGACGATCAAGGTGTTCACCCGCCGCGGCAACGACTGGACCAGGCGGTTTCGCAAGATCGCCGACGACGCCTCGCACATCTCGGCCGGCAGCGCGATCGTCGACGGCGAGGTGGTCGCGCCGGCCGCGGACGGCACCACGGATTTCTCGGTGCTGCAGAACGAGCTCGGTCGTTCGAAAAAGATCATCCTGGTCGCCTTCGACCTGCTCTATCTCGATGGCCACAACTTGCGGAAGCTGTCGCTTTCCACGCGCAAGGCTGCCCTGAAAAACCTGATCGCCGGCAACGATGTCCAGTTCAGCGAGAGCTTCGAAGTCGACGGCCGCGCGATGTTCGAACACGCCTGCAAGACCGGCTATGAAGGCGTCGCGTCGAAGATCGCCGACAGCCCCTACGTTTCGGGCCGCGGCCGCAACTGGGTGAAGAAGCCGTGCGCGCAGCGGGAGACGCTGACGATCGCCGGCTTCGCCCTGGACGAAGGAAAATGGGACGGCATCTATCTCGGCCGGCGCAAGGGCGGCGAGCTGATCTATGCGGGCAAAGTCGACCACCGCTTCGACAAGGCATCCGCGGCCGACTTGCAGAAGTGCCTGAAGCCGCTGATCCGGAAGACACAGCCCTACACCAAGCGGATCGCGCACAAGGGCATCTGGGTTGAGCCGATGCTGCTGGCCGAAATCGAGTACCGCGCCAAATCGGCGGAAGGCAAGGTGCGGCACCCGGTGTTCAAAGGATTGCGGGAGGACCTGCAATGAGATGGTGCGCGCTGCGATAACTGCCGCTGGTCTGCGAGACCCCCGCGCAGTTTGTCCCATTGCGGCGAGCGGATCAGGCTGATTTGGGCTTGTTGTTGAGATGCACGAGAGCCCGACGCCCGACGTATGTCAGCGCACCAAGCGTCGTTTGCCCCCCGCGCGCGGCCTGGATGAGTTGCTCGGCGATATATTTCCGGCTGTCGTGGTCGCCGCCATTGGAAAACCCCGCACAAACCTCGTCCAGGACAAGGGCGATGGCTGCTTGAAGCCGGCTGTCAAACTCGCCCATGCGCCACGCCCGAGCCTCGTGAAGTCTATCTGCACGCCATTTCGATGGGCCCAAGCTAAGAACCTCATCCAGCTCCGCCGCGCGCGGCTTGCCGCGCTTTTCGAAGCAGCTTGTCCCGCTCGGCACCAGGCGATAGGTGTCTTGCGCGAGCGCGACCCTCTTCGGCAGAGCCGATCAGTCGTTCCTGGAGTGAAGTAGTCTGTTTGGCCCGATTGCGCTTACGTTTGCCTTCCATGTACAAACGCTAATCGCGGACACTCTAGAGCTACATTCAAGTGAGTTAAGACGTCAGGGAAAATTGGGCCGGTCCGCTGCGCCTCGATTCACGATGTCGGGAAGCGTCGAGCCCAGTGCATGGCATTGGCCCCCGGCATAAGCTTCCGCAGGTTATTGCTTTGGGATACCTGCCTGCCCTATTCCTGGGTCTTCCTGGAACCCGGAAAGAACCATGAAGGATATGCAGGCGCACCTGGAAAAGCTTCGGAATGAAGCCGAGGAGTGCGATCTAATCAGCAAGCTCGCGACAAACGCGACGAAGAAAGCACTCTTTGCAAAGCTTGCCGAACACCACCGAGCGTTGGTCAGGGATGTAGAACAAGCCATCGCGGCCTCGTCGATAGATCCGAGCGATTGAATCCTACCGCCAGCCGTTGCGGGCATTAACGCGCAGCCCGGCCGGGGGTAAGGCCGAGCTGCGAGGGGGGGCTGTGCACACCCGGTTGGTGAGCGTGTGGGCACACCATACAATTCGCGCGCGGAGCCTTTGTTCCTAATCTGGCGGCCTTGCAAATAGGGACTCTGGGTCGTTCCGAAGCCTGCTCGCCGAGATCGAGTACCGCGCCAAGTCGGCCAGGGCACGGTGCGACATCCGGTCTTCAAGGGCCTGCGCGAGGACCTGCAATGAGATAGCTGCAGATGGCCCAGAGCGAGCGGTCCCACAAGCACACAAGGAACGGCCCTACCGCGCCCCCCGTTGTGACCACTGGATCAAGGTGAAGAACCGGACGCATCCGAGCTTTGAACGGGTGAAGGATTCTTTCTCATGAAAACCGCGGATTTACGAGGAAGGCTGCGTATTCAAGATTTTTGATACGGAGGACGAAGCGCAGGCTTGGCTCAAGGAAAATGATCCGGAAGGCGTCGCATTCAGATATGAGTTGAGCGAGCTACGCCCTGCCAGTTCGGCGGATCGATATGGCGTGCCGGTGGCGGACGAAGATTCGCGACACCGGCAAGAGGACGCTGTGATGAAATGGTGCGCCCGCTGCGACAATTGCCGCTGGGTTTGCGAAACCATCCAGACCAGCCCTGGCTTGGCGTGCACGCCTGCACCTGTGGCTGTGTCGCGGCTCCGAATATTGCCCCCTTTCGGCGTTCAACGTTGACCCCGGCCCATAGCTCCAATTCGAAATGGGTCCAGGCGCTTACTGCATATCAGGCGGGTCAATGTTGGGCGCCGCTTGGGGGTCGAAAGCCGCGCCGATCCACAGCTCGCCGGCGAAAACGCTATTCGACTCGTTGCTATTGCGGAATCCGACTCACCCCGGATTCAAAAAGCCCGGTTTTATTGAGTCTAGACGACTCGCTCTTACCTGGGGCGGATAACAATTCAACTGTAGTGGTACAGTTGGGTGGGCTCGAACCACCGACCTCCTGTTCCACAGACAGGCGCTCTAACCAACTGAGCTACAACTGCATCCTCGGGCGAGGCCGCGCAAAGGGGCCTCGCGAATGGGCCGGAAACTAGGTGCAACGCCCCGCTTTGGCAAGGCCGAACAGGGCGGTTTCCCGTTTCCGAATATCCGTGGCCCGGATGAAGCGAAGCGCAATCCGGGAACAGCGTCGGATTGCGCTTCGCTTCATCCGGGCTACGGACCTACGCACGTCCAAAACAAAAGGCCCGGGCTCGGTCGCCCGGGCCTTTCTGTGATTTTGCCTCAGTCAGGCGGCCGGCTTGTAATATTTCGAGGCGCTGGCCTTGATCGGCTCGGCGGTCTGGTTGGCGACCTTCTGGCCGAGTTCGGTCAGTTCCTTGGCCTGGGCGCTGAAGGCCTCGAGGCTCTTGCGGGTCTGGGTGGTCCACAGCTCCAGAGCCTCGGAGGGCGTCTTGGCGCCGAGCAGTTCCTGGGCGAAATCGAGCGCCGAGGTGGTGTTGGCCTTCACGAACTCCATCACCTTGGCGGTATATTCGCTCGCGCCCTTGCTGGCGCTGGTGAACACCGCCTCGATGGTGCCGTTATGGGCCTCGGCGGCGTCCTTGAACTTGGCGTAGTTGTCGCGCGCCTGCGAAACGCCCTTTTCGGCGAACGCGCGCATCTGCTCGGGAACTTCGAACGGGATGATAGAAGCGGAAAACGGATCAGTCGAACTGGTCATCGCATGCATCCTTCACAACGGGGTAAAGTCCGGTGACCCCATTGCGAACGCCGCCGGCCCGCGAGGACCGAGAACGGTCGAATCGGATCACGCTGCCTAGTTCCTATTCCACGGAATGCCCTGTCCCTGGGCAGGACAAGTAAACCTCTTTATCATGTCAATTTTGTGCAACGCAACGTTAAATCGATGCGACGCCGAATTTGTCGGCCCACGGGTTCCGAAGGTTTCCGACCGGCGGCTAATGCCGCGCTAAACCTCACGATTTCGGCTTGATCGCGTCCATCGCGGCGCGGCTGACGATCTGGCCCATTTCGCTCGCCTGCTGCGCCAGCTCGCGCATCTGGGCCTGCACATATTCGCCGTGCAGCCGCATCACTTCGCTGACGTCCTTGGCCTTCACGAGGGATTCCGCATAGTCCAGCGACGCCTTGACGTTGTTTTCGGCGTAAGCGAGCGCCTTGCTCGAAATGTCCTTGGCGCCGGCGCGAACCGTGGCGCTGCGCTCCTCCAGCGAGCCTGCGGTCTCCTGTGCGTCGGCCAGAAACTTCTCGAAGGTCTTGCGCGCCTGCTCGAAGCTCGCCTCGGCCATCGATCGCACGTCCTTCGGAAGCTCGAAACGGTCCGGCGCATCGTTGCTCATGGTCCACTCCTTGTTCTCTGCCAGGCCTTTTTGGCCCTTTCCTCCCCGCTCGGGTCGCACCAGCCTACCGCCAAAAGACCTCGCCCGAATGACGAAGCTTTTTTGCGGTCGTGAACTTTTGACGCAGGTTTACAAGGTACAACGCCAAAGCAGGCTTGATCGTTCGGGCGAGTTAACGTTATCGCGGCTAGGATCGTCGGTCGTTTGGCGAGGCCGTGGACCTGCCGCGTCGCACTTGCGATACTAACGGTCTGTTAAGGCTGTCGTCGTTTGGCCGCCGATTTCTTTCAGCCATCGGCGAGCGAGAAGCGAAACCGTGCGGTCAAGTTGTCGCGATGAATAGTGCGGAATTCCAGTTGCAGGGCCTCGGCGATCCCAGGCTGGCCGTGCATGCAACGAGCCCCCTGCCCACCTGGCTGTGGTCGATCGACGGCAAGCGGGTGTTGTGGGCCAATCCGGTCGGCGCGCAATCGTTCGGCGCCGGGAACGGCGCGGCACTTTTGGGGAAGGTGTTCGGGCCGGCCGACCAGCATCGGCGGCAAGTCGCACAGCTCGCCGGCCGCCTGCCGCAGAATGGCGCGGTGCGGCTGGAGCGGCTGCGCGGCTTCGGCGCACCGCTTGGCATGCTCGCAACCTGCGCCTGCTCGCGGCTCGAATTCGCCGATGGCCGGCATGCCGTCTTGATCGCCGCCGCGAGCGGCGCGACCGATCGCACGATGCCTCTGCTCGAGCGGCTCTCCCGCCTGGTCCGGGACGTCAAGATACCGATCGCCGCGTTCACGCGCGACGGCATGTTCGTCGGCGCCAGCGACGCCGCCCGGGCGCTGCTCGGCTTCCGCAATCTCACCGAGGCCGGCCTTGATGCCGCGCGCGAAGACGCGCTCCGGCAGGGCCGGGTCGAAACCTCCTTCCGCATCGGCCACATGGTGCTGCAGCGCGTCGGCAGCGGCGCGGATGTCGGCCTCATCGCGCTGCTGATGCCCGCGGTCACAGAGACCGAGGTCGCTCCTTCTCCGCCGGAAACCGCGACCGGCCCGGCGGCCAGGCAGCCATTCTACGAGCAGCCCGCTTTGTCAGGGGAAGCACCCGCCGAATTCGCACTGTTCGACGCGCTGGATACGGACCCCGAGGAAGCCGAGCCCTCGCCCTTCATCGCGCCGGTCGCCGACGAGCCGTCGGCGCCGGTCGCAACGCCCTTGTCCTACACGACGCCGGATGGACGCACGCCGGCCGGCGCGTCCGAAAAGACGCCGTCATGGCATGACGAGCCGCTGCCGAATACGCGCCGCACTCCGCTGCGCTTCATGTGGCAGATGGACCGCGAAGGCCGCTTCTCGCTCGGCTCGGACGAGTTCACCCGCCTGATCGGCGTGCAGGCCGCCGCGGGCTTCGGCCGGCTGTGGAGCGACATCGCCGACAGGTTCGGCCTCGATCCCGAAGGCCTGATAATGAAGGCCTTTGCCACCCAGGATACCTGGAGCGGCATCACGCTGAACTGGCCGGTCGATGGCGGCGGCCGGCTCAGGATCGAATTGTCGGGCCTGCCGATCTTCGACCGCGCGCGCAATTTCGCCGGCTATCGCGGCTTTGGCGTCTGCCGCGATTTCGACGGTCTGGCGCGGCTGGAGGCGCTGCGCCGCTACGAATTTTTCAGTGGACCGCCGGCCCAGCCCCTGTCCGGCGACACAATTCCGGCCGAGCCTGAACGAGACGAGGTGCGAGAGGCGCCGCGCCCCGAGGCCTCATCCGGCGCGGCGCCGCCGACAGAGCCGACTGCGGCAACTGCAACCAGTGCCGAACTGCCCGAGCCGAACGCGTCCGAGATTTCACAACAGAGCGATTTGGAAACGATTTTGGATACGCCCAAGGACATCTCAACGGAAACGCCGGTCGAGGCGCCAGGCAACGTGCTGCCATTCCGTCCGCCCGGCGAACCGAAGCCGCCGTCGCTGACGCCGGTCGAGAACAACGCCTTCAACGAACTGGCGCGGCAATTATCGGCACGGCTCGAAAGCCAGCTCGCCGCAGCGCCGACGCCATCGGCCACCGAAGAGCCGATCGCCGAAGCGCCGCCACCGCCTGCGGAAGCGCACGAACCCGCTTTCGAGCCACCGAGCGCGGAGCAGCCCGCAACTGCTACGCCGGAATGGCTGAGCGAGCCCGAGCCGGCACCGCGCGGCGAAGCCAGGCGCGACCGCGCGCTGCTCGACCTCATGCCGACCGGTGTCCTGATCTACCGGCTCGACCGCCTGCTCTATGCCAACCCCGCCTTCCTTGAGCGGATGGGATATGAGAGCGTGCGCGCGCTTGAGGATGCCGGCGGACTGGATGCGCTCTATGTCGAGCCCGGCGTCTCGGCCACCAGCAGCACCTCCGACTCTGGCACGCCGGTGCGGATCGCAGCAGCCCCGCCGCATGGCGATGCCGGCCATCCGAGCGCCGAGGCGCACCTTCACACGATCTCCTGGGACGGCGATTCCGCGCTCGCCTTGATCTTCGCCGAGCGGCGCGATGAGGGCGCGGCCATTGCGGCGGCGATGGCGGCGGAGCCGCTTCCGCCTGACGTACCGCCGGGGACAGGACTGGCCGATGCCGAGGAGCTCGGCGCCATCCTCGACACCGCGGCCGAGGGTGTCGTGATGTTCGATGCCGGGGGCAACATCAATTCCTGCAACCGCAGCGCCGAGGCGCTGTTCGGCTATGACGGCGACGAGCTCGTGCAGCGCAACCTCGCCGATCTCTTTGCGCCCGAAAGCCAGCGCGTCATGCTCGACTATCTCGAGAGCATCAAGGGCGAAGGTGTCGCGAGCCTGCTCGACCACGGCCGCGAGGGGCTCGGGCGCGTGCGTCAGGGCGGCCTCGTGCCGCTGTCGATCACCATGGGGCGCACCCGCGCCGACGGGCCGAACTTCTTTGCGGTGTTCCGCGATCTGTCGCAGGCCAAGAAGAGCGAGAGCGAGCTGCGCGAGGCCAAGCGCCTCGCCGAGCGCGCGGCGATCGCGAAGGCCGACATGCTGGCGCGGATCAGCCACGAAGTGCGCACGCCGTTGAACGCCATCATCGGCTTTGCCGAAGTGATGATCGGCGAGCGTTTCGGCACACTCGGCAACGAGCGCTATCTCGAATACATGAAGGACATCCGCGCCTCCGGCGAGCACGTGCTGGCGATCATCAACGATCTGCTCGACCTTTCGCGGATCGAGACCGGCAAGCTCGACCTCGCCCTCACCGACCAGAACCTCAATGAAATGGTCGAAAGCTGCGTCGCGGTGATGCAGCCGCAGGCCAACCGCGAGCGCATCATCATCCGCACCTCGCTTGCGCATATGCTGCCGCCGGTGCTGGCGGATGCGCGCGCGCTGCGCCAGATCACGCTCAATCTGATTGGCAACTCGATCCATCTCGCCAATGCCGGCGGCCAGGTCATCGTCTCGACCGCGTTGTCCGACTTCGGCGAGGTGATGCTGCGCGTCCGCGACACCGGACAGAGCCTCAACGACAACGAGGTCGCCGCAGCCCTCGAACCGTTCCGCACGCCGGCGCCCTCGGACCAGACCACCGAAGGCTCCGCCGTCAGCCTGTCGCTGACGAAGGCATTGGTCGAAGCCAACCGCGCCAGATTCCACATCAAGACCGGCGGCCGCTCCGGCACCCTGATCGAAGTGGCGTTCCCCCACGCCACCGCGCGGGCGTGAGCACGATTCCGTAGCCCGGGTGAAGCCCAGCGCAACCCGGGACAGGTGCATCCGCGTTCGCGAGCGGCCCTGGGTTACGCTGCGCTGCACCCGGGCCACGGCGCTGCGGGGATGTGTCGCGCTCGCGGGATGCGACACGGCACAATTATTGCTCGATTTTCCCAACGTGAATGCATCGGCGCCTTACGCGCCCAATTCCTGAGCAATTTGATTTCACTCCATCGGATCCTGATCGAGGTCCCATGCGCTGCCTGGTCGTTGCCGATCTGCATTATTCATTGCCACAGTTCGACTGGCTGCTCGCGGCGGCGCCGCAATTCGACCTGGTGATCTTTGCCGGCGATGCGCTCGACATCTCATCGATCGTCGATTTCCGCGCCCAGATCGTCGTGGTGAAGAAATATCTTTCGCTGCTCGCATCCCGCACCCGCGTCATCCTCTGCTCCGGCAATCACGATCTCGACGAACGCAATCCCGACGGCGAGAAGATCGCGCGCTGGGTCTCTGACGTCAGGGAGCTCGGGATCGCCGGCGACGGCGACAATCTGACGATCGGCGATACGCTGTTCACGGTGTGCCCGTGGTGGGACGGCCCAAAGGTGAAGGAGCGGCTCGACGCGCAGCTTCGTAACGCCGCCGTCAACCGGCCCGCGAATTGGATCTGGGTGCATCACGCGCCGCCCGCAAACTCGCCGACGAGCTGGGGCGGCAAGCGCTTCTTCGGCGATGTCGAGCTGGTGCAATGGATCGAGCGCCATCAGCCGTCCATGGTGATATCAGGCCATGTGCACCAGTCGCCGTTCATTCCTGATGGCTCGTGGTTCGATCGGTTAGGCGCGACCTGGGTGTTCAATACCGGCCGCATGCCCGGCCGTCCGCCGACTTGTATCGTACTTGATATCGACCAAGGCAGCGCGTTCTGGCTGGCGCCGGGCGAGGAGCAGACCATCGATCTCAACGCATCGCTGCAGCCGGCCGCCCGGATCGAGAACCCGCCGCCCTGGCTCACATCCTTGGGTCTGATTGCCGATCCGATCCTGGCGCGACCTGCATCGGCGGCAGGTTGATCATGCTCTGCAGGATCTCGCCGACCATCGCCAGATGCGTGCCATGGTCGGCATATTGGTGCATGAGATCGGCGAGATAGGTGGTGGCGACGTTGAGCCGTTGTGCGAGCAGCCGGGCCAGCAGCAGCGCCACTTCCGGCTGCTCGCGCAGGAAGGCCGCCGCATCATCGAATTCATAGACCAGCGAGTCGGATGCTGCGCGCACCGTTGCGGTGTGCGGCTGATCGAGCAGCACACTCATCTCACCAAGCACGGCGCCGGGCTCAGCGAGCACCGCGACCACGGCATCGCCCTTGATCACCTCCAGCCGCCCTTCGATGAGCACGAACAGATGCCCGGTCTTGCCGCCCTCATGGATGATGAGCGCGCCGGACGGCACCTGCCGCCGAACTGCCCCGCCGCAATGATCCAGGATCGCCCGCATCCGAACTCCACCTCCCGGCAAGGAAGACTAGGCGCAGACGTCCCCGAGGGGAAACGCATTAGCTGGGCGCGCTGCCCAAATTGTCGGCACTTCGGGGGACGCTGCAGGACGACACATCAATCGATCCCCTTGCGCGCGGCATCGAGCGCGCCGGCCAAGAGTTCGAGCGCCTTCACGCGGCGCCGCCGTGCCAATCGCTCCTCGCCGACCTTTCGCTCATGCTCGCCGGCGATGAAGGCCTGGATGTCCGGCAACGGACGGATCGCGCCGCGGCTGCCCCATTGGCCGTCCGGCACCTCGGTCGGAAATACCCAGACGCGCGGCGCGACGTCCTCGAACGTGCCGCCGTCCGCACGCACCACGGCGTCGGTGACGTCCTTCACCAAGGCCCTGCGCGAAGCTTCCGTGTACTGCCCTTCGGGCACCGTCGGGACGATACGGTATCGCGGCGAGGCCGAGTGTTGGCCCGCGACATAGACGGCGGCCGGCCGATGCAGGTACACGACCGTCACGCTTTGGGCGATCTCATTGGTGGGGTCGAATCCCTCGTGCCCGATCAGGAGATCGCCGAGTTCCTTGATCAGCCGCGCTTCGGCTTCCGGTTTCAGCGCGCCCTCCGGAATGGTGACATCGATCATCGGCATAAAGACCTCCTGTGCTCGTTCGCAAGCCGAGGTCTAGATGCTGAGCGGTTCTGCCGAGAGTGGCAGTATCGCCATCTTTCGAGGAAATTCGGACAGGCGCGGCTACGCAGCCGGCGCAGCGCGGGCGTTACGGCGCGCGAAACGGCGTTGATATTCGCGAGGCGAAAGCCCGGTTTCGCGCTTGAACAGGCGACGGAAGGTGGAGAGATCGTTGTAGCCGACACGGGCGCTGACCGCATCGACGCTCAAGCCTTTGGTTTCGAGCAGCCTTTTTGCCACGTCGACGCGCAGCGCCTGCAGGTAATGGAGCGGCGCCTCCCCGGTCGCGAGCTTGAAGCGGCGATTGAGCGTGCGCTCGCTGACCGCAAGATGCTGCGCGAGTTCGGCGAGGCTGAAGCCATGTTGCAGTGACTTTTCCATCCAGCGCTGCGCCCGTGCCACCAGCGCGTCCGAATGCTGCGGCGCGCTCGGCGTGCTGGCGTAGGAGGTCTGCGAGACGCGGTTTGAGTCGATCAGCATCAACTTGCCGGTTTCCGCCGCCACTTCGAGGCCAGCAAATTTCTCAACCAGGCGAAGCGCCAGGTTGAGCGACGTCGTCACCGCGGCGGAGCAGACGATGCGGTTCTGCTCGGTCAGGATTTCCGAGACCCGGAGGTCCACTTCGGGGTAACGTTTGGCGAATGCCTTCGCCTTCGCCCAATGCGTCGTGGCAACGCCACCGTCGAGCAGGCCGGCCTCGGCGAGAATGAAACTGCCCGTACAGTAGGAGGCGAGCAGCGCGCCGCGCGCGTGCTGGCGGCGCAGCGCAGTGAGCAGCGGTTCGACAATGTCGATTCTTTCGAAGAAGCGCTCGATGTTGACAACGAAGGGTCCCGGCACGACCACCGCATCCGCGGCGGCACGTGCGCTGATCGGCCCGTCGACGTCGATGACCTGGCCCGAAGCGGTCTCGACCGGCTTGCCGTCCAGCGACTCGACCCGCCATTGCAGCAGCGGCGCTCTTGCCCCGCGATGGTGAGGCCGTTCTGCCCATACCGCATTGGCCGCTGTGAAGACGTCGATCGCCCCCGCCACGCCGGAGGCGAGGATGCCGTCATAGACCCAGATCCGGACGAGCGGCATGGTCCTGTCCGATTTTGCTCACGAGGGGGCGATACTGCCATCCCGCGTTCTGACGAACAAGGCGAACAACGAGGCCTGGAGGAAAATGCCCGGCCCCGACGACACTCCGCAGAGTCGTGGAATCCAAATTTGGAATCGCTCTAAGTCGTTACGCTGGAATCACTCTAAATCAGGCCGTTCGCGACATCGGGTCGCGGACATCTTGGCGTCGCCTGCGCTAGGCACTCCGGTACCGCGTGACATCCTGCCGGAGCAGCCTCATGATCAATTTTCGCGTCCTCGCCGCGTCAGCGGCGGCGCTGTGCCTGACCTTGCCCGCCGTCTCGACCGCATCAGCCGACAATGGCGAAGTCAACGTTTACACCTATCGCGAGACCAAGCTGATCCAGCCACTGTTCGATGCCTTCACCAAGGACACCGGCATCAAGGTCAATGTCGTCTCGGCGAGTTCGGGGCTGGAGCAGCGCATCAAAGCGGAGGGCGCCAACAGCCCGGCCGATGTGCTCTTGACGGTTGATATCGGCCGCATCGACGAAGCGGTACAGGCCGGCGTGACCCAGCCGATCAAGTCGGAGGTGGTTGAGAAGATCGTCCCGGCGCAATATCGCGATCCGGACGGGCATTGGGCCGGCATCTCCATGCGCGCTCGCGTGATCTATGCCTCCAGGGACCGCGTCAAGCAGGACAAGATCACCTATGAGGAGCTCGCCGACCCCAAGTGGAAAGGCAAGATCTGCATCCGCTCCGGCCAGCACATCTACAACAATGCGCTGTTCGCGGCCTACGTGGCCAAGCACGGCGAGGCCAAGGCCGAGGAATGGCTGCGTGGCGTCAAGGCCAATCTGGCGCAAAAGCCGTCGGGCGGCGATCGCGAAGCCGCGCGCGACGTCGCCGCGGGCAAATGCGACATCGGCATCGGCAACACCTATTACTGGGCGCTGATGATGAACAACGATCCCGACAAGAAGCCGTGGGCGGAGGCGACCCGCGTCGTCCTGCCGACCTTCGAGGGCGGCGGCACCCATGTCAATCTTTCCGGCGTGCTGCTCGCCAAGCATGCGCCCAACAAGGCCAACGCCGTGAAGCTGATCGAATGGCTCGCCGGCGAGCAGGCACAGCAGTTGTATGCCGACCAGAACTACGAATATCCGGTTCGTGCCGGCGTTGCGGTCAATCCCACCATCGCGGGCTACGGCACGCTGAAAGCCGACAGCCTGCCGATCTCGAAGATCGCCGCGAGCCGCAAGGCGGCGGCAACGCTGGTGGACAAGGTCGGCTTTGACAACTGACCTCTGGCGGCCCTCTTCTTCGCTACCACCCCCGCCTGCGGGGGAAGGCCAGGGTGGGGGCACTGCCAAGATTGTTACTGCTCGCGTGGAGAAAGCCCGCACCCGCGTGACGCGACGCGTCTACGCCGGCCGGGTCGCTGCGGCGATCGCGGTTGCGACGGCTGCGCTTGTCGCCGCTCCCGTCATCTCGATCGTGTCGCTTTCCATGCAGCCGGCGCCGGAAGTGTGGCACGACCTGATCAACTACGTGCTGCCGGCGGCGATGATCGACACCGCGCTTCTGCTCGCCGGTGTCGGTGCGCTGACGCTACTGCTCGGTGCCGGCACGGCGTGGCTGATCTCGCGCTATGACTTCCGCGGCCGCGGCATACTGCTGTGGCTGATGCCGCTGCCGCTGGCGGTCCCGACCTATCTCGCGGCCTATGTCTATGCCGATTTGTTCGAGCCGCTCGGCCTTGTCCATCGCACGCTCGCGATCTGGCTGCCGCTCCGTGACGCCGTGGGCTGGCTGCCCAATCTGCGATCCCTGCCCGGCGCGATTGTCGTGATCGGACTGGTGCTCTACCCCTACGTCTATCTGTCGGCGCGGGCGATGTTCCAGTTTCAGACGGCAGAATTCGCGGAGGTCGCGAAGACGCTCGGCGCCGGCAAATGGACCGTGTTCTGGCGCGTCTCGCTGCCGATGGCGCGGCCGGCGCTTGCGGTCGGCGTGGCGCTGGTGTCGCTGGAGACATTGAACGATATCGGCGCCAGCGAATATCTCGGCATCCGCACGCTGACGGTTTCGATCTTCACGACCTGGCTCAACCGCGGCAGCCTCGCCGGTGCTTCGCAGCTCGCCTGCCTGATGCTCGCCATCGTCGCCGGGCTCGTCCTCATGGAGCGCTACGGCCGCCGCAATACCAATGCCGAACTCGCCGCCGAAAGCCCGCGGCTCACGCCGCGAACACCGCTGGTGGGCGCTCGAGCGTGGTCGGTATTCGCAACATGCCTGCTGCCGGTGCTGATCGGCTTCGTCGTGCCGCTGCTCTATCTCGTGCATCAAACCGTCAGGCGCGGGCTGCTCGCCAATTTCGATGCGTCGCTGTGGCGCCACGCGTTCCACTCGGTCGCGTTTGCAACCCTGGCCACACTGCTGGCGCTGCTGCTCGGGTTCTCCACCATCATCGCCCATCGCTGGCGGCCAAGTCCGCTGGAGCATGTCGCGATGAACATCTCGCAGGCCGGCTACGCGCTGCCCGGCCTCGTGATCGCGCTTGGCCTGCTCGCGCCGGTGCTGGCCGTCGACAACGCCCTGAACGCGCTCGCCGCGTGGACGGGACGATCCCTGCCGGGATTGATCCTGATGGGCTCGGGGGCAGCCGTGGTGATGGCCTACACGATCCGCTTCCTGGCGGTGCCGACCGGCCTGATCAAAGCCGGCTTCGAGCAGATCCCACGCGACTATGACGAGAGCGCGCGCGCCGTCGGCGCCGGTCAGGCCACGATTCTGCATCGGATCCACCTGCCGCTGTTGAAGCCCGCCCTGTTCGGCGCCGCCATTATCGTGTTCGTCGATTGCCTGAAGGAGTTGCCCGCAACGCTTCTGCTGCGCCCGCTAAATGTCGAGACGCTGTCGACCTCGATCTACCAATTCGCCAGCCGCGGCAGTTTCGAGGAAGGCGCACTCGCCGCGCTGCTCATCATCGCCGCCAGCATCGGGCCGGTGGCGTGGTTGACACGCTTCTCCGACGTGCCCAACGGCCCGGCGTAGTCGCGAGGCGCACTCCGCTCTCGCCATCATTCCGCGGCGCGCGTAGCGCGAGCCCGGAATCCATCCATCCACTTGCGCTCGCGGAGAGATGGATTCCGGGCTCATCGCTGCGCGATGCCCCGGAATGACTGGGGGAGACATTGCGCAATCCTCTCCTCCGTCATGGCCGGGCTTGACCCGGCTACGCCGAGGCTTCGCCGGGCACTCTAATGTCAGTCCGGCGAAGCGATAGCGAAGACGGGCAAGCCCGGGCATGACGGCGTCATATCGTTCGCACGATTTTCCTTAAGCCAATCAACGTGATTTGCCCCGTCCACCCCTCACGCAAAAAACATTCCGCTTCCGTCGTCGGGCAAATCAGTGATTTAACTCCGCGCGTCTCACCCAGATGAGGGGCGGCTCGCGATCGTCACGAACGTTGCGGTGAGATGCGGTGGACGTGATGGGTGTGACTGACGAGCACGCGTATCACGGACGGCGAAGTCGTGTGGTCCTGGCGCCCCGACGCTGGCGCTAAGCTCGCGAGCAGCAAGAGCTGCCGCGGGTGACGGTGGCAAGAAAGCCCGGTCACCGAGGAGAGCACGAAGTAAGCCGTAAACCATCGCGCAGGGAAAGCCGGAATGCTTCGGTTGAACCTGTGGTCCTACCCCCGTGCTTTTTGTTGCACGGGACCCATGGGTGCAACCGGCACCCGGCTTTCCCTGCGCCCTCTGATTGACGAGAGGGTGACACGAGACGCAAAGCTCGGACGCAACGCGCCGCGAGAAGGCGGACTCACATCCACCGTTTGAATCACACGTAGGATGGGTAGAGCGAAGCGAAACCCATAATAGCGCCGTTTGCTCCATCGCGATGGGTTTCGCTTCGCTCTACCCATCCTACGGAAGTGCTGTTTGGAATTTGAATCAGCAATGACGATAGTGGAGAGAGTGTACGACACAACGCTTTCCCGGCGCCCGTTGATGCGCCCTCTCCCCTTGTGGGAGAGGGCTACTCCGGCGTCGGCAATGAAACTCATTTGGGTGAGGGGTCTCTCTCCACGAGCACCGTCGCCCGCGGGGACAACCCCTCATCCGTCGCGCATTTCATGCGCGCCACCTTCTCCCACAAGGGGAGAAGGGAAGAACCATCATCACGTGTTCTTCAGCGCCACCCGAAACTCGGCTTCGGTCTTGGACTTGACCTCGTCAAGCGTGACGCCGTCAGCGAGTTCGACCAGCGCCATGCCGTCCTTGCCGTGCTTGTCGATGGTGAAGACGGCCAGATCAGTGACGACCATGTCGACCACGCGTTCGCCGGTCAGCGGCAGCGAGCATTGCTTGAGCAGCTTCGGGCCGTCCTTGGCGGAATGCTCCATCACCACCACGACGCGCTTGACGCCGGCGACGAGGTCCATGGCGCCGCCCATGCCCTTCACCATCTTGCCGGGGATCATCCAGTTGGCGAGATCGCCGTTCTGGGCCACCTGCATCGCGCCGAGGATCGAAAGGTCGATATGACCGCCGCGCACCATGCCGAAGGAATCGGCGCTGGAGAAATAGCTGGTCGACGGCAATTCGCTCACCGTCTGCTTGCCGGCGTTGATGAGGTCGGCATCCTCCTCGCCCTCGTAGGGGAACGGGCCCATGCCGAGCATGCCGTTCTCGCTCTGCAGGCTGACGTCGATGCCTTCGGGGATGTAGTTCGAAACCAGCGTCGGGATACCGATGCCGAGATTGACGTAATAGCCGTCGCGCAGCTCTTTCGCGGCGCGCGCCGCCATCTGTTCACGGGTCCAGGCCATGGGACTCTCCTGCTAAATTTAGGCTGCGGGGCGCGGGCGGGTGTTGCGGAACTCGATCCGCTTCTTGCCGGTGCCGACCTCGACGATGCGCTTCACAAAAATGCCTGGGGTGTGGATGTGATCGGGATCGATCTCGCCGGCCGGAACCAGATGCTCGACCTCGGCCACGGTGATCTTCGCGGCTGTCGCCATCATCGGGTTAAAGTTGCGCGCGGTCTTGCGATAGACCAGGTTCCCGGCGGTGTCGCCCTTCCAGGCGTGGATGATGGCGAGATCGGCGAACAGGCCGCGCTCCATGATGTACTTCTCGCCGTCGAATTCCTTCACTTCCTTGCCCTCGGCAATCAGCGTGCCGACACCGGTCTTGGTGTAAAAGGCCGGGATTCCGGCGCCGCCGGCGCGGATGCGCTCGGCCAGCGTGCCCTGCGGATTGAATTCGAGCTCGAGCTCGCCGGCGAGATATTGCTGCGCGAACAGCTTGTTCTCGCCGACATAGGAGGAAATCATCTTCTTGATCTGGCGTGTCTCCAGCAGCCGGCTCAGCCCGATACCGTCGACGCCAGCATTGTTGGAGACCACCGTCAGGTTCTTGACCCCGGAGTCCCGGATCGCATCGGAGAGGGTTTCGGCGATGCCGCAGAGGCCGAAGCCGCCCGACATGATCATCATGCCGTCCTTAAGGATGCCGTCGAGTGCCGATTTGGCGTCGGGATAGACCTTGTTCATGAAAGAGGACCTGATCGAGAAAAGGCGCGGCGGCCGGAATTGGTTGAGATTATTAGGCGAAATCTTCGCAATGCGTCAATGACGCCCCGTTTCGCCATCTCACCTGCCTACAACCTCGACGACGGCCTTGAAAGCGTCAAGAAAACCCTTCAAGTTGCGTGGCTTGGCAGGGGCGCCAGGTGCGCTGCCCGGTTTTATTCGAAGATCCGATCATCTCAACCCGACCTGGATATGTCACTGACGATGGCCCAAGGAATGAAGCGCCTGGGGATGCCGATTGCGGCGTTTTTCGGCCTCGCGCTGCTTGGCCTGATCGGGACATCCTGGTTTCTGAACCGGGACGCCCTGCAGCAGGCGGTGGAGGCGCAAATCCGCGCCGTCACCGGGCTCGACCTCGTCGTCAACGGCCATATCGATGTCTCGGTGTTCCCCGGCAGCTATGTCTCCTTCCATGACGTCGGGCTGAAGGGCGGCGGGACCATCGACCCTGCGCTGCGGGTCGACGTGCTCACCGCCAATCTGCGCCTGCTGCCGCTATTGCTGCGGCGGTTCGAGATCGCCGACGTCATGATGCTGCGACCGCATATCCACGTCATCAGAAACGGCAAGGGCGACAGCAACTGGACGCCGTTCATCGACACCATCGCGCGCGCGATGAAACCCGGTGCCGAGAACCAGATGTCGTTCTCGGAGATTCGCATCCAGGACGGCATCCTCAATTATGAGGATGAGAGCAACCATGTCAGGGAGCAGCTCGGCGACATCGACCTGTCGCTGGCCTGGCCGTCGATCTCGCGTTCTTTTGCCGCAACCGGACAGTTCGACTGGCGCGGCGAGCGCGTCGACGGCTCGATCAGCGCTAGCGACTTCATCGCGCTGTTGTCAGGCGAGCGCTCGGGGCTGAAGGCGCGCCTTGCCAGCGCGCCGCTCAAGCTCGCCTTCGACGGCACGGTCGCCAACCGGACCAGCCTGATGATGGAGGGCACCGCGACCATCGACAGCGTGTCCTTGCGCAACGCGCTGCGCTGGATGGGACAGGCCCCGCCTGGCAGCGGCGGGTTCGGCCGCTTCACGCTAAAGGCGCGCGCCAATCTCGTCGGCGGCTCGGTGGCGCTCACCAATGTCAATGTCGAGCTCGACGGCAATGTCGCCGAGGGCGTGATGACCTTCGCCAACAATGGCCGGCAGACGCTGCAGGCGACACTCGCCGCGGGCAACCTCGATTTCACGCCCTATATCTCGACCTTCCGCCTATTGGCGAGCGGCCAGCGTGACTGGAACCGGCAATTGTTCGATCTGAACGCGCTCACCGCAACCGACCTCGACATGCGGCTGTCGGCGGCGCGGGTGACGGTCGGCTCGACCAGGCTCGGGCGCACGGCGCTGGGCGCCAATTTGCGCGGCGGCACGCTCGCGCTCTCGGTTGCGGAAGCGCAGATGTATGGCGGCATCGCCAAGGGCTCGCTCGGGATCGCGCGCTCGGATGCCATCGCGGATGTGAAGGCGCAGCTCGAGTTCATCGATGTCGACCTGCAGGCCTGCGCCAGCGAATTGTTCGGCGTCAGCAAGCTCACCGGGCGCGGCAATCTCAACGTCGCGCTGACGGCCTCCGGCTCCAGTCCGTTCGGGCTCGCGCAATCGCTCGATGGTACCGCGACGCTGAGCGGGCATGATGGCGCGATCGCGGGCTTCAATGTCGAACAGCTTCTGAAGCGGCTGGAGCGGCGGCCGCTGTCCGGCGGCGGCAATTTCCGCTCGGGCTCGACGCCTTACGACAATCTGACGATCGGCGTGCGATTCAATGATGGCGTCGCCACCGCCGAAGACATCCGCCTCGAAGGACCTGCGGCCAAGATCACGCTGACCGGCACCGCCTCGGTGCCGTCGCGGGAATATGATCTGAAGGGCGTCGCCAGCCTGAATTCCGCGCCGAGCGGCAGCAACGGTTTTGACCTGCCGTTCGTGGTGCAGGGTCCGTGGGACGATCCTTTGGTCTTCCCGGATCCGGAAAGCCTGATCCGCCGCTCGCCGGCATCGTCGCAGTTGCTCGATGCGGTGAAGGACCGCAAGACCCGCGACACCGTGCGCTCGGTGATCGAGCGCTTCACCGGCGGCCCGCGGCAGCAGCCCTCTGATGCCGCGGCATCCCCGACGCGAGCGCCGACGGCGGCCGAGAACGCCAAGCCGAATTGAACCTTTCGACTTTCGTCGTGGTTCAAAGGCGAACCGCGCGCGCCATCTGGATCAGGCCGCGGCCATGCGCTAGTCTTTTATCCAACCGGTTAAAAAAACCGGCATTAAGACAGGGAGAACAACGTGAAATCCAAGTTGGGTATTGCTGTGCTTTCTTTCGCGGTCGCCGCCATCGGGCTGATCCACGCGGCCGCGCCGGCACTGGCGCAGGAGAAGAAGATCACGGTCTGGTGGGGCAAGGGCTTCTACAAATCCGAGGATGACGCGCTCCTCGAGGCGATCAAGAAGTTCGAAGCCAAAACCGGCATCAAGGTCGAGCTGTCGCAATACGCGATCCAGGACATGATCCCGAAGACGGTGGCCGCGCTCGATTCCGGCACCGTGCCCGACGTCGCCTATTCCGATACGTATGACGTGCAGGCCGGCGGCAAATGGGCGTTCGAAGGCAAGCTCGAGGACCTCTCCGACATCCTGCTGCCGATGAAATCGGCCTTCGCCCCCAACACGCTGGAGACCGCCTACCTCTATAACGACCAGACCAAGAAGAAGGGCTATTACGGCTTCCCGCTGAAACAGCAGAGCATGCACGTCCAGATCTGGGGCGACATGCTGCAGCAGGCCGGCTTCAAGCCGAGCGATATCCCGACCAAATGGGCGGATTACTGGTCGTTCTGGTGCGACAAGGTGCAGCCGGCGATCCGCAAGGCAACCGGCAACCGCATCTACGGCGTCGGCCAGCCGATGGGCGTGGAATCGACCGACTCGTTCCAGTCGTTCTACACCTTCATGGACGCCTACGACGTCAAGCTGGTCGACGACGACGGCAAGCTCCTGGTCGATGATCCCAAGGTGCGCGACGGGCTGATCCATGCGCTCAAGGACTACACCGACACCTACATCAAGGGCTGCACGCCGCCCTCCTCCACGACCTGGAAGGACCCGGACAACAACGTCGCCTTCCACAACAAGACCATCGTGATGACCCACAACTTCACGATCTCGATCGCGGCGAAATGGTTCGAGGATTCCAACAACCAGGCGCTGACGCCCGAGCAGCGCGCCGCCGGCAAGAAGGCGTATGAGGAAACCATCATCACGGCCTCCTTCCCCAACAAGCCGGACGGCAACCCGATCAAGTACCGCTCCGACGTCAAGACCGGCGTGATCTTCACCGCGGCCAAGAACAAGGCCGAGGGCAAGGAGTTCGTCAAATTCCTGCTGCAGGAGGAGAACCTCGGGCCTTATGTCGAGGGTGCGCTCGGCCGCTGGTTCCCGGTCACGGTCGCCGGCCAGAAGAGCCCGTTCTGGCAGGCCGACCGGCACCGCAAGGCGGTCTACACCCAGTTCACCGGCGGCACCACGCCGTTCGACTTCACCAAGAACTACAAGTTCACGATCCTGAACAACGAGAACGTCTGGGCCAAGGCCATGAACCGCGTCGTCAGCGAGAAGGTGCCGGTGGACAAGGCCGTCGACGAACTGATCGCCCGCATCAAGCAGGTCGCGGGCTGACGTCAACAAGGCCGGCCGCGGTCGACGCGGCCGGCCTCCCTGTCACGGCGATCTAGGACGTGATGTAACACATGGCGATCACGCTTTCCGATCATGCAATCCCGCGCCCGCCGCTGTCGGCGCGGCTGTCGACGCCGCAAGTCTGGGGCATCGTGCTGCTGGCGCCCTATCTGCTCGTGTTCCTGGCCTTTGTGCTCTATCCCGTCGGTTACGGGCTATGGCTCGCGCGCCATCCGCAAAGCTATGTCGAGCTCTATCACGACCCGATCTTCGCGCGCGCCGCCGTCAACACGCTGATCTTCCTCGTCATCGGCATCAACGTCAAAATGCTGATCGCGCTGTTCCTGTCGGGCTTCTTCGTCCAGCAGCGCCACTGGATCAGGTGGCTGTCGGTGCTGTTCATCCTGCCCTGGGCGGTGCCGTCGATCCCGACCATCCTGTCGGTGCGCTTCATGCTCAATCCCGAATGGGGCGTGGTCAATCACATCATCTTCAGCCTGACCGGCGATGACGGCCCGAACTGGCTCAACGATCCGGCCGTGGCGCTGACCATGGCGATCGGCGTCCACATCTGGAAGTCGCTGCCGTTCTGGACGCTGATCCTGATGACCGGGCGGCTCGCCATCTCCAACGACCTGTTCGAGGCCGCTGCCGTCGACGGCGCGAGCTTCTGGCAGAAATTCCGCTACATTACATGGCCGTCGATGCGGACGCTCTACGTCACCTGCACGCTGCTCTCGATGATCTGGACGCTCGGCGACTTCAACAGCGTCTACCTCCTGACCGGCGGCGGGCCGGCCGACCTCACCCATGTGCTGTCGACGCTCGGCATCCGCTATCTCCGGCTCGACCAGCTCAATCTAGCGATGGCCTCGATCGTCTGCGCGCTGCCGCTGGTGCTGCCGCTTGTCTATTTCATGATGAAACGGTTATCGCGATGAAGCTGCCCACCCTGCGCGAGATCGGCACCGAGGCCAAGCTGCTCCTGATCGGCATCCCCGTCCTGATCTGGACGTTGGTGCCGATCTATCACATGTTCCTGTTTGCGATCTCGCCGAAGGAGGATGCGTTCTCCGGCAAGCTCTGGCCCGATCATCCGACGCTGCACAATTTCGAGATCGTGTTCCGCCAGCAGCATTACTTCCTGCGAGACTTCTGGGTGCAGTTCGGGAATTCGACCGTGATCGCGCTGGCGACCGGCGCGCTGACGCTGTTCATCGCAACATCAGCGGCGTTCTCGATCTCGCGATTGCGTACGCCCGGCGGCCGCGCGGTGATGAACCTGGCGCTGTTCACCTATTTCATCCCGGCCGCATTCCTTGCCGTGCCGATGTACCGCACCATGGGCAATTACGGACTGCTCAACACTCACTGGTCGCTGATCCTGGCGATGGTGACCATCGCCTCGCCCTACGCGATCTGGGTGTTGAAGCAAGCATCCGACAAACTGCCGGTCGAGCTCGACGAAGCCGCGACCATGGACGGCGCGACCACGCTGCAATTGTTCCGCCTGGTCTACGTGCCGCTGATGATGCCCTCACTGGTCGCAGTCGGCACGTACGCCATCCTGCTGGCCTGGAACGAATATCTCTATGCGTTCCTGCTGCTATCGAAGGACACCGACATCACGCTCCCCGTTGCGCTCGGCAATTTCCTCGCCGCCGACGATTCGCCGTGGGAGCTGTTGATGACGACCGGCTTCATCTACGCGCTGCCACCGGCGGCGATCTACTATGCCTTCAGGCGCTACATGGTCGGCGGCCTCACCGCGGGCGCGGTGAAGTCGTGACCGCTCACAGCGGCGCGGCGCTCTCGCCCTGGGAGCTCGACAATTTCGAAGCGAACGAGGCGATCACGATCAGGACGGCGATCAATGCGATCACCAGCGTGCAGATCGCGTTGATCTCCGGCTTCACCCCGAGTCGCACCTCCGAATAAATCCGGATCGGCAGCGTCGCCGAGCCGGGACCGGTGGTGAAGCTTGCGATCACGACGTCGTCGAGCGACAGCGTGAAGGCGAGCATCCAGCCCGCGACAATGGCGGGAACGATCAGCGGCAGCGTCACCATCAGGAACGCCTTCACCGGATTGCAGCCGAGGTCCATCGCGGCCTCCTCGAGGCTGCGGTCGAGCGAAGCAAGGCGCGACTGCACCACCACGGTGACGAAGCACATGGTCAGCGTGGTATGCGCGATAGTCACCGTCCAGAAGCCGCGCTCGGCGTTCAACGCGACGAACAAGAGGAGCAGCGAGAGGCCCGAGATCACCTCCGGCATCACCAGCGGCGAATAGAGCATGCCGGAGAACAGCGCGCGGCCGGCAAAGCGCTCGCCGCGCGCCAGGCCTATGGCCGCGAGGGTGCCGAGCAGCGTCGCCAATGTGGCGGAAACGGCGGCCACGCGCAGGCTCATCCAGGCGGCTTCCAGCATGGCGCGGTCATTGAAGAACTCGATGTACCAGCGCAGCGACCAGCCGCCCCACACATTCACCAGCCGCGACGCATTGAACGAAAAGATCACGAGGATCACGATCGGCAAATAAAGGAACGCAAGCCCGAGCGCGAGCGCGGTCATATTGAAGCGCGAAAGCCGATTCACGGTACGCGCCATCAGCGTCGGCCCTCGACCTGCCGGCGCTGCAGCCGGTCATAGAGCACGAGGGGCGGCACCAAGAGAAGCAACAGCGCGATCGCGACGGCCGAGGCCACCGGCCAGTCCTTATTGGTGAAGAATTCGAGCCAGAGCGTCTGGCCGATCATCAGCGAATTGGAGCCGGCCAGAAGATCGGGGATCACGAACTCGCCGACAATCGGTATGAAGCAGAGCAATACCCCTGCCCAGACGCCCGGCAATGACAGCGGAAACGTCACAAGCCAGAAGGCCTTCCGCGCCGAGGCGCCCAGATCTTCGGCGGCTTCCAGCAGCGTGCGGTCCATCTTCGCGAGCGTGGCGTAGAGCGGCAGGATCATGAACGGCAGATAGGAATAGACGATGCCGATATACATCGCGGTGTCAGTCGACAACCAGACAACAGGCCCGGGCACCAGATGCAATGCGAGCAAGATCCGGTTGAGCAAGCCGTCATGCTGCAGGATGTTGATCCAGGCATAGATGCGGATCAGGAACGAGGTCCAGAACGGCACGATGACAAGGGTCATCGCGATGCCCTGCCAGCGCTGCGGCAGCCGCGCCATGCCGTAGGCGATGGGATAACCGATCACGAGCAGGATCAGCGTCGACGTCGCGGCGACGACGAGGCTGCGCAGATAGGACAGGATGTAGAGATTGTCCGAGAGCAGCAGCCGGAAATTTTCCAGCGACAACTGCTCGAACGCGGCCTTGAACGCCGCCCATCCCTCGCCGAGGTCGAACACCGGCGTATAAGGCGGCTGCGCAATCGCGGTCTGCGACAGGCTGATCTTCAGCACAAAGCCGAACGGCACCAGGAAAAACAGCGCCATCCAGAGATAGGGCGCGATGGCGGCATAGCGCGCCGGACGGGCAAAGATACGGCGCGTGCTCATTGCTCGAGCACCACCCCATCGTCGGGCGTGAACCAGACAGCCACGCGCTCGCTCGAACCATAGCCATCCGCGTCAAGCCGCGCGGTATTGGCCATCACCGAGCGTACCACCGCACCATTGTCGAGCCTGATCCTGTAAGCGGTGAGGCCGCCGAGGTAATTGATCTCCGCGACCTCGCCCTCGAAGCGATTGATTGCTTGCAACGCGTCGGCACCGGACGCCAGTCCACGCCGCGATAATTTGATCTTCTCGGGCCGGATCGCGACGGTCACGATCTCTTTCATCACCGATTGGCGCGGTTCGGCCACCGTGATGATCCCTGCTTCACGCGTCGTGACCTTCAGCCTGCCCTGCTCGCGCGAGATGACCTGCCCCTCGAACAGATTGACGTCGCCGACGAACTCGGCGACCCAGCGCGAGGCCGGCGCCTCATAGAGGTCGCGCGGGGTTGCGACCTGCGCCAGGCGGCCGGCGTCCATCACACCGATCCGGCTGGCCATCGTCATCGCCTCTTCCTGGTCGTGGGTGACGATGATGAAGGTCATGCCAAGGCGGCGCTGCAATTCCATCAATTCTGCCTGCGTGCTCTCGCGCAGTTTTTTGTCGAGCGCGGCCAAGGGCTCATCGAGCAGCAGCATCTGCGGCCGGCGTGCCAGCGAGCGCGCCAAGGCCACGCGCTGCCGCTGGCCGCCGGAAAGCTGGTCGGGCTTGCGTTTCTCCATCCCCTCGAGCTTGACGAGCGCCACCATCTCGGCGACGCGGGCGGCGATCTCGCCGCGCGCCATGCCGGCGCGCCGCAGGCCGAATGCGATGTTGTCACGCACCGAGAGATGCGGAAACAGCGCATAGTTCTGGAACATCATATTGACGGGCCGCTCATGCGGCATCACCTGCGCGATGTCGCGACCAGCAAGCAGGATGCGTCCCTCCTCCGGTGTCTCGAATCCCGCCAGCATGCGCAACAGCGTGGTTTTGCCGCACCCGCTCGGGCCAAGCAGGGCGAAGAATTCACCGGCGCGGATATCGAGTGAGAGCTCGTTGACCGCGGTGAAGTTACCGAACCTTTTCGTCACGCCCTCGATGCGCAGCAGCGGCATGTCGGTCGCCCTCCGCGGCGCAGTTTTTTCCGTGGTCGAATTATTTGCGGTCTTCGCCAGTTCCTCAGCCATGATTCCCTTTTAGCCCGATCGTGACCGCAAGCTAGCGGCGGATCGCCACTGGCTCAACCGCCTCACGCAGCGTCTTCCGCAATATTGTTGTCACGGGCGTCTCTGCTAGATTTCGCCTTCACGTCAGGAGGACGAATGATGAACCGGGACCGCTACGACCTGCCGCTGACGACCGCTTCCGATCGCGCCGCGGCGCTCTACCGCGATGGCGTCGACTGTATCCTTGCGGCCTGGCATGGCGCGGATGCGGCCTTTGATGCGGCCATCGCCGAGGATCCCGATTTCGCGCTGGCCCATGTGGCGCGCGCCCGCGTCCATCAGATCAACATGGAAGGCGCGGCGGCCCGCGACAAGGCGGCAAAAGCCCGGCAATTGGCCGCCTCCGCGAGTCGGCGCGAGCAGCAGCATGTCGAGATCGTAGCCTCGGTGGTTGAAAGCCAGACCAGGCACGCATTGCAAGTGGCCGAACAGCACCTGACGGAATTTCCGCGCGACGCGCTGATCCTGTCGCTGCTGCTCGGCGCCTTCGGCCTCTACGCTTTCTCAGGACGCCCCGATCACGACGCGGCGCGCCTTTCGATCTGCGAGCGCTACGCCGCCGATTATGGCGAGGACTGGTGGTTCCTCACTTATCTCGGCTGGTCGCGAACCGAGGCGGGCGATGTCGTCACCGGCCGCGATACCACCGAGCGGGCCTATTGGATGAAGCCCGCAAATGCCAGCGCGGCCCACGCTCTGTCGCATGCGCTGTTCGAGCAGGGTGATCCCAAGGAAGGCCGCACCTTCCTGTCCGGCTGGCTGCCGGCACACGACCGCGTGAGCTTCTTGCAGGGACATCTTGCCTGGCACCTGGCACTGATCGCGCTCGAGGATGGTGACACTGACGGCGCGCTCGACATCTACGAGCGGCATATCAGACCGCAGGGGCGGCCCTATCCGCCGCTGAACATTCTGACCGATACCACCTCATTGCTGTGGCGGGTCTCGCTGGCGGGAAGGACCGGGCTTGACTTGCATTGGCAGGGAGTCGCCGCCTACGGCGAGAAATTCTTCCCGAAAGCCGGGGCGCATTTTGCCGATGTCCATCACGCATTGGCTGCCGCGGCGAGCAACGGCGGCGCTCTGGAGCCGCGGCTTGCCGAAATGGAGGCGCGGCACGCCGAGGGCAAGCTGGCGCCCGGCGCTTCCGCGATCGGACTTTGCCGCGGTATCCAGGCATTTGCCTCGGGCGACAACGAGGGCGCCGTGCGCATCCTCGAGCCGTTGATGCCGGAACTGGTGCGGATCGGCGGCAGCCACGCCCAGCGCGAGCTTTGGGAGGACACATTCATCGTCGCCTGTCTTCGCGCGGGGCGCGGCGAGAGAGCGACAAAGCTGATCGCCGACCGCCTGCACCGGCGGCCATCCCGCCGCGACGAAGCTTGGTCGCAGCAGGCAGGTCGAAGCAGGGCGCTCAGCTAGTATCTCCAGATTGTCTAGGATGGTTCCAAGCCGAGCGCTTGCGCGCTCTCCATCCAGACCGGCAATTCCCTCTGATACAAAGCGTTGCTTTCCCTAAAGCCGAGCGCCGGTTCGAGCACGAAGGTGCTGAGAACTTCCTTCACTTTCGGATCGTTATTGGCTGCCACGCAGAGTTCCGCCAACCGGTCGACGATCGGCTGCGGCGTCGCCTTCGGCAACGCCCAGCCCGTGAAGCCGCTCACGGTGAAGAATTTCGCTGTCGCGCCTTGCTCAGGTAAAGTCTTGATGTTCGGGATCGCGTCGACCTTCTTCGAATGCACCGCGAACACAATGCCGCGATTACTCTGCAGGACGGTTTGCGCAGCCGTGTAGCTGCCCATCGCGACATCGAGCGTGCCTTCCGCCAGCCCCGTCCACATTGGCGCTTCGCCACGGTAATGGATCGGTTCGATGTTGAGACCATATTGCTTGTTGAGCTCATTGATCGTCATGTGCGGGGCCGAGCCCGCGCTATAGGTGCCGAAGTTCACCTTGCCGCTCTTGCGCGCGAAAGCGACGAATTCGTCCAACGTCTTGACGCCGGCCTTCGGGCTCGCGACCAGCAGCAGCCCAGCGCCCGGGATGATGCTGACGAGCGTCAGATCCTTGTCCATGTCGTAGCCGGGGTTCTTCATCATCACCCTGTTCATCACATAGGTGGTCGAGATGGAGCACAGGATCGTGTGGCCATCCGGCTCCGCGCGCGCGACTTCCGCGGCGCCTATCGAGCCCGAGGCCCCCGCTCTGTTCTCTATGACGACAGTCTTTCCCACCTGCCTGGAGATGAATTCGCCGAAGGCGCGCGCGAGCAGGTCGGTCTGGCCGCCGGCCGGATAGCTGCAGATCATACGGATTTGCCGCGACGGCCACGCTTCCTGCGCCGCGGCCCTGCGCAAGAGGAACGGCATCGCTGCCGCTGTCGTACCCGCAGCAATGAAATGACGGCGATCAAGTTTCGCTGACATGGCTCCCTCCCTGAATTTTTCATCAGGGTATCGCATCGTCCGACCTCGGCCAGGGGCGAAAGACGGGACAGATTGGCGCAGAGGCACGTCAGAAGCGAACGTTTACGAACGTCCGTTTGGTCATTTTTGAAAGTCGGTGTCGGCTTGCCGGCGTCGCTTCATTCCACGACGCGGCACTGCGTAAGCTTGAACTTTGCCAAGGCGCATTGGGCCGTCCGTTCGCTCACACACGCCGGATGGGATCGGAAGTCGATGCTCAGGGGCTTTTTCTGCTGACGATTCCGTCGGCTTCGAGGGCCTGAGCGATCTGCTCGAGGATTGCCTCCGTCGAGTTCTCGCCCGATGCCAGAGTCTTATTTGCCAAACTGAGCTGCGCTGGCGCAGGCTGCTGGCCCAAGGACGCGTTCGCCTTTGGCACCAATTCGCCGAGTTCCTGCTCGACGCGGCTCCAATCCCGCTGATCCACGGCATCCTCCGCACTGATCAATTGCAAGACTACAGCGGAAGGTCTCGGGCGAAAAAGTAAAAGAAGCGCGATGGTTAAGACCGGACTAAGCGGGCCGCGACGACACACGCACCATGCCGAAAGGTCATAGCGTGCTCACGTGAACGAGATGCACGCTCGAGTGAAGCGCGTCTAACCAAGACTACCGGTCTTGCGCACGAGCTCCACGACATTGCGGCCGTCACCGACCGATGCCGCGTACTGGCCGACCGGCGCCGGCTTGCCGATCAGGTAACCCTGGACCGCGTCGCAACCCTCCTTTGCCAGGAAGTCCAGCTGCTCCTCGGTTTCCACGCCCTCGGCGACGATCGACATGTGCAGGCCGTGGCCGAGATCGATGACAGCGCGGACGATCGCCGCCGATTGGGGGTTGCGGCCGAGATTGATGACGAAGGCGCGGTCTATCTTGATCTTGTCGAAGGGAAACGCCTGCAGGTAGCTCAGCGAGGAATAGCCGCTGCCGAAATCGTCCATCGAGATGCGCACGCCGAGCGCCTTCAGCCGCCTGAGCAGCGCCAGGCCGCGATCGAAATCCTCGATCAGCACGCCCTCGGTGATTTCGAGCTCGAGCCTGTCCGGCCGCAACCCGGTTTCGAGCAGGATCGAATGCACGAGGCCGACCAGATCGCCGTGCATGAACTGCGCCGGCGAGAGGTTGACCGCGATCTGCAGCTGTTGCTTCCAGGAGGCTGCTTCGCGGCAGGCCTCGCGCAGGATCCATTCGCCCATCTCGACGATCAGGCCGCCTTCTTCCGCCAGCGGAATGAAATCCGCGGGCGAAACGAAGCCGCGCACTGGATGCTGCCAGCGCGCCAGGGCCTCGAAACCGATCACCCTGCTCTCGTCCACCGTTGCGCCGGCCGCGGCCAGCGGCTGGTAGTAGAGCGATAATTCGCCGTTCCGGATCGCGGCGGAGAGATCCTGATGCAGCACGCGCCGGTCGCGGATCTGCTGATCCATTTCCGGCTCGTAGATCGAGATCGTGCCCCGCGATTTCGCCTTCGCGCGGAACAGCGCCGCGCCGGCATTGGCGAGCAGCGAGGCGGCATCCGCGCCGTTGTGCGGGAATACCGAGATGCCCGCGGTGACGCCGGTGCGGACCGATTTGCCGTCGATTACGAATTCCTGGGCGAGCGCCTCCGCCACCTGCTCGGCCAGGACGATGCCGGCGGCCGGCTGCTTACCGTCGATGATCAGGCCGAACTCATCGCCCGAGAGGCGCGCCACCACGCCGCCGCGCGCCGAGGTCTGCAGGCGCCGGGCCACCTCGATCAGCAATTTGTCGCCGATCGCATGGCCAAACACGTCATTGATCTCTTTCAGGCCGTCGAGGTCGACGCAAAGCACGGCAAATTCCTCGTCGGTGCCGCCACAGGCCTCGATCATCTGCGCCAGCGCCTGCAGGAAAGCGGCGCGGTTCGGCAAATCGGTCAAACCGTCGTGATAGGCCATATGGGCCATGCGGGATTCGGTCTGCCGCCGATCCGTGACATCCTCATGCGTCTTGATCAGGTATTGCGGCTCGCCGCGCTCGTCGAGCACGGTCATGCGGCGGGTCAGGAACAGTCGCAAGCCGTCCTTGGTCGAGATCGGATGCTCCTCGGTGAGCAGGCCGCGTTTCTTGATCGCAGCCTCGTCGCGCGCGATGATCAGCTTGGCCTCGCGCGGATTGAAGATGTCCGTCGCCGTCAGGCCGGTGGCATCCTCGCGCCGGCGGTTGAGGATCGTCTCAGCCGAGCGGTTGGCGAGCAAATATCGGCCGTCGCTGACGCGCTCGACGATCAGCGAGACCGGAATGTTGTCGACCACGAGTTCGAGAAACTTCTTGGCGTTCTCCAATTCCCGCGACAGCGAACGGCGGTCGGTGACATCATCGAACAGCGCGATCAGGAATTCCGGCTCGCCCTTCTCGTTGCGCGCGATCACGCGGTTGGAAGCGAGGATGCGCCGCTCCGGGCCACGCTCGACCCAGAACTCGTTGCGGAAGGAGCCTTCTGGAGCTTGAAGCGCCGCCTTGTCGGCGGCCGCGATGCTCGCGGCGCTCTCGGGACTAAAGATCTCGTCGGCGCGCTTGCCGACGATGCGATCGCGCGAGAAGCGCGAGAACCGCTCGAAGGCGCGGTTGGCGAAGATGTAGCGGCCGTCCTCGATGTTCTTCGCGGCCACGCAGACCGGCACGTTGTCGAGCACCGATTCCAGGAACTGGGTGGTGGATGCGAGCTTGCGCGACAGTTGCCGCTGGTCGGTGCAGTCCTCATGCGTCGCGATCGATCCGCCATTGGGCAGCCCGAAATGTCGGACCACGACCGATTTGCCGTTGGGCAATTCCGTCACCATCCCCTCGGGGTTGGCGGCCCGGATATAGAACTCCGCAGGCGTGACATCCATCAAGCCGCGCCGGTGGCGCATTGCCAACAGTTCGGGCCCGGTCATGTTGCGCGGTATGTCGGAGCGCGACAGGCCATAGATCTCGAGATAGCGGTCGTTGCAGAACACGATCCGCTTTTGCGCATCGGTCATCACCACGCCCTGGTTCAGATGGTTGAGGGCGGAGCTGACGAAGGCATTGCGCCGGAGTTGTATGCGCTGCACCCTTCGCAGCGCCGAAAGCACCGAGAGCGTGATCGCGCCCACGAAGGAGGCGACGACGATGCCGCCGATCAAAAGCTCCCAGACCAGGTTCGGCCCGAGCGAACCGATATCGCTCGATGGGACCAGGCCGGCTGACGCTGCGAGAGCCAATGCAGCCGACGCAATGGCCACGACAAGGCAGACGACGGCCGGCGCCGGAATCAGATTCCTCCCGCTTCCCTGCGCTTTCTTGCCAGCCATTCCGTCACCTTGCGGATTTCCGCATTACAGTCTCTGGCCTTGGCAGTTTGGATCGGGTAAACGCCGCGCGATGCAACCGGAAAATGTGACTTAATTTAGGGCAATTGCCCTGACATGATTAATGCCGCACTAATGCCGGTGCGCCACGAAGCCTATTTCGAGGCAATCCGGGGCGTTGCTACCAAGGCGCAGATGGACAACAACAAGCAGAACCCTATTCGCGCCGATTTCCGGGCTTGAAGGATCCATGGACAGAGTTGATTGCGTCGTCATCGGAGCGGGTGTGATCGGGCTCGCCGTCGCACGCCGCCTCGCACAAGCAGGGCGCGAAGTGATCGTGCTGGAAGCCGCCGAGGGGATCGGCACCGTGACCTCCTCGCGTAACAGCGAGGTGATCCATGCCGGCATCTACTACCGTGCCGGCAGCCTGATGGCGCGGATGTGCGTCAGCGGCAAGCACGCGCTTTACCATTATTGCAAGGAGCACGGCGTCCCCTATCGCAATTGCGGCAAGCTGATCGTCGCGACCACGCCGAAAGAGACCGAAAAGCTGCAATCGATCCGCGCCCATGCCGAGGCCAATGGCGTGCGCGACATGGAGCTGCTTTCGGGCGAATCCGCCCGCGCGATGGAGCCAGCGTTGAACTGCGACGCCGCACTGCTGTCGCCGTCCACCGGGATCATCGACAGCCACGCCTATATGCTGGCGCTCAGGGGCGATGCGGAGGCCGCCGGCGCCGCATTCGCCTTCCATACCCCGCTGCTCCGCGCCAAGGCGGCGGCCGGCCGGATCGAGATCGAGGCCGGTGGCGAAGCGCCGATGACGCTGGAATGCGACCTGCTCGTCAATGCCGCAGGCCTCGGGGCGCCGGCGGTCGCGCGCGGCATCGAGGGTATGCCGCTCGAATTGATCCCATGCGCCTATCTCGCCAAGGGAAACTATTTCAGTTGCAGCGCGCGGGCGCCGTTCTCGCGGCTGATCTACCCGGTGCCCGAGCCCGGCGGGCTCGGCGTGCACCTCACCCTGGACATGGCAGGGCAGGCCCGCTTCGGCCCGGATGTGGAATGGGTGGAGAGCATCGATTACGCCGTCGATCCCGCGCGCGCGGACCGCTTCTATCCGGCAATCCGCAAATATTGGCCCGGGCTGCCGGACGGGGCACTGATGCCAAGCTATTCCGGAATCCGACCGAAGATCGTTCCGCCGGCCGTGGCGACGCAGGATTTCCTGATCCAGGGGCCGCGCGATCACGGCGTCACTGGATTGATCAATCTGTTTGGTATCGAATCGCCCGGGTTGACGTCGTCGCTCGCGATCGCCGATTACGTCGGTGAGTTCGTGTGAGCAGTCGCAACATCGACCACGGATGAGCGCTTCGGCGCCCATCCGGCCTGAAGTGGTGTACGTTGCGATATGTTAGCGGGGGACTGGCTAGTGGAATGTCTCGTCGACGGATTGTTTCAACCGTTCGATCTCGTCCTTGACCATCAACTTGCGGCGCTTGAGTTCGGTGATTTGCAGGTCGTCTGTAGAGAGGTGCAGGAGCGCTTCGTGTAGTTCGCTTTCGAGAATTTTGTGCTTGCGTTCCAGTTCAACCAGATGCGCCTGTATCGCCATTACGAAATCTCCTCGGCAGGTTAACCTCAATTTCGATCAGGACACCAAAGTGTACACCAGCCAGATTATCTGTCGACGGAGATTGCGAATCAGCGCTGCGACATTTTCGAATTTATCTGTAACAGAACGTGCGTATGGAACCGTCTTAACTTGCGCGGCGAGCGTGGAGGGAGGATATTTCGGCACGCGGATACCGAGCGATCCGGCCACAACTTCACCGTGCCTACTTTTTAGTACACAGCCATGACCGACGAAGATGAGCGCGAACTCCACGCAGAGCTTGCACGGCTGCAGCAGGAGCACCGCGATCTCGATGCAGCCATCGACGCGCTGCATCAGTCGCCGGCACCGGATCTGCTGATGGTGCAGCGACTCAAGAAGCGCAAGCTGCACTTGCGCGATCGCATCGCCTTCATCGAGGATCAGATCACGCCCGACATCATCGCGTGACGCGCCGTCATTCCGGGGCGATACCAATGGGTCCGCGCGAAGCGCGGCCCGATGATAGGCTCCGCATCGAACCCGAAATCCATCGGACCGCGCGTGCAAGTGGTAAAACGGATTCCGGGCTCGCGCTTTGCGTGCCTCGGAATGACGAGACGAGAGAATTTGCGCCTGGCTTTGCTGTCAGCGCATGTTGACTAGCTGTCCCCGACATCCACAGGCAGACATCCACAGGCGCTTGGCGCGATCGGTCACAAGCCGCCCGTAAGGCGCTTCCGCCCTCTTGACTCCTCTAGAACAAAATAAGAACATTACCGCTGCCGCCAGCCAGAACCGGAAGGATCATCGCCATGCCCATGCCGTCAGTGTTCTCCGACAACAACCGCTACGAAGTGGCTTGCGACCAGGCGATCGCGATGTGCGACGGCAATCTGCGCAGCACCATCAAGGCGCTGATCATGGCCAACGAATTCCTCGAGACTGAGGTCGCGGAATTACAGGACGCGCTCGCGACCTGTTTCGCGCAGGCAAAGAACGACGCCGCGTAGGTAAAAGGAGCACGCCATGGCCGATATCACCTATTACGTTGCGCTGCCTTTCGTGCGGGACGACAGCGGTGAATTGGTCGCGGGCAATGCCGAGGAGTGTCAGAGCGCCGCGACCGCGTTGCGGCGCGCCGAGATGATGTCGCGGATGCCGGGCAGCATCGGCGCGGTCGCCTTCAGCCGCACCGGCGATCCCATGATCGGCGAATTCGGCGATGCGCACCTGCTGCGGAAATTCGGCAACCTGCCGGACGATCTCGGCCTGTGAAGCCGCTTGCCATCAACCCACCACTTCATGCCGCCGCTGCGCCTTGCGCACATACATCGCGCTATCAGCCTCTTCCAGCGCGCGGCTCGCCACGGAGTGCGGACCGAGGATCGCAACGCCGGCGGAGGCGCCCGCGCTGACGCTGCGGCCACCGAAATCGAAGGTAAGGCGATCGATCGATTGCTCCAGCGCCGCAGCCTTGGCCTTGGCGTCGGTCTCGGTCAGGTTCCACAGCAGCACCGCGAACTCGTCGCCGCCGAGCCGTCCGACCACGTCCGATGCACGCACCTGCTTCGTTACCGTTTTTACGATCGCCTTCAGCACCGCATCGCCGGCGGCATGGCCATAGGTGTCATTGATCGGCTTCAGTCGATCGACGTCGAGCATGACCAGCGCGCCGCTGGCGTGATAGCGCTTGATATAGGCGATCGAGCGGTTCAGCTCGCGCTCGAAGCCGCGCCGATTGAGGATGTCCAGCAGGAAGTCGGTCTCCGCGGATGCCTGCAGTTCCGCGATCTGCGCTTCCGCCGCGGCCAGTTCCGCCTTGAGGCGGCGAATTGTCGCCTTGGCCTCGGTCAATGCAGCCGATGGCACCTGGACAGGGGTGACTTTGGCGGGGGCGGCTTGGGCAGGCGCGGCTTGGGTGGTTGCGGCTTGGACGCGGCGCGGCGCAACCTTGCGCGCAGCCGCGCTTTGTCTTTTCGCGGCCCCGGATGCGGCCGCCCTCTTCTTCTTTTTCATAAGCATCCTTGTTGAGGCCCGCTGATGAGGCTTGCCCGCATTCACCAAGACAGGATAGTCCATTCCGGATTCCTTGCCACGCCTTGGATCAGTGACGGGCCGCTCCTATAATCCGGCCCATGCTTCTGGATTCCCGATCAGAATTGACGATATGCCCGCCGCAATAGCCATTATCATGGGAAGCCAGTCGGACTGGGAGACCATGGGCCACGCCGCCGAAACGCTCACTGCCCTCGGGCTCGCGTTTGAGGCGCGGATCATTTCCGCCCACCGTACCCCGGACCGGCTGTACGCGTTCGCCAAGGGGGCGAAAGCGGCCGGTTTCAAGGTCATTATTGCCGGCGCCGGCGGTGCCGCGCATCTGCCCGGCATGACGGCTGCCCTGACGGAACTTCCAGTGTTCGGGGTTCCCGTCGAATCGAAGGCGCTGTCGGGCGTCGATTCGCTGTATTCGATCGTGCAGATGCCGGCCGGTATCCCGGTCGGCACGCTGGCGATCGGAAAATCGGGTGCCATCAACGCGGCGCTGCTCGCAGCGAGCGTGCTGGCGCTGAACGATCCGGCGCTGGCGACGCGCCTGGCCGCCTGGCGCAAGCAACAGACCGATGCCGTCAAGGAGCATCCGGAGGTATCGGCGTGACGGCTTCGACAACAGTGAAGCTGAAGCCGGGTGATACCATCGGAATTCTCGGCGGCGGGCAATTGGGCCGGATGCTGGCGATGGCCGCGGCGCGGCTCGGCCTCAAATGCCAGGTGTTCTCGCCGGATCCGGATTCGCCCGCCTTCGACGTGGTGCAGCACGCGACCTGCGCGGAATTTGCCGATGTCGAGGCGCTCGAACTGTTCGCCAATGACGTCGACGTCATCACCTATGAATTCGAGAACGTGCCGTCCGCGACCGCCTTGGTGCTGGCGGCGCGCCGCCCGGTGCTGCCGTCGCAGAAGATCCTCGAGACCACCCAGGACCGGCTGATCGAAAAGGATTTCATCACCAGGCTCGGCATCGGCACCGCCCACTATGCCGATGTGTCCTCGGTCGAAACGCTGCGCGCCGGCATCGCGCGCATCGGCCTTCCCGCCGTCATCAAGACGCGCCGCTTCGGCTATGACGGCAAGGGCCAGGCGATGATCCGCGAGGGCGACGACATCGACCAGCTCTGGGAAGACCTCGGCACCAAATCCGCCATTCTCGAAGCCTTCGTGCCATTCGAGCGCGAAATCTCCGTGATCGCCGCGCGCTCCGCGGACGGCCACGTCGAATGTTTCGACGTCACCGAGAACGAGCACCGCGATCACATCCTGAAGATCTCGCGCGCGCCGGCGGCGATCCCGGCCGAGCTCGCCGTGCAGGCGCGATCGGTTGCGGAAAGAATCGCGCATGCGCTGAACTATGTCGGCGTACTCGGGGTCGAAATGTTCGTGGTCGCGGGCAAGGACGGGCCGGCCGTGCTGGTCAACGAGATCGCGCCGCGGGTTCACAATTCCGGACACTGGACCCTCGACGGCGCCTCGATCTCGCAATTCGAGCAGCACATCCGCGCCATCGCCGGCTGGCCGCTCGGCAAACCGATCCGCCATGGCGCGGTGACCATGACCAACCTGATCGGCGACGACATCCTGAGCTATGAGGAATGGCTGACAGTGCCCGGCGCAACCGTGCATCTCTACGGCAAGGGCCCGCCGCGGCCCGGCCGCAAGATGGGCCATGTCACTGAAGTGGCACCACCGAAGTAGCGCCGGCAGGCCACAAACAGTAGCCCGCCGGCAAAGTCTTAAATTAGAAACTGATCAAGCCTGTCGTACGCCCTCGACGACTCCGGTCGGCTCTTCGCTGAGCCAGCGATAGAGCACCCCGCCGAGCGCGCCGCCGATCAACGGCGCCACCCAGAACAGCCAGAGCTGCGCCAGCGCCCATCCACCAACGAACAATGCCGGCCCGGTGCTGCGCGCCGGATTCACCGAGGTGTTGGTGACGGGAATGCTGACCAGATGGATCAGCGTCAACGCGAGCCCGATCGCGAGCGGCGCAAAGCCCGCAGGCGCCCTGCCATGGGTCGCGCCCATGATGATGAACAGGAACATCATCGTCATCACCACCTCGGTGATGAAGCCGGACAACAGGCTGTACTGCCCAGGCGAATGCGCGTCATAGCCGTTGGAGGCAAAGCCCTTGGCGAGGTCGAAGCCGGGCGCGCCGCTCGCGATCAGATAGAGCACTCCCGCAGCAACGACCGCACCGATCACCTGAGCGATCACATAGGGCAGGATCTGGCCAACGGGAAAACGTCCGCCGGCAGCGAGACCGACGGTGACGGCCGGATTGAGGTGGCAGCCGGACACGTGGCCGATCGCATAGGCCATGGTGACGACGCTCAATCCGAACGCCAGCGACACGCCGACCAGGCCGATTCCGACTTGCGGAAAGCCAGCGGCGATCACGGCGCTGCCGCATCCCGTAAATGTGAGCCAGAACGTGCCGATCGCCTCGGCGGCGTATTTTTGTGTCTCCATAGCAATTCTCCTATTATTTTGTTTCCCGGAGCCAGCAAAAGCTGCGGTAGCGGCCAAGCATTTGGCGCCGAATCACCCCAATCAAGGCCACTAGGTGGCAATTTCGCCCTATTTCGTGGCTTTACTTGGCCGTTGCTCCCGCTTCACCGGTGGACATTTGCGATTTTGTCTGCTACATGCGCGCCCCTAGGGCTGAAGGTCTGGCCTTTTCGCCGACCTTGGCTTTTCCAGATTTCCGAACCGATCAATCGAAAAGAGGATGCCGCGTGCAGGTTCTCGTCCGCGATAACAATGTCGATCAAGCCCTGAAGGCGCTCAAAAAGAAGATGCAGCGCGAGGGCATTTTCCGCGAGATGAAGCTCCGCGGCCACTATGAGAAGCCTTCCGAGAAGAAGGCCCGCGAGAAGGCCGAAGCCGTGCGCCGCGCCCGCAAGTTGGCGCGCAAGAAGCTGCAGCGCGAAGGCCTGTTGCCGATGAAGCCGAAGCCGGTGTTCGGCGCCGGCGCGGGTGGTGACCGTGGCGCCGGTGGACGTGGCGGCCCGGGCGCTGGCCGCGGTCCGCGCTGATCGCACCTTTTTTATAAAGGTCAGAAATGAGAACGCGGGCCTGAGGGGTCCGCGTTTTGCTTTTTGGTCGGTGCATTTTGCACCGCGGCCGGCTACCAATACGGAATTGCAGACGCGAGCATTTCCATTACGCGAGCAGTTCCGTTGATGGTGTTTCCGGCATCCCGCACCCGTTCTGGAATTTTGCCTCTCCCGCGCCTGATGGCACGGCCTGCCATCCTGCTGGCCGTTGCACTTGGCATCCCCCTTGGTCTCCCCTTGGGCGGCTGCTCGTTCGATCTGGGATCATTGGGGCCCGGCAACGACAAACCCAAGCAGGCCGCCACCGACAAGCCGACCGGCAGCGTCAGTGCGCAGAACGTCAGCGACGCCAAGGAGCACGCGGCGCGTGGCCAGGAGTTCGCGCGGTCCTTCAAGACCGAACAGGCACTCGCCGAATTCGAACAGGCGCTCGCGGTCGATCCCTACAACACACAGGCGCTCTATGGCCGCGGCCTGATCTATCAGGGCCAGAACCAGCACCAGCAGGCGATCGAGGATTTCACCGCGGCCAGCGGCCTGGCGCCACAGAGCGTCGGCCCGTTGCTGGCGCGCGCGAGCAGCTATCTCGCTCTCAACAAGGCCAAGGAAGCGGCCGCCGATCTTGACGAAGCAGTGCAGGCCGATCCGAACAGCGCCCAGGCTTGGACGGTGCGCGGCGAGGCCTATGAGAGGCTCGGCGACAAAGGCAAGGCAGCGATTTCGTACAGCCGAGCGATAGCATTGCGGCCTCGAGACGAGACCGCGCGCAGCGGCCTCGCGCGCACCGGCGGTTAAGATAGACGCACTCTCCTCGCCGTCGTCCCGGGCAAGCCAACGGGTCGCGCGAACGCGCGCCCGATGACAGGCTCCGCGCGACCCGGGACCCATAGCCACAGGGTTTGGTGATGTGTGAAGCTGCAAGCACTTGCTCGCGCCACAACAACTCCGTGTGGTTATGCGTCCCCGCTTTCGCGAGGACGACAGCGTGTTTGTGGAGACAGCGAGATCACGCCGGCTATATCCAGCCTGCGCGATCGTACTCAGCTATTTCGGCAGGACGGCGTGGAATACCGATTTCATCGATGACAGCATGTCGTCGCCGATCGTCGGGCGCTCCTTGGCCGGCTCCGCCCCTGCTGCGTCGGCGCGCAGATCCAGCGGCGGACGTGAGGCCGGAATGTCCGCCGGCGGCGTCGGACGGTTCGGATCGTCAGCCGCGCTTGCGGCATAAGGCGGACGCGGCTGAGAGGTCTGGCCGAAGGTCTCGCTCGGCGGCGTCGAGACCATGATCGGCGGCGGCAACGGCCGCACCACTGATGGCGCAGTCGCGACGCGAGGCGCTTCCGGTGCACGTGCCGCCTCCGGCGAACGAGAGCCGGCCTCGGCGGTGCCGCGCAACCGCTCGATCGCGGCGCGCGCAAGGTCGTTGGCGTCACGATGCTCGTCCGGTACAGCCGCAGCTTCGGCTGGCGGCGAGGCGGGTGCAGCGGCGGGCACGGTAGCAGGCTGCTGCACCGGTGCCGGCGTCACCTTGGCGACGGTCTTTTCACGGGGTGCGGGCTGATGGCGACGGGGCTCGGCGGGCGGAATGCTTGCAGTCTCGGCGGGCGCTTCGGCGGCGGGTTTGTTCTCGGTCGCCTTCTCAGCCGGCTTCTCGGTCACCGTGGCCTTCTCGGACGCCGTGCGCTCCATCAACGTGCGCTCGGACATGCCCTTGGCCTTCACGCCAGCTTCGGGGAGATTGGAGACCTCGGCAGGCTTTTCGACGGGTTTGCTCGCGACGGCCGCCTTCGGCTGGGCGGTCGAAACAGCGGCCGCGGCCGGTGCCTCCGGCTTGGCTACGATGTAGTGGTTAACGATGTAGGCCCCGATGACCGTCGCAGCCACCGAGGGAAAGATATCGACGACAAATTTCGTCAGGTATTTCAGCATTGCCAACCACTCCCCGCCGCGGCGTTAGATGCGGGAACTTTGAGGCACATTGAGGGATCAACTGCGTCGGATCAATGGCAACCGGCCGGTTCCGGCGATCACGGATGCTTACGGTTTGAGTTCAATCTCGAGGAAGACGATCTCCGTAGAGGTTTCATTAAGCACATCGTGCTCCACCCCCGCCTTGCGGAAATACGACTTGCCTACGCGGAGCTCGGCCTTCGAACGCTCGCCACTGGGCGCCACGATGGTCATCTCGCCGGCGGTCACGGGCACGATCACATAGTCCATCTCATGGACGTGAGGCCCGGTCGCACTGCCCGGCGCCAGCCGCCATTCCGTGACACGGACCTCGGGGGTGTCGACCTGGACATCGGATTTCGCGGCAAGCATCGTCGTTGTCTCCCTATGGCAGGAATGCCAAGAACAAGAACACGGCAAATACCACCAGATGCACCACGCCGAACAGGATGTTGGTGCGGCCAGTGCCGAAGGTCAGCATGCTCAAGAGGAAGGTCAAGAACAACAGCACCGTGCTCTGGGCGCTGAGCCCGAGGACAAGCTCCTTGCCCAGCAGGTAGGTGGCGATGCCGACCGCGGGGATCGTCAACCCGATCGTGGCGAGCGATGACCCGAGCGCAAGGTTGATGCTCTTCTGCAAATCATTGTTGCGGGCGGCCGAAGCCGCGGCAACGCCTTCCGGCATGAGGATGAGAAGCGCGACCACGAGTCCCGCGAAGGCGGGCGGCGCACCGATCATCGCCGCGGTGGCATCGATGACGAGCGAGAACTTCTTTGACAGCAGCACGACGGCGAGAAGCGAGACCAGCAGCAACGGAATGCTGAGCGCCAGCACGGCACCCGATGACTTCTTCGGCGCCTCAGCATCATTTGCGGACTCGGCCACGAAGTAGTCGCGGTGCCGCATGGTCTGGATGTAGAGAAAGACACCGTAGAGGGCGAGCGTGACAATGTCGACAAATCCGAGTTGCATCGCCGAATAGACCGGCCCGGGCGTCGCCAATGTATAATTTGGCATGATCAGCGTTATCGTCGCCAATACGAACAACACGCTGAGATAAACGTTGGCGCCGGTAACCTGGAAATCCTGCTCGCGGTAGTGCAACCCGCCGATGAAGATGCACAGCCCGACCAGACCGTTACAAACGATCATCACCACCGCAAACACAGTGTCACGGGCCAGCGCCGGCTGAGGCTTGTCGCCCAGCATGATCGTCGTGATCAGCGCCACTTCAATGATCGTCACCGCGAGCGTCAGCACCAACGTGCCGAAAGGCTCTCCGACCTCTTCGGCAATCACCTCCGCATGATGAACTGCCGCGAACACCGTGCCGAACAGGATGGCCAGCAAGATCGCGGCGAGCAGCCATCCGCCGAGAGATGGGCTGAACACCCATCCAGCAGCGGTCGCTGCGGCGAACAGCGCCATCGCCAGCGCGGGGAAAATCCATGCCGTGCGCGGCATCGGACCGTGTGCGCTCATGACTCCCCTTCCGCTGCTCAAGGAATTCCACCATACGGCACTCAGTGAGCGCTGAGAACCGGGGCGATCGGCAGAAATGTGAGAAGCAGGAACAGTGGTATCAACACGCAACCCGCAAAGAAGAGATAGCCGAAGAAGCTCGGCATCTTGATGCCGCGCTCGTTCGCGATCGCCGCCACCATGAAGTTCGGTGCGTTTCCGATATAGGTGAGCGCACCCATGTAGACCGCGCCCATGGAAATTGCCGCCAGCGTCCCCGACAATTCCCCCATCAATCGCTGCGGGTCGCCGCCGGCGACCTCGAAGAACAGGAGATAGGTCGGAGCATTGTCGAGAAACGCCGACATCAATCCGGTGAACCAGAAATAGGGAACCTCCCGTGGAGCGCCGTTCGGTTCGGTGACCGCGGACAACAGCCAGGCGAACGAGCCATCACGCCCGGCATGGAGCATCGCCAGCACCGGGATGATCGCGGTGAAGATGGCGGCAAACAGTTTCGCGACTTCCCGGATCGGCTCCCAGTTGAAGCCGTTGGCCTCGCGGTGTTCGTCCGGCGTGAGCCATAGCGAAAGCAGCGCGATTGCGATCAGAAGGCCGTCGCGCACCAGATTCTGCAGCTCCAGCCTGGTGCCGAGAACATCGAAGGCAATTCCCGGCCGCCAGGTCGCCGACATCAGGATGCTGGCAATGATTGCGGCGATCAGCACCAGATTGATCAGGCCGCGAAGGCGGATCGGCGACGCTCCGCCGGGCGCAGCCGATGGCTCTTTGCGGAAGAGCCAGAGATCGAGCACGACAAAGACGAGCAGCAGGGTACCGGCCACGATCGCGGTCTGCAACCAGATGTTCCTCGTGGTCCAGAAGAACTCGACGCCGTGCAGGAAGCCGACGAACAGCGGCGGATCGCCGAGCGGGCTGAGCGCGCCGCCGACATTGGCAACGAGAATGATGAAGAACACGATGACGTGCGCGTTATGAGGCCGCAACAGGTTGGCGCGGATCAGCGGGCGGATCAGGATCATGGCGGCACCGGTGGTGCCGACGACGCTCGCCATCATCGTACCCACTGCAAGAACGGACGTATTGGTCCACGGCGTGCCCCTCAGGTCGCCGGTCACCAGGATCCCGCCCGCAACCGTATAGAGCGCGAACAGCAGCACGATGAAGCTCAGATACTCCCCGAGCATCGCATGCACGAAGCTCTCCAGCATGGCTGCACCTCCGGCGAACCAGACGAGCGAGGCGAGCGTCAGAAACGACCAGCCGGCGGCGATCTTGCCGTAATGGTGATGCCAGAATTTCGGAAACAGCAGCGGCCCGAGCGCGATCGACAGCAGCAGACCGGCGAAAGGAAGGGCAAACGGCCAGTTCATCGCCGCGCCGTCGAGTGCTGCCGCAGCGCGCGCCGGCTCCGGCAGCAGCACCAACGCCGCCAGGACGGCCACACCGCTCCATGCCTTGGTTCCGTACCTACAAACCACCGATGAACTGCCGCGCCGTTTCGATCGCACCATAATAGTCGAGATTATCGTGGCCGCCGCCAGCAAAGCGCACGAACCGCTTCGGCTCATGCGCCAGCGCGAACAGGCGTTCACCGAAGATGATCGGGATCACGGGATCGTTAGTGCCGTGCATGATGAGGAGCGGAGCCTTGACCCGCGCAATACGTTCGTCGGAGCGGAACTGATCGCGCATTAGCCAGCGCACCGGCACGAACGGGAATGCCGCGCCAGCAATGTCGACCGTCGAGGTATAGGGCGCCTCCAGGATCAATTTTCCGATCGGCTGTTCAGAAGCCAGCGCGACCGCAACGCCGGTGCCGAGCGAAAATCCCCAGACGACAATTCGTTCCGCGGCATAGCGCGCCGCGGTGAAGGCGTAAGCTGCAGCGGCGTCCTGCAGAATGCCGCGCTCGCTCGGATATCCGCTCGAGCCGGCATAGCTGCGGTAGGAGAGCGCGACCAGGCCGGTACCGTCAGACGTCATCGCGCGGAAACGGCTGACTCGTCCCGCGAGAAAATCGCCATTGCCGGGAAAGTACAGGATCACGGGACGGCCGGGCTTTGCCGGCACGTGCCAGACGATGACCTTTTCACCATCGCCTGCGGTGAGGACATGTTCCTCGGCTTCAGGAAAGCCGGCGGCTTCCGGTGAGGTTCGCTCCCGCGTCGGAATCGGAAACAGCATCTCGCGCTGCTTGACGAACAGCAGCGCGAGCGCTCCGAGATAACCGACTGCAGCGAGGATCAGGAGCCATTTCAGGACGAGCATCGCTGCCCGCAAACGGCCTCACATCGCCTTGACGATGCTCTCGGTCACCTTCTTGGCATCGCCGAGCAGCATCATGGTGTTGTCACGATAGAACAGCGGATTGTCGATGCCGGCATAGCCTGAGGCCAGCGAGCGCTTGATGAACATCACCGTGCCGGCCTTCCACACCTGCAGCACCGGCATGCCGTAGATCGGCGAGGTCTTGTCCTCTTCCGCAGCCGGGTTGGTGACGTCATTGGCGCCGATCACGAAGGCGACGTCGGCCTGGGCGAATTCGGAGTTGATGTCCTCCAGTTCGAACACCTCGTCATAGGGCACGTTGGCTTCGGCCAGCAGCACGTTCATGTGGCCGGGCATGCGGCCCGCGACCGGGTGAATCGCATACTTCACCTCGACGCCTTCCTTCTTCAGGATGTCGGCCATTTCGCGCAGCGCGTGCTGGGCCTGCGCCACCGCCATGCCGTAGCCGGGCACGATGATGACCTTCGAGGCGTTCTTCATGATGAAGGCGGCATCATCAGCCGAGCCAAGCTTGGCCGGCTTCTGCTCGCCGGTCCCGCCGCCCGCCGCCGCGGTCTCGCCGCCGAAGCCGCCCAGGATGACCGAGATGAAGGACCGGTTCATCGCGTGGCACATGATGTAGGACAGGATCGCGCCGGAGGAGCCGACCAGCGCGCCGGTGATGATCAGCGCCGAATTGCCGAGCGTGAAGCCGATGCCGGCCGCGGCCCAGCCGGAATAGGAGTTCAGCATCGAGATCACGACCGGCATGTCGGCGCCGCCGATCGGGATGATCATCAGCACGCCGAGCACCAGCGCGATGATGGTGATCAGCCAGAAGTCGACCGCACTGCCCGACAGCACGAGGCCAACGATGAAGAACACCAGCGCCAAAGCGAGCGCGATGTTGATGAGGTGACGGAACGGCAGGAGGATCGGTGCGCCGCTCATCCGCGCCGACAGTTTCAGGAACGCGATCACCGAGCCGGTGAAGGTCAGCGCGCCGATCGCAACCCCGAGCGACATCTCGATCAGGCTCTGGGTGTGGATGTTGCCAGGCGTGCCGATGTCGAAGGCCTCGGGCGCATAGAACGCGCCGGCGGCGACCAGCACCGCGGCCATGCCGACCAGCGAGTGGAAGGCGGCGACCAGTTCGGGCATCGAGGTCATCGGCACCCGCCGTGCGATCACGGCGCCGATCGCGCCGCCAATGGCGACACCAAGTACGACGAGCAGCCAGGCCACGCCGTCCGCCGGCGGGTGGCTCGCGAGCGTGGTGCCGATCGCGATCGCCATGCCGATCATGCCGAACAGGTTGCCCTGCCGGGAGGTGGCGGGGCTCGACAGCCCCCTCAGCGACAGGATGAACAGCACACCCGCCACGAGATACAACAATGCAGAGAGATTGGCGTTCATCTCAGGTCCCCGTTTGCCTCTTCCCCGAGGTGGCCGCTTACTTGGACTTCTTCTTGTACATCGCCAGCATGCGCTGGGTGACAAGGAAGCCGCCGAAGATGTTCACGCAGGCGAAGATCAGCGCGACGAAGCCGAAGCCACGCGCCCAACCCGAGCCGCTCGAGATCATACCGACGCCGACCGCGAGCAGCGCGCCGACCACGATCACCGAGGAGATCGCATTGGTGACGCTCATCAGCGGCGTATGCAGCGCGGGGGTCACCGACCACACCACGAAATAGCCGACGAACACGGCAAGCACGAAAATGGAAAGCCGGAATACGAAGGGATCGACGGCCTGCGCGATATGCTCCATGGCTTCTCTCCTTAGGCTTTCGGCTGGAAGTTCGGGTGGATGACGGCGCCGTCCTTGGTCAGCGCGGTGGCTTTCACCAGTTCGTCGTCCCAATTGACGGCAAGCGCCTTGTTCGCCTTGTCGACCAGCGTCTCGATGAAGGCGAGCAGGTTGCGGGCATAGAGACCCGAGGCGGAGGCGGCGACGCGGCCGGCGACATTGGTGTAGCCGACGATCTTGATGCCATCGACGTCGACGATCTCACCCGCCTTCGCGCCCTCGACATTGCCGCCACGTTCGACGGCGAGATCGACCAGTACCGAACCGGGCCGCATCGATTTGACCATGTCCGCGGAGACGAGCTTGGGGGCCGGGCGGCCGGGAATCAGCGCCGTCGTGATCACGACATCCTGCTTCTTGATGTGCTCGGCGGTGAGCGCGGCCTGCTTGGCCTGGTACTCCCTAGACATTTCCTTGGCGTAGCCGCCCGCGGTCTGCGCGTTCTTGAACTCCTCGTCCTCGACCGCGAGGAATTTGGCGCCAAGGCTCTCCACCTGCTCCTTCGTCGCCGGACGCACGTCGGTCGCGGTGACGATGGCCCCCAGCCGGCGCGCGGTCGCGATCGCCTGCAGCCCCGCGACGCCGACGCCCATGATGAACACTTTCGCGGCGGGTACGGTGCCAGCCGCGGTCATCATCATCGGAAAGGCGCGGCCGAAGGCTTCGGCGCCCTCGATCACCGCGCGGTAGCCGGCGAGGTTCGCCTGCGACGACAAAACGTCCATGACCTGCGCACGGGTGATGCGCGGCATCAACTCCATCGCAAAGGCCGAAATACCGGCATCCGCCATCGCCTTCAGCGCAGCGTCATTGCCGTAGGGGTCCATGATGGCGATGACAAGCGCGCCGCGCTTGTATTTCGAGAGCTCGGACGCCTCCGGCCGCTTCACCTTGATGACGATATCGGCATCTTTCACCGCATCGGCGCTCACGGTGGCGCCGACGGCAGTGAATTCCGAATCCGGCAAGCCCGACTTGATGCCCGCGCCCGGCTCGACCGCGACCTCCGCACCGAGCGCCTTGAGTTTCTTGATAGTGTCAGGGGATGCGGCGACCCGCGGCTCGGACGGGTCGATTTCCTTGGCAACGGCAATCTTCATAAGGCCTCCGGCGGCGCGGGACAGCGCACGCAAGCAAACTTAGCGTTACTCCCGCAACGTTGGATACCGGTTTTGGGACCGGTTTGAATGCAATTTTTTTGAGCACCGCCGGCATTGGCGGCGCAGCCGGCGAGAGGTCAGAGCAGGAAGAAGGCCATCAGGATGAGAATGAGGGCGACCGTCGCGGTACCGTATTTGACCAGCGCGATGAAGCCTTCGTAGGTCCGCTCATGCTCGATGTAGTCGTTGCCGTCGGCAGTGGTGTAAGCCACTTCGCTATGGTTCGCCATCCTTGTCCCCAGTCATCAAACGTCTGATTTTCAAGCGTGCCATAGCGCAAAGCCGCGGACAGGGCAACGCCGCCTCGCCTATCGCCTCATTCGGAAGGCCAATTATCCCGGATCCAGCGGGTAAGGCTTTCCTCGCTGACCTCGCCGGCCGCGAGTGAGAGGATGATCGATGTTGCGTGCGCCGGATCAGGACTGAAGTTGACGCCATTCTTGATCAGAAACGTCATCATCGCCATGAAGGCGATCCGCTTGTTCCCATCGACAAAGGCGTGGTTCTTGGCGAGGCCAAACGCATAGGCCGCCGCGAGCTCGGTCAGCGAGGCCTGTTCGTAGCGCCATTTGTTAACCGGCCGCTCCAGCGCCGATCGCAGCATGCCCTCATCGCGCAAGCCGGGAGCTCCGCCGAAGCGGCGGAGCTGGCGGGCATGGATGGCGATGGCCTGCTCATAGGTGATCCAAAGCGGCTCTTTCGGCTCGCTCATTCGGAATTTCCACTACTTTGCAAGCGCCGCCAGCGTATCGCGATATTTGTCCATGATCTCGTCTGCAACTTCCATCGTCCGTTCAAAATCCGGATCGTAGGGAAGCGCCTGAAAACCGCCTCCCGGAAGTTCGGTGACATGCAGTTGCTGACCGCGCTTGAGGTCGAGCCGCTGCATCAGCTCGCGGGGGAGCAGCAGGCCATCGGAATTCCCGATCTTTTTGATCTCGATTTTCATCAGGATTTTGCCTTTTAAGTTGCGCACAATCGCGCAGTTGCCCTGTAAGAGCTTCAAAAAGCATCATAATTCGTACATCTCAGCGCACGTTATACATCAGTATAACGCGCCCTCAGGCGTCGTTCAACAAGTGTTTTACAGTCTACCGTCCCTCAGCCCATCGCCTCAAGCTCGTCGATCATGCCTGAAATCACCGACAGCCCGCCGTCCCAGAATTTCGGGTCCTTGGCATCCAGGCCGAACGGCTTGAGCAGTTCCGAATAGTGCTTGGTTCCGCCGGCTGCGAGCATGTCGAGATAGCGTTCCGCAAAGCCCTCGGAGGCGTGCTCGTAGACCGCGTAGAGCGAGTTCACCAGGCAATCGCCGAACGCATAGGCGTAAACGTAGAAGGGCGAATGGATGAAATGCGGAATGTACATCCAGAAATTCTCGTAGCCCGGCTTGATCTCGATCGCCGGCCCTAAGCTCTCGGTCTGCACGGAAAGCCAGATCTGGCCGATCCGCTCGGCGGTCAATTCGCCGTTCTTGCGCTCGGTGTGCACCGCGCGCTCGAACGAATAGAACGCGATCTGCCGCACCACGGTGTTGATCATGTCCTCGACCTTGCCGGCGAGCAGCGCCTGGCGCTGCTTGGCGCTCTTGGTCTCGGACAACAGGCGCTTGAAGGTCAGCATCTCCCCGAACACGCTTGCGGTCTCCGCAAGCGTCAGCGGTGTCGGCGCCATCAGGGGACCGTTCTTTGCCGCCAGCACCTGGTGCACGCCATGGCCGAGCTCATGCGCCAGCGTCATGACATCGCGCGGCTTGCCCTGGTAGTTCATCAGCACGTAAGGGTGGGCCGACGGCGTGGTCGGATGCGAGAAGGCGCCTGGGGCCTTGCCCGGCCTGACCGGCGCATCGATCCAGCGGTCGGTGAAGAAGCGCTCGGCGATCGCGGCCATATCGGTGGAAAAGCCGCGATAGGCTGATAGCACCATGCTCCGCGCCTCGGGCCAGGCAATCGTGCCGGTCGCGGCAAAGGGCAAGGGCCCGTTGCGGTCCCAATGCGGCAGCTTCTTCTTTTTGAACCAGCCCGCCTTCAGCCGGTAGTAGCGGTGCGACAGCTTCGGATAGGCGGCGCGCACGGACGCGACTAACGCGTCCACCACCTCGCGCTCGACGCGGTTGTTGAGATGGCGGGAATCCGCGACATCCTGGAAGCCACGCCAGCGGTCGGAAATCTCCTTGTCCTTGGCGAGCGTGTTGGTGACCAGCGCGAACGTACGCTCATTGGCCTTGAAGGTTTTCGCCAGCGCCTCCGCCGCCGCCTTGCGCTTTGCGCCATCGCGGTCCTGCAGGAAGTTGAGCGTCGGCTCGATCGCGAGTTCCTTGGCGCCGACCTTGAAGCGCAGGCCGGCGATGGTCTGGTCGAACAGCCGGTTCCAGGCGGAATAGCCGCTCTGCGACTTCTCGTGGAAAAGCTGCTCGATGCGATCCTCGAGTTGATACGGCTTCTCCTTGCGCAGATCCTCGATCCAGGGCCGGTAATATGCGAGCGCATCCGCCTGCATCGCGCGCTCGATCACATCATCGTCAATGCGGTTGAGCTCGAGCGCGAAGAACAGGAGGTGCGTCGAGGCCGCCGTCAGGCGCTCTGAAACATCGCCGTAAAATTTCGTGATCGCGGGATCGACGCTGTCGCCGGCATGCACGAGGCCGGCAAAGGAGCCGAGCCGGCCGGCGAGGTCGTCGATCGCTTCATAGCGTCGCACGGCTTCGGCGAGCCACTTTCCGCCATCTTCCCGGGCCGTATGTTCCGCAAGCTTGCCCTTGTAGTCGGTCTCAAACGCGACGCAATCTGCATCCATCTTCGCCAGGTCGCGCGCGACTTCCGGCGCGTCGATCCCGGAATAGAGGTCCCCGAGATTCCATTCCGGCAATTTGCCGCTTTTGCCCACGACCTTCTTCGCGGCGGACTTGTTGGCAGCGGATTTGGCCTTGGCCGGCTTGCGTTGGGCGGGTTTGCGGAGAGCGGAGGAGCGCGAGGTCATCTTGGCGGTAACCTGTGTTCAATCGGAGATGCGGCGGCGAAATGTGCGGGGGTGGGCAACGTTTAAGAGGGCGTTAATCGGCTTCGGCGAGAGTGCCCCGATTCGAGACAGATAAGCGTAACGTGCGGGGAAAACCATGGCTGCCACCATTTTGATTGCCGATGATGACGCAGTACAGCGCCGTCTGGTTGAAAACATGGTGCAAAAATGCGGCTACCAGCCCCTCGTAGTCGATAGCGGCGATGATGCCATCGCCGCACTCACCGCCCAGGAAAGCCAGACCATCGATGCGGTCGTGCTCGATCTCGTGATGCCCGGCCTCGACGGCCTCGGCGTGCTCGCAAAGATTCGTGACGCTGGTTTGAACGTCCCCGTCATCGTGCAGACCGCGCATGGCGGCATCGACAATGTGGTCTCCGCGATGCGCGCCGGCGCCCAGGATTTCGTCGTCAAGCCGGTCGGCTTCGAGCGGCTGCAGGTATCCTTGCGCAATGCGCTGAACACTTCTGCACTCAAGGGTGAATTGCAGCGCATCCGCCACAGCCGCGAGGGGCGGCTCACGTTCACCGACGTCATCACCCGCAGCGAAGCCATGACAAGCGTGCTGCGCACCGCGCAGAAGGCCGCTTCATCAGCCATTCCGGTGTTGATCGAAGGCGAATCCGGCGTCGGCAAGGAATTGTTCGCCCGCGCCATCCACGGCAGCAGCGAACGCAAATCGAAGCCTTTCGTTGCGGTGAACTGCGGTGCGATCCCCGACAATCTCGTGGAGTCGATCCTGTTCGGCCACGAGAAGGGCGCCTTCACCGGCGCCACCGAACGCCATATGGGCAAGTTCGTCGAAGCCCATGGCGGCACGCTCTTCCTCGACGAAGTCGGCGAACTGCCGCTGACCGCACAGGTGAAGTTGTTGCGCGCGCTGCAGGAGGGCACGGTGGAAGCCGTCGGCGGCCGCAAGCCAGTGAAGGTCGACGTCCGCATCATTTCCGCCACCAACCGCAAACTGCTCGAGCTGGTGAAGGCCGGCCAATTCCGCGAGGACCTGTTCTATCGCCTGCACGTCCTGCCGCTGACGATTCCGCCGCTGCGGCAACGGCGCGAGGACATTCCGCATCTGCTGCGGCATTTCCTCGCGCGCTTCAACGCCGAGGAAAACCGCAACATCACCGGCATCAGCGGCGAGGCGATGGCGCATCTTTCGCAGCTCGATTGGCCCGGCAACATCCGCCAGCTCGAAAACACGGTGTATCGCGCCGTGGTCATGAGCGATGGCGACCAGCTTGACCTCGCCGACTTCCCGCAGGTCGCCGCGCATCCACTTGCTGACCCAGCCCCGACGCATGGCGAGCCGCTGATCGTCGCCCCGTCCACGGCGCCCGCGATAATATCGGGTAGTGAAATACCCATTGCGCCGCTGCCTGCCACCGGCAATCTCTCGATGCTGACCAGCAGCGGCGATGTGCGGCCACTGGAAGAGATGGAGAACGAGATCATCCGCTTCGCGATCTCGCATTATCGCGGGCAGATGTCGGAGGTTGCGCGGCGCCTGAAGATCGGCCGCTCGACGCTCTACCGCAAGATCGACGAGGCCGCGGCAAATGACTCCGCCGACGGCGCCGGCGGCACCAATTGAGCCGGTCGGCGTTTATGCCCCGGAGCGGGCATTCGGTCGTGGCTTCGCATGCTCAGTTCGGAACCTATTGAACCGTGGCTTGGGGGTGACAGACAAACGGGGTGCCGCGTGGCAAAAATCGCGCAAGACCGAGTGCAAGTGGTTGATCAAGGTCAGTTTGTCGTGAGTTGCCCCGCATGGCGCTGGCTGCATGAAGGGGGCGTCTGTATCGTCTGCGTTGATTTGTTGCGTGCAGGCGTGAAGGAGTTTTGATCGAGTGAGGCCGGCGCTTCCGCGCAATCTCAGAGCATGATCCGGGAAGATCATGCTCGAACGAATCGAGCGTGATGACGGCTCTAACGAAGCGTCATCAGGCTCCAGGACCATGATTTGAGAACTGTTCCAATGCCGGGCAGTTCGCCCCAGGGGGAGTGACGATGCGAGACTGTTCGAAAGGCCGAACCGGATTCGACCGCGTGCTGATGGCCGTCGCCGCGACGTTCCTGACGGTCTCCGCGACCTCGGCGCTGGCCCAGTCGGACACGCCGCGCGCGAGTGCCGCAGAACTCGCGATCGACGCCGCAATCCCGCGTCCCGAGCCTGCCAACGTTCCGCCGCCGACCGCAGCCGATATCAAGCTGGACACCACCGCTTCGGTGCCGGATGCGACCAAGGACGCCATCACGTCGAGCGAACCCGACGCCGCCACCAAGACTGCAGAGCCCAAGCTGGAATCCAAGCCGGCCGATGTCGTCACCGCGCCCGCCGCCGAGCCGAAGCCGAGCGATGTGGCAAAGGACGCGCCCAAGGACACACCGAAGGAGCCGGTCAAGAACGACACCGCCACGGTGACCCCTTCAGCCGCGCCCGCCGCTGCGACCGCCGCTCCTGCAACCGTCACTGCGCCTGCCCCGGCGACCGCCAACGCGCCTGCTGCCGAGCCCGCCAAGGAGCCGGTCAAGGCTGCGAGCAACGTGCCGGCGGAAGACCAGCCGGTTGCCGACAAGCTTCGCGAGACGCTGGCCAGCAAGACGCTGCGCACCTTTGACCGCAAGAACGAGCGCGCCGCGGTCGAGAAGTTCTACTCGGCGCGCGACTATGCGCCGGTATTTACGCAAGGCGGCAAGCTGACCGCTACCGGCAAGGGCGTGATCGCGCGGCTCAAGGACGCCGCCTCCGACGGCCTCAACCCGGAAGACTATCCGGTGCCGGAGTTTGCCTTGGCCTTCTCCTCGCCCGACGCGCTGGCGGATGCCGAGCTGAAGCTCGTCGCCAGCATGCTCGACTACGCGCGCCAGGCCCAGAGCGGCCGGATGCATTGGTCGCAGGTCTCGGCCGACATCCTCTATCCCGAGCACCCGATCGATCCGTCGGAAGTCCTCGCCAACGTGACCGGCGCCAAGGACGCCTCCGCCGCGCTCGACAGCTACAACCCGCCGCACAAGCTCTACCGTGAGCTCAAGGCCAAGCTCGCCGAGCTGCGCGGCCTCGGCGACGGCCCGATGATCGAGATCCCGGAGGGACCGGTGCTGGCCTACAAGGCCGCCACCAAGAAGCAGCCGGGCGAGGCGCCGGAAGATCCGCGCGTGCCGCAGCTCCGCGCCAAGCTCGGCGTTGCCGAGAATCCGGACGATACGCGTTACGACGCCAAGGTCGCCGAAGCCGTGCGCAAATTCCAGCGCAGCGTCGAGCTGAAGCCCACCGGCGTGCTCGACGACCGTACCGTGAAGGCGATCAACAGCCCGAAGCGCGACCGACAGATCGACACCGTCATCGTCAACATGGAGCGCTGGCGCTGGCTGCCGCGACAGCTTGGCGCGGCGTCCCTCGGCAACGCCTATGTCATCCTCAACATCCCCGACTACACACTGCGGGTGATGCAAAACGGTGCACCCGTCTGGACCACGCGCGTCGTGACCGGCAAGCCGGGGCAGCACGCCACCCCGCTTCTGACCGAGACGATGAAGTACATCACGGTGAACCCGACCTGGAACGTGCCGCCGTCGATCATCTACAACGAGTACCTGCCGGCCCTGCAGCAGGATCCGACCGTGCTGCAGCGGATGGGCCTGCGGCTCGAATACGGCCGCGACGGCTCGATTCACATCTCGCAGCCGCCGGGTGAAGCGAATGCGCTCGGACGCATCCGCTTCAACTTCCCGAACAAGTTCCTGGTCTATCAGCACGACACGCCGGACAAGAACCTGTTCGGCAGGGAAGAGCGCGCCTTCAGCCATGGCTGCATGCGCGTGCAGAACCCGGACCAGTACGCTTCCGTGCTGCTCAACATCACGATGACGGACGAGCGTTGGACGCCCGAGCGCATCCGCAGCATGTATGGCTCGAGCGAGATCGACCTGAAATTCCCGACCCCGATCCCGGTCAACATCACCTACCAGACCGCGTTCGTGGACGACGCCGGCAAGCTGCAATTCCGCAAAGACGTCTATGGCCGCGACGGCGCCATGCTGGCGCTGCTCAAGAACAACCGCGGTAAGGACCTCGAATCAGTGGTGGCGCATGCGCAGCCGAACTATTCGCGCCCGAGCCGCAACAGCCTGCCGCCCGGCGTCAGCATCGCCAGCGAGAACACCAATTCCGGCCTGAACTTCTTTGAACGGCTGTTCGGCGGCGGCCAGCCGGTGCCGCCAGCTCCGATTGGACGCGGACAACCGCGCGGGGTGTTCACCCGTTAATTTACCGCTCCCTGAGCGCGCCAGATTCGTGAGCAAAATCAACGATCCCGCCCATGCGGCGGGATCGTTTACATTAACCATTATTCATCTGGTACCGCTGGCGGCTCTTTTTCGCCACAGTCAACAGTTTAGGTTGAGTTCAACTTGGGAAACGGGATGGTAAATCTCGGTTAACCGTCCCGCTTTAAGAATGCGTTCACCGCCTTTCGCCGGGGTCTGCGAAAGATAAGGTCGAACGCTCGACGATTGGGTGGGCTCATCGGTGCTGGCTGTCCGCACACGCCACTATAAACTGCTGTCTTTCCCGAAAGCCGGATGTCAGGTCGGGCTGACGTCGCTATTGCTGCTCGCAGGCGCCGGATCGGTTCACGACGCCGCCGCCCTGAACGAGACTCGCACCCTCTCCTTCCACCACACCCATTCGAACGAAGACCTCACCATCACCTTCAAGCGCGACGGCCGCTACGACGAAGACGCGTTGAAGAAGCTCAATCATTACCTGCGCGACTGGCGCACCCAGGATGAGACCACGATGGATCGTCGGCTCTTCGACATCCTCTGGGAAGTCTATCGCGATGTCGACGGCAAGCAGCCGATCAACATCATCTCCTCCTACCGCTCTCCCGCTACTAACGCCATGCTCCGCCGCCGCTCCTCCGGGGTGGCGCGCTTCAGCCAGCACATGCTGGGGCATGCGATGGATTTCTACATTCCCGGCGTGCCGCTCGAGCAGATCCGCTATGCCGGCCTGCGCCTACAGCGTGGCGGTGTCGGTTTCTATCCGACCTCCGGCTCGCCTTTTGTTCACCTCGACACCGGGTCGATTCGCCATTGGCCGCGCATGACGCACGACCAATTGGCAAGGGTGTTCCCGGACGGCCGCACCGTCCACGTCCCATCCGACGGCACCCCGTTGAAGGGGTATGAGCTTGCCCGCGCCGACATCGAGCGGCGCGGCAACGGCGATGGCTCCTCGTCCGGCGGCAACAAGATCGGCGGCTTCCTGACCGCGCTGTTCACGGGCAAATCGGCTGCCGGCAGCGACGAGGACGACGAGGGCGCGGCGCCGGCGGCCGCCGAGAAGCCCGCGCCCGTCCTGGCTTCCGCCAAATCTGCCGATTCGAAGCCGGCCGACCCCGTACCGATGCCGCGCGCAAAACCGCAATTCGCCTCGACCATCCAGCTCGCCGCGGCCGACGCCCAGATCGTCCCGGCGGCAAAGGCGAAGCCGGCAGCGCCGGCGCCAGCCGAGAAGTCCGAGCCGAAACCCGAGACGCCTGCTGACATCATCAATGCCCGCGGCTTCTGGGGCGACGATCTACCGGCAGCGAAACAGGCGACAGCCGCGCAGATCGCAGCGCTCAAGGCGCGCGAGGCGGTCGGCGCCGCCGATCCGCAGGCCACTGCCAGCGTATCGGAGAATTTCAACAAGGCGCTCGCCTATGCCCCGGCCAACGCGCCTGTTGACCGCAGCAATATCGTCGCCGCCTCTGCGCCAGTCCCGCGCAGCGCCCGACCGACCCGCAATGCCGGGGCCGTCGCGAGCGAGATCAACACCGTGGTCGCCAAGGGCACGCAGGGTCAGGGCAGCGTGATCTCGACCTCGACACGCATCTCCGCGGCCAAGGGCAACGATCTCTGGATGCGCGTGGTCATGCTGGCGCCGAGCGCCAGCAACGCCATGCAGACCACCGTGCTCGGCGATACCGACATGACCTTGATGCGCGCCCATTTCGTCAAGCCGCAGGCCGCGGTCAACATGACCTTCTCGAACGATCCGATGCTGGGCCTGAGCTGCGACAGCTTCACCGGCTCGGCCACCGCAACGCTACCGACGACGTCCTTCGTCGTCCGCACCGCCGCGCTGCGCTGAGCTTTCTTCCGCAAATTCGGTGTCGTCCCCGCGAAAGCGCTAGGGCATGCACAGATGTGGTGCGGTGCGGCGGATTGACTCGGGGCGGGTGTGAGGGATTCCAGAATCGGGAATCTGTGTGATTTCTATTGTGGCACTTCGATTTGACGGAGGTGCCGCCATGTCGCCACGGATTGACTGGACATTGGGCCGGTTCGGGGATCGTCGTCTCGATAAAGGGGGGCGGCGCTCGTCGAACGCATGGTTGCGGGCAAGGATGTTTGCCTGCGGCGGCTTGCCAAGGGTGACCGCGCGCT
>NZ_AXAP01000052.1 GCF_000472865.1 Bradyrhizobium elkanii WSM2783 | reverse complement strand
CCGTTCAACGCCGCCGCGGCGGCAGCCTGACAGGGAGGCGCACACCAGGTTTTCGGGCGGGTCACCACACCAGGCCTTCTCGAAGCGAAGTCCCTTCGCCGGGACGATGGATCAGGTCAGGCCGTTGCCCACCAGGTGGCTCGTAACCACGCTCCTGTAGATTGGCCGACCGATCCTCTCCAACCCCATCAGGTGGCGGTCTTGCACCGACCCCGTACAGAAGCGAGACCCCGGCGAGTGGATGACGCAAAAGGGATTGACTGAGCAAGGCCCGTTACAGAAGGGTGGGCAAAGGAGCACAGCGACGTGCCCACCATCAACACTCCGCTCGTGATGGTGGGCACGCTTCGCCTCGCCCACCCCTACGCACCAACGCCGCTTCAATGCAGAATTGTCACACTCACGAGGATTGTGTGGGTGTTCCTTCTATGTTCGCAAAAGTCCACAATTGTGATCGCTGCAGCGCCGTATGCTGGCTTCCGGGTTGGGCCACCGGGGAATGTTCCGCAAGGAGAGCCGACATGCCAGCCTACATCCATCACCATGCCGTGGAACCGGACTTCATCATGTGCCCGAGCTGCGCAGGTCTTCCGATGTTCGTCACGGATGTCGCGCCGCATTGGAGCCTGGCCAAGATCGACTTCACCTATGAATGCTCCGATTGTGGTGCGCAGATCAGGCAAACCGTGACACAGCCGGAGCTGTTGAATTAGAGCCGATCAAACCTGATCGGATCACGATCCAAGGCCGGCGTGCCTCAGAGCTGCCGCACCACGCCGGGTCGGCCAAGCGGGCATTCCAGCGCATCGCGATCCCATTTTGCGGCAATAGCGGCGGCCTCATAGGTGCTTTGCAGGAATTCCAGCACCGCCCGGTCGGGATCGGCGGAGATGCGCGCGGCATCATAGGGCAGGACGAATTCGCTGAGGGCTTCGCTGAAGAAGGCTGAGTCGGGTCGCACCTTGGCGGTGCGGAAGCCCGCGGGTTCGGGATACGCATAGGAATAGAACGCCGGATAATCGATGGCGCCGCCGCCTGGCCAGAAACCCGCGCTGCTCACCTCGTGCGAATAGGCTTCGTGTGCCACCGCATCCGGGAGGTTCGGCACGCCGCCGGGATGGCGTGGTGCGCTCCTGCCGGAAAAACGCGTCACCGCGAGATCAAAGCTGCCCCAGAAGAAATGTACAGGGCTGGCTTTGCCGAGGAAGCCGGTGCGGAACTGCTTGAACAGCCGGTCGCAGTTCAAGAGGATCTGGAAGAAGCGCCGCACCGCGTCTGCATCATAGGACCGGTGCTGGCTGTCTTCCGGGAAACGGATCGGGTCCGGTAATTCGTTCGGCATGTCGTCGATCGCAACGTCGATGTCGAGCTCTTTCAGCGCCGCGAGCACCGCCGCGTAGAAGCTCGCCACCGAGAGCCCGGCCAGCGCAAAGTGCCGCTCGGCGCCGTCACTGGTCGAAATGCGCAAGGCGTGGTCGATGAAGTCGAAATCGATTTGAAAGGTTCTAATGCCGTTAGCGATCGGCGAGGTGGTCAGCCCGCGCGCGGTGACATAAAGCGTGACGTGCCACGAATGATTCAGCCAGGGCGACTTGGCCAACCGGATCTTGCCGACGATCTGGGTCCAGAGATGCAGAGTGGCACAGGTGTCACGCCATGCCGCGGTCGGCAGTTCCGGCCATTGAGTTTGCTTGGTGTTGCTCATGCCAGCATCTCGCTGCTTAGTGACCGTGAAGGTAATCACTTTATCACGAGTTCGTTATGGCAGCTCCAAGCATGCGGGCCGACAAATCGACATCACGACTTCGTGCATTCCGGGCAACGGCGTTGCCCGCGCGTGGCACGGAAAAGACTCTTACACCACCAGCGTCGCGCCATCGCCTGCAGCGGTCTGCGCACCAACTGCGCCATGAAAAGCATTTCAACCATGTCGTGGTCCCCGACGCGCATGTGCCGCCAGGTCCGGGGGGCAGGGACCTGGCGGCTGCAGTCATGCGGTTTTGAACATGAAGGTGCGATCGAAATGAAGGCTCCGACCGCACGCTCTACATAGGGCGATGCTCGCAAACGAGAACGCCCTCGAACTCGCATCAGCCATGCAGTTTCTTCGCGGTCTCCGCGATCACACGTCCTTGATAACGTGCGCCCGCAAGCTCATTCGCAGTCGGTTGCCGGCTGCCGTCGCCGCCGGTGATGGTGGTGGCGCCATAAGGCGATCCGCCGGTGATCTCGTCGAGCTTCATCTGGCCGGCAAAGCCGTAATTGAGGCCGACCACGGTGAGGCCGAAATGCAGGAGGTTGGTGATGATCGAGAACAGCGTTGTTTCCTGCCCGCCATGCTGGGTCGCGGTCGAGGTGAAGGCGCCACCGACCTTGCCATGCAGGGCGCCCTTGGCCCAGAGACCGCCGGCCTGATCGAGGAAGTTCGCCATCTGCGAGGACATGCGGCCGAAGCGGGTGCCGGTGCCGATGATGATCGCATCATAATTGACGAGATCATCGATCTTCGCGACCGGCGCTGCCTGGTCGAGCTTGTAGTATGACGCCTTTGCGACTTCGGCCGGCACCAGTTCGGGCACGCGCTTGATATCGACGCTGGCGCCGGCTTCGCGGGCGCCTTCGGCGACCGCATTCGCCATGGCCTCGATGTGACCATAGGCGGAATAATAGAGGACGAGAACTTTGGCCATGATGGCTCTCCTTTGGTTGGGATAGGCAGTGTCGAAGTAAGGTGTCGTTGCCGGGCTCGGCCCGACAATCCATCACATTGAGAGGACTCTTGCGGGAGGGATGAATGTCCGGGTGCAAGCCCGGGCATGACCAGTCGTGTTACGCCGCGTCGACCAGCACCAGCTCGGAATCTTTCAGCGCGGTGATTCTCAGCTTGGCTTCGTCGCGGATCGCGGCACCGTCACGGGCATCGACACGCACGCCGTTGACTTCGATGCTGCCGACCGCGGGCACAAGGTAAAGATGCCGCTTTTGCTCCGGCGCATATTCCGCGCTTTCGCCAGCTTTCAGCGTAGTGGCGAGCACGCGCGCCTTGGCGCGGATCGGCAGCGCATCGGCATCGTCCGCAAAGCCGCTCGCGATCGTGACGAGCTTGCCGGAGCGGTCGCCTTTTGGAAACGGCTTGGAGCCCCAGGTCGGCTCGCCGCCTTGCGTCGTCGGCTCGATCCAGATCTGGAAGATCTTCGTCTTCGACGGCTCGAGATTGTACTCGGCGTGGCGGATGCCGTTTCCCGCGCTCATCACCTGCACGTCGCCGGCCTCGGTCCGGCCCTTGTTGCCGAGCGAATCCTGGTGCGTGATCGCGCCTTCGCGGACGTAGGTGATGATTTCCATGTTGGCATGGGGATGCGGCGGAAAGCCGGTGTTCGGCGCGATCTCGTCATCGTTCCACACCCGCAAAGCGCCGTGGTTCATATTGTTCGGGTCGTAGTGGTTGCCGAACGAGAAGTGGTGCTTGGCCTTCAGCCAGCCATGGTCGGCGCCGCCGAGCTTCGCATAGGGTCTGAGTTCGATCATCGGGGGTATTTCCTTAAACTTCGATTGCGTTTGGATACGCCGTCGAGTGTGGTATAGAAATAGAAACTATCGAAACTCATTGTTTCCGTTTGTGGTAGAGGGCGGTCGCCAGAATGTCAAAGCTCCCGGATTTCGAGGCGCTCGCAATCTTCGCAAAAGTCGTGGAATTACGGTCATTTGCGGCCGCCGCAACCGAGCTTGCGCTGTCGAAGGCCACTGTCTCCAAGGCGGTCAGCCGGCTTGAGGATCGGCTCGGGGCCCGATTGTTCAACCGCACCTCGCGGCGGCTGGCGCTGACGGATGCCGGGCAAAAACTGTCCGAGCGCGCCGCGCGGCTGCTTGCCGACGGCGAGGCGGCCGAGAATGAGGCCCTGGCACAATCAGTCACCCCGCGCGGCCTGGTGCGGCTCGCAGTGCCCATGACCTTCGGGGTGAAATCAGTCGCGCCACTGTTGCCGGAATTTCTGGAGAAATATCCGGAAGTGTCGATCGACCTGCATTTGAGCGACGCCACTGTCGACTTGATCGGCGAAGGTTTCGATGCCGGCCTGCGCATCGCGCGCCTGCCCGATTCATCCCTGATCGCGCGGCGGCTCTGCGCGATGCCGCGCTACACGGTGGCGGCGTCGTCCTACCTGAAGCGCTACGGCCGGCCGACGCATCCGATGCATCTCGCCGAGCACAAATGCTTCGGCTACGCCTATCTCTCGACCGCAGGCGTCTGGCACTACACCAACGCGGCCGGCGAGCAGGCGAGCGTGCGTCCCGCCGGACAGTTGCGTGTCAACAATGGCGAAGCGCTGCTGCCGGCGGTTATCGCCGGCCTCGGCATCGCCGATCTCCCTGATTTCATCATCGGAGAAGCCATCGCGCGCGGCGAGGTCGAGGTGATCCTCAAGGGTTGGAAGCTGCCCGAAGGCGCCGTGCACCTGGTAACGCCCCCCGGCGGCCCGCGCCCCGCGCGCGTCGAAGTGCTCGCCGATTTCCTGGCGAAGCATTTCGTAAAGGGCAAGAGGCGGTAGGGTGGGCAAAGCGAAGCGTGCCCACCATTCTAGGGCGGTGGAGAGACCATGCCGCAGTACCGACGTGCAAAAAGCAGCACTTTCTTCTTCACGGTTGTCCTCGCCGATCGATCGAGCAACTTGCTCGTCAGCGAAATTGACCGCTTGCGACGGATCTATCGAATGGTCTGCGAACGTCGTCCGTTTGAGACCGTCGCAATCTGTATTTTGCCGGACCACATTCACACCGTCTGGACCCTTCCAGAGCAAGATGCGGACTTCTCCGCTCGCTGGAGCCTGATCAAAAGTGGTTTCTCACGCGGTGTTGAGAACGAGCCGCGATCCCCAAGCAAGATCGTCAAGCGGGAGAAAGGTATCTGGCAGCGTCGCTTTTGGGAGCATGCGATCCGCGATGACACTGATCTCGAGCGGCATGTGGACTACATTCACTTCAATCCGGTGAAGCATGGGCATGTCACGCGAGTTGCGGACTGGCCGCATAGCAGTTTTCATCGCTACGTCGAGCGCGGGTTGCTTGATGCGGATTGGGGCGGGGATATGAAGCAGATTCGAGGATCGTTCGGTGAGTGAATGGTGGGCACGCTTCGCTTTGCCCACCCTACAATTTGTGGTTAGGCTCTTCTCCAGAAACCAAACAAACCACTGGGGAGAAAATGCCGATGAATCGCCGCGAGCTTTTGAAAACTGCCGCCGTCTTGCCGCTCGCGCATGCCGCGCTTTCGCACGCTGCCTTTGCGCAAGGCGCTGTCTATCCCAACCGCAACGTCACCATGATCGTGCCGTTTCCGGCCGGTGGGCAGGCTGATCTTGCGGCGCGGCCGGTGGCGCTGGCGCTGGAGCGGATCCTCGGCAAGCCCGTGATCGTCGACAACCGCGCCGGTGGAGCTGGCGGCTCCGTCGGCAATGCGCAGGCGGCGCGCGCCGAGCCGGACGGCTACACGCTGCTGATGACGCTGTCCTCGCTCGCCGTGCTGCCCGAAGCCGATCGGCTGTTCGATCGCCCCGTCGCCTATGAGGTCTCGCAATTCGCGCCGGTCGCGCGCGTGCTCGCCGATCCGACGCTGCTCGCGGTGCCGGCCTCCGCCCCATGGAAGACGCTGCAGGACTTTGTCGATGATGCCAAACAGCGCCCGGGCCAGATTCCCTATGGCTCGTCCGGTCCCTATGGCACGCTTCACGTCGCGATGGAAATGTTTGCCGCGAGCGCCGGCATCAAATTGCTGCACGTGCCGTTCCGCGGCGCAGGCCCGGCGCTGACCGCGCTGCTGAGCGGCACGGTGCAGGCGGTGGCGTCCGCCCCGGGCACGCTGAAACAGCAGGTCGCCGACGGCAAGATGCGGGTGCTTGCCAATTGGGGCGCCGAACGCGTCGCCAGCTTTCCCGACCTGCCGACGTTCAAGGAGCTCGGCTACAAGGATGTCGAGTTCTACATCTGGGCCGGCCTGTTTGCGCAGCGCGCATTGCCGGCGCCGGTCATGACGCGACTGCGCGAGGCGATGGCGGAAGCAGTGAAGGCGCCGGAGGTCGTCAAGACCTTCGAGATTGCCGGCAGTCCAGTCGCCTATCTCGATGCGCCGGAGTTTTCCAAATTCGTCGACGACGACAGCGCGCGGCTGATCGCGGCGGTCAAGAAAATCGGCAAAGTGGGGTAGGCGATTTCACGTTTTGTTGCGGGTCGCGAACCTTCCGCAGTCTCATTCATTTGTCATAGTTAAAACGTGGCGTGTGCTGGAACCGGCGCGCCGAGATGCAATTGAACGAGACGTTTATCGACGAGATATTGGAAGAGGATCCCGCATGCGAACGCCGCGCGTTGCCTTGGGTTGCGTAATCCTGATCGGCTCCGGACTACTCGTGCAAAACCCGGCATTCTCCGAAGAGTATCGCGGAACCTGGGAACAGCAGATGGCCTGCACGCCCGACGTCTGGCGGCTCTGCAGCGATCAAATTCCTGACGCCAACCGGATCACGGCATGTTTGCGGCAGAACACGCCGCAACTCTCCCATGATTGCCGTGCGGTATTCGAATCCAGCGCGAGCGCCCAGCAGCCGCCTTCGCGTGTGTCGCCACAAGCCACTCCGCGTCCACGGGGAGCGCCACCGCCGGTGCAGCAGCATCAGTCGGCGCCGTCGAGACGTTACGACGAATAGGCCGACACTTCTTCCTGCGGCCGATGCTCGCAGAGGTCAACCCATTCGGCCGACGTCAATTCCGCCATCCGCGCCGGCGCGATCCTGACTGCGCTGTGGGTCGAGCCGGCGGCGGGTACGACGATGTCGAAAGCCTTCAGTGACACATCGCAATAGATCGGCAATGGCGTCCTCAGGCCAAAGGGGCAGACGCCGCCGACCTCGTGCCCGGTGATATCGGCGACCTCGTGCAGCCCCAGCATCTTCGGCTTGACGCCAAACAGCGCCTTCACCTTCTTGTTGTCCATCCGCGAAGTGCCGCTGGTGACGATCAGCACCACGCGCTCGCCGACCCGCAGCGACAGTGTCTTGGCGATTCGTCCCGGCTCGACGCCATAGGCTTCCGCCGCCAGCGCTACGGTCGCGGAGCTCTTGGTCGATTCGATCACGGCAATGTCGGGCGCCTTCTCGGCGAAGAAGGCGCGAACGGATTCAAGACTCATATTCTAAGACCTGTGGGAAGACAGCAGCGCGGGAAGGTCGGATAGTGCATGGATGCGGTGGTCGGGCACAACGCCGAGCTCGTCCATCTGGGTGCGCAGCGCCTTGAACATCGTGAGCGGTGGCAAGGACTCGCTTTCGACGCAGGCGAGCGCCATGGCCTGCGGCGTCACCCGCTCGATCCAGGCGACATTCAAGCCGAACGCCTTGGCACCGCAGGCGTCCCACGGATTCGAGGAGATGAACAGGACCTCCGCGGGGGACAAGCCAAGCACGTCTTCGATCAGCGTGTAGGCCTCCGGGCTCGGCTTGAAGACCTTCTTGGTATCGACGCTGATGGTTGCGTCGAGCACGCGGTCGAGCCCGCTGTTGCGCACCAGCGCGTTCAGCATGTCGGGGCTGCCGTTGGAGAGGATCGCAAGTTTCTTGTCTTTCATCGCCTCGAGTGAGGCGAGCGCATCCGGATAGAGATCAAGATGCAGGTATTTGTCGATGATCCTGTCGAATGTTCCGGCATCATATTGCAGGCCGAGGCTACGCAGTGTGTAGGCGAGCGAGTCGCGCGTGACGACGGAGAAATCCTGGTAGCGCCGCATCAGCGAGCGCAGCCAGCTATATTCGAGCTGCTTGATGCGCCAGATCTGCGTAATGATCTCGCCATAGCCGGGAAACGCATCCTCGGTCACTTCTGCGACCGATTGGACGTCATAAAGCGTGCCATAGGCATCGAAGACGACGGCTTTGATGGTCATTGTCACTTCTCTTGCCCGCCGATCGTCGCATACAGGAATTTGCGGACCGCGTCGACCGATTGATCCCGGGCTGCCTGGTTGAATTCGAGACGATGCCCGAGAAACTGTATCGGCGTTGCAAGGCCCGGAACATCGAAGCCGTGATAGGCGCCGGGATAGACGATGAATTCGATTGGAACGCCGAGGCCCTTCTGGCGCGAGATGCCATAGTCATCGCGGCCTTCCACAAGGTTGCGGCACTCCTTCGCCAGCGTCCAGTCGTCGAGCTCGCCGATCAGGATCAGCGTCGGCACAGTCATGCTGTCCTTGATGCCGAGGCACGGCGGATAGAATGCAATCGCCGCGTGGAATTTGTCGTTCGATATCCGCTCGATCATGCCGCGCTCGACCGAGGTCAGCGCCAGCAATCCGCCCTGCGAGAAGCCGAGAACCGCGACACGATCGCGATCGACGAAAGGCTGCTGTACGAGGAAGTCCAGCGCCCGATAGGCGTCGAAGACGGTTGCGGGCGGCGGGCCGCCGGTGCAGGTGCTGCTGAGGCCGCGCGGACCAAAGCGGTCCACCGTGAGCGTGACATAGCTCCAGGAGACGATCAGCTTGCCCCAGCGCTGGTCGAGCTGGCGCCAGCCGCCATTGCAGCCATGAAGCAGCACCACGGCCGGCAACGGGCCGGCATCGCGGGGCTGCCGCAGGTAACCTTGCAGGGGCTGGGAGCTCGCCAGCGGATTTTCGATCTCGACGAGACGGCCCTCGGGTAGATCAGTCGCGAGGCACGCGGTCGCGCTCGCGGTCAGGAGTGCAGCGACGATGGCAGCGATAGTGGCAGCGACCTTGGCGAGGCTTGGCATCGACCATCTCCCGTTCGCCCGCCTGCCGGCGATCTAGAGCATGATCCGGAAAAGTGGAAACCGGTTTTCCGAAAAGATCATGCTCAAACAAAAGAGATAAGATCATGATCCGATTTCGTCTAATCGGATCATGATCCAAAGATCGCTTATATACCCAAAATCTTCCGCGCGTTGGCCTTCAGCACTTTGGGGCGGATCTCCTCGCGGATGTCGAGCTTGGCGAAATCCGCAAGCCAGCGGTCCGGCGTGATCACCGGCCAGTCGGAGCCGAACAGCATCTTGTCCTGCAGGATCGAGTTGATGTAGCGCACGAGGATCGGCGGGAAATATTTCGGCGACCAGCCGGAGAGGTCGATGTAGACGTTCGGCTTGTGGGTCGCGACCGAGAGCGCCTCTTCCTGCCAGGGGAAGGATGGGTGCGCGAGGATGATCTTGAGGTCGGGGAAGTCGGCGGCGACATCGTCCATATACATCGGATTGGAATATTTCAGCCGCATCCCCATGCCGCCCGGCATGCCACTGCCGACGCCGGTCTGCCCGGTGTGGAACAGCGCGATCGCGCCGCCGTCATTGATCGCTTCATAGAGCGGATAGGCCAGGCGGTCGTTCGGATAGAACCCCTGCATGGTCGGGTGGAATTTGAAGCCGCGGACGCCGTAGTCCTCGATCAGCTTCCGCGCCTCGCGCACGCCGAGCTTGCCCTTATGCGGATCGATGCTGACGAAGGGAATCAGCACATCGAGATTTTCCGAGGCGACTTCCAGCATCTCGTAATTGTTGTAGCGGCGGAAGCCGGTCTCGCGCTCGGCATCGACAGGGAAGATCACGGCCGCGATGTTCTTGGATCGGTAATAGGCCGCGGTTTCCGGCACGGTCGGCGGATGCTTATGCGGCGACTTGAAGTACTCCGCCATCTGCGCCTGGAAATCGTCATAGCCGTCGTCGCCATGCATGCCGCAGGGCTCCTCGGCGTGGGTGTGGATGTCGATCGCGACGACATTGTCGATGTCGGGCAGTTTGAGCTTGGGCATCCTTGGGCGTCCTTGGGGTTCCCACCGGCTTGTTTGCTGGGGTTTCCAAATTGATTATACTATATAACGAATTCCGCAAGGCAGCCAGAAACCCCGCGGGTTGCAGCCTATTCGGATTGACATTTATGCCACCGATCGCTTAGAACGCGGCCGTCCCGGGCGGCAGGGCCGTTTTTCGGGATGAATCCCATTTTGCCACATTTGGGCAGGTTTTAGGTTCGGGCTTGAGCACGGCCTTTCAACGCATCAGGATTGTCCCATGAAGGTCCGTAACTCGCTGAAATCGCTGCGCGGCCGCCATCGCAACAACCGTCTGGTCCGCCGCAAGGGCCGGGTCTATGTGATCAACAAGGTGCAGCGCCGCTTCAAGGCCCGCCAAGGCTGATCGCGGGTCGTTCCGCCGGCTCGCCCGGACGCAATCGTTTCACACGTCTTTGACGTCGCGCTGCTTTGCAGCGCGACGTTGTGCGTTTAAACTATGCTGATGGAATTGAGATTCCTCACGCTCATAACCCGCAAGCTTGCGCTCCTGATCGCCGCGATCGTGATTGCGGCGCCGGCGGTAGCGCTTGCCCAGGGCGATCCCCGGGTCATCCCTCCCCCCAAGGAGCAGAAGAAGCTCCCCGAAGCGCCCAGCAAGTTGCCGAACGTTGGCGCCGACCGCACCCGCGGACTGGATTTCCTGTTCGGGGCGCTGAAAGCGGCGCCTGACGAGGCCAGCGCCAAGCACGTGGAGGCGCGGATTTGGGCGCAGTGGCTGCAGACGCCGAGCGATACCGCTATGCTTCTGATGGTGCGCGCCAAAGCGGCGATGGACGCCCAGAACGCCGATGTCGCGCTGAAACTGCTCGATGCCGTCATCAAGCTGCGCCCCGACTATATCGAGGGCTGGAACCGGCGCGCGACGCTCTATTACCTGAAGAATGACTATGCGCATGCGCTGGAGGACATCCAGCAGGTCCTGATCCGCGAACCTCGCCATTTCGGCGCGTTGGCCGGCCTTGGCATGATCATGCAGGACCTCGGCGACGACAGGCGCGCGCTGGACGCCTTCCGCAAGGCGCTTGCCATCAATCCGCACCTGGAAAAGGTGCCAGAATTGGTGAAGCAGCTCGGCGAAAAGGTCGAAGGCCGCGATATCTAGTCTGACGGGATTAACCACGACTTCCGGCAGCCGATTGCAGCGCGGAACAATTGCCGCTACCCGGCTTGGTTCACGCTCGAACCCGCCTGGAGCGAAGCCATGAAATCCTTGCTGTTGGCTGGCACGGTGATCGTCGCAACAACCGCCGTCGGTCTTGCCGAAGGGCTCTATTGGGTGGTGGGCAATCGCGCCACCAACACCTGCGACATCGTCACCAGCAACCCGATCGTCGACGGGAACATCTGGTTTGCCGACGGCCCCTACAACTCGGTCGATGACGCCAAGCTCGCGCGCTCCACGATCCGCCAATGCCCAAAGGATCAACCGCCGGCCGACAACCCCAAATAGGGGCTCAAGTGACGGCGCCGGATCGAGCCCTTGAACTTAATGCAGCAGTCTGCCGCTGCGGGTGAACTGGTCGCGCGCCGCTGCCGCATAGAGCTGTTGCAGCTCGGCCTCGAGTTGTTCATTGACCAACAGCAGCGCCCTCAATGCGCCATGCAGGTCACCATTGCAGCTTGCGACGATCTGGTCGATAGCCGTCTCGCACGGATCGGAACTCATTGATACTCCTCCGAATTTCCTTATGAACTGTTGCTGCGGCGTCCTGTTCCTGTGGATTGCGTGGACAGGCTTGCCGTGTTCCACCTCGATCAAGCCGCGTGTTTTGGCAGAATGCCGGCGAGAATCTACGGAATAGGTAATGACGCTGGTATGAACCCGCTATCCACAGGCTGGACGCATTGTGGAAAACCGGAGGGGCCTGACGATACGACATCGGCATCGCCGGGCGCCGTAATTTCCCCTGCAGCAGATCAACCGGGCCTCATTGATGACGATTGTGATCGCGGTGGCGGCGCTGGCGTTGCTGGCCGCAGCCACGCAGCTAGGCGTCGCGCTGGTGCAACGGGCTTTTCCCGCGCAGGGCGCGATGATCGAGGTGACAGGCGATGTGCTGCATGTTGTCGATATCGGCCCGCGCGAGGCGGCCTCGCCACCGATCGTGATGCTGCACGGTGCAAGCTCCAATCTCGAGGTGATGCGCCGCCCGCTCGGCGAGCGCCTCGCCCGACATCACCGCGTGATCCTGATCGACCGTCCCGGCCATGGCTGGAGCACCCGCGCACGGGCCAGCGACTCCACGCCTGCTATCCAGGGCCGGATGATCTCGGAGGCGCTGACGAAGCTCGGCATCGAGCGGGCGGTCGTGGTCGCGCATTCCTGGAGCGGCGCGCTGGGCCTGAGATTGGCGCTCGATGATCCCGACCGCATAGCCGGCCTCGTGCTGCTCGCGCCGGTCGCCTATCCCTGGAGGGGCGGCGTCGGCAGGTATAACGAGCTGATCGCCACGCCTGTGATCGGCCCGCTGTTCGCCTACACGATCACTCTGCCGCTTGGCACCCTGCTCGCCGGCCCGGGCGCGCGCGGTGTATTCCTGCCGCAGACCATGCCGGACGGTTTCGTAAAAAACACCGCGACGCCGCTTTTGCTGCGGCCGCGCGAATTCATCGCCAACGCGCGTGACCTGGTGACGTTGAAGGCAGCGGTGGCCGAGCAGGCGCCGCGCTACGGCATGATCGAGGCGCCCCTCACCATCATCACCGGCGACGCCGACAAGACGGTGTCGACCGACATCCACTCCCGCCCGCTCGCGGCCGCCGTGCCGCATGCCAAGCTGATCGTGCTGCCGGGCACCGGCCACATGATCCAGAACGCTGCACCTAGCTTGGTGATCCGGGAGATCGAGGAGATGATTAGGAAGCCGCATAGCGCTGCGGCGGAAGGATAGTAGAAACGCTTCACGCGTCGGAAGTGAAGAGGCCGGCTACGGCGCGCCCAAGCGCCGTAGCCCGTCAAGAAGCGTTACTGCTGCTTGATTTTCCCGTCCTTGTCGAACTGCGAGAGGAAGGCCCAGAGGTTGTTGGCTTCCGTCTCGTTCTTGATGCCGGCGAATGCCATCTTGGTGCCGGGAATCTTGGCCTTGGGGTCCTTGATGTATTCGAGGAACTGTTCCTTGTTCCAGGTGATGCCGGAGTTCTTGTTGGCGTCCGAATAGTTGTAGTCAGGCGCGGTACCGGAGTGGCGGCCGTCGATGCCATTGAGCTCGGGGCCGACCTTGTTCTTGGCGCCTTCGCCGATCGCATGGCAGGCGAGGCACTTGTTGAACGAGGTCTTGCCGGCGGCAACATCCTGCGCCTGCGCGCCCGACGCAACGAACACTGAGGTGACGACGGCCAGCGCGCTCAAGATCGATGTTTTCATGTGGTGCTCTTTGTTTCTTCCCTGGTAGGTGGGCGGGTCGCTTGTGGCAGGCCTGCCTCGATTGGACAAGTGACGAAACTTTGACAGTGTTCACGGCGGCAGGCTTGCCCGAGAGAGAACTTTGATCTGCGGGGCGGCAAGTTTCGCCCGGGCTTCCCATTTGGGCCCGGAAATGCTTGATTTTCCCGGATAAACCGATAAAGCGCAAAGCCTGGAGGGACCCGCATGGCCATCATGATGCCGGCTGCCGATCAGGCGGTTCTCAATCGCCGCAGCGAGATCGTTGCTGCATTGCGGGCGATCGTGCCGGGCGAGGGCGTGATCGACAGTGCGGCCGAGATGCTGGCCTACGAATCGGACGGCCTCACGGCCTATCGCCAGCCGCCGATGGTCGTGGTGTTGCCCGATACCACCGAGCAGGTCTCCAAGGTCCTGAAATATTGCCATGAGCGGAGCATCAAGGTGGTGCCGCGCGGCTCCGGCACGTCGCTGTCCGGCGGCGCGCTGCCGCTGGCGGACGGCCTGCTGCTGGGCCTCGGCAAATTCAAGCGCATCCGCGAGATCGATTTCGACAACCGCGTCGTCGTGACGGAGCCCGGCGTCACCAATCTCGCGATCAGCCAGGCGGTGGCGCATGCCGGCTTCTACTATGCGCCTGATCCCTCATCGCAGATCGCCTGCTCGATCGGCGGCAATGTCGCGGAGAATTCCGGCGGCGTGCATTGCCTGAAATACGGCATGACCACCAACAACGTGCTCGGCTGCGAGATCGTGCTGATGAACGGCGAGGTCCTGCGCATCGGCGGCAAGTCGGCGGAGAACGCCGGCTACGACATCATGGGAATCATCACCGGCTCGGAGGGCCTGCTCGGCGTCATCACCGAAATCACCGTGCGCATCCTGCAGAAGCCGGAGACGGCGCGCGCGCTGATGGTCGGTTTTGCCGAGGTCGAGGCCGCCGGCGAATGCGTCGCGCGCATCATCGGCGCCGGCATCATCCCTGGAGGCATGGAGATGATGGACAAGCCGGCGATCCATGCCGCCGAAGCCTTCGTCCATGCCGGCTATCCGCTCGACGTCGAGGCGCTCCTGATCATCGAGCTCGACGGCCCTAGCATCGAGGTCGACGAGTTGATCCGGCGGGTCGAGACCATCGCGCAGGGCTGTGGCTCGGTGACCTGCCAGATCTCCAATTCGGAAGCCGAGCGCAACCTGTTCTGGGCCGGCCGCAAGGCGGCCTTCCCCGCGGTCGGGCGGATCTCGCCCGATTACCTCTGCATGGACGGCACCATCCCACGCGGCGCGCTGCCGAAGGCCTTGGCGCGCATCCGCGAGCTGTCGGAAAAGCACCAGCTTGGCGTTGCCAACGTGTTTCACGCCGGCGACGGCAACCTCCATCCGCTGATTCTCTATGATGCCAACAAGCCCGGGGAGATGGAGCGGGCGGAAGCTTTCGGCGCCGACATCCTGCGCTGCTGCGTCGAACTCGGCGGCGTGCTCACCGGCGAGCATGGCGTCGGCATCGAGAAGCGCGACCTGATGCCGGAAATGTTTTCCGAGATCGATCTCAACCAGCAGCAGCGCCTGAAATGCGCCTTCGATCCGCAAGGCCTGCTCAACCCCGGCAAGGTGTTTCCGACCCTGCACCGCTGCGCCGAACTCGGCCGCGTGCACGTGCATGGCGGCAAGCTGGCATTTCCGGATATTCCAAGATTCTAGCCTTCCTTCTCCCCTTGCGGGAGAAGGTGGCGCGAAGCGCCAGATGAGGGCTTGTTTCCACGGGCGCAGGTGTTCGTGGAGAGAGACCCCTCGCCCAAGCGAGCTCGCTGCCGGCAGCGGAGCTGCCCTCTCCCACAAGGGGCGCATCAACTGGCGCCGCGAAGGCGTTCTTCCCTTCTCCCCTTGTGGGAGAAGGTGGCGCGAAGCGTCGGATGAGGGGTTCTCTCGGCGGGCGCAGGTGCTCGTGGGGAGAGATCCCTCACCCTAGCGAATACGTTGCTCGCGCCGGAGTAGCCCTCTCCCACAAGGGGAGAGGGCGCGGCAATTGGCGCGCGGCACGCGACTATCGACCATCACAGCAGCGCGTATTGCGTACGTTCGCGTTTCGCCAATAGCGGCAGCGCTTCGCCGGCGATGTAGGTCTTGAAATGCGCGCTGTCCTGATGCGCCTTGAAGGCGGCCTCGTCGCGGAACAGTTCATAGAATAGGAACTGCGCCGGATTGTCCTTGGCGCGCGAGATCAGGAACAGCTTTGCACCCGCCTCGCGCTGCGCCTCGGGCAGGAAGCGCGACAGGATATCGGCGATCCGGTCGGCCTGGCCTTCCTTCGCCTCCCATTGCGCGACCACCAGCAAGCCGCCGCCCTCGACGGCGTCTTTCACGGTCTTGTCGATTGCATATTGACCCATAGCCGTTGCTCCTTTGATTGGGTTGCGTGGAAGCTGCTTCTTACATCTCCTGCCGCCGTAGATAATTCGATATAGAGCGAAGGATGTTCGAAATCGCTTCGATGGTGATCGAAATATTTAAGCGGATGGAGGCGCCGGGATCGCGTGCCGAATCGATCGCCGGCGGGCGACTGCGAAAGCGTTATCTTCCACCATCGTGCCCTTGTGTCCGGCATCGATGCCTATAGAAGGGATGGCAAGAACAGCAGCGGTTGCGGTGGAAGGGCAAGGCGGTAGGCGTGGACATCAGGAAGGTACGGGATGCTGCAGACGTCGAGCAGGTGGTCCGGGCGGCGATCGCCGCCGAGCAGCCGCTCGAGATCATCGGCCACGGTTCCAGGCGAGAAATCGGCCATCCGATGGCGACCAATGCGGTGGTCGATCTCGCCGCGCTGAACGCGGTCGTCTCCTATGAGCCGAACGAACTGATCATCACCGTGCAGGCCGGCGCGCCGCTTGCCGACGTGCAGTCGCTGATCGACGCCAAGAACCAGCAATTCGCCTTCGAGCCGGTCGATACCTCGGTGCTGCTCGGCACCAAAGGGAGCGGCACCATCGGCGGCATGATCGGGGCGGGGCTCGCCGGACCGCGCCGGATCAAGTCCGGCGGCGTCCGCGACCATCTGCTCGGCGCCCATGCCGTCTCCGGCTTCGGCGACAGCTTCAAGACCGGCGGCAAGGTGGTGAAGAACGTCACCGGCTACGACCTCTGCAAATTGCTCAGCGGTTCCTGGGGAACGCTCGCGGTAATGACGGAGGTGACGCTGAAGGTGATGCCGAAGCCGGAAGCCGAGCGGACGCTCGTCCTGCGCGGTCTGGACGACGTCACGGCGGGCCGCGCCATGACCGCGGCGCTCGGCTCGCCCTTCGATGTCTCCGGTGCGGCGCATCTGCCCAATTCGGCGTTCCGGCCGACCGTTGCTGCGCTCGCTGCTCTGGGGGCGCCGGAGCAGGCCGTCACGCTGTTGCGGCTCGAGGGGATTGCGGCATCGGCCGCGCACCGTGCGGCGCACCTCGCCAAGACGCTCGCTTCCCACGGCGCGGTCGAGACCATCGAGGACGCCGCCTCCCTCTCGATCTGGAGCGCGGTGCGCGACGTCGCGCCGTTCGCGGCGGCTGGCACGCTCGGCGCCTGGCCGGTATGGCGGATCGTCTGTCCCCCGGCCTCGGGCGGCGCGCTGGGGCAGGCACTGGCACGGGAGACCGGCGCTGATGTGATCTACGATTGGGGCGGCGGGTTGATCTGGGCGGCGGTGCCGCCCAAGGCGGATGCGCAGGCCGCGCAGGTGAGGGGCCGCGTCGAGGCTGCCGGCGGCCACGCCACCCTGATCCGCGCATCCGAGGAGGTCCGGCGCGCCGTCGACGTGTTCCATCCGCAGCCGCGCGGGCTCGCCGATCTCAGCGAGCGCGTGCGCCAGAGCTTTGACCCCAAGAACATCCTCAACCGCGGCCGACTGACGCGGGGGAATGCATCATGAAGACCGAATTCTCGCTCGCTCAACTCGCCGATCCCGATATCGCCGAGGCCGACAAGATCCTGCGCGCCTGTGTCCATTGCGGCTTCTGCACCGCGACCTGCCCGACCTATGTGCTGCTCGGCGACGAGCTCGATAGTCCGCGCGGCCGCATCTACCTGATCAAGGAGATGCTGGAGAAGGACAAGCCGCCGACGGCGGAGGTGGTCAAGCATATCGACCGCTGCCTCTCTTGCCTCGCCTGCATGACCACCTGTCCGTCCGGCGTGCATTATATGCATCTCGTCGACCAGGCCCGGGGCAGGATCGAGCGGGACTATCAGAGGCCGTTCACCGAGCGACTGCTGCGCTCCGTGCTCGGCTTCGTGCTGCCGCGACCCGCCGCCTTCCGCACCAGCATGGTGCTCGCCCGCTTGGCTCGTCCGTTCGCGGCGCTATTGCCGACGCCCAAGGCTGACCCCACCCCAAGCCTGCTCCGGCGAATCAAGGAGATGCTGGCGCTGGCGCCATCCAATCTGCCGCCGGCGGGCCCGCCATCGGGAAGCGTGTTCCCGGCGGTCGGGACACGGCGGGGACGGGTCGCGCTGTTGCAGGGGTGTGCCCAGCAGGTGCTCGCGCCGCGCATCAACAAGGCCGCCGTCAACGTGCTGACCCGCCACGGCATCGAGGTGGTGCTGGTCAAGGACGAGCAATGCTGCGGCGCGTTGACCCATCACCTCGGACAGGACGGCGATGCGCTCGCACGCGCCCGGGCCAACATCACGGCATGGGGGAGGGAGGCGGAACAGCGCGGCCTCGACGCCATCCTGGTGACCACGTCAGGCTGCGGCACCGTGATCAAGGACTACGGTTTCATGCTGCGCGAGGACCGCGAATTCGCTGCTCCGGCCGCAAAGGTCTCCGCGCTGGCAAAGGACATCACCGAATATCTGGCCGGCATCGAGCTCGATCCGCCGCGCCTCGAAGACGAAGTCACCATCGCCTATCACTCCGCTTGTTCGCTGCAGCACGGGCAGAAAATCACAGGCCTTCCGAAAGTATTGCTTTCCAAGAATGGATTCGTGGTGAAAGATGTACCGGAGAGCCATTTGTGTTGCGGTTCGGCGGGGACCTACAACATTCTCCAGCCCGACATTGCGATGAGGTTGCGCGATCGGAAGCTCGCCAACCTCGCGACAATCAAGCCGGACATGATCGCTGCGGGCAATATTGGCTGCATGGTTCAGATTGCCAGCGGTACGTCAGTTCCTGTGGTGCACACGATTGAGCTTCTCGATTGGGCGACAGGAGGTCCTCGGCCAGGGGTGAATTGATCGATTGCCTATCGAGCATGAACCGGACCCGGGGGCCGTGTTGGGGCGATGCGGGTAGCGGTTTTCTCCACGACAGGCGCACGCGTTTGCGCGGAGGCCATGCACGACAAAGGACGGGGCGGGAGGTGCTTCGAACAAGCACGATCCTGATCCGGGCAAGCGGACTATTCGAAGCGCTCGACAGACTGAATCAGCGGCAACAGGAGGATCACGATGGCTAAAGCGAAGAAGGGTAAGAAGGGGAAAAAGGCCAAGAAGGTTAAGAAGGCGGTAGCGGCGAAGAAGTCTGCGAAGAAGGTCGCCAAGAAGGCCGCGAAGAAATCTGCCAAGAAGGCTGCCAAGAAGAGCGCGAAGAAATCCGCGAAGAAGTCGGCAACGAAGGCCGCGAAAAAAGCCGCCAAGAAGGCGGCGCCCAAAAAGGCCGCGCCGAAGAAGGCTGCCAAGAAGAGCGCGGCAAAGAAAGCTGCAGCTCCCAAGCCGGCGGCCCCGGTCGCTGCCCCCACTCCCGCGCCGGAGCCTGAACTCGGTCCGAGCTGGGCTACCCCCAGCCCTTCGGAGAGGTCGGAAGGCTCGGAGGACTCATCCAGTCCGTCCTGACGCAACCAGGCCAAACCTGACGCAAGAGCCGCAGCGTTTTACCGCTGCGGCTCTTTCGTTTTCAGGCGCATGGATCGTAGCGCTACAGGGATGATTCGTCGGACCGTTGCAGAAGAGACTCAGCCCGCCACGGTTTGGGGGGCGCGGGCGCACTTCACGAGGAGGGGAAGTCGGTAAAGTTGTTGTGAGATTGCAACACCCGTCAACAACCTCTTTCAAAAGGAGCAGAACGCCTAAAAAGTCGGCACATGCTCGTCTTTTTTGCTTCAACATAAGGGGGGTCGCGTTCCAGATTGGCTGCGGATTTTGGTCGCAGTCGGTGATCGCTCGCCCCGGGGGGCCGGAAGAGCTGGACTGTTTTTGAACGTGTGGGGATTCTTCATGAAGAAACTGGCCTTGTTAGCAACGGCGCTGGCAGTGTTCTCAAGCTCGGCAATGGCTGCCGATATGGCGGTGAAGGCCGTCAAGGCGCCGCCGCCGCCCGCGTTCGAACCCTGGGATTTCGCCTTCGGCGCTGCACTGATGAGCGACTACGTGTTCCGCGGCATCACCCAGTCGAACCACAAGCCTTCGGTCGCGGCTTACTTCGAACCGCGCTACAACGTCACCAAGGACCTGCAGCTCTACATCGGCGCCGCTGGTGAGAGCATCTCCTTCCCGAACCGCGCCGCGGCCGAGATCGATATCTACGGCGGTATCCGCCCGACCTTCGGCATCTTCGCCTTCGACTTCGGTGTCTGGGGTTACCTGTATCCGGGCGGCTCGTGCTTCAATTCCGCAGCGCTCCCGGGCTCCGGCATTCCGGGGTCGGACTCGAGCTGCGCCGCCAGCCCGTTCGGCAATTCAGACCCGATCACGGGTGGTCTGCCGATCAACGGCAACTTCGCCAAGAAGAGCGCGAGCTTCTATGAAGGCTACGCCAAGCTCAACATCAACATCAACGACCAGTGGGCGGTTGGATTCAACGAGTACTACTCGCCGAACTTCCTGAACCTCGGCGCCTGGGGCAACTACGCGTCGGTCACCGCCAAGTGGACCGCGCCCTCGACCATCTTCGGTTCTTCCGGCGTCGGCATGTACATTTCGGGCGAGTTCGGTCGGCAGTGGCTCGGCACCTCCGACTCCTTCTATGGCACCACCGTTGCCAGCCCGCTTGGCGGCGGACCGTTCCCCGGCGGTATCCCGGAGCCGAGCTACAACACCTGGAATATCGGCATCGGCTTCACCTACAAAGTGTTCACGCTGGACCTGCGCTACACCGACACCAACCTCTCGAAGGGTAATTGCAACGCCTTCACCAGCGACTACACCGCCCGCTTCGACGGCAGCTTCACCCCGATCAACCCGGGTGGCTTCAGCTCCAACTGGTGCGGCGCCACGGGTATCGCCAAGCTCTCGGCTGACCTGACCGCGATCTCGAACCTGAAGTAAGCTCCATACACGTGGATCAAGAGGGCGGCGGAGCAATCCGCCGCCCTTTTCATTTAGCGGGGCGGCGCGTGCTGCGCGAGCAGGGCCAACTGCGTCCTGTAGCCTCGTAGACCGGGTGGAGCGCCAGCATAACCCGGGACCGCCGGTAGACGCTGATGCAGGTGTCCCGGGTTGCGCGTTCCGCTCCACCCGGGCTACGCGACGTGCGTATCCTGCTTTAGGACGACGCCGCGACCTTGGTCGCGTCCCGCAACCCAAACCGGTCGCCATCGCGGACCAGCGCGATGTTGCGCTGGTGGAATTCCTCCAGCGTCGAGCGGTGGCCGATCGAGACGATCGTGGTGGCCGGCAATTCCTCCATCAGCAAACGATAGAGCGCGGCTTCCGAGGGCTCGTCCAGCGAGGCGGTGGCCTCGTCGAGGAACAGGTAGTCGGGTGCATGCAAGAGCGCGCGCGCCAGCCCCAGGCGCTGCTGCTCGCCGAGCGACAGCATTCTGTTCCAGTGTCCCTCTTCTTCTAGCCGTGAAGCGAGCTGGGGCAGTCCGATCTGGCCGAGCACTTCCCTGATCCTGTCGGCGCTGAACTTTTCTGCTTCGGCGGGATAGACGATCGCCGCGTGCAGCGAGCCGATCGGGAAATAAGGTCTCTGCGGCAGCATCATCAGCGAGGCTTGCTCGGGGATGACGATCGAGCCGCTGCCGAACGGCCAGATGCCGGCGACCGCCCGGAACAGCGTCGACTTGCCCGCGCCGGACGGCCCGGTCACCAGCGTGCGTTCGCCAGGACGAAGCTTGAGCTCGGTCGTTGAGACCAACGGCGCGCCGTTGGGCAGTCGCACCAGAAGCTGTTGCAGCGCGATCGCATCGCTCGCCGCGGGGGCCGCTTTGACTGCGCTGGGGTCGGTCGCGAGCCTTTCCGCCTCCGCGATCGATCGTTCGAAGCCGTCGAGACGGGCGACCACCGAACGCCATTCCGCCATGGTGCGATAGACCGATATGAAGAACGACAGCGCATCCTGCACCTTGCCGAATGCCTCAAGGATCTGCATCACGGTTCCGAGCTGGATCTTGCTGGCGAAATAGGCCGGCGCGGACAGGATGACGGGAAACACCACGGCGGCCTGCGAGTAGCTCTGCGTGAACGCAGTCAGCCGCTTGGTCCGGCTCATGATGCCGTACCAGTTGGAGACCACGCTGCCGAAGCGCGTCGATAGCTGCTCGCGTTCGGCGCGGTCGCCCTTGAGCAGCGCGATCTGTTCGGAGTTTTCGCGGACCCGCACCAGGTTGAAACGGAAATCGGCCTCCAGCCGCTGCTGATCGAAATCAAGCCGCACCAGCGGCGAGCCGATCCACTGTGTCAGAATCGTGCCGAAGATGGCATAGACCAGCGCGCCCCACACCAGATAGCCGGGGAACGACACGTCGCTGCCGAACAGATGCAGCGGCGCCGCCGCCGACAGGCCCCAGAGGATCACGACGAAAGACGCCAGCGTCACGATCGAGCTCAACAGCCCGATGCCGAGTCCCAGCGTCTGGCTGACGAACATCTTGACGTCGTCGCTGATGCGCTGGTCAGGGTTGTCGGCCGCATCGCCCTGAAGCTGCATGCGGTAGTGGTTGGCATCATGCAGCCATTCGCCGAGATATTTGCTCGTCATCCAGCGGCGCCAGCGGATCTGGAGCCACTGGTTGAGATAGAGCTGATAGATCGACAGCACGGTGAGGACTGTGGCGAGCACACAGAACACGATGAGCTCGCGGACGAAGCCGTCCCAGTCGTGGTCCTGCAGCGCGTTGTAGAAACGACTGCGCCACTGGTTCAGCAACACATCGTTGGCGACCAGCGCCAGCTCGATCGCGATGACCGCGGCAAGCAGGCCGCGGCCGGCCCATTTGTCTTCGGAGTTGAAATAAGGCGCTGCAATGCGCCAGACCGTCGCGAGCGTCGAACGAATGTTGTTCACAGATTACCGTCTCCGGGGGATCGCCTACAAAGGCTTGAAAAAACGGGACAATCAGGGAACCTTCAGACTAAAGTCGTGGGCTCCTCGGTCAGCGTCCACTTGTCGCAGCATGATGGTTGACCCTAGCATGCCAAGGCGACGCGGGGCGGCGGACTTTCTGATTTCGCGAGGTTGTGAGCGTTTGGCTGTGCCGACTCGTGCAGGCCTGTTTCGCACCACATGATCTTTGATTGCACCCGGCGCGCCGGGTCTATGCCCGCGGCGAGCCGACGCAAGCCGCCGGCGGGAAGCCGCCACCGGGAAACCTTGGGGAGGAACAACAAAAATGTGGAACCAAATCTACAACCCGCTCGGCAACGCCGCGCTGTCGACGATCGCAGCCGCCGTTCCCGTGGTCACGCTGCTGGTCCTGATCGCCAGCGGCAGAGTGAAGGCGCATGTCGCCGCCATCATCGCCGTGATCGTGACCAACCTGATCACGATCTTCATCTTCACCATGCCCCCGAACATGTCGATCCGCGCCACGCTGCTCGGCGTGGTGACCGGCTTCTTCCCGATCGGCTGGATCGTGCTGAACGTCATCTTCCTCTACCAGATCACGGTGGCGACCGGGAAATTCGAGCTCCTGAAGCGCGCGGTCGGCGGCGTCACCGAGGACCGGCGCTTGCAACTGCTGCTGATCGCGTTCGCCTTCGGCGCGTTCTTCGAGGGCGCCTCCGGCTTCGGCACGCCGGTCGCGATCACAGGCGCGATCCTGATCGGCCTTGGCTTCTCGCCCCTCGCGGCGTCCGGCCTGTCGCTGATCGCCAACACCGCACCGGTCGCCTACGGCGCGCTGGGCACGCCGATCCTGGGTCTCGCCTCGGTCACCGGGCTGGACCCCTATGTGCTTGGCGCGATGGTCGGGCGGCAATTGCCGCTGTTCTCCCTGATCGTGCCGTTCTGGGTGGTGTGCGCATTTGCCGGCTGGCGTGGCATGAAGGACGTCTGGCCAGCGATCCTGGTCACCGGCGTCTCCTTCGCGATCCCGCAATTCGTGATCTCGAACTTCATCAATCCCTGGATCGTCGACATCGGCGCCTCGCTGATCTCGATGGGCTGCCTGATCCTGTTCCTCCGCGTCTGGCAGCCGCGGCAACTCTGGCTGTCACCGGCGCTGCGCGGCCACGATGAATCGGCCGCGACCATGGCGGCGCCGAAGACGCTGGACAAGACGCCGCTCACGCAAGGCGAATTGTGGAGCGCACTGCTGCCATGGATCATCGTCTGCATCCTGATGCTGGTCTGGGGCAACGGCGCGTTCAAGACCTGGGCGAACGCCAATTTCGTCTGGAACTATCCGGTGCCCGAGCTCGACAAGCTCATCAACAAGATGCCGCCTGTCGCCGCCAAGCCGACGCCGGAAAGCGCGGTGTTCGGCTTCACCTGGCTGTCCTTCACCGGCACGGGCATGCTGATCGCGGCGATCATCTCGGGTCTGTTGATGGGCTTCTCGCCGCTGAAGCTGATCACCGCATATGGCCGCACCATCCGCTTGTGCGCGATCTCGTTGATCACGATCTCGGCGATGCTTGCGATCGGTACGCTGACGCGGCTGTCCGGTGTCGACGCCACGCTCGGCCTGGCCTTCGCCGCAACCGGCGTGCTCTATCCCTTCTTCGGCACGCTGCTCGGCTGGCTCGGCGTCGCGCTGACCGGATCGGACACCGCCTCCAACGTGCTGTTCGGCAACCTGCAGAGGATCACCTCCGAGCAATTGGGCCTGTCGCCGATCCTGATGGCCGCCGCCAACTCCTCGGGTGGCGTGATGGGCAAGATGATCGACGCACAATCGATCGTGGTCGCCTCCACCGCGACCAACTGGTACGGCCATGAAGGCTCGATCCTGCGCTATGTGTTCCTGCACTCGATCGTGCTGGCCTGCCTCGTCGGCCTGTTCGTGACGCTGCAGGCCTATGTCTACCCGTTCACGGAGATGGTCCTGAAGTAGCCGCTCGTCGCCCTCCCCCTGCAGGGGACGGCGGGGTAGGGGTCAGCCACGGGCGCAGGCGTTCGCGGAGAGACCGGATCCCCACCCGGTTGCGCGTTGGGCAAACCGACCTCCCCTTTTCAACAAGGGGAGGTGGATCGAACTCGTAGCCCGGGTGAAGCGCCAGCGTAACCCGGGTCCGCTCGCAAACACTGACACGGATATCCCGGGTTGCACGTTCCGCTCCACCCGGGCTACCAACTCGTCTCCGAACGGCCGATGGGGCAGTGTCAGAGAGAGTTGATGGTTTCACGGATTTGCAAGAGCACGGTCTTTGTCTTCGCGCTGCTCGCGACCGCGGTCGCGGCAGGTCCGGCGCGCGCCGACGAGGAGTTTCCCTTCGGCTTCGAAATGTCGCTCGATGCCGCGCGCATGCCCGGCTCCAAGCGCATCCCTTCGCTCGAGATCGGCGACAATGGCGAGGTGGTGCTGGAACTCTGGTGCAAGGGCGGCAAGGGCCAGTTCTCGGTGGCCGGCAACACCATCATCTTCGTTCCCGGCGCGATGGAGAATCGCAACTGTCCGCCTGAGCGGGCGCAGGCCGACGATGATCTGCTTGCGGCGCTCGGCGACACCGCGACCTGGCGCCGTCAGGGTGACCTCGTCACCTTGACCGGCTCGAAGACGCTGCGCTTCCGGCTCAACACGAATTAAGGCGCCGCAATCAGTCCGTTAGCCGTGGCAACGATCCAGCGGTTACCCCAGCGCACGATGGTTTCGATACGCCCGAGCCCGGGTATCGTGTCGCCGCGCGCGGCCATCCGAATGCCGTCAGGCCCGTCGAGAACGGCGGTTCCGTCGCGGACATCGACAACCGTCCAGCCCGATATGGTGGTCGGTCTCGTTTCCGGTGCCGGCGCCAAAGGTGGCCTCGCCGGCGCCGCGCCGGAGGGACTCGCATTTGCCTGCGAGGCGAACGGGTTTGAAGTGCGCGCAGCCAGGTGAGTGCTCGCGGGTAAAGGCTTGGGAATGCTTCCTACGACAGCGGGGGCTACTGCCTGCAGATCTGACGTGGATGTTGCTTTTTTGGTGCCTTCGATCCTGCCGCCCGGTCTTGCTTCAGCGGTTCGAGGCGAAGACGTGACTTTCTGGGCGACCGAGCTGATCCCGAGCGTGCTCGCGAACTCCGGCCAATTCAGACCGCCGGCCCATCCCAACCCAAAGGCTGCCACCAGTGCCATCGCAGGCAGCGCAATGGTGCGCGCCCAATCGCCGTACGGCCCCCGCACCACCAGAACGTCATCGCGATTTTGCTGCAGGAAATCCGACAGGCGCGCCGGCTGCTCCGGCAACTCGCCGTCAGCCACATTCCCCGACCAGTTTCCAAGGGTACTCGGCTCGTGGACTTGCATGGCGTGACCCACGTTCGGCTGAGCGATGATGTTCCCGGAAATTGAATCGAACCTTAACGACCAGGCCGAATGAACTGCGTCGCGATGCCGCTCCGATCGCTGCCCCGGCAGCCGGCCATCCCAAATGGAGCAGCCAAAATTCCATGTCAGGCTGTCGAGCCAGCGGCTATCAACCTTCACGGCTCTCCGTTTTGTGATTAGACAGCTGCGAGTTTTGGGGCGGACATGCGCGCGCAGTGGGAAAGTCGGTTGGCAGGCACGGAAATCTGCTAGTTCGCCCCGATAATTTTGCCCAGCGCCTGACAGCCGGAATCGAAATCTCTGACGTGGGCATGCGACGTGATGATTGTCAGTCATCCTGTCTCAACCGCGTCGTAACGATGGAGATCGCCATGGCTGTGAACCTCGTCTCTGTTGTCATGCAATGTCTGACTCCTGACCTGATCGCCAAGATCGCGTCATCTCTGGGACTTGATCGAGACATCGTACAAAAGGCGATAGGAGGTGCCGTCCCCGCACTGCTCGCGAACTTGTCCGAGGTGGCCTCCACCCCCGGTGGCGCTCGTCAGTTGTCCAGCGCATTGTCGCAGCAGCAGCCTGGAGCGCTTGAAAGCCTGAAGAATGCGATGGCAGGTCCTGGCCAGGCGGCGCTCGCGGAGAGCGGATCGGCGATGCTGGCCGGCCTGTTTGGCGGCCGGGCGCTGGACACGATCGCTCAGGCCGTCGCGAAGTTCGCTGGCATCGGCGAGGGCTCCGGCAAGTTGCTGACCGGCATGCTTGGCCCTGTCGTCCTCGGGGCGTTGGGGCAGCATCAACGCAGCACCGGCATGGAGGCGAGCGGGCTGACATCGCTCCTCGCCTCGCAAAAGGACCAGATCACTGCGGCGCTTCCATCTGGTCTCGCCGATCAACTGAGCGCTGCCGGTCTCATTGACAGGGCGGGGGAGAGCGTGCGCAGCGGAGCTTCGGCGGCCGCGAGCCGCGTCGCCGGGGCTTCTACACGCTACACGCCAAGCAACACGATGGCGCAGTGGCCCTATTGGCTGGCCGGCCTCGTCGTGCTCGGCGGTCTTCTCTGGTACGCAACGCAGCGCCCGGGTGAACAGACTGTCGCCGAGCAACCCGCCGCAACGCGCCCCGCAACCGGGACCGTGGGCGTGGCGCCCGCGAATTTGACCGTCGACGGGGTGAACCTGGCCAGCCAGGTCGATTCGTCCGTCAACACCTTGAAGTCCGCGCTATCGGGCGTCACAGACGTGGCTACCGCTCAAGCGGCCCTGCCCAAGATCAACGAGGCGGTAGCACAGTTGAACGATGTCAACGCGCGAGCTGCAAAGCTGCCTCCGGAAGGACGAAGCGCACTCGCCAAACTGATCGTCGTGGTGACACCTTCGATCAATCAGATGTGCGACAAGGTGATGGCGATTCCAGGTGTTGGTCCCGTCGCGAAGCCGGCGATTGATGATCTTCACGGAAAACTGGACTCGCTCGCACGAGTCTGAGCTGCGCGCGGTAAGCCAGTCACATATCGCCGCGTGGCCGCTACTTCCACGCCGATTTGTCGGCATCCCAGCGCTGGGCCTTGAATTCCTTCGCCAGCGCCTCGATCGAGCCGTTGTCGTCGGGCGGCTCGCCGCCTTCCTCGTCGCCGACGGAGTCTTCCGAGAGGTTCAGCTTTGGACCTGAACCCTCATCGGCGGTGGTGACCACCGGGCTCGAGACCCACAGCATCAGCCTGTCCGACGCACCGGGCTTGTCCGAGGACACCAGCGCCGAGATCTCGACGGTTTCGGTGAGGCCGAGCGCGGGATAGACCTGGCTCGGACGCTTGAAGGTCAATTTCAGCTTGCCGGTGTTGGCGTTCCATGACGCTCCCGTCGGCTTTGCCGCCAGCGTCTTGCTCAGTACGCCCGATATCGCTGATGCGATCTTGTCCCTGTTGATCTTGTCGCCGCTGAGCCACTCGGCGGCGGCGAAGCGGATGGTGCGGTCCATCTCGACGCTGCCGGTGGTCCAGCCGGCCGCGACCACGCCCGGCGTCGCCTTGGCCTTGGCGACCAGGGCCGAGGCCTGTTCCGGATCGACGGTGAGGTTGATGGTCTGCTCGCCGGCGCGCAGCGCGTCGCAGGTGATGGCGAGGCTCGAGAGGCCGACCTCGACGGCCTGGCCCTTGAGGCTCTTCAGCAAGTCCAGCGCCGCGTCGAGCTTGACGCGCACGCCGACGGATTCGGGAGACACCTCGGTAAAGTCCTTCGGTGCTGGCGTGATGCCGTCATCGGTGGTCTGGCTCTCCTGAAATTCCCGCTCCGAAAGGTCGGTATTGTCGGAGGAGGCGACTTCCGTCACCGCCTGGCCGATTGTGATCTGGCCGCGGAATTCGAAACTGTCGCCGGTCGGCTTGCGCACGAGCTTCACCGTGACGGGCGACTTGTCATTCAGGGTCTGCGTTGTGCCGCTCAGGTTCTGGCCATTGACGGCGAGGTTGACGACGAAGCGGTCCTTGCGGTCGGAACCTTTTTCCGCGGGGTAGCAGACGTCGAGGACCGCCGCGGTGACGTTCTTGCCCTGGCGGGTTTCCTTCAGCACCGCGTCGGCATTGCCCTCCATCAAGCCGTCGATCGCGGTGAAATAGCGCGTCTCGGTCGTGCCCGGCGCCGTCTTGGACGGCAGCTTCATCTGGGCAAGAGCGAGATCCGAAGAGGCCGTGAGGAGGCCCACGAGGCAGCAGAGCAGGGCGCGCATATGAGGATCCCCTTGAGGAACAGAATCGCCAACGCCGTAACTAGCAAACCTTTGGTGAAAAAGAAGGCCGCGGTGGTGACGTAACCCAAAAATGCGCAGCCGCCTTCAGGGGGACGCGGGTGGGGGCGGGCAACCCGGTTGCGGACTGCTGGGATGGGGGCGTTCCCAACTTGAAAAAAGTCGTGGGCTAACCGGACAAGGGGTGAGCCGCAACGGCTCCCGCGTTTGCTCGCTCCCGCTTCAGGCGGCGCACGACCGGAATTCCGCCCGGGGTCAACTGCTGCGACGGCACCATGCGACGCCGACGCCACGCGTCCGTTTCGTTCTTCAGCTTGGCTGCCCAATCGGCTTCGCCGCCGATACCCTTGTCAGCCACATCCGGGCCAGCCATGCATTCTCCAACAATCATGCAAATAACAGCCACGACGCTGCTCGCGCGATGGCAGGCTTGCCCGCTGCGCTCGTGCATCCTGCAACGATCAGGTTCATTGAATTCCCGAGCCCGGGCTGCAGTTCCCTCGGCAACGCCGATCGCAGCCTCGCGCTTGTGCGGGTCGAAGAATGCCGCATCGTGTGCTTACGTCCCGCCGAAGGGAACGGAATCTCCACTGCGATAGTTAGGGTGAACAGCAGTCCGGGCGTTCATCATGGCCATTGATGATCGCAACCCCGACATTTGGTGGTGGATTCGTCGCGCCGCTGAAATAGTGGGAAAAATCGGAAAAATCGCCGCGGCGTCCTCCGGCAAGAGCAGATGCGGTGATTGTAAAAATCAACAATTTTCATTGCTAATCGTCCGATCAGTCGGATGCTCCTTGGCAAATCGATATCGGGATAAAATGGAAATTCGCTCTGCGCACCCCGGAACTTGTGCGAGTCCATGAAGTTCTTTGAGCGCCGCATGTCGCGGCGAGGAGAATCCAGATGAGGAAGATGCTTTTGCTTTCCGCGGCTATCGCTCTGATGTCGAGCGGTGCGCTCGCGCAGAGCACCGTGACGACTACGACCGGAGCCGGACGTGCAACGGTTCAGATCGAGCCAGAGTACCGCACCAGAATCAAGACCTACGTCACCGAGCACAAGGTTCGTCCCGTGACGACAAAGGAAAAGATCGTCGTCGGCGGAACGGTGCCGAGTGATGTCGAGCTCGCGGCGGTGCCGTCCGATTGGGGACCATCGCTCACGAAGTATCGCTATGTGTATTCCGGGGACCGCGTGATGCTGGTGGATCCCGGCACGCGCACCGTCGTTCAGGAAATTGATTGATGCAGGATAGAGGCTGCCGTTACGGCGGCCTCTATCTCTTCCGATGGAGGGAAATTTTGGAATCTCATCGCGAGGCCAGGATCGTGGGCGTGAGCCTGGCCATGGTCTACGTCGCCTGCCTGGTATTCGCCGCCATCAGCCTGGCCTGACAGGAAGTACTCGGCGGCGATTCGGTTCTGATGCAATCAGAACCGAATATGTTCTAATCCGGATACGAAAAGGCCGCCCAAAGGCGGCCTTTTGATTTGATTGTTAGAGGGGCTCAGAAGCCCATGCCGCCCATACCGCCGCCTCCGGGCGGCATCGCAGGCGCCGGCTCCTTCGGCAGTTCGGCGACCATGGCTTCCGTCGTCACCAGGAGGCCGGCGACCGAGGAGGCGTCCTGCAGCGCGGTGCGCACAACCTTGGCGGGGTCGATGATGCCTTCTTCGACCATGTCGACATATTCCTCGGTCTGGGCATCGAAGCCGAAGGTCTCCGACTTGTTCTCGAGGATCTTGCCGACCACGATCGAGCCTTCGACGCCGGCGTTTTCCGAGATCTGGCGTACGGGGGCTTCGAGGGCCTTCAGCACGATGTTGATGCCGGCCTGGACGTCGGAATTGTCGTTGGAGAGACGGCCGACCGCCTTCTTAGCGCGCAGCAGCGCCACGCCGCCGCCGGGCACGATGCCTTCCTGCACCGCGGCGCGGGTTGCGTTCAGCGCGTCCTCGACACGGTCCTTCTTCTCCTTGACCTCGACCTCGGTTGCGCCGCCGACGCGGATCACCGCGACGCCGCCGGCCAGCTTGGCCAGCCGCTCCTGCAGCTTCTCGCGGTCGTAGTCGGAGGTGGTCTCCTCGATCTGCGCCTTGATCTGGCCGACGCGTGCCTCGATGTCGGCCTTCTTGCCGGCGCCGTTGACGATCGTGGTGTTCTCCTTGTCGATCACGACCTTGCGGGCGCGGCCGAGCATCTTGATCGTGACGTTCTCGAGCTTGATGCCGAGCTCTTCGGAGATCAACTGGCCGCCGGTCAGGACCGCGATGTCCTCCAGCATCGCCTTGCGGCGGTCGCCGAAGCCCGGCGCCTTGACGGCGGCGACCTTCAACCCGCCGCGCAGGCGGTTGACCACCAGTGTCGCCAGCGCCTCGCCCTCGACGTCCTCGGCGATGATCAAGAGCGGACGGCCGGACTGCACGACAGCTTCCAGCACCGGCAGCATCGCCTGCAGACCGGAGAGCTTCTTCTCGTGCAGGAGGATGTAGGCGTCCTCGAGCTCGGCGGTCATCTTCTCGGCATTGGTGATGAAATAGGGCGAGAGATAGCCGCGGTCGAACTTCATGCCTTCGACGATGTCGACCTCGGTCTCCAGCGACTTGTTCTCCTCGACCGTGATCACGCCCTCATTGCCGACCTTCTGCATGGCCTGGGCGATCATCTTGCCGATCGCGGTGTCGCCATTGGCCGAGATGGTGCCGACCTGCGCGACCTCGGAAGAGGCGGCCACTGGCTTGGCGCGCTTCTCGAGGTCCTTGACCACGGCGGCGACGGCAAGGTCGATGCCGCGCTTCAGGTCCATCGGGTTCATGCCCGCAGCAACCGCCTTGCCGCCCTCTCGCACGATCGCCTGCGCCAGCACGGTCGCGGTGGTGGTGCCGTCACCCGCGGTGTCGTTGGTCTTGGAGGCGACTTCGCGCAGCATCTGCGCGCCCATGTTCTCGAACTTGTCCTCTAGCTCGATCTCCTTGGCGACGGTGACGCCGTCCTTGGTGATGCGAGGGGCACCGAAGCTCTTTTCGATGACGACGTTGCGGCCCTTCGGGCCGAGCGTGACCTTTACCGCATTGGCAAGGACATCGACGCCGCGCAGCATTCGCTCGCGGGCTTCTCCGGCAAATTTAACGTCTTTGGCAGCCATATCTTGCTCCTGGAATGATTGAGGGCACTGGGCCGCACACCCTTGTCGTCATTGCCGGGCTTGACCCGGCAATCCATCGCTCTTGAAGATCGATGGATGCCCGGGTCAGGCCCGGGCATGGCATGTGGATGTTGCGGCCGCTCCGCTAAGTTGCGTTAGACCAGCACGCCCATGATGTCGGACTCCTTCATGATCAGGAGTTCCTCGCCGTCGAGCTTGACCTCGGTGCCCGACCATTTGCCGAACAGCACGCGATCGCCGACCTTGACGTCGATCGGGATCAGCTTGCCGGTCTCGTCGCGGCCGCCCGGCCCGACGGCGGTGACTTCGCCCTGAGAGGGCTTTTCCTTGGCGGTGTCGGGGATGATGATGCCGCCCTTGGACTTCTCTTCGGCTTCGATGCGCTTGACCACGACACGGTCATGTAGCGGGCGGAATTTGGATTTAGCCATGACGTTTCCTCTTGGAGGCTCGGTTTCAGGTCTCGTTCATCGAGGCCGGGGTTGAATGCCGGCCGGTCGATGGCTCGCGGGCAGGATATCCAGCGCATTAGCAATCGTCGCGCCAGAGTGCTAATTGTGGGGCGGGGAATATGGCTTGGCGCCTTTCCTGTCAAGCAAAGTGGTTAAGGCCTTGGTGAGGCCAATATAGGATGCTGCAACCAAATCAAATCAGAGCCCAGGTTGGAGTTCTCACGTCATCGTTTCGACGTCATTGCTCTGCCTTACGTTTTAAGCTTGGCTGCAGGACGGGTGCGGCCCAAAGGTGCGACCCAAGGATATTTCGGGGGAATACGGATGATCGGATCAGGTGACGCGCGCGCGGTTGCGAAATTTGCGACCGTCTCGGCGCTGACGCTTCTGTTGGGCGCGTGCAGCAGCGTCAACCTGCCGTCGCTGTCATCCAACCCGGGGCCTGGGCCCGAACCGGAGCTGGCGCCGGAAATGCCCGCCACCATTCGTTCCGACGAGATCGTCGGCCGCTGGGGCTTGGCCTCCTACCAAAATCCGGCGGACCGCGCCCGCACCGAGAAGATGGCGCGCGACCAGTGCAAGCAGCCTTACGTGATCGGCGCCGGCCAGTCCGGCGGCGTGATCATGCATCTCGCAGACCAGGCCACCCCCCAGGAGCTGCGTCTGAAGGGCTCTCCGAGCGGCAAGAACTATATCGGCCCGCCGGGGCCCTCCGGCGGCGAGCAGGACCGCGAGATCGTCTCCTTCGACGGCCGCGTCATGGTCACCCGCTTCGTCGACAAGGACGCCGCCGTCCGCTACGGCAACATGGTCTACGTCCGCTGCGCGCCACGGGCGTGAAGTGCCAATTGCTGTGCCCTCTCCCCTTACAAGGAGGGCTATATGCGGCGGTGCTGGTTGATGTGCCCTCGCCCCTTGTGGGAGAGGGCAGCTCCGCTGCCAGAACTGGACTCATTTGGGTGAGCGATTCTCTCCGCGAACGCTATCGCCCGCGGAGACAACCCCTCATCCGGCGCTTCGCGCCAGCTTCTCCCACAAGGGGAGAAGGGAAGAGGGGGCGCCGCCGCGCATAAAAAAACGCCGGCATCGCGCCGGCGTCTTGCGTTGTTCCCTGCGACCTGTCCGCTCAGTCGAACATCGCGTCGATATCGTCCTGCGAGGCGTGACCCACGTCGCCGTCGAGCTTCGGGCCGTTGAGCAGGCGGGCGTCGCCCTCGCGGGTGTCGACGATCGGCGGCGCGTGCGCCTTGATGGCGTCGACACCGCCCCAGATATCCATCATCGCATTGATGTGCTGCTCGATGAACTTCATCGTGTTCATCACCTTGTTGATGCGCTGGCCGGTGAGGTCCTGGAAATTGCAGGCCTCGAAGATCGTCACCACACGTTCCTGGATATCCTCGGCAAGCAGCTTCTGCTGTTCGGGCGAGGCGACCTTGGTCAGCGCGGTGGCGGCCTGGTCGATCGCCTCAGTCGCCTCGAGGATCTGCTGGGTCGCCTCCTCGGTGCCGCCGACGACGGCCCCGAGCTCGCCGTTCACCTTGGCCATCTCCGGGCCATCGAAGCCCCTGCCGTGCAGCGCCGCGATCTCGCGCTTGGTGCGGTTGATGGCATCGTGGATCAGGTCGAGCTCGACCTTCAGCTTCTCGCATTGCTCGATCTGTGCCCGATAGGTGTCGAGCAGCGCATGCGCTTCGGCGACCTCGCGCGCCACCGCCGCCTCGGTGGCTTCGGCTGCGACCGGACGCTGGGCGTGGACGCCGAGCGCCATCTGCGCGCGGATGGATCGAAGCTCCGCCATGATCTCCCGATGCATTGGACCGATTTCACCGCCTTCCACCGTAACCGGTGCCGGCATCGGCATGTCGCCCATAATGGCTTGTTCAACACGAAAACGCTTGCGACTAACTGACATGAGACTGTTCCCGCCCCCTTCACTCCCACTGTTCTACGCAGAAGCGATTTAATAGGGAGTTCACACGGGAGTGTTTTGCAACGGCGTTTCGCGTCGCGCCGCATACCGGGGATTAACCATGACGCCTACGAATTTAAGCAAAATAAACGCTACTTTTGAAATCCGCCGCCGATTGTCGACGTGGTGAATCCAAACGCTGGTTACGTTTACCAAACCGATGCGGTTTTGATTTTGATTGGTCGCATGCCACGGCGCCTCACGCCGAGTGCTGCTGACGATTGACGAAACAGTACAGAGTACGTCGATGAAGAAAACATTCTTTGCGCTTGTTGCCGGCGCGTCCTTCCTGCCTGCCGCTCCGCATCAGGCGTTTGCGATCGATGGCGCGCCGCTCGCCGGGCCGACCGTGATCTATTCCTACCAGGCGCCGCTTCAGCCGGTGCGCAGGGCCTCCAGCCTCGGCGGCGGCTTTATCGAATTCCTGTTCGGCGACGGTCCCGACCAGGGCTACCCGCAACCCTACGAGCAGCAGCCGATCTATCAGCAGCAGCCGGGTTATTATGGTGGCCGGCGCACGATGCTGCCGCCGATGGATCCGCAGCAGCCGATGATGCGCGAGGAGCAGGCGGCCGATCCCGCGCAGCGGCCGTTCGATCCGAGATACGAGAAGCAGCTTGTCGATTATGACGGCAAGGAAGCTCCGGGCACGATCGTCGTCGATACCCCGAACAAGTTCCTTTATCTCGTGCAGGCCGACGGCAAGGCGCTGCGCTACGGCATCGGCGTCGGCCGCCCCGGCTTCACCTGGTCGGGCGTTAAGACGATCTCCGCCAAGCGCGAATGGCCGGACTGGACGCCGCCGCCGGAAATGCTGGCGCGCCGTCCCGATCTGCCGCGGCACATGGTGGGCGGACCGGAAAATCCGCTCGGCGCGCGTGCGATGTATCTCGGCTCCTCGCTCTATCGCATCCACGGCTCGAACGAGCCCTGGACCATCGGCACCAACGTGTCCTCCGGCTGCATCCGCATGCGCAACGAGGACGTCATCGATCTCTATGGTCGCGTCAACGTCGGCACCAGGGTGATCGTGATCTAGCGATGCTGTCGTCCCGGGCAAGCGAAGCGCAGACCCGGGACCCATAATCACAGGCGTTTGTGGTGTGCCCTGCTGCAACAGCTTGCTCGCGCCACAATAGCTTCCTGTGGTTAGGGACGACGAAAGAGAAACGGCCGCTCACTCGAGCGGCCGTTCTGCTTTGGAATTTGCGTGCGGCTTACGCGTAGTCGCTGCCACCGTCGTCGCCGCCGTCATCGAACCCATCGTCGTCATCGTCGGGACCATAGCCGTCGTCGTCATTGTTGTTGTCGTTGTTGTTCGACGCCTGATCGTACAGGCCGGAGCGCGAGTCGTTGTCGCGCCCGCCAGAGCCGATGTCGTTGACGCCGGCATCGCGCGCAAGATTGCCGCCCGACTGGTCATTGCCCCACGGCTTGTTGTCGCCGAGACTTGCGGAGTCTCCGAACGCCTGGTGACCGCCGCCACCGCCCATCAGCCCGCGGATGCTGTTCATCAAGAGCGAGCCACCGACCACGCCGGCGGCGGCCGCCGCAGCGGTGCCGAGGAACGAGCCGCCGCCACCGCCGAACGGACCCGCCTGTGGCGCGCCATAGGGCTGGGGCTGCTGGCCGTAAGGCGGCTGGCCATACGGTCCAGGACCCTGCGCCTGCTGCAGTGCCTGGCCAGTATTCCAGGCAGGGCGGCTGCCAGCCTCCGGCGGGCGCACCGGCGGAACCGAGCCGCGCGGCTGATTCTGGTTCTGGCCGAAGATCGCATCGCGCATCGAATCGAGGAAGCCGCCGCCTTGGCCCTGCTGCTGCGGTCCACCGCCGAGTTCTGCTTCCAATTGCTGGATATGGTCGTTGGCGCGCTTCAGCGCCTCGTCCTGCACCAGCGTGGTCTGCACCAGCGCATAGACGGCGTTGGGCGCCTTGCGCAGCCCTTCCGAGATGGCGGCCAGCGCCTCCGGATCACGCGGGGCGTTCTCCAGCTTGGCGAGCCGGTCGAAGAGATCGTCGATCAATTGGCGTTCTTGCGGGGTCATGGCCTTCTCCATCGCGTCGATTGCGTCGAAGCGCGGAACATGTAGGGCCGCCTTTGTGGCGCAAGGAGTGGGGCCGCGAATTAAATTTGCGTATGCGACAAAACGACCGGCGGATTTCTCTTTGCGCACGATCTTTTCGGAAAACCGGTACTCACTTTTCCGGATCATGCTCAGGCGAGCGTAACATTGTTCGCCGCCAGCAATTGCGGGAAGTGCTCGCTGCCGAGGTAGGCATGCTCATTTTCGCGCTGGGTCGTCAGCGGATCGAGCTCCCTCAGCGTCTCGTCGACGAAGCCGGGATGGCACATCACGAGCCCGCCGTCGGGCAGTCCCTCGAGAAACTGTCGCATCAGGGGACCGAAATCGGGCGATCTCGAAAAATCATAGGCGCCGGCAAAAGCGGGGTTGAAGGCAATGCCGGCGCGTCGTGCACGCTTCCTGAACTGCGCGCTCAGCGTGTCCAGCACCAGTGCTTTCGGCGACCGCAAGCGTTGCGATAACGGCTGGCTGCGTCCGCCCTGGCGCACCCAGGCTTCGGGCGCGGCGTCCTTCACGGCGCGCAAGAAGGCGTCCCGCACCTGCGGAAACAATTGCACATGCTGATGGCCGTCAACAAAGTCAGGCGCGCGGCCGAACATGTCCTTGAAGGTCGCGAGCTGCTCGACGAGCTCGGCATGGATCATCTCGCGATCGAGCCGCCGGAGCAGGCCGGCGCGCAACATTTTCGGGAAGGGCAGGAACAGCCCGCCATTAACGGGTCGGAAATGCATGGTCAGCGGGCGGAACGGCGCGCTCAGCGTCGCGTGCAGCCCGACCGCGCAGCGCGGGCTTTCGGCGGCAACGCGCTTTAGGGCCGCCACTTCGTCGCGGCCGATTGCCGCGCCCACCATCATCACCGAGGTCGCGTTGAGACGGCCGCGCGCGATGAGATCGCGAATGGCGCGGTTGACGCCCTCGCTCAATCCGTAATCGTCGGCGCAGAGCCAGATCCGGCGCGGCTGCGCGGCATCGTTCATTCGGCCGCGGTCCGTTCGCTGCCCGCGGCGGCCGCATCGGGGCCGGCGCGCTTCTCGCTATGTTCGGCGACGAAATAGATCGGCCGCGCCTTCAGCTCGGACAGGATCTTGCCGATATATTCGCCGACGATGCCGATCATGATGAGCTGCACGCCGCCGATCGTCATCAACCCGATCACCAGCGAGGGATAGCCGGGCACCTGCTTGCCGGTCGTGAAGACCTCCCACAGGATCGAAAGCCCGAACAGGAACGCCGCGGTCGCCAGCAGCACGCCGAGCAGGCTCGCGAAGCGCAGCGGCGCTACCGAAAACGATGTCACTCCTTCGATCGACAGGCCGATCAGCCGCGTCGCGCTGAAGGTGGTGACGCCATGCGCGCGCGGCGCCGGCTCGTAGTCGACCCTGATCTGGCGGAAGCCGATCCAGCTCGCCAGCCCCTTGAAGAAGCGGTTGCGCTCGGGCAATTGCCGCAGCGCCGCCACCGCGCGCGGCGACAAGAGGCGGAAGTCGCCGGCATCTTCCGGGATCTTCTGCCGCGCGCCCCAGTTGATCAGCGCATAGAAGCCGTGCACCGCGAGCCTGCGCAGGAACGGCTCGTTGTCGCGATGCGCTTTCGCGGTATAGACGACATCGTAGCCGTCATCGATCCAGTGTGAGACCAGTTTCTCGACCAGGCTGGGCGGGTGCTGGCCGTCGCCATCCATGAACAGCACGGCGCCGCGCCGGGCATGGTCGAGGCCAGCCATCAGCGCAGCCTCTTTGCCGAAATTGCGCGACAGCGACACCACCTGGACATCCAGTGTGTCGGGGATGAGCGAACGCGCGATCGCAAGGGTGTTGTCCTTGCTGCCGTCATCGACATAGACGACCTCGCACGCGAGTCCGTAGCGATCCTTCAGCGTCCGCGCGAGGCCGATCAATCGTTCGTGCAGCAGCGCGAGCCCCGCGGCCTCGTTGTAGACGGGAACGACGACCGACAACCCCTGCGCCGCGGCATTCGTCGCGGTGGTGTTCAGGCCGGAAACGTCAGAGCCCAGCGTCATCGATCAGGTTCCAGGTTCTAAAGAATATATATGTTACCCGTCGCCGGCTGTCGCCACGATGAACGGACCGGACGCCTCATTGCCGCAGGAAGGCCTCGAGCCTGGCGAACAGCGGATTGTCGCGGTCGAAGACGTAGTCGAGCGAGACCACCGACACCGTATCGGCGCCATGCTCGCGCAGGAAGCTGCCGAGCGCGTAGAGCTGCCCCGGTGGGCAGTGCAGCGTCAACATGCCGGATGACGTCGGCCCGCCGAACGGGGCGACCACGCCGAAGCGGCTATGGGCTTCCGCGAGCAATGCTGCATCGCATCCTTTGAAGCGGGTGCGGACCTCGCGATATTTGTTGGCCCGGGCGCGGGCGGCGATGTGGTCCAGGATGACGCGCGCGGCCTCGCGGGCCTCGGTCGACCAGTCGGCGTCTTTCGAGGCGACGAGGTTGGCCTGGCTGCGCAGGATCACGCCGTCGTCGAGCACCTTCAACCCGTTGGCAGCGAGCGTCGCGCCGGTCGTGGTGATGTCGACGATCAGTTCCGCCGTGCCGACGGCGGGCGCACCTTCGGTCGCGCCGGCGCTCTCGACGATGCGATAGTCGAGGATGCCGCGGGAGGCGAAGAAGGTTCGCGTCAGGTTGATGTACTTGGTTGCGATCCGCATCCGCCGGTGATGCTGCTCGCGGAAGCCGGTGGTGACGTCGTCCAGATCGGCCATGGTCCGGACATCGATCCAGGCCTGCGGCACCGCGACCACCACATTGGCGTAGCCGAAACCCAATCCGTCGATCAGGTGCACCCGCTTGTCGGCGTCGGCGATACTCTCGCGCACGAGGTCCTCGCCGGTGACGCCGAGATGCACCATGCCGCGCGCGAGCTGGGAGGCGATCTCGCTGGCCGAGAGATAGGCGATCTCGACATTGTCGAGCCCCGCGATGGTGCCGCGATAATCGCGTGCGCCGCCGGGCTTGGACAGCGTCAATCCGGCGCGGGCGAAAAAGGCCTCGGCATTTTCCTGCAGACGTCCTTTCGACGGGACGGCGAGAACGAAGGGCGCGCTCATGCCTTGCCTCCGCCGCGAGGCTTGCCATGTTGCGTCAGCGTCTCGATCCAGATGGAGAAGCCGACCGCCGGGATCGGCTCAGCCGAGCCGAGCTGCGTCATCAATCCATCATAGCGGCCGCCGGCGACCAGCGGCTCGGTGCCGTTGCCCCTGGCGTGCAATTCGAACTCGAAGCCGGTGTAGTAATCGAGCCCGCGCCCGAACGAGGTCGAGAAGCGCGTCTTGCTGGTATCGATGCCGCGCGCGGCCATGAAGCCGACGCGGCGTTCGAGCTCGTCGATCGCGCCGGAGAGGTCGAGCCTCGCGTCTTCAGCCAATGCGCGCAGTTGCGCGATGGCCTCGTCCGGCTCGCCCGCAATCGACAGGAAGCGCTTGATGGTGGCGATCGCATCGCGCGGCAATGCGCCTGCTTTCAGCGTCGACTGTTCGAGGAAGCGGTCAGCGATCTCGGCGACGGTGCGGCCGCCGACATTGGTGGTGCCGGCGATCGACATCAGGTCGGTGACGAGCGCCAGCGCCGCCTTGCGGTCGGAGCCGGCAAGGGCGGCCAGCACGCCCTGATATTCGTTACCGCCGGAGCCGCCGGTCAGCGTCAGCCGTTCGATGTCCTCGGTGAGGTTGACCTTGCGGTTGAAATCCTTGATCAGGCGGCGGCGCCACACCGGATAGAGTCCAAGCGTCTCGATGAGCGCATTGAACAGGGCGACGTCGCCGGTGCGGATCTCGACGTCGGTCAGTCCGAACGCCGCCGTCGCCTCCAGCGCCAGCGCCAGCATTTCGGCATCCGCCGCGGCGCGGTCCTGCCGGCCGAATGATTCGATGCCGGCCTGCAGGAACTCGCTGGGCTGGCCGCCGCGATAACGGAATACCGGGCCGAGATAGCTGAAACCGGCCGGCCTTCCGGCCTCCGGCGAGGCGAGGTAGTCACGCGCCACCGGGATCGTCAGGTCCGGGCGCAGGCACAGGTCCTCGCCGCTGGCGTCGGTGGTGAGGTAAAGGCTCTTGCGGATCCCCTCGCCGGAGAGGTCGAGGAACGGCTCGGCCGGTTGCAGGATCGCCGGCTCGGACCTGATGTAACCGGCCTGCGCAAATGACAACAGCAGTGCATCCGCCCATGCGGCGGAGGAGGCGGCACCGCGTGTGGCGGCGGTTACGGTCATCTCGACGTCCAAATCGCCCGAAAATGGGTTCCCGGAGTGGCTTTAAGGGTTCGCGGCGAGCCCTTAGCACGGCAAAAGTGTCGTTTCGACAACCATCGGCCAAATCGCTTAATGAGCGCGTAGCCCGGGTGGAGCGAATGCGCAACCCGGGACATCTGCCTCGGCGTTTGCCATTGGTCCCGGGTTACGCTGGCGCTCCACCCGGGCTACGGCGCCAGTCCCCGAGCGCCGCCTGCACCAAGGCCAGCGCCGCGACCCCTGCGGTGTCCGCGCGCAGGATCCGCGGCCCCAGCGACAGCCGGAGGGTCCTGGGCTGGCGCAGCAGCAGCGTGCGCTCCTCTTCGGCGAACCCGCCCTCCGGGCCGATCAAGACGTCGATGCCGTCAGTGGCGGCCCCCTGTTGCAGGGCCTGCAGGGGATCGCCGAGATCGGCGGCCTCGTCGCAGAATACCAGGAGCCGGTCGCCCGCACGCTCGGTCAGGAAGCGCTCGAGGGTAACAGGATCGGCGACCTCGGCGAGGGCCGTGATCCCGCATTGCTCGGCCGCCTCGATCACATTGGCTCGCATCCGCTCGCCGTTCACCCGCGAAACCTGGGTGAAGCGGGTCAGGACCGGCCGCAGGCACGAGGTGCCCATCTCGACCGCCTTCTGCACCATGTAATCGAGCCGGGCGTGCTTCAAGGGCGCGAAGACATAGGCGATGTCAGGCAGGCGATCCTGCGGCCGGGTCTGGCGGTGGACCGTCAGCGTGTCCGCCCGCTTGCGGCCACTGAGCTCGGCCTGCCATTCGCCATCGCGGCCATTGAACACCAGGATGGCGTCGCCGGCCTTCAACCGTAATACGTTACCGAGATAGTTGCTCTGGTCGCGGTCCAGCGCGACAATTTCGCCCGCTTGCAGGGGCGCATCGACGAACAGGCGAGGGGCGCGAAAGTCGTAGTCCGGCATCTGTTAATGTTCCGTCGTCACGCAACTCGGCCGCGCTTTTAGCCTAAAGCGCTAGAATCTGTAGCTTATTTTTGATCGATGGCGCGGCGTGACGCCGCGCTGTTGCCCCAATCCACGGGTTGTTAAGGAACGGCTGGAATCGTAAAAAGCCGCATGGAAATTGTGCTTCGTTTGGAAGCCGGCTGCCGGAGAAATATCCTTGATGACCCGCCTGATGGTGTCGCTGACGGTCGCCGCCGTGGTGCTCCACGCCGGCCAGGTTTTTGCGCAGGGCGCGTTTCCCGCGCCGCTGCCCGGTCAGCAGGCCGCAGCGCCTGCCAACGCCTCGCCCTTCCCGCCGGTGAACGGCGCGGCCCCGTCCGCGTCGATCGGGGCGCCTTCGGCCTTCCCGAGCCAGGGAGCGGCACCGATCGGGGGCGGCGGTGCCGGGTTTGCACCGCCACCCTCCCAGTCCGCGGGCGCGGGCCCGTCGGACGCCTGCATGAAGGGCTTCGTCCCCTTGCGCGAGGAGACCGAGCGGCGCGGCAAGCTGATCAAGGCCGCCGGTGAAAAGAAGGCGGGTCCCGACGAGGCCTGCAAGCTGATCGGCAATTACAGCCAGGCCGAGCTGAAGATGATGAAATACGTCAAGGACAACTCGGCGAAGTGCGGAATCCCGCCGCAGATCCTCGAGCAGCTCCAGAACGGCCACAAGAACACCGAGGCGATGCAGAAGAAGGTCTGCGCGGTGGCGCAGCAGATGGCAACGCAACAGGCGCGCGGTCCGGCTGGCCCGACCTTGAGCGAAGTGCTGGGCTCGGCCTCCGCGCCCGAAGCAGTGCCGACGCGCAAGGGCGGCAGCACCTTTGACACGCTGAACGGCAACGTGCTGTCGCGATGAGCGACGTCACCGCCCGCGTTGCCGATGCGACCGGCAACTGGGTCGACAGCCACGCGCCGCTCTGGTCGCGGCCTTACTTGCGTCTCTCCCGCTTCGACCGGCCGATCGGCTCGTGGCTTCTGTTGATGCCGTGCTGGTGGTCGGCGGCGCTCGCCGCCGGCATCGCCCATGACCGTCACCAGCTGCCGCTTGCCATCGTTCTGTTCTTCATCGGCGCCTTCGTGATGCGCGGCGCGGGCTGCACCTGGAACGACATCACCGATCGCAATCTCGATGCGAAAGTGGAGCGCACGCGGTCGCGGCCGATTCCGGCGGGGCAGGTGAGCGTGACGCAGGCGCTGATCTTCCTGGTCGCCCAGGCGCTGATCGGTCTCGTGGTGCTGCTGCAGTTCAATCGCTTTGCGGTCGCGACCGGCATCGCCTCGCTCGTCATCGTCGCAATCTATCCCTTCATGAAGCGCATCACGTGGTGGCCGCAGGTGGTGCTGGGACTCGCCTTCTCCTGGGGCGCTCTGATGGGGTTCGCCGTCATCCTCGAGCGCATTGATCTCGGCGCGCTTGCGCTCTATGCCGGCTCGATCTCCTGGGTGATCGGCTATGACACCATCTACGCGCATCAGGACGCCGAGGACGACGCGCTGATCGGCATCAAGTCGACCGCACGCCTGTTCGGCGCGGCCACGCACAAGGCGCTCGTGGTGTTCTATTCGCTCGCGGTGGTCCTGATCGGCACAGCGCTCGTGCTGGCTGGCGCGCACTGGTTCGCGTGGATCGGCCTCGCCGCCTTCGCGTTGCATCTGGCGATCCAGATCAGACGGCTCGACATCAGCGATCCCGCCTTGTGCCTGCGCGTCTTCAAGTCCAACCGCGACGCCGGCCTCATCCTGTTCGCCGGATTGCTGATTGATGCCGCGATGCGCTGACGCTTCCCCGGTCATTCCGGGGCGCGCCGAATCACCACTCTCTCGTCATTCCGGGGCGCGCCTCTTGGCGCGAGCCCGGAATCCATCGGGCCGCATGTGCTGGTGTTGAAATGGATTCCGGGCTCACCGCTTCGCGGCGCCCCGGAATGACGGTGTGTGTTGTGGCGCTCAATCCCGCGCGATGATCTCGCGTTCGCCGCGATGGACATTCCCCGCATCGAGCGGGCGGCCACGGCGGCGGCGTACCAGGAAGCGCGGGCGGCGCGTGTGGATGACGTTGCGGCGCCTGCGCCGGGCTGCAGGCTCGCGCGGCGCTTGCTCGCTGAGTTGCGGCAGGCGGAGCACGTCGCTCCACATCTGCCAGGCGCTTTCGATCTCCTCGCGATCGGAACTGACGCCAAGCGGGATTGCGAGCGACGGATCGCGGTGGACGAGCGTCAGCATCTGCTCGTCGCCCAAATCGCGCAACGCGACGCCGATGAAGTCGCAGACGCGAACATTGATCGCCATCCGCATGCCCTTGACGGCACGGCGCAGCACGACGCGTTCGTGGTGAAGTTCAACCTGCCGCATGCCACCATCCGCGCGGACGTCCTGCGCATGGAAGCTGAGCGGAAGAGAAAGCGGGTCGAGCCGTTGCACACGGCCCGACCCGGCGGGGTTGACCCCGCCTGTTGCTGTTTGACGCCTCACGGCTTTATCTCCCCGCCGGGATTATGTTCCCGGTCGATGCGCGAGACCTTAGCGCAGCCGTTTCCCGATCAGCTTAAGAAGGCTGGTTAAAGAGACGTCAAAGGCGCGCATGCTTGACAAGACCTTGCCGCGCTCGAGCAATTCTTCTTCATCGCGCGGCAAAACGCTTGAAATCGCTGCAAATCCGGCCCACTTGGTGGGTTTGGCGCGCCGCGCTGCGTTGAGCCCTTCAATGTCAGGAATCTGTTCGTGAACCCTTCACCATCGCTTGCCGAAAAGTCCGCGACCGACCTGTTCGACCAGTCGGTTTTGAATGAACTGGCGCAGCGTCTTGTCGAGGCCGCCAAGCGCGCCGGCGCGGATGCGGCGGATGCGATCGCGGTGCGCGGTGTTTCGCAAGGCGTCGAGGTGCGCGACGGGCGCGTCGAGGAGTCCGAGCGCTCCGAAGGCGACGATGTCGGCCTGCGCGTGCTGGTCGGTCAGCGCCAGGCGGTGGTCTCCACCAATGATGTCACTGGCGACGGGATCGCCAAGCTTGCCGAGCGCGCGGTCGCGATGGCGCGCGTTGCGCCCGATGACAAATATGTCGGGCTAGCGGATCCTGCGCTGCTGGCGCGCGACTTCCCCGCTCTCGACCTGCTCGATCGCAACGTGCCCTCGACCGCGGAACTCGAACGCCGCGCCACCGAGGCGGAAGCGGCGGCGCTCGCGGTGCAGGGCGTGACCAAATCCGGCGGTGCGTCGGCTTCCTCCGGCATCGGCGGCATGGTGCTGGTGACCTCGACCGGTTTCCATGGTTCCTACCTGCGCTCGAGCCACGGCATCTCGATGACCGCGATCTCGGGCGAGGGCACCGGCATGGAGCGCGACTATGATTTCACGAGCGCGTTGCATGCATCCGATCTTGCTTCGCCTGCGAGTGTCGGCCGCAAGGCGGGCGAGCGCGCGGTGGCGCGCACCAATCCGCGCAAGGTCGAGACCTGCAAGGTGCCCGTCGTCTACGATCCACGCGTTGCGAACTCGATCGTCGGCCATCTCGTCGGCGCCATCAACGGTGCATCGATCGCGCGCAAGACCAGTTTCCTGAAGGATCGTCTCGGCCAGCAATTGTTCGCCAGCAATATCCGCATCATCGACGATCCTTTGCGGGTGCGCGGCCTGCGCTCGCAGACCTTCGATGCCGAAGGCGTCAAGGTGAAGAAGACCGCCCTGATCGATGACGGCGTTCTGACCACCTGGCTGCTCGATTGCGCCACCGCGCGCGAGCTCGGCATGGTGACGACGGGACACGCGCATCGCGGCGTCTCCTCGGTGCCGTCGCCGGGGGCCTATAATCTGCATCTCGAGCCCGGCTCGGCGACGCCGAAGGAATTGATCGCCGATATCAAGCAGGGCTTTTACGTCACCGACCTGATCGGTTCGGGCGTCAACGGCGTGACCGGCGACTACAGCCGCGGCGCCTCGGGCTTCTGGATCGAGAACGGCGAGATTACCTATGCCGTCAGCGAAGTGACCATCGCAGGCCATCTGCTGGCGATGTTCAAATCGCTGGTCGCCGCGAACGATCTGGAATTCCGCTACAGCGTGAACGCGCCGACCCTGCGCATCGAGGGACTGACGCTTGGCGGACGCTGATACGGACGACGGGATCCTGGCGCGCGACGCCGCGCTGCTGGCGGAGGCGGTGCGGGAAGCAGGGGCGCTGGCGCTCTCGCTATTTCGCACCGAATTGAAGAACTGGATCAAGGGCGCCTCATCGCCGGTGTCGGAGGCCGATATTGCGGTCAATGACCTGCTCGAGCAGCGCCTGCGCTCGGCAACGCCCGATTATGGCTGGCTATCGGAGGAGAGCGCCGATGACCAGGCACGGCTTGGCAAGCGAATGGTGTGGATCGTCGATCCCATCGACGGCACCCGTTCCTATCTGGCCGGGCGCGAGGACTGGTGCGTCAGCGTGGCGCTGGTTGAAAATGCCGCGCCCGTACTGGCGGCGGTATTCGCACCCGCCAGCAAGGAGTTCTTTTTCGCCGCGCGCGGGCAGGGCAGCACGCGCAATGGCATCGCGGTGCGCGTGACCGCGGGCACCGATCTCGATTTCTCTCGCATGGCCGGCCCGAAGCCGCTCCTGCAGCGATTGAGCCCTTCGACGCAGGAAATCACGCTGCATCCGCGAATCGGTTCGCTGGCTCTCCGGCTATGCCGGGTCGCGCATGGCGAGCTCGATGCGGCCTTCGCCGGCGGCAATAGTCACGATTGGGACCTTGCGGCGGCGAATTTGATCGTGCAGGAAGCGGATGGTAAGATGACGGCACTCTCGGGGCATGCGATTGAGTATAATCGCCGGGAGCTGGCGCATGGGGTGCTGGTGGCAGCGGGACATGATCGTCATGCACGTATTGTCGAGCATTTTCGCAACCGCCCGTTGCGCTGACCGCCGCGCGCCAAAGGACTTCCCTGCCGGGCATCTCATCAGGAAAAACGATTATGTCAGATAGTGCCCAGCCGCAGCAATTGTTGCATCTCGTCATCGGTGGCGAGCTGATCGACCTCCAGCACAACACCTTCAAGGATCTCGATAAGGTCGAGATCGTCGGCGTATATCCGAACTACGCCAGCGCCCACGTGGCCTGGAAGGCGAAGGCGCAGCAGACCGTGGACAACGCCCACATGCGCTATTTCATCGTTCACCTCCATCGGCTGCTCGATCCGGGTCAAGACACAAAGCCCTCCCTTTGAAACGACTGATTCGCGATTTCCTGCGCAGCGGCCTCGTGCAGCGTGCGCTGGGCCTGCTTGCGGCCGAATATCTGCGGCTGGTCTGGCTGACCAACAGGTTCAGCCTTGAGCCGCCTGACGTCTACGAGCAGGTGGAACCGCAGATGCCCTGCATCTTTGTGTTCTGGCACGGCCAGCACCTGATGACCCCCTTCATCCGGATCAGGGGAAACCATCGCGCCAAGGTCCTGATATCCCGGCACCGGGACGGCGAGTTCAACGCGATCGCGGCCGAGCGGCTCGGCGTCGGCACCATCAGGGGGTCGGGGGACCATTCCGGCGGCTTCCATCGCAAAGGGGGCGTCGGCGCTTTCAGGGAGATGCTGCAGGCGCTGGAGGACAAGTGGAACGTCGCGACCACCGCCGACGTGCCCAAGCGCGCCCGGGTCGCCGGCCTCGGCATCATCATGCTGGCCCGCGAGTCGGGCCGGCCGATCATGCCCTTTGCCATGGTGACCAGCCGGTTCATCCGGTTGAAAAACTGGGATTCCACCACCATCAATTTGCCATTCGGAAGGGGCGCATTGGTGGGCATCGATTCCGTGGAGGTGCCGCCCGACGCCGACGCAGAGACCATGGAAACGCTGCGGCTCAGGGTGGAGGCCTTGCTGAACGAAGCGACCCGAAAGGCCTATGCGGTCGTCGGGCGTCCGGAGGGAGCGCTTGGCTAACTCGCTGCCGATGACGTTGCGGGTCTACCAAAGACTGTCGTCCGCGATGGTGCCGCTCGCGCCTGCGCTGATCCGGCGGCGGCTGAAGCTCGGCAAGGAGGATCCGGCCCGCGTCGGCGAACGGCGCGGCGTCAGCGCCGATGTGCGACCGCACGGGCCGCTGGTATGGATCCATGGCGCCAGCGTCGGCGAGGTGCTGGCGGCGGCGGCGCTGATCGAGAAGCTGCGCGAGCTCAATTTGCGCATCCTGCTCACCTCCGGCACCGTCACCTCGGCGGCGATCGTTGCCAAGCGCTTTCCGCCCGACGTCATCCATCAATATGTGCCCTATGATTCCCCGCGCTTTGTCGCGCGCTTCCTCGATCACTGGCGGCCGTCGCTGGCACTGTTCATCGAGTCGGATCTCTGGCCGAACCTGATTCTTTCGAGCTCCGCGCGCCGCCTGCCGATGGTGCTGATCAACGGACGAATGTCGCAGCGCTCGTTTCCGCGCTGGCAGCGGGTGTCGCACACGATCTCGGCCCTGCTCGATCGCTTCGATATCTGCCTGGCCCAGTCGGGAATGGACGCCGAGCGCTTTGCGGCGCTCGGCAGTCGCAACGTCGTCATCACCGGCAACCTCAAGCTCGACGTCGCGGCGCCGCCGGCCGATCCTGCGAAGCTGGAGCGGCTGATGGTGGTGACGCGCGGCCGCCCGATTGTGGTCGCAGCCTCCACCCATCCCGGCGAGGAAGAGCAGCTCGTGGAAGCGCATCGCGCGCTTGCGGGATTCTTTCCCTCGCTGCTCACGGTGATCGTGCCGAGGCACCCGGATCGCGGCGAGGCGGTCGCGCGCGTCGTCGATGGCGCCGGCCTGCACGGCGCGCTGCGGTCGCGCGAGGAGCTGCCGATTGCGACCACCGACGTCTATGTCGCCGACACCATGGGCGAGCTTGGCCTGTTCTATCGATTGGCGCCGATCGTGTTCATGGGCGGTTCGCTGGTTCCGCACGGCGGCCAGAACCCGATCGAGGCCGTGAAGCTTGGCGCAGCGATCGTGCACGGCCCGCACGTCTTCAATTTCACCGACGTCTATGAGGCGCTCGATCGTGCCGGCGGTGCGCGGCGTGCCGAGACGCAGGAAGCGCTGGTGAAGCAGCTCGGCCAGTTGCTGGACGATGCCAAGGCGCGCGAAGCCTCGCTGGGGGCGGCCGAACATGTGGTGCGGCAGCTCGGCGGCGCGCTGGAGCGAACACTTGGGGCGCTCGAACCGTATCTCTTGCAGTTGCGGATCGAGATGGGAGCCGCCAATGCGTGAGCCGGCCTTCTGGCACGGTCCGGCATCCCTAAAATCGCATCTGTTGCAACCGCTCGCCACGCTCTATGGCGCCATCGCCGCCAGACGTATGCAGCGCAAGGGGATCGACGCCGGCATTCCCGTGCTCTGCGTCGGCAATTATCACACGGGCGGCGCCGGCAAGACGCCGACCGTGCTGGTGCTGGCGAAGCTGCTGCGCGAGCTCGGCGAAGCGCCTGTTGTACTCAGCCGCGGCTATGGTGGCCAGTTGCGCGGGCCGGTGCAGGTCGATCCTGCCATGCATTCCGCCGCCGATGTCGGCGATGAACCGCTGATGCTGGCCGAGCGGCTGCCGGTTGTGGTTGCGCGCGACCGTGCCGAAGGCGTCGCGCTGGTGAAGTCGCTGGGAGCGACCGTGCTGGTGATGGATGACGGCTTCCAGAATCCGGCGGTCGCGAAGGATGCCTCGATCATCGTGATCGACAGCCACCGCGGCCTCGGCAATGGAAAGGTGTTTCCGGCCGGTCCCATGCGCGCGCCGCTGGCGCCGCAGATTGCGCGCACCGACGCGCTCGTCGTGGTCGGCGGCGGCACTGCCGCGAAGATGCTGGCGACCGAACTCAGGGTGCGCGGAAAGCCTGTGCTGGCGGCGCGGCTGCGGCCGGACGATGCATCGCTTGCGTCGCTGCAGGGCCGGCGCGTGCTCGCCTTTGCCGGCATTGGCGATCCCGCGCGCTTCTTCAACACCCTCCGCAACAGCGGCATCGACGTCATCAAAGAGAGTGCGTTCCCCGATCACCACGTGTTCTCGAAGGCTGACATCGATAGCCTGGTGTCGCAGGCGAGAGGCGACGGGCTGACATTGGTGACCACGGAAAAGGATCTGGCGCGGCTCAAGCAGCGCGGAGAGCTGCCTGTCTGGACGCAGGCGGTGGTGCCATTCGCGGTGACACTGGAGTTCGAGGATGCGGCATTGCTGCGCAAATTCGTCTCAGACAGCCTGTCCAAGGCGCGCGAAAACAGGCTCGGTAGTTCGTAGCCCGGGTGGAGCGAAGCGCAACCCGGGACATCCCCGTCAGCAATTGAGAGCGGTCCCGGGTTACGCTGGCGCTCCACCCGGGCTACGGCAGTGCCATCTATGGCAGCGCTATCCCTGCTTCAGTGCAGCGGGAAAATGCCGCTGCAGCACCGCGGTCGGGGTGGCATAGGCCTCCTGCAGATCGACGCTCCAGTACTTCAGCTCGTCGAGCGGGATCCGTACGTCCGTGAGGGCGCAGCGCACATAGGTTCCGGGCGAGACCACGCGGAAATCGCCATCCAGATATTGCACCTGTGCTTCGCCATGACCCGAGGGACCAAACTTGTTCAGCACTATGAAACTCTCCGCCCGGCCTTAACACGAGGCCTCGTTGGGGTTGCGGTTTTTACCTACCATAAATAGGCTGTAATGTCCGCAGGTTAAACCACCGACTTGTGATGAATTGCGGCCATTCTGCATGATAATTTGGCAGCTATGGTCCGCTTGGTCAGCAGCGCCACCATGATCCGGCCAATCGAGATGCGGTTTTTGTCAGCAGCCATTTTCCTGACGTTCATTGCTGTGGCTTCCGCCGCGACGGCCGCGCCGCTGCCTGCGCCGCATCAGGTCGATATTCCCGCCGCCAATCTTACGTTGCACGCGCAGCTCTACAAGCCCGACGGCGATGGCCCGTTTCCGACCGTGATTGCGCTGCATGGCTGCGGCGGTCTCGCCGGGCGTTCGGAGCCGGTCTTGCCGCGCTACCGCGACTGGGCGGAACAATTGCTCAAGGCTGGCCACGCCGTGCTGTTGCCCGACAGCTATGGCTCGCGCGAGGTTGGCCCGCAATGCCGCGTCAAGGACCGGGAACGGCATGTGCTGGCGCGCCGCGAGCGGGTCGCCGATATCATGGCGGCGCGGCAATGGCTGATGCAGCAGCCTTGGGTGGCGCATGAGCGCATCAGCCTGATCGGCTGGGCCAATGGCGCCAGTGCGCTGTTGTGGGCCGTGCGGCCGCAACTTCCCTCGCGCAGCACTGAGCCGGATTTCCGCTCGGCGATTGCGTTCTATCCGGATTGCCGGCTGTCCTCCAGGCTCGGCTGGAGCACGCGGGTGCCGACCTTGGTCATGATCGGCGCCAATGATGATGTCAGTTCTCCGCCGGCCTGCCACCAGATGGTCGACGGCGCGCGAGGCCGCAGCGCGCTGGCTCGGATCATCACCTATCCCGGCGCCTATCACGACTTCGATCTCGCCAACCTGCCGCTGCGGCCGATTGCCGGAACAGCCGATGCCGCGATGCCCGAGGTCGGCCACATCGGCACCGATGCTGAAGCTCGCACCGACGCGCAGAAGCAAGTCGCCGCCTGGCTCGCGCGTTAGCCGTTTCACCTCGCCCGCTTGCGGGAGAGGTCGGTACGTAGCGCCGGGTGAGGGCTCTCTCCACTCAAAGAGTGTCAATCGCGGAGACATCCCCACCCCAGCCCTCCCCCGCAAGCGGGAGAGGGAGCCTGTAGCCCGGGTGAAGCGCCAGCGTAACCCGGGGCCGCTCGCGACGCGGGCACAGAATGTCCCGGGTTACGCGTTCCGCTCCACCATCCGGGCTACAGGCTAGAAAAGGCTGCCCTGGTCGACCGGCTTTACGAGCCGCTTCGGCGCGGGTTTCGACTCGCGCGTGACCGGCTTCGGCTCAGGCGTCGGTGCCGCGATGGCGGGGCGATCGCCATCGGCGGTAGCAGCCACGCGGCCGTCGGCGAATTCGATCGACAGAAGTGCATTCGGCGCGACGCTCGCCGCGGCATGCACGGGATGTCCCGCTTCGTCGCGCACCAGCGCAAAGCCGCGCGCCAGCACGCTGCGATAGGAGAGCGCCGCCAGCAATTTTCCGCTCTGGCCGACGCGTGCATCTAGCCGCTGCAGCAGCGTGAGCATGGCGCGCTGCGCGCGCTCGGAGAGCCGATGGGTGCGTTCGCGCTGCCGTGCGATCGCGTTCCGCTGCGCCTGTGCATTGGCGAGCTTGGACGCCTTGAAGCGAACCTCCAGCCCCGTAAAGCGCTCGCGCCGGCTGCGCAGCAGTGAGCGTGCCGAGAGCGCGATGCGCTCGCCCGAGACGGTCAGGCGCTGCCTGGCATGCGAAATCTGCCCGTGCAGCACGCGCAGCGTCAGCCGGCCGCTGGTGGAGGCGAAGCGGCGGAAATGCGCGTGCGTGTTTGCCTTCAATCCGCGCGGCAATGCTGCGCCGAGATGGTCGAGCCGCTGCCGCGGGATCGCCAACAGCTCGCTCGGCGCTGGCAGTGCGCGCGCCGCGGCCCGCAGTTCGTTGCGGCGGGCCTCCTGGCCGCGCTGCCAGCACACGGAGACACGCCGGGCCAGTGCAGCGACTTCGGTGAGCAGTTCGCTGCGCACCGGCACCGCCATCTCGGCGGCGGCCGTCGGCGTCGGCGCCCGCTTGTCGGCGGCGAAATCGATCAGCGTGATGTCGGTCTCATGGCCCACGGCCGAGATCAGCGGGATCATGCTGTCGGCGGCGGCGCGAACCACGATCTCCTCATTGAAGGACCAGAGGTCTTCGAGCGAACCGCCGCCGCGCGCGACGATCAGAAGATCGGGGCGCGGAATCCTTCCGCCCTCCGGCAGCGCGTTGAAGCCGCGGATCGCGGCGGCGACCTGCTCGGCGGAGCCGTCGCCCTGCACCTTTACCGGCCACACCAGCACGCGGCGCGGAAAGCGGTCTTCCAGGCGATGCAGGATATCGCGGATCACCGCGCCGGTCGGCGAGGTGACGACGCCGATCACTTCCGGCAGCCAGGGCAGGAGCTGCTTGCGTGCCTCGTCGAACAGGCCCTCGGCGGCGAGCTTCTTCTTGCGCTCCTCCATCAGCGCCATCAGCGCGCCGATGCCGGCCGGCTCCAGCGCCTCGATCACGATCTGGTATTTCGAGGAATTCGGATAGGTCGTGAGCTTGCCGGTCGCGATGACCTCGAGCCCCTCCTGGGGCTTGAAGCGCATGCGGGCGTGGGCGAACTTCCAGATCACCGCCTCGATCTTGGCGTTCTCGTCCTTCAGCGCGAAATAGCAATGGCCGGAGGAATGCGGGCCCCGGAAGCCCGTGATCTCGCCGCGGACCCGGACATGGCCGAACCTGTCCTCCACCGTTCGCTTCAGCGCGGAGGACAGTTCCGAGACGGTGAATTCGGGCGCGTTGAGCAGATTCGGTGCGGCGGTCATCACTTGTTAGAATCGGGCTTTTTAGGCGCGGGCGCAAGGTCCTGGGATGCCAACCAGCCCGTCAGGCCACATATCCACATCAGAGCGGAGCCATTCCTTGCGGCGGCGTGATGCCGTGCTAAACCGTCGCGCTACGGCGCGGCAACCCTTAATTCTGACTGCAATCGCATGAACATTCTCCTGATCGGTTCCGGCGGCCGCGAACATGCGCTGGCGTGGAAGATCGCCGCCTCTCCATTGGTGACAAAGCTGTGGTGCGCCCCGGGCAACGCCGGGATCGCGCGCGAGGCTGAATGCGTGGCGCTCGATGTCGCCGATCATTCCGCCGTGATTGAGTTCTGCAGGCGCAACGCCGTCGATCTCGTCGTGGTCGGTCCGGAGATCCCGCTCGCCGCGGGGATCGTGGATGATCTCGCTGCCGCCGGCATCAAGGCGTTCGGCCCGAGCAGGCTCGCGGCGCAGCTTGAGGGGTCCAAGGGGTTCACCAAGGACCTCTGCAGCGAGTTCAACATTCCAACCGGTGCCTATCGCCGCTTTGACAATGCCGATGATGCGCTGGCCTATGTGCGGGCGCAGGGCGCGCCGATCGTGGTCAAGGCCGACGGACTCGCGGCGGGCAAGGGCGTCGTGGTCGCCAAAACGCTGGACGAGGCGGAAGCGGCGATCGCGATGATGTTCGAGGGCGGATTCGGCTCGGCTGGCGCTGAGGTCGTGATCGAGGAGTTCCTGTCCGGCCGCGAGATCAGCTTCTTCGCGCTGTGCGACGGCGAGACCGCAATCCCGCTTGCCTCCGCGCAGGACCACAAGCGCGTGTTCGATCACGATGAGGGGCCGAACACCGGCGGCATGGGCGCCTATTCGCCGACGCCGTTCGTGACGCCTGAGATCCACGACCAGATCATGGCGCGGATCATCCTGCCGACCGTCGCCGGCATGAAGCAGCGCGGCACGCCGTTCCGCGGCGTGCTTTACGCCGGCGTGATGCTGACGGAGCAGGGCCCGAAACTGTTCGAATACAACGTCCGCTTCGGCGATCCCGAATGCCAGGTGCTGATGCTGCGGATGATGTCCGACATCGTGCCGGCCTTCCTCGCTGCCTGCGACGGGCAGCTGAGGAATTTTGACCTGCGCTGGTTCCCCGAGCCGGCGCTGACGGTGGTGATGGCGGCGAAGGGCTATCCCGGCGATTACAAGAAGGGCACGCGCATCGAAGGGCTCGACGAGGCCGCTCAGATCGAGGGCGTCGAGATATTCCATGCCGGCACGGTCGAGAAGGATGGCGCCATCCTCGCCAATGGCGGCCGCGTGCTCAACATCTGCGCATCCGGCGAGACGGTGACGCAAGCCAAGCAGCGCGCCTACGCCGCAATCGACCGCATCCGCTGGCTGGACGGCTTTTGCCGCCGCGACATCGCCTGGCAGGCGGTGGAGGCCGAGAAGGGCGTCTGACGAACTCGTCATACGCGGGCTTGACCCGCGTATCCATCTTCAAAGAATCTCTTGGTAGAATGGATTGCCGGGTCAGGCCCTGCAATGACACCGATGCACGGGAGTGTTCGCGAATGTCCGATCTCGCCGATTTGTTTCCCGGCTATGCCTCCGAGTGGATCAACACGTCCTCCGGCCGCATCTTCGCGCGTGTCGGCGGCAAGGGGCCGCCGCTGCTGTTGCTGCATGGCTTCTCGTCCACGCATGTAATGTGGCATCCGGTGGCGCCAAAGCTCGACGACAAATTTACGCTGATCATCGCCGACCTGCCGGGCTATGGCTGGTCCGACATGCCTGACAGCGACAAGGACCACACGCCCTATACCAAGCGCGCGATGGCGAAGACGCTGATCGAGGCGATGGAGAAGCTCGGCCATGTACAATTCGCGCTCGCCGGTCACGACCGCGGCGGGCGCGTCTCCTACCGGCTGACGCTCGATCATCCCGGGCGGCTGTCCAAGCTCGCGGTGCTGGATATCCTGCCGACCTATAATTACTGGGAGCGCATCAACCGGCTCTATGCGCTGAAGATCTATCACTGGACCTTCCTGGCGCAGCCGGCCCCGTTTCCGGAGACGCTGATCCTGGGCGCGCCGGATTTCTTCCTCCGCCACAAGATGGCGAGCCAGACCAAATCGAAAACGCTGGATGCCATCGATCCGCGCGCGCTGGAGCATTATCTGGCGCCGTTCCGCGATCCCTCGCGCGTGCATGCGATGTGCGAGGATTACCGCGCCGGTGCTTATGCCGATTACGAGATCGACAAGGCGGACTTCGAGGCGGGCAAGAAGATCACGATCCCGATGCTGGCGCTGTGGGGCGATGCCGGCATCGCAAGTGCCGCGGCGACGCCGCTCGACACCTGGAAGCAGTGGGCGACCAATGTCAGCGGCGCGCCGGTTGATTCCGGGCATTTCCTGACGGAGGAGAATCCGGACGCGACGGCGAAACTGCTACGGGAGTTTTTCCTGGCGTCCTAGCCGCAATCTCCACCGTCATACCCGCGAAGGCGGGGTATCCAGTACACGGCGGCCTATCGATGAGTCACTACCGTCTCTGGAATACTGGATTATCCGCCTTCGCGGATGATGACGGCGGTGTGTGGGCGCGCAGGGCGCAACTCACCGCCGCTCCCTGAAAAACTCGCGCAGTAGCGCCGCGGCCTCTCGCTCGCCGATGGCGGGATAGATTTCCGGCCGGTGGTGGCAGGTGGGCTGCGAGAAGAACCGCACGCCGGATTCGACGGCGCCGCCCTTGGGATCGGCCGCGCCGTAATAGAGCCGGCGGATGCGGGCGAACGAGATCGCGGCGGCGCACATGGTGCAGGGCTCAAGCGTGACATAGAGGTCGCAATCCACCAATCGCTCGGTGCCGATCGCCTCGGCGGCCTGCCGGATCGCCAAAATCTCGGCATGCGCGGTCGGGTCGCGGTCGGTGAGGGTCCGGTTGCCGGCGGTGGCGATCACGTCGTAGCCTCGCACGATCACGCAGCCGATCGGAACTTCGCCGGCGTTTCCGGCGTTTTTGGCGGTTTTCAGCGCCAAATCCATGAAAGAAGGGGCAGTCATGCCTCGTATCATCGCAAGAAACCTGCTACTAGCTGCGCCTTCAGCAACAGTGGACACCCGGCTTTGCAAGAGATGCGGCCCGATAGCGGCGCACGCAAATGCCTTTTGACCGACATTTGAGAAGCGAGACCTTTCATGCCCCGCGACCGCGACAAACACAACGACTCCCCGCGCGGCCGGCGGGACGGGGCGCCCGGCAAGGGCCGCTCCGGCAAGCCCCGCGGGCCGGAAAAGAAGTTCGCCAAGCGCGGCTACGGGGGGGACGGGGACGAGGGTGAGAAGCGTTCGTTCGGCGGCAAGCGCGAGGATCGCCCATTCCGCCGCCGCGAGGAGGGCGATGCGCCGCGCCGCGAGTTTGGCGACCGGCCGCGCTTCAAGCGCGACGACCGCCCGCGCGAGGATCGCGGCGAGCGCAGCTTCAAGCCGCGCGGCGATCGTCCGAAATTCGGTCGCGATGATCGCGCGCCGCGCGATGATGCCCGACCGGCCGGTCGCTTCTCGGACCGGAAGTTCGGCGACAGGAAGCCATACGCTTCGCGCGACCGCGACGGCGAGAAGCGACCGTTCCGCGAGCGCGGCGAGGGTCCCCGCGGCGAACGCTCATTTGGCGAGCGTCCCGAGAGAAAATTTGGTGGCGACAAGAAATTCTCCCGCGGCGGGGATCGCAAGAGCGACCGTGGACCGCGCAAGGATTTCGGCGATCGTCCGCCGCGTGGCGAGTCCAAGCCGTGGGAGAAGCGCGAGCGCGATTTCGACCGGCCGAAATTCGACAAGCCGCGCTATGACCGCCCGCGCGACGATCGCGGCGGCGACGAGCGCCCGCGCTTTTCGCGCTCGCGCGACGACCGTCAGGAGGGCGATCGTCCATTCCGCGAGCGGCCGAAATTCGATCGCCCGCGCGAGCGCGATGATCGCAAGTTCGATCGTCGCCGCGAGCGCCCCGAGGGCCGCACCGATTGGCAGGAGCATCCGCGCAGCGAAGGGCGTTTCGGCGATCGTCCGCGCCGCGACAATGAGGATGACAGCAAGATCTTTGCGAAGCGCCCGGCCTTCGGCGGCCGCGGCGCCTATCGCGAACGTCCGGCGGACTTCGAGAGGCGGCCGCGTCCGGAGCCGAAGCCGAAAAAGTCCGGCGAGCGGATTGCAAAAGTGCTGGCGCGTGCCGGCCTGGCCTCGCGCCGCGATGCCGAGGAGATGGTGACGCAGGGGCGCGTCACCGTGAACGGCCGCGTCATCAATTCGCCGGCCCTCGACGTCACCGCCAATGATGTCGTCGCCGTCGACGGCAAGCCGTTGCCGCCGCGCGAGCGGACGCGATTGTTCATGTATCACAAGCCGCGCGGCCTGATGACGACCCATGACGATCCCGAAGGGCGTCCGACCGTGTTCGACAATCTGCCCGAAGGCCTGCCGCGGCTGATCAGCGTCGGCCGGCTCGATTTCAACACCGAGGGATTGCTGCTGCTCACCAATGACGGCGGCCTCGCGCGCGTGCTCGAACTGCCCGACACCGGCTGGCTGCGCCGCTATCGCGTCCGCGCCCATGGCGAGGTGACGCAGGCGCAGCTCGATGAATTGAAGAAGGGCGTCGAGGTCGAGGGCATCAAATACGGTCCGATCGAGGCGACGTTGGAGCGCGACCAGGGCTCGAACGTCTGGCTGGTGTTTGCGATCCGCGAGGGCAAGAACCGCGAGGTGCGCAATGTGATGGCGCATCTCGGCCTCGAGGTGAACCGGCTGATCCGGATCTCCTACGGTCCGTTCCAGCTCGGCGAGCTCGAGGAAGGCAAGGTCGACGAGGTCAAGACGCGGGTGCTGCGCGAGCAGCTCGGCGAAAAGGTCGCCAAGCTTGCGGGCGCGGACTTCGCCCGGCCAGAGCACCATGCCGGCGGTGATGACGATGCGCTACGTGACAGGAAGCCGCCCAAAAGCAAGCGCGCGGTGATTGCCGACAGCAAGGGCCGCCGCGTGCTGGTGCAGCGCTCCGGCAGCGAGGAGGCGCGCATTCGTAACGAGGAAGAGAATGCCGGCTACGGCCCGCCGCGCCGCGTCAAGCGCGCCTATCACGGCAAGCGCGACTTCAAGCCGAAGGACGAGTAGGCGGGCCGATGCGTAGCGGCAATCGGTCCGCTCTCAGTGCTTCGTCATGGCCGGGCTTGACCCGGCCATCCACGGCTTTCTCGCGCCGCGGACCGAAGCACGTGGATGCCCGGGTCGAGCCCGGGCATGACGGAGAGTTGTGAATGCGCGTCGTCGGGGGACGATTGAAGGGCCGCAACCTGGCCGCGCCATCTTCGCGCGACATTCGCCCGACCGCGGATCGCCTGCGCGAGTCCGTGTTCAATATCCTCATCCACGCTTATGACGATCCGATCGAGGGCGCGCGCGTGCTCGACCTCTTCGCCGGCACCGGTGCGCTCGGCATCGAGGCGGTGTCGCGTGGTGCCAAGTTCGCGCTGTTCGTCGACAACGGCGCCGAAGCCCGCGCGCTGCTGCGTAACAATGTGGAGTCGCTGGGCCTCGGCGGCGTGACAAAAGTGTTCCGCCGCGACGCCACCAATCTCGGGCCTGCGCATCCCGTCGAGCCGTTCTCGCTGGTGTTCCTCGATCCGCCCTACGGCAAGGGATTGGCGGACAAGGCGCTGGCGTCCTTACGCGACGGTGCGTGGCTGACGCCGGGCGCGCTCGTGGTAGTGGAAGAGGCGAAGGCCGCCGCATTCGCCGCGCCTGACGGATTCGAGGAGCTGGAGCGCCGCGCCTATGACGACACGGAGTTCGTGTTTTTGAAGGTGCCGTAGAGCCTGAGAACCAATTCGGTTTTCGGGTAGACGGCATCCGAAGTAGCGGATGTTGAAGACCTCGACGGTGGAGCGGGGCGGGATTTGCGCGCCGCTATGGTTTGGCGCAGCTATGGGTTGGCGAGGCGATGTCCCTGCAGGATGTTGTTGGTGAGGGCGTACCAGAGCACGACGGCTCGGACCTTTTCGATGCCGCGCACCGTCAATTGCCTGAGGTCCCAGTTGCGCCAGCGGGCATGGATGCATTCGCAGATCGAGCGGGCCT
>NZ_AXAP01000051.1 GCF_000472865.1 Bradyrhizobium elkanii WSM2783 | reverse complement strand
CTCGATCTGCGAATGCATCCATGCCCGCTGGCGCAACTGGGACCTCAGGCAATTGACGGTGCGCGGCATCGAAAAGGTCCGAGCCGTCGTGCTCTGGTACGCCCTCACCAACAACATCCTGCAGGGACATCGCCTCGCCAACCCATAGCTGCGCCAAACCATAGCGGCGCGCAAATCCCGCCCCGCTCCACCGTCGAGGTCTTCAACATCCGCTACTTCGGATGCCGTCTACCCGAAAACCGAATTGGTTCTCAGGCTCTACGAGATCATGCCTTCGCGCTGCCAGTTACTGTGCCCTCTCCCCTTGTGGGAGAGGGCAGCGCCGGAGTCGGCAACGAACTCGATTGGGTGAGGGGTTTCTCTCCGCAAGCACCTCGCCCGCGGAGACAACCCCTCATCCGTCGCGCATTGCATGCGCGCCACCTTCTCCCACAAGGGGAGAAGGGAAGGTTGCGCGCTTTGCCCACGCTACGATTCCCTAAAACAAGCTCCCCTGCCCGTCGTCTTCCACCGGCGACGATGGCTTGCGCGGTGTCGCCCGCTTCGGCTTCTGCGGCTCGGCGGCGCGCTCCTCGTCCGTGATCGGCAGCAGCAATTGCGCATCGTCATTGGCGGCGTGGTTGACCCGCGTCGAGACCTCATGCCAGGCGAATTCGCCGACCGCCGGGCCCTTCAAGAGCGGCATCGCCAGCGAGACCTCGTCGTTGCGGCAATCGAGCCAGCGCTCGAAGGCGTCGGGCGAAATCGTCACGGGCACGCGGTGATGCAATCTCGCCAGATCGGCGCTGGCCGGCGCGGTGATGATCGCCACCGTATCGACCTCCTCGCCGTTCGGACCGACCCAGGTCTCCGCCAGCGCGGCGAAACCGACCGGCTGCTGGTCGTGGCGATAGATGAAATAGGGCCGCTTGCGGCCGCCCTCGTCGTGCCATTCATAATAGCCGTCAGCCGGGATCAGCGAGCGGCGGCGCCGGATCGCGTTCTTGAAGGCGGGCTTCTGCAGCACCGTCTCCGAGCGGGCGTTGAACAAGAGCCCGACCTGACGGGGATCCTTGACCCAGGCGGGTACCAGCGCCCAGCGCATCAGCCGGAAATGCCGGCCGCCGTTCTCCAGGATCACCACGGGAACGGGTTGGGTCGGCGCAATATTGTGCCGCGGGGGGAAGTTGGGCTGCTCGGCATAGCCGAAGAGCAGCCTGATCGCCTCCGGCGGCGAGGTGATAACGAAGCGTCCGCACATAATCCGGGAAAAATAAGTACTCGTTCAGGACCTTTTAACCGCCCCTGTCAAACATTGGGCATGATGAACGCCATGGGCTCAACAGCAGCACAATCCGATCGCCCGACACCGCGACCGGCGGGCCCGGACGAGGCCCGCGCTGCGGCGTTGCGCGCCGCCAACATCAATCCGCGCACCGGGCTTGCCACCGATTACCTCAATCACTTCAACGAAGCCATCATGCTGCTCGAGATGATTCCGGATATGCCGGAATGCGCCGAGGATTTCCTGAGCTGGCACCCACTGACCTATGCCGAGCATTTCACGGCCTCCAACTTCAGGGCGCGCGACCTCGCAATCGAAGCCTACGAATCGGCTGATCCCCCGACCCGCGCCGAATTCGACAACATCACGAACACGATGACCTCGATATTGACGGCGGTAAGCGCCGCGATGGGCAAGGTGCGCCAGGACAAGACCCGTGCCAAGCTAGCCGAGCAGGCCACGATCTGGGTCAAGCCGCTGGTCGCCCTCGCCGGCGGCATCATCAACGGCGGCACTGAAGCCGACATCGAACGGATCATGGCGAGCGAGTAGCTGGGCCGGGTACAAATATCACTCTCGCCGTCATGGCCGGGCTTGTCCCGGCCATCCACGTCCTTCCAGCCGCGAAGGAAGGCGTGGATGCCCGGGTCAAGCCCGGGCATGACGAGCCCCATGGATTAGACCTTCGCCCGCCAATCGGGCATGATCGACGCCGGTTTCGCCGGTTTTGGATCGCCTCTTGACTTCCCCCGCCCAGCCTGCCCGTCCACAGCTTGCCGTTTCCGGCGCGATTTTTCGCGACGGCAAGGTGCTTCTGGTCCGCCGCGCCCGCTCGCCGGGCAAGGGCTTCTACTCGCTGCCGGGCGGCCGGGTCGAATTCGGCGAATACCTGCATACGGCACTGCACCGGGAGGTCGACGAGGAGACAGGGCTCAAGATCGACATCGTGGCGCTGGCCGGCTGGCGCGAGGTGCTGCCCGGGCCGACGGCTAACGGGCACTATCTGATCATGTCGTTCGCGGCGCGATGGGTGGCGGGGGAACCCCACCTGAATGACGAACACGACGATTTCAAATGGCTCGAGCCCGATGCGATCGGCGATCTCAAGGTCACCGGTGGCCTGCAGGAGGTGATTCAGGCCGCCCGGCGGCTGATTTGAAGCCCTCTGGCGCGAGAGATCCCGCGCCTTGCCTGCAGCACAATCCACAGGCATATGACGCTGCCATGTCGAAAGTTCTCCTGGCCGCCCTCATCGTCGTCACGGCGTGCAATCTCTCGCCCGGCCGGGCAGAGGATGCCGCGGCGCCGTTTGACGGCGATCTGCAGCGGCTCGCCGAGATCCTCGGCACCCTGCATTATCTGCGCGGCATCTGCGGCAGCAACGAAGGCGCCAAATGGCGCAACGAGATGCAGGCGCTGATCGACGCCGAAACCCCCTCCGGCGACCGCCGCGCCCGCATGATCGCGGGCTTCAACCGCGGCTATAACGGTTTCCAGCAGACCTACCGAAGCTGCACGCCGGCAGCGGTCGTGGCGATCCGACGCTATGTCGAGGAAGGCTCGAAGATCTCGCGCGACCTGACCGCGCGCTATGCTAACTGACTGAGCGAATAGACGTTCGATTGACCTTGGTTGCCGCCATTAACCCTTCCTAAAGAAGTGGCCTAGGCGTGCCCAATCTGCGTGCTACAGCTTTGTGCATGACGTGATTCGCCGTGAATCGCGCCGACATTGCCTGTGAGTTTCATGCGCATTCCAGCGTTCCAGATTGCCCGCGATCCCCTGCCTGACCACGAGCAGAAGCAGGCCGCGCTCTCCTACCTCAACGAGGCCTGGGCCGAAGCGCGCCATGACGGCATCGACGGCGACTGCCTCGCACAGGCGAGCCTGTTCGCCGCGCTGGCCGAACTGGTCGGCACCTATGGCGAGGAAGCGGTGGCGAAGTTCGTCGAGGGACTGCCGGCGCGCGTGCGCAACGGCGAATTCTCGCTGATACTGGCGCGGCAGTAAGTCCCCTCATTCAGTCGCATCATCACCCGCGAAAGCGGGTGATCCAGTATTCCAGAGACGGTCGTGCTCGAGCCGAGAGGCCGCGGCGTACTGGATGCCCGCCTGCGCGGGCATGACGACGGGGACTACACCCTCAACGTCTCCAAAAACCGCACCGGCTCGCCCAGCGACGGCGTCACCACTTCGCCCTGCCACATCACCCGCTTGCCACGGATGAACGTGCCGACCGGCCAGCCGGTGACGCGCATCCCATCATAGGGTGTCCAGCCCGCGCGCGAGGCGATCCACTGGTTGGTGATGGTCTCGCTGCGCTTGAGATCGACGACGGTGAAATCGGCGTCATAGCCGGCCGCGATGCGGCCCTTGCAGGCGATGTTGAACAGCCGCGCCGGGCCCGCGCTGGTGAGGTCGACGAAACGCGCCAGCGACAGCCGGCCGGCGTTGATGTGATCGAGCATCAGGGGCACCAGCGTCTGCACGCCGGTCATGCCGGAGGGCGAGGCCGGATAGGTCTTCGCCTTCTCTTCCAGCGTATGCGGGGCGTGGTCGGAGCCGAGCACGTCGATGATGCCCTGCTCGATGCCGTACCAGATCCGCTCGCGATGGTCGGCCGAGCGCACCGGCGGATTCATCTGCGCGTGGGTACCGAGCCGCTCGTAGCATTCCGGCGCCGCCATGGTGAGGTGATGCGGCGTCGCCTCGCAGGAAGCGACATCCTTGTGGTCGCGCAGGAAATCGATCTCCTGCTTGGTCGAGATGTGCAGCACGTGGATGCGCTTGCCGGTCTCATGCGCGAGCTTGACCAGCCGCTGTGTCGCCATCAGCGCGGCGACTTCGTCGCGCCAGACCGGATGCGAGCGCGGATCGCCCTCGATCCTGAGCGATTTGCGGTCGTTGAGGCGATATTCGTCCTCGGCATGGAACGCAGCGCGGCGGCGGATCACGTTGAAGATGCGGCGCAGGCTCTCGTCGTCCTCGACCAGCAGCGTGCCGGTGGAGGAGCCGATGAACACCTTGACGCCGGCGCAGCCCGGCGCGCGCTCGAGCTCCGGCAGGTCCTGCACATTCTCGCGGGTGCCGCCGATGAAGAAGGCGAAATCGCAGTGCATGCGGTGATGGGCGCGCTTCACCTTGTCGGTGAAGGCCGCCTCCGTCACCGTCAGTGGATCGGTGTTCGGCATCTCGAACACCGCCGTGACGCCGCCCAGCACCGCGCTCCGCGATCCGGTCTCGAGATCTTCCTTGTGGGTCGGACCGGGCTCGCGGAAATGCACCTGGGTGTCCATCACCCCGGGCAGGACGTGCAGGCCCTTGCAGTCGATCACCTCGTCGGCGGAATCGCAGTTCAGGCCGCCGATCTCGGCAATACGGCCATTCCTGATGCCGATGTCGCGAATGCCCTCGCCATCCTGATTGACCACGGTGCCGGATTTTAGAATGGTGTCAAAACGCTGATTCATCGTTCCTCGCGCCCGTGTTCAAGCTGCCTGCCGGGCCTTGTTCGGCACAGTTTAGCGCCTTAACTTGGCAGGGGATATCCGTCAGCTCCGTTTCCCAAAGGAACCTTGGAAAAGGGCCGAACAAGGCGCATGAAAGCAGCATTTCTACCCGATCGAGGCGTGGTCAAGGTGACGGGCGAGGACGCCCGCAACTTCCTCAACGGCCTCGTCACGTCAGACCTGACCGATCTTGCGCCGGGCATAGGCCGGTTCGGCGCGCTGCTGACCCCGCAGGGCAAGATCATCGTCGATTTCCTGATCACGGAGGCGCCGGCGGGCCATGGCGGCGGCTTCCTGATCGATGTGCCGCGCGCGCTTGCGCAGGCGCTGACCGACAAGCTCCGCTTCTACAAGCTGCGCGCAAAGGTTGCGGTCGAGAATCTTTCCGACGGGCTCGGCGTACTGGCCGCCTGGGACGGTGAGCCCGCGATGAAGCCCGACCTCTGCTTCGCCGATCCGCGCAGCGGCGCGCTGGGTTTCCGCATCGTGGTGCCCGAAGATTTGAAAGCCAAGGTCGCAGGTCTCATCGGCGCCGACCTCGTCGACAGCGCCGCCTATGAGGCGCATCGCATTGTGAGCGGCATCCCGCGCGGCGGGCTCGACTTCAGCTATGGCGACGCGTTCCCGCACGAGACCAACATGGACCGGCTGAGCGGCGTCGATTTCGACAAGGGCTGCTATGTCGGCCAGGAAGTCGTGTCGCGGATGCAGCATCGCGGCACCGCGCGCACGCGCACTGTCAAGATCATCCTGGACGATCTGGCGCCCGAACCGGGCGCCACCATCGTCGCCGGCGACAAGCAGGTCGGCACCATGGGCTCGGCCGCGGGACAGAACGGCCTGGCGCTGATCCGCACCGACCGCGTCGCAGATGCACTCGATGCCGGGCTTTCGCTCTCCGCCGGCGGCCTTGGTCTGAAGCTTGCCGAGCCCGATGTTGTGCGCGCCGCACCGAAAAAGACCGTCGCATGAGCCGCACTGCGCAACTGCATCCCGACGGCAAGATTCGCTGTCCGTGGCCGGGCGAAGACCCGTTTTACGTCGCCTACCACGACGAGGAATGGGGCGTGCCGGAATATGACGACCGCGCGCTTTACGAAAAGCTGATTCTCGACGGCTTCCAGGCCGGCCTCTCCTGGATCACGATCCTGCGCAAGCGCGACAATTTCCGTAAAGCCTTCGACGATTTCCAGCCCGAGAAGATCGCGCGCTACAACGCCAAGAAGGTCCATGCGCTGATGAACGATGCCGGCATCGTGCGCAACCGGGCCAAGATCGAGGGCACGATCGCGAGCGCGAAGTCCTATCTGAAGATCATGGAAGATGGCCCGGGCTTCTCGAAATTCCTGTGGGATTTCGTCGACGGCCGTCCCAAGGTCAACGAGTTCAAGACCACGGCGAGCGTGCCGGCCTCGACGCCGCTGTCGATCAAGGTCTCGAAAGAGCTGGCCTCGCGCGGCTTCAAGTTCGTCGGCCCGACCATCGTCTACGCCTTCATGCAGGCGACCGGCATCGTCAATGATCATCTCGTGACCTGCTTCTGCCACGAGGCCTGCGGCGGCAAGCATCGCAGCCCGCGCTTCAAAGTGAAATGACCGGAAGATCACCGGCGCCGAAGCAGGACGCGCGGGCCTGGCAGCGCATGCTGTCCGGGCGACGGCTCGATCTGCTCGACCCGTCGCCGCTCGACATCGAGATCGCCGACATCGCCCACGGGCTCGCCCGCGTCGCACGCTGGAACGGGCAGACCAGCGGCGCGCATATCTTCTCGGTCGCGCAGCATACGCTTCTGGTCGAGGCGGTGATGCGCCAGCAGATGCCGCGCGTCGATGTCGGTGTGCGGCGCGCGGCGCTGCTGCACGATGCGCCGGAATATGTCATCGGCGACATGATCTCGCCATTCAAGGCGGTGCTCGGCGGCGACTACAAGACGGTAGAGAAGCGCCTGCTCTCCGCGATCCACATCCGCTTCGGCCTGCCGGCAACGCTGGCGGACGAGATCACCCAGCAGATCAAGGCCGCCGACCGCGGCGCCGCCTATCTCGAAGCAACGCGTCTGGCGGGATTTTCGGAAGCCGAAGCCAAGCGCCTGTTCGGCCGCGATCCCGCACTGCCCGAGGCGACCGAGCGCGACTATCTCACGCCCTGGACCGCAGCAAAAGCCGAGAAACGGTTCCTCGAACGCTTCCAAGCGGTGGCGGCGTGATCTTCTTCCCTTCTCCCCTTGTGGGAGAAGGTGGCGCGAAGCGCCGGATGAGGGGTTGCCTCCACGGGCGATCGTGCGCGTGGAGAGAACCCTCACCCAAGTGAGTTCGTGGCCATGCCGGAGCGGCCCTCTCCCACAAGGGGCGAGGGCGCGATAACTGGCATCGCGAAGGGTGGCTTTGCCCACCCTGCGGCAGCGGCTATAATTGAGGCCAGTCACGTTGCCGAAGGACCATGATGCTTCACGTCTGCTCGCTTGCCCTGCTTCCCGAAACCGTAAGACTGACCAGCGCCAGCCACGTCCTCACCGTGATGGCCAATGTCGCCCAGGTGCAGCGCCCGGCCTCCGTGCTCGAGGTCAACCATCTGCGCGTGCAGGTCGACGACATCACCGAAGTGATGGACGGCTTCATCGCACCGTCGGAACGGCACATCGAACAGGTCCTGAACTTCGTGCGGGGCTGGGATCGTAGCGCGCCGATGGTCGTGCACTGCTACGCCGGCATCAGCCGCTCGACCGCGAGCGCCTTCGCTGCCGCCTGCGCGCTCAATCCGCATCGCGACGAGGCCGAGATCGCGCGCAAGATCCGCGCCGCCTCCCCGATCGCGTCGCCGAACCGGCTGATGGTGAGCCTCGCCGACAAGGCGCTCGGGCGGGAGGGCCGGATGGTCCGCGCACTCGACGAGATCGGACCCGGCGCGATGAGCGTCGAAAACCAGCCGTTCCGGGTCGACCTCGAGTGAGTCGCGCGGAAATGCCGCTTTGATGATTGAACTTTTTGCGGGCCAACCTCCACTCAATGGATTGCGACGACCGCGGACGTGATTGGTTACGCCCCTTGCGCGCCGGCCCGGAGGCCTGATGCTCGAGTTCATTGTTTTTGTCATTGCGATCGTCGCATTTGCTTTTGCGCTGAAATCAATGAACGAAGTGGCCGCATTGCGCATGCGGCTGGAGGCCCTCGAAGGTGCGAATGCCGCGGCAATACGGCCGGCATCGCCGCCGCCACTCGTCCCCGAGCACGAGCCTGAGCCGACGCGTGCGACCTCGCCGCCGGCTGCGGTCACGCCTCCTCCATTACCGCCAGAGGCCATCCAGGCCGCACCTGCCAAGGCCGAGCAGGCTGCAGAACCGGACGCGCCAACCGGCGCGCCGCCTGCGCCACCGCCTCCGCCACCGACACAACCCGGCTTCGAAGAGACCATCGGCACCCGATGGGTGGTGTGGCTCGGCGGCCTGACGCTGGCGCTCGGCGGTTTCTTCATGGTGCGCTATTCGATCGAAGCCGGCCTGCTCGGGCCCGGCGTGCGCACCATGCTCGGCGGCCTGTTCGCGCTGGCGCTGCTCGGCGCCGGCGAATGGACGCGGCGCAAGGAAAGCATTTCCACCATCGCGCCGCTGCTATCAGCCAATATCCCGGCGATCCTCACCGCCGCCGGAACGGCTGTGGCATTCGCGACCGTCTACGCAGCCTACGCGCTCTACGACTTCCTCGCGCCGGCCACCGCCTTCGTGCTACTCGGACTGGTCGCGCTCGGCACGCTCGCCGCGGCGCTGCTGCACGGGCCGGCGCTGGCCGGGCTCGGTGTCGTCGGCGCTTTTGCCACGCCGATCCTCGTGTCATCCGAAAAGCCGGATTTCTGGGCGCTCTACATCTATCTGGCGATCGTCACCGCGGCATCGTTCGGCCTCGCTCGCATCCGGCTGTGGCGCTGGCTTGCCGTTACCACGGTGCTGTTCGCGCTGCTCTGGACCTTCCCCTGCCTGCAATGCGGGCCGTCGATGATCGGGCCGCATGCCTTCCATGTCGTCGCGGGATTCATCCTCGCCGCGCTCTTGGTCGTCTGCGGCTTCATGTTCGGTCCGGAGGCGGAGGGCGAACAGGTCGAGCCGATCTCGTCGAGCTCGCTGATCGCCTATCTGTTCGGCGCGCTGCTGATCGTGCTGAACAGCTTTCACGCCGATCCCGCGATGATCAGCTTCGGCCTCCTGGTCGCCGGCAGCCTCCTCGTTGCCTGGCGGACGCCGGCGGCCACTGCCGCGATCGGCGCCGCCGCGCTGTTTGTGTTCGTCGTGTTCGCCGAATGGGCGGTGCGCGGCAATCCGGACATGCTGGTGCTGCCCGGCGGCCCCCTGCCCGGCATCGGGCCGAACGCCACCGACGGCTCGGTCTCGCTGCACCTGACCACGGCGGCGATCTTCGCCGGCATGTTCGGCGTGAGCGGTTTCCTCGCGCAGCGCCGCTTCGCAACGACTGCAATCACCGTGCAGTGGGCGGCGGCCGCCACCTTCACACCGCTGGCGCTGTTGATCGCGCTCTACGCCCGGATCGCGCAGCTCGACCGTTCGATTCCGTTCGCAATTCTCGCCGTACTGCTCGCCGCGGCCTTCGCCGCCGCCACCGAATTCCTGACCAGGCGCGAGGACCGGCCCGGACACTCCGCCTCGATCGCGCTGTTTGCGACCGGCACGCTCGCCGCACTGGCGCTCGCGCTCACATTCGCGCTGGAAAAAGGCTGGCTCACGATCGCGTTGGCGCTGATGTCGCTCGGCACCGCCTGGATTTCTCTGCAGCGGCCGATCGCCTTCCTGCGCACGCTTGCTGCGATCCTCGCCGGCATCGTGGTGCTGCGCATCGGCTATGAACCGCGTATCGTCGGCGATGCCGTCGGCAGCACGCCGATCTTCAACTGGCTGTTGTGGGGCTACGGCATTCCCGCGGCCTCGTTCTGGGCAGCCAGCATCTTCCTGCGCCGCCATGGCGACGACGCGCCGCTCCGCGCCGTGGAATCGGCCGCGATCCTGTTCACGGTCCTGCTCGCCTTTATGGAGATCCGTCACGCCGTCAACGGCGGCGACGTTTACCGCAACAGCGCCGGCCTCACCGAGGTCGCGCTACAGGTCTGCACGGCGCTGGCGATGGCGATCGGGCTCGAGCGTCTGCGCGTCCGCACGGCCAGCATCGTGCACAATATCGGCGCGGTGCTGCTGACCGTGTTCGCCGGTCTTGCCGCCGTCTTCGGCCTGATGCTGCTGGAGACGCCCATCCTGTGGCCGATCGATGTCGGCGGCAGCTTCATCAACCTGCTCCTGCTCGGCTATGCCCTGCCGGCGGTGCTGGCGCTGCTGTTGTCCTATGCGGTGGCGGGACGGCGCCCGGCCGCCTATGGCAACACGCTCGCGGCCGGCGCGCTGATCCTCGCGCTCACCTATGTCAGCTTCGAAATCCGCCGGCTCTACCACGGCCCCGTGCTGTCGCACGGCCCGACCACGGGCGCCGAGCAATACACCTATTCGATTGCCTGGCTGGCGTTCGGCGTCGTGCTGCTCGGGATCGGCATCGTCGTTGGCTCGCAGCGTGCGCGGATGGCCTCTGCCGCCGTCATCGCGCTGACCATCGTCAAGGCGTTCGTAATCGACATGTCGCAGCTCACGGGCGTCTACCGCGCGCTGTCCTTCATGTGCCTCGGCGTGGTGCTGGTCGCGATCGGCTGGTTCTACCAGCGCATCCTGTTCCGGCGACAAACGGCACCACCCCCGGTCGCTGGCGTGGGATGAGCTTGGCGAAGCTCGTGCCAACGCGTAGATAGGCGGCATGGCAAGACCGCGCAGTTTCGATCCCGATGAAGTGCTGGACGTTGCGCGCGACGTGTTCTGGCAGAAGGGTTTTCAGGGCACGTCGCTCGACGACATCACTGCAGCGACGGGCCTCGCCAAGCCGAGCCTCTATGCCGCCTTTGGCGACAAGAACGCGCTGTTCCTGACGGTGCTCGATCGCTACCACACGCGTATCGTTGCGCATGCCGAAAAGGTGATCAACGAGGGATCATCTGCACGCGAGGCGATCGAGCGCTGGCTCGCAGCCTTTATTCCACGCTGTTCGGGCGCCAAGGGAAGCCGCGGCTGCCTGTCGATCAACGCGTCGGCCGACGGCATTGCCGAACAGAAGGACGTGCGCACCAGGATCGAAGCTTTCAACCGGAAACTCGAGCATTTGCTGCGAGATAGGCTTCGCGCCGATCGCGCGCAGTTTGGCGCCGGTTTCGATCCCGATGCCGCCGCGCACACGATCATGGCGGTCTATATCGGGTTGATGGTTCTGGCCAAGGACAAGCCGAGCGCGGCCAGCGTTCGCGCCACACTCGATCAGATCATGCGCCTCCTTGTTTGACTTTGGCCGCTCATTATGTACTCATAAGTACATAACAGCGGAGACCATTGCCATGAAGGCGATCCAGATCGAAGCATTCGGCAATCCCGCCGAGGTTATGAGGCTCGTCGACGTCCCCGATGTCGGCGCTCCCGGCGACGGCGAAGTCGTGATCGCGCTGGAGGCGTCGCCCATCAACATGAGCGACCTCCTGATGATCTCGGGCCGCTACGGCTACCGCCCGAAGCTGCCGAGCATCGTCGGAACGGAGGGTGTCGGCCGCGTCGTGGCGGTCGGTCGTGGCGTCAAGCACCTGAAGCAGGGCGACCGCACTCTCATCCCCTATCCCTCGCCGGCCTGGGCAGAGCGCATCAAGGCCGACGCCAGCAGGCTGCGGGCGCTTCCCGACGGCGATCCGCTGCAACTGGCGATGCTCGGCATCAATCCCGCAACGGCTTACCTGCTGCTCACCGAGTTCGCCACATTGGCTCCCGGCGCGTGGGTGATCCAGAACGCAGCCAATTCCGGCGTCGGCCGCGCGGTGATCGGGATCGCGAAATCGCTTGGATTGAAGACGGTCAATATCGTTAGACGCGAGGAAGTCGTGGCTGATCTCAAGGCGAGCGGCGGCGACGTCGTGCTGGTCGACGGACCCGACCTCAACAAGCGCGTCGCCGCCGAGACCGCCGGTGCGCCGATCGCACTCGCCATCGATGGCGTCGCCGATACCGCGACGATGAATCTGATTACGTGCCTGGCGCCGAAGGGCGTGCTGGTGTTCTACAGCGCAATCAGCGGCAAGCCCTTCGTCGGTCCGGCACAGCCCTTCATCTTCCGCGACATCGCGATGCGCGGCTTCTGGCTCGCCAACTGGTTCAACAGCGCCACCGCCGCGCACGTCAGCGCGATGTACGAACACCTGGCGCCGCTGGTGGCCTCGGGCGCGATCAGCGCGCCGGTCGAAGGTACCTACCGTTTTTCGCAAATCCCCGAAGCCGTGTCGGCGGCGCAGAGGAATCGCGGCAAGGCGCTGTTCACGCCGGACTGACCGAGGGCAGACGGGATAAATCGGCAGGTTCTTTATCACGCCCGCGCGCCTGCCTCGCGGCGCGCCTGACATCACGCCCCTGTGACGCGACTTTGTGCATGACTTTGTGCATGACGAGTTGTCGCGTCGGCTCGCGCCATTGCACTGCACCCGGGCAGACATTTTCTAGACATAGTGTGCGCTTCAAAGAGCTATATTGCAGCGACTGACCATTTTAACGAGGGGAGCGTTTTGCACCGAGACATTGCGGGAGCACTCGCGCGGCTGGCGAGCTTGGCGATCATCTGCGCAACACTTGCGATCCAGCCTGCGGCAGCGCAGACGATGGCCGCGACTTGTCCGTCGCAGGCGGGCGCGCGAGGAACGCAGATCCTGGTCTGCCACGACGGCCTGATCATCGTCGCGGAGGACGGCGCGAGGTTTACGCTGCAAGGCCACGATGGCAGCGCCACGGCAGTCGATCTGCAGAGCAAGGCACTGCTGCTCGACGACGCCAGAATGCGCAGCAAGAATCGCTTTCGCGTCAACACGCCACAAGCGATTGCCGCCGTGCGCGGGACCAAATGGGCGGTCGATGTGCAGGAGGCGAGGACATCAGTGCTCGTGCTGCAGGGCCGGGTCGCGGTGCGCCGGCCACGGGGCGGAAACCAGGTGGTGCTTGGTCCGGGCGAAGGCGTCGACGTCGATCCGGGAAACGAGCCGCTGACGGTCAAGCGCTGGGGGCAGCCGCGCGTCGATGCGCTGCTCGCGCGCCTCGGGCAATGATCCTTGGTGAGCGGCCGGATCCCTCAAACATCGATCGCGCTTCTGCTCTCACTCGTCTGGGCGGCCGCGCTGGGAATAGGCTACTGGAACGGTGACGTTCAATTCCTCGATCGCGCCGAAGGCGCGCTGACCGACCTGCGCCTATCGGCACGCGGTGAGCGCGCGGCGCCCGATCTCGTCACGATCGTTGCCATCGACGATGAGACGGTCGCCAAGCGAGGCGGCTATCCGCTGCCGCGCGCCGACCTCGCCGCGATCATCGAGAAGGTTGGGAGCTACGCACCGCGCGCGATCGCAGTCGATCTCTTGCTCCTTGACCAGGGCAAGGACGGCGGCGATGCGGCGCTGGCGCAAGCGCTCGCAAAGCGCCCTTCCGCCATTGCCGCTGCCGCCGTGTTTCCCGATGCGATCCAGATGCTGGAGGCGGATGACAAGAGCGCGCTCGCGCGGCTGCCGCGGGCGGAGAGATTCCTGCGGCCATTGCCAGCGTTCGCGGAACATGCAGCGGTCGGCGTCGTCAACCTGACCACCGACAAGTCGGGTACGCCGCGCGGCATTCCCTTGCTGGTCCGCACCAGCGACAAGGTCGAATTGTCGTTTCCGTTGCGCGTCGCAGCGCTGGCCGCAGGCCAGGATCCGGTGATCGAGGCGGACAGCGTTCGCCTCGCGGGTCAGACCATCCCGACCGACATCGATCACGTGCTGCCGCTCGTCTATTACGGCCCGCGCGGCACGGTGCCGACGGCAAGTGCCGCTTCGGTGCTGGATGGCGACGTCGCGCAAGCGGCCATCCGCGACCGCATCGTCGTCATCGGTGCGACGGTGACCGGCGGCGGCGACGTATTTCCGACGCCGTTCGATCCGGTGATGCCGGGTGTCGAGATCGTCGCAACAGCGATCGATCATCTCATGACCGGCGGCGGCATCCTGCGCGATCGGTCGACACGCCTGACTGATGCGATCCTTTCAGTGGCGTTGGCGCTTGCAGTGGTCAGCCTATTGGCGTGGCGGCGCAGCGCGGCCGGCCTGCTCTCGATCGCAGCGCTGGTGACGATCTGGGCTGTGATGAACTACATCGCATTTTCGCGCGGCATCTGGCTCAGCGCCGCATTGCCGATTGCCGCCGCCGCGCCGCCGGCAATCCTGTTCGGGTCGATCCAGCTTTGGCTCAATCGGCGGCAGGCGCACTATTTCGCGGTCAAGAGCGACCTGCTGCAGCAATTCCAGGCGCCGGCGCTCAACAGATGGCTGACCGCCAATCCGGCGTTCCTGCTGGAGCCGCGGCACCAGGATGCGGCGGTGATCTTCATCGACTTGTCGGGCTTCACGGCATTGAGCGAGACGCTCGATATCGACGCGGGGCTTGCGCTGCTGAAAGATTTTCACACCCTCGTCGACGAGGAGGTCGAGTCGCACAGCGGGATCATCACGAGCTTCCTCGGCGACGGCGCCATGATCCTGTTCGGCCTGCCGGAAGCGACCGAAGACGATGCGCGCAAGGCCGCGCACTGCGCAGTCACGCTCTGCGACCGCGTCGCGCAATGGATCAATTCGTTGCCGGGAACGATGGCGCCGCGGATCGGCTTCAAAGTGGGCGCGCATTACGGGCCGATCGTCGCCTCGCGGCTCGGCGGCAGCTATCAGCACATCACCGCGACCGGCGATACCGTGAACGTGGCGAGCCGTCTGATGGAGGTTGCGGCCAAGGAAGGCACGCCACTCGCGCTCAGCGACGACCTCTTGCAACGGGCCGGCCCCGCCTCCGCCTTGTTCGAGAGCGGCACGCTCACCGGCCCACGCGAGACGCTCATCCGCGGACGCACCCGCCCGCTCTGGGTCTGGCTATGGCGCAACGATTCGCGCGGCCAAGCTAAAGTGCGATGAGATCAGATCGGAAGTACCTTACCTCTCCCCATCGGGGAGAGGTCGGATCGCATGCAGCGCAGCGGAATGCGATCCGGGTGAGGGGGAAGAGCTCCGTCGAGGGACTATCACCCCTCACCCGGCGCTGCGCCGTAGCCGAAGCTACGCTTCGGCGTGTCTTAATAACGGCCGCCGAAGGCGGCCTATGCCTCTCCCTATGGGAGAGGTGAACACCGCGGCCGCACCGAATCAAACAAAAGTCAGTTCTAACCAATCGACTCCGCGATCAGGCGGATTCTGAACACGGGCTTCTTGCTCTCGTCGATCAGCTCCATCTGCCACTCGGCGTCCTGCTTGAGGCTGCGTGCGATGCTGCCGAGAAGATTGCCGCTGACCTTGGTCATCTCGGCCCATGCGGCCTCACGGCTTTCGAATTCGGACCCCTGATCGGACGCGCCCGCGAAGCGACCATGGCTGATCCTGAAGAAATATTGCGGCATGTGGAACTCGGTTGTTGCGCCCACCCCCGGCCGTCCTGGTGGAGATTAGGGGATTAGACGCTACCAAGCCATGAATTCGCGAGCCCGTATCATTACGGGTCTTCGCCGCCACGTTGTCGCCTCGATCAAACCAAGTCGGCGGGACGGTGATTCCAGCTAATCGGTCGAACGGCGCAATTCCGCCGCGCCTTCCGGTTGCGCCGATTCTGGCTTCACCGGCTCGAGCCTGGTGCGCTCGACAGGCGGCGTCTCGACGCGCGCGGACACTTCGGCGCGCGAGGCGTCGGCCGAGCGGGTCGCACGCAGCGAGCGCGGGCGCGCCACCGCGCGCGCCAGCAGCATCTGCTTGCCGCCCTGGTGATGGAAGTCGCAATAGGCAAAGCCCATGCCCGACACCGAGCCGCGGAACGAGCGATCGTCGCGCTTGTCGAGGTTGAAGCAGGGCTCGAACGGAAGGCCTTTCAGCGAGGCGCAGACGGCCTGACCGCGAACCTGCAGCGTGTTGCCCGGCAACCTGACATGGCGAATCGGGCCGGAGCCGGAGAACTGGATCGAGCCGGCGGCGCCCATGTCGTCGAGGATACGCCCCGCGCCGCGGGTGCCGTCAAAGCAGGTGAAGGCGAATACCTTGCCGGCGACAAATCGCCTGGCCTCTTCGGCGCTCATCGATCCCGCCAACGCAGGCGCGGCCATCGCGCCGGCCACGACCGTCCCCAATACCAGACGCGCAAGCATGAGCCACTCCACTTACCCAGCGCGGGCACACCGCCTTTACCCGCTGCTTACCATACCAACCAAGGCAACATTGGAGCAGCTTGGTTGGTAAATTCTGAACGCCGTCAGACTATTTTTACCACGATCCGGCCGCGGACCTCGCCCGCGAGGATTTTCGGGCCATAGGAGATCGCTTCGTCCAGGCCGATTTCATGAGTTATATCAGCGAGTTTTGCCTTGTCCAAATCGCTGGCGAGGCGGCTCCAGGCGCGCTTGCGCCGTTCGATCGGGCACATCACCGAATCGATGCCGATAAGGCACACTCCCCGCAAAATGAACGGAGCGACCGAGGAAGGCAGGTCCATGCCGGCCGCAAGCCCGCACGCGGCGACAGCGCCGCCGTACCTGGTCATCGAGAGCATGTTGGCGAGCGTGGTCGATCCGACGCTGTCGACGCCGCCGGCCCAGCGCTCTTTCGCCAGCGGCTTGACCGGGACGGTCAACTCACCGCGATCGATCACCTCGGCGGCGCCGAGGCTCTTGAGGTAGGCCGCCTCCGCTTGCCGTCCGGTGGAGGCGATCACGTGATAGCCGAGCTTGGACAGCACGGCTGTCGCAACCGAGCCGACCCCGCCGGCCGCCCCCGTCACCACGATCGGGCCGCTCTTGGGTGTCACCCCGTGGTCCTCCAGCGCCAGAACCGAGAGCATTGCGGTATAGCCTGCGGTGCCGATCGCCATGGCGTCGCGCGCCGAGATCCCGTCAGGCAGCCGCACCAGCCAGTCGCCCTTGACGCGCGCCTTTTCGGCATAGGCGCCGAGATGGGTCTCGCCCATGCCCCAGCCGTTGCAGACGACCTTGTCGCCGGCCTTCCAGTCGGGATGGGAGGACTGCTCGACAGTGCCGGCGAGATCGATGCCGGCGATCATCGGGAAGCGCCGCACCACCGGCGCCTTGCCGGTCAGCGCCAGGCCGTCCTTGTAGTTCAGCGTCGACCATTCGACGCGGACGGTGACGTCGCCATCCATCAATTCCGCGTCGTCGAATTGCGTGAGCGCGGCGGTCGTTCCCTTGTCCGCCTTGTCGATCCTGATCGCCTTGAACGTCGCCATGATGGACCCTCCCGTACTTGCGTTGATCATGTCTCCCGTCATGGCCGGGCTTGACCCGGCCATCCACGCGCTTGGGTCTCTCTCGACCTTAAAGACGTGGATGCCCGGGACAAGCCCGGGCATGACGACGGATTTTTGCGGGATTCTGTTTATCGCATCAGGCCGGCTGCGCAACCGGGCGCGACACTGGGGCCTCCACGATCGGCAGGTTGATCAGCGCCGACAGCACACCGAACAGGATCGAGAGCCACCAGATCGGCGTGTAGGAACCATACTGCTCGAACACGATGCCGCCGAGCCAGACGCCCAGGAACCCGCCGACCTGATGGCTGACGAAGGCGAAGCCGTAGAGCGTGGCGAACCAGCGCGTGCCGAACATCAGCGCTACGAGCGCCGAGGTCGGCGGCACCGTCGACAGCCAGGTCAGGCCAGAGACCGCGCCGAAGGCGACTGCGGAGAACGTCGTGATCGGGAACGAGATGAAGGCGACGGTTGCCAGCGCGCGGGTGAAGTAGATCACTGAGAGGATGTAGCGCTTGGGGAAGAAGTTCTGCAGCCAGCCGACGCCGAGCGAGCCCATGATGTTGAACAGGCCGATCGCCGCGATCACCCAGCCGCCGGTCGAGGTCGGAATGCCGCGGTCGACGAGATAGGCCGGCAGGTGCACGGTGATGAAGGCGAGTTGGAAACCGCAGGTGAAGAAGCCGAGCACCAGCAGCACATAGGAGCGATGGCCGAACGCTTCCGCCAGCGCCGTCTTGAACGACTGCTGGTCGGCGGCCGGCGCGTTGGTCGTCTCCGCTGGCGGCGTTGCGATCGCAAGCGACAGCGGCAGGATCAAAAGCATCAGCGCGGCGAACACAGTCAGCGCAGTCTGCCAGCCGAAATTGTCGATCATCGCCACGCCGAAGGGCGCGAACAGGAACTGACCGAACGAGCCCGCCGCGGTGCCGGCGCCGAGCGCGAGGCCGCGCTTTTCCGGCGGCAGCAATTTGCTGAACGCCGACAGCACCAGGTTGAACGAGGAGCCGGACAGGCCGAAGCCGATCAGGACGCCGGCGCCGATGTCGAGCGACAGCGACGTTGTCGAATAACGCATCATGTAGAGGCCGGCGGCATAGAGCAGCGCGCCCACGATCATCACGCGCATGATGCCGAAGCGATCCGCGATCGCGCCTGCGATCGGCTGGCCCAGTCCCCACAGCAGGTTCTGCAGCGCCAACGCGAGGCCGAAGACGTCGCGGCCCCAGGAGAATTCACGGCTCATCGGCTGCACGAAAAACCCGAGCGCCGAGCGCGGCCCAAAGCTGAGCAGCGCGATGGCGCAGCCGCAGATGATGATGATCAGCGGCGTGCGCCAACTATCGGCGCCGGAGGAAGGCTGAAGGTCGCCGGTGGTCACAGCCATCAATTCCCCCTGCATGCAGCATCATGGGCGGTCCGACCCGCCGGACGAAAGGTTACTGGGAGTTAATGCATCTGCATGAAAAGCCCAAGGGGGCCGGAGAAAAAAATTTCAACGCAGGGCAGCCCTGCAAAATGATGCGAACTCTCTCCCCCCGCGAGCGGAGCGAAGCAATCCATAGTGCCGCGCGGGAGGGCATGGATTGCTTCGCTCCGCTCGCAATGACGACTTCGTCGTCCCGGCGGAGGCCTATCGCTCGGGAAGCTAGCGTTTCGCGCTGGCCTGCTCGGCGGAGCTTCGCGCGGCCTCGGCGAGTTCTGCCGAGATCTCCGCGGTCTCGGCCGGGTTTCCCCAGCTCGGCGCGTCGCTGCCATCGCCCCAGGCGCGCGGGCGATAGAAGGTGTGGACGCCGAACTTGTACGTCTTCTTCATCTCGCTGACCCAGGACGGGCGCACCCAATAGGCGTGATAGTGCGTCGACTTGTCGACCTCGGGCAGCCAGAGCCGGCCATCGAGCATCGCCTTGGCGATCTTTTTCGCGCGATCCCACATGTCAGGCTCGCGGATCACGTCGCGGACGTTATCGCAGGCGAAGGTGAACTGGCAGGCGAAGTGGCGATACTTGTTCTGGTAGACCACCCCGCAGACGGTGGTCGGATATTTGCCGGAGAAGGCGCGGTTCAACACCACCTGCGCCACCGCGATCTGGCCACGCACCGCCTCGCCTCTCGCTTCGAAATAGACGGCTTCGGCGAGACACTTTTCGGATTTGGCGCGCGATTTCTCGTCGAACAGGCCGAGCCGCTCGGCCGGCGTCTTGGCGTGCTGGTCGTCGGCATTGACCTCGCCCTTCGGCGCGATGCTCTCGCCCATGTCGCCGGCGCGCACCGGGCCGTCGGCATCGACCGGAAGCGAGGCCATCGCCTTCATGTCCGGATCCAGCGCCGCATCGGGCACGACGATCGTCGGCTCCTCACCCGGCTGCCAGCGCTCCATTGTCTCGGGTGCTCCGAGCGACGAGCCGAAGAACAGGCTCGAAGTCTGGAGCGAGAACGCATCGCGCGCCGGAGGCGCCGTCTCGGGAGCGGCCGTCGGTGCCGACGGCTGCGACGGCGCATATTGCGGCAATGGCGGCGCGTTCAGCGCGTCCTGCAATTCCGGATCGAGCTCGGCGGGCGCGCGCGCAGCGGTCTTCATGCCCCGGACGGAGGAGTTCGAGGTCGATGGATCTTCGCTTGCCGGCACGGACTCGCTGGGCGCAGCTTCAGCCGGGGGCGCGACGGCGAGGCGATCGCCCTTCAGCGTGCGATCGACCTTGGGGAAATCGGAGGCGACATAGCGCGGCGGCTGCGCGACGATCGGATTGCGGGTGATGGAACCGGTGAGATCGCCGCCCTGGCTGTCGAGCCGCGCCAGCCGATAGGTCGCAACTTGCGGCGAGGACGTTCCGATCGGTCGGCCGAAACTGTAGGCGGCGACCTGGATCGTGCCCATGGCGGAGAACATGCGCGTCTGCCAGCGCTCTGCGACCCCGGGCTGGCGGGCAAGCAGTGACGCGATGTCCTGATATCCGATCTCGGCCGGCATCAATGCGAAGATGCTAAGACCGAGTCCGAAGAGCGCGAACCGTGCGCCCTTCGGATGGTTACGCAACACTAACATCGATACGCTCACGCAACGCTTACAACGACCGAACGCAGTGCTTCCGTGCAATTCGACCAAATTTGTTGGTATCGAATTTAGGTTGCCGCCGAGTTAATCGACGTGGCTTGTCCGCTACACACAAGAGATCGCAGAGATTTTGCGCGACGCATCGCATGCATTGGTAAATGCCTTGCGGACGAAAATGGTAAACGTGAGGTCAACGAAGAGGGTGAATAAAGTCTTCGCGCGTGAAGCTTCAACCTCGGTCATTGCGAGCGGAGCGAAGCAATCCATCTCTCGCCGAGTGGAGGCATGGATTGCTTCGCTCCGCTCGCAATGACATGGGGTGGGCTCTGACTCAATTGTCCAGCAGCTGAGATTCAGCCTGATCGGATCACGCTCTAATCTTCATGCAGCAGTGTCTGCAGGCGTCGGGCAAGGTCCGCGACATGGAAGGGTTTCTCGATGATCGGAAACTCGTCCACGGCGTGATGCCGTTCCAATGCATCGCCGGCATAACCGGAGGTGAGCAGGATCTTGATGTCCTTGCACAGCCGCTTCGCTTCGCGCGCCAGCTCGATGCCATTCATGCCGCTCGGCATCACGATGTCGCTGAACAGGAGCGCGAAGTGCCCGTCGCTCCTCAACGTCTTCAGGGCCTCAAGCCCGTTGCGGGCGCAGACAACTTCGTAGCCGAACGAGTTCAACATCGCCGCGGTGACCTCGAGCAGATCCTCATTGTCGTCGACGACGAGGATCCGCTCCGAACCTCCTGGTATGGCTCGCGGCTTCCGTTCCTGCACCGGCGCCTCCGGCGCCTTGTCGGCCTTGGGCAGGTACAGCGCGACCGTAGTCCCTGCTCCCGGCGTGCTTTCGACAGTGACGTGCCCACCGGACTGTCGAACGAAGCCGTAGACCATGCTGAGGCCGAGCCCGGTCCCCTTGCCGACTTCCTTGGTCGTGAAGAAAGGCTCGAAGATCCTTTCGCGCACTTCGGGCGGCATCCCGCAGCCGGAATCCGTGACCGCCAGCCTGACATACTGTCCGGCCCGACACTCGTCCACGGCCCCCTGCTCCAGTTCGACATTCCGCGTCTCGATCTCGAGCACGCCGCCGTCCGGCATCGCGTCGCGCCCATTCAGTGCAAGATTGAGGAGAGCGGTTTCCAGCGATGAAGGATCGACATGGCACAGCCACAATTGCTCGTCGGTCCGCAGCCTGACCTCGCAGCCTCCCCCGACCGCTTGCTGGATCAGACCCTGGAATTCGGCAATGAGTTGGTTCGCGTTGACCAGTTTTGGATTCAGTATCTGGCGCCGCGAGAAGGCGAGAAGCTGCGACGTCAGCTTCTCGCCTCGCTGGGTGGCGCGACGCGCCGCCGCGGCATACTGCCGGACCTTGCCGATGTCGGCGGCATCCTCGATGAGGTCGAGGCTGTTCGCGACCACCGTGAGCAGATTGTTGAAGTCGTGCGCGATACCGCCGGTGAGCTGACCGACCGACTCCATCTTCTGGCTCTGGTGGAATTGCTCCTCGATCAGCCGGCGCGCCTCCACCGCATGCTTGTGATCGGTGATGTCGCGGAGAAAGATCGCAAGACCCTGGCTGGAGGGAAACGCATTGACCGCGTACCAGACTTGTCGGCGCGTGCAGAACACTTCGAGGAATGCCGGTCGCTGCGTCGACGTCACCTCCAGGATCTGGTTGGTGATATCGAGGTCGTCGGCGTCCGGAAATGCTTCCGACAACGTCAGGCCCCTGACATCCTGCCCTTCCGCAAGGTCTGTCCAGGCGGGTCCGTTGAGATAGGTGAGGCGCCAGTCCTGATCGATGATCAGCACGCTGTCGGTGGTGCTCTCGAAGATCATCGTGATCCGGGCCGCGGCTTCCTCCGCTTTCTTCCTCGCGTCGGACAATTCCTGCTCGCGGTGTTCCAGCGCATCGGCCATGGTGTTGAATGCATCGGCCACCCGCGCGATTTCGGAAGTGCCATGGATATCGACCCGCCGGGTAAAATCGCCGAGCCGCCATCGGTTGGCAGCGTCGACCAATTGCCCAAGCGGGCGACGGATGAACCGACGGGCGCCCAAGGATGTCAGGATCAGCACCAGCGCGGTACTGAGGATGATCAGGAAGACGCCGCGCTGCGTGCCGTGCTGGATTGCGGTGAATGCCTGGTCCTTGTCCAGGCCGAAGCTGATGAGGAGGCCTCCGGAACTATCCGGGAGGGCTGCATAGCCGACGATCCGCTCCACGCCGTCCAGCTCAGTGGTGTCGGCCGCACCCGATTTCTCGAGGTGTGGTTCATGCCCTTCGCTCAGGGTCCGCCCGACAAAGTGCGCGTTGTCGGGATAACGGGCAAGATACCTCCCATTGCGGTCCATGATTCCGAGCGCAGCTCCCGCCGGAGCGCCCTTTCGCGCAATGTAGTCGGCGAGCCAATCCAGGCTGAGGGTTGCGATGATGGCACCCCCCATCTGCCCGTCCTGTTCGTAGAAGGGCAACGCAAACTGGATGGCCTTTCGACCCGATGACAGGCCCAGCGAGAACTCGCCGACGGAGAATGCGCCGGTTTTCCGCAAGTTTGCGAAATAGGCCCTGCCCGAGACATCGACCGGCTTGCGATTATTGTCGGGAGTGCAGAACGTGACGCCGTTCAAATCGGTGACGACAAGGGTGAGAAAAGCCGGGAATCGCTGCTTGATCGCGCCCATATAGGCATTGCATGACTCGCTGTCCTTCGCCCTGATCGACGGAAGCTCCGACAGCGTGATCAGGACCTGATGAATTCCCTGAACGATCTGCCGTTGCTCCGCGGCGGCTAGTTCAGCCAGATTGAGCGCCTGGTTCTGCACCTCGATTTGGCGCGCACGACGCAGGTCGAATTCATTATACGCTTGGATCGCTATTGCCGGCAGCAGAGCGACAGCCACCAGCACAAGCAGCCGGGATAGAAGGGTCACTTCCCATCAGGCCCCAATCCTGACGCTCGCCCGCCATCGCGCCGTCGCTGCGCTGATCTCAATTGAATACGCACAAACAATCTGAAGCATCCCATACCAACCTCACTCTACTGGCACAGGATTGTGAGCGCGGGTTACAGTTCGATTTCAGCACGCGGAAAGTTGGGTTACGCCTGTAATGCGTTTTCCCTTGGCAGCGCGCGTTGCCGCGCTCCATTCCCGCGACCGTCGTCATGGCCGGGCCTGTCCCGGCCATCCAGGTCCTTCTGCGCGTCCAAAACGTCGATGCCCGGGACAAGCCCGGGCATGACGAGATGCTCTTAGTTGTCAGCGGGCGCTGAGCGTCACGCCTGGCTCGCGATCGCCTTGCCGAGGGCCGCTTGCGCTGCGGCCAGACGCGCGATCGGCACGCGATAGGGCGAGCACGAGACATAGTCGAGCCCGACCTCGTGGCAGAACGCGACGGAAGCGGGATCGCCGCCGTGCTCGCCGCAGATGCCGACCTTCAGGTTGGGACGCGTCTTGCGGCCGCGCTCCACGCCGATCCTGACCAGCTCGCCGACGCCGTCGCGATCGACCGAGATGAAGGGATCGATCTCGAGGATACCCTTGGCGATGTAAGTGCCGAGGAAGCTCGCGGCGTCATCGCGGCTGATGCCGTAAGTGGTCTGGGTCAGGTCGTTGGTGCCGAAGGAGAAGAACTCGGCGGTCTCGGCGACCTTGCCGGCCATCAGGCAGGCGCGCGGTAGCTCGATCATGGTGCCGACCTGGTAGGTCAGCTTGGCGCCGGTCTCCTTCGTCACCGCATGCGCGGTGGCGTCGATCCGCGCCTTCACCAGGTCGAACTCGGCCTTGGTGGCGATCAGCGGCACCATCACCTCGAGCCCGACGGCCTTGCCGGTGCGCTTGCCGGCTTCGACCGCCGCCTCGAAGATCGCGCGCGCCTGCATCTCGGCGATTTCGGGATAGGCGATCGCAAGACGGCAGCCGCGGAAGCCGAGCATCGGGTTGAACTCGGCGAGTTCGCGGGCGCGATCGGCAAGCCGGCGCGGATCGGTGTTCATCGCGCGCGCGACTTCCTCGATCTCGGCCTGGGTGTGCGGCAGGAACTCGTGCAGCGGCGGATCGAGCAGGCGGATCGTGACGGGGAGGCCCTTCATGATCTCGAACAGCTCGACGAAGTCGGCGCGCTGCATCGGCAACAGCTTCGACAGCGCGGCGCGGCGCGATTGCTCGTCTTCCGACAGGATCATCTCGCGCACCGTGCGGATGCGCGTCTCCTCGAAGAACATGTGCTCGGTGCGGCAGAGGCCGATGCCCTCGGCGCCGAACTTCACCGCGGTGCGCGCATCATCAGGGGTGTCGCCGTTGACGCGAACGCCGAGCTTGCGGACGGCATCGGCCCAACCCATCAGCGTGCCGAACTCCCCCGACAGCTCCGGCTCGATCATCGGCATGCGCCCGGCCAGCACCTGGCCGATGCCGCCATCGATGGTGATGACGTCGCCCGCCTTGAAGGTGCGCGAGCCCACGCTCATCGTGCCGCGGCCATAGTCGACGCGGATGGCGCCGCAGCCGGAGACGCAGGGCTTGCCCATGCCGCGCGCCACCACCGCGGCATGCGAGGTCATGCCGCCGCGGGTGGTCAGGATGCCCTCGGCCGCGTGCATGCCGTGGATGTCTTCCGGGCTGGTCTCGACACGGACGAGAATGACCTTGCGGCCGTCAGCCTGCAACTTGGCAGCTTCGTCGGAGGAGAACACGATCTCGCCGGACGCCGCACCCGGCGAAGCCGGCAGGCCGGTGCAGATGATATCGCGCGTCGCCGCCGGATCGATGGTCGGGTGCAGCAATTGATCGAGCGAGGCCGGATCGATCCGCGTCACCGCATCTTCTTTCGAGATCAGGCCCTCATTGGCGAGCTCGACGGCGATGCGCAGCGCCGCCTTCGCGGTGCGCTTGCCGCCGCGGGTCTGCAGCATCCACAGCTTGCCCTCTTCGACCGTGAACTCCATGTCCTGCATGTCGCGGTAGTGCTTTTCGAGCAGCGTGTAGATCCGCGTCAGCTCCTTGAAAGCGTCGGGCATCGCGGTTTCCATCGAGGGCTTGTCGGAGCCGCTCTCCTGACGCGCGTACTCGGTGATGTCCTGCGGCGTGCGGATGCCGGCCACGACGTCCTCGCCCTGCGCGTTGATCAGGAATTCGCCGTAGAGCTTGCTCTCGCCGGTCGAGGGATTGCGGGTGAAGGCGACGCCGGTCGCCGACGTCTCGCCCATATTGCCAAACACCATCGCCTGCACATTGACGGCAGTACCCCAGGACTCCGGAATGTCGTGCAGCTTGCGGTAGGTGACCGCGCGCGCGTTCATCCACGAGGAGAACACCGCGCCGATCGCGCCCCATAGCTGGTCGTGCGGATCCTGCGGGAACGGATGGCCGGTCTCGCGCTCCACCGCTTCCTTGTACTTGCCGACCAGCTCGACCCAGTCGTCGCCGGTGAGGTCGGTGTCCAGCGAATAGCCCTGGCTGTCCTTGAAGGTGTCGAGGATGTCTTCGAAGTGATGGTGCTCGAAGCCGAGCACCACGTCCGAATACATCGTGATGAAGCGGCGGTAGCTGTCATAGGCAAAGCGGCGGTCGCCGGAGAGATCGGCCAGCGCCTCCACGGTCTGGTCGTTCAACCCGAGATTGAGCACGGTGTCCATCATGCCCGGCATCGAGGCCCGCGCGCCGGAACGGACCGAGACCAAAAGCGGGTTCTTGGCGTCCCCGAAGATCTTGCCAGTCAGCTTGCCGACATAATCGAGCGCCTTCTCGACCTGCGCCTTCAGCTCCTTCGGATAGGTCTTCTCGTGCTCGTAGAAATAGGTGCAGACCGAGGTCGGGATCGTGAAGCCGGGCGGCACCGGCAGGCCCAGATTGGCCATCTCGGCGAGGTTGGCGCCCTTGCCGCCGAGCAGATTACGCATCTCGGCTTTGCCCTCGGCCTTGCCGTCGCCGAAGGTGAAGACCCATTTGTTGGGCTTGATCGCCGCCGCGGCAGGCTTTGACGCCGGCGCTTTCGTCACGGATTTTGCCACCGGCTTGGCGGGGGCCTTAGCAGCAGCCTTAACAGGAGCCTTGGCAACAGGAGCCTTGGCGGGAGCTTTTGCCGCCACCTTTGGCGCGCTCTTCTTCAGCGCCTTTCGCGCCGCCGGGGCGGCCTTGCGGGCCGGGGCGGATGGCTTTGATTTCGCTGCGCTTTTCTCTGCTGCTTTCTTGGACTTGGCGACGGCTTTGGCCATGGCTTTCAACAATCCGGAGTGAGGGGCAAGAAGATGGGCGCCTTACACCACTTTGGTGTGTCGGGCGCAAGCTGCGAACGGCGTTTCGATCCTACAAATGCAGCCAGCGCAAAAGCCCCATGCCGACCAGGCCCACGAAGATCAGGTAGATCGCGACGATGAAGTTCAGCAGCCGCGGCATGACCAGGATCAGAATGCCTGCGATCAGGGCCACGATGGCAGGGACATGCGCAGCGGTGATGACCATTTGAGGAAGCTCCAGCGGATTTGTTCGGAAAGGAAATCGAATCGAGACGGGTATTGTACTGGCATCGCGTTTTCGAGCGAAGTGTTACCGGTTTCGCATGAAGGAAACGCGTCAAACCTAGGATCCGCCCCACCCGCCAGCACGGCCAGCTATTTGAGACGTTCGACGCTTCAATCGGTTCCGCTATCCACGAAAATTGCTCAAAATTGCCGCGGATATGGCCGCGCTTTTTGCGGAACATCGACGCTCGCGATGCATTGGCCTCACATTGTGCATCGGCAAAAAGCCAGCACTCGCGGCGTCTCGAAAGGAGACCCGCCTTAACGCAAAATCGTCGCGAAGGAGTGAGCCATGCGAAACCGATTCCTTGCCGTTGCAGCGATGGCGTGCGCGATCAGTGCACCGGTCGCGGCGCAGGCGCAGAGCAGGACCACCACCGGCGTCGTCGGCGGCAACACCGTCGTAGTCGAAGAAGGTGGCGGGATCACGGTCGACCAGCGGCCGGCATTCCGTGAATATGTCGTCCGCGAACGCGTGCCGGACTATACGATTTCCGATCGCGTGGCAGTCGGCACCGTGCTGCCGGAAACCGGCGTGACAGTCTACGACGTACCGCAGCGCTTCGGCTCAACCCCGTTCCGCTACACGGTCGTGAATGGCGAGACCGTACTGGTCGAGCCGCGCTCGCGCCGTATCGTTCAGGTGATCGACTAGCGATCAACCAGCTTTCGCCTTGAGCGAGTAGTCCGGGCGCCGTGCAAGCGGATGTGCGCGACAGCGACCGGACCCAAGAGCCCCGCCTGGCCCTCCCCTCCAGGCGGGGCTTTGCTTTGTGCTTAGACCGTTTTCGAGCGAAGTGGACACCGGTTCGCGTGAAGAAAACGCAAAACAAGAATCTAGCTAGAGCTTCGGTTCTGATTCTAGCGACTACGATCGCAGCATCGAGAGCAGCGTCGATGTCGACTTGTAGTTCTTGATCGCGGCATCCTGGAATTCGGGCGTCCAATTCGCGGCCTGCCGCTCTTCGGTGCTCATCGAGGAATAGGCTTTCAGGATGCCTAGGCTGAGCTGGCGCGGATCGCCGGTCGATTGGCTCTGCTTGAGCGCGTCGAGGATCGAGGCGCGGGTCCGCGCATTCAATTCCTGCTTGGCCGCATAGACCTCCTCGCTGGAGAAGCGATTGTCCTTGTTCAGGGTGATTGCCGACAGCGAGCGGTTGTCGAGTGGGGACAGATCGGCCAATTGCCCGGTCTTGCGCCCGGGATCATAGACCAGCTCCTTGCCGTTGCTCGCCGCCTCGCTCTTCTGGCGATCGAGAAACCCGCGCACGTCGCTGGCGATATCGCCGAAGTTGCGGCTCTGGCCCGTCGCGGGCTTGACCGTGCCGGCAAGCGCCGCCGCGATCGGATCGCCGGCAATTCCCGTTGGGGCCACCGTCGGGTCCGTCTGCGTCGCCTGATAGCCCTTGAACACCGCGGCGCGCTGGGCGGCCCAGGTCGCCGTCGCCTTCTCTTCGGGGCTCGCGCCATCGAGATAATCCAGCGCTGTCTTGTAGCTGACATTGTAGTCGCCGGTCAGACGCGTGGTCGCCAGCGACGGCGCAAGCGCGGCATCGAAGCGCTGCTTCAACGCGCCGGCCGCCACCGCCTGCTCATCGGGGCTGAACTTGCCGCCATTGTTGGTCGAGATCGCAAACAGCGAGCGCCGATCCAGGCTCGAGAGATCGATCGTGGTCTTGCCGTCGACCAGCGGTCCCTTCACGCCGGCTGCCGCATAGAGCCGGTCGAGCGTCGCGCGTGCGTCGTTCGTGACGATCGTGAAGTCGAGCGGCGCCCCTTTTGCGAGCTGTGCGCGGGCCGCCTCAGACAAGGTCAGGTTGGTCGCGCTGTTGGACGCGAGTGGATCGTTGGTCGCGCTGTCGTTGGACAGCGTCGATGCCAGCGACGGCGTCGCCGCGGCCCGCGCATAGGCCGAACCATATTGGGCGTAAGGATTGAGCGCCGTGCCGATGGAGGTCATCGGGAAATTCCTGCATTTGCGCGCGGGCGATTTCCTTAAGAAACCGTTCACACGTCGCGACCTTCGCAGGACGTGGTTAACAGGGCGTAAATGTTGCGGGATATTTCCGAGCGCGAATGAGGCTCGTCATGGCCGGGCTTGTCCCGGCCATCCACGCCCTTCCTCACACGCCGACGCTAAGAACGTGGATGCCCGGGACAAGCCCGGGCATGACGGTGGAGGTTGGGGCGGCGAACGAAGCCCTTAATCCTGGATCTTCGAGAAATCCGCCACCGCGCGCGTCGCGGCACGGATCTCATTCAGCAGCTTCAGCCGGTTCTCGCGCACCTGCGGGTCGTCGTCATTGACCTTGACCTTGTCGAAGAACGCATCCACCGCCGGCCGCAGCGTCGCCATCACGCTCATCGCACCGGCGAAGTCCTCGGCCGCGACCGCGCTACTTGCCTCACGCTTGACCTGATCGATCGCCTGCGCCAGCGCCTTCTCCTCGTCCTGCCGATAGAGCGACGGATCGGGCGCGCCGTCGAACGTGCGCTTGTCCCGCTTCTCCTCGATCGCGAGGATGTTGCCCGCGCGCTTGGTGCCCGCGAGCAGGTTCTTGCCGTCATCAGTGTCGAGGAATTTGCCGAGCGCCTCGACACGACGGACCACGAGCAGGAGATCATCCTGTCCGCCGAGCGAGAACACGGCGTCGACGAGATCGTGCCGCGCGCCCTGGTCGCGAAGCTGGACCTTCAGGCGATCGGCGAAGAAGACCAACAGTGACGGCGCGATAGCAATCGGACTCTCAGCCGCCTTTACAGCATCGCTCTCGAGCAACGTGCTGACAAAGGTCGTGATCGTCTTGATGAGGCTGGTACGAATATTGTTCTCGAGGATAAGCCTGATCACCCCGAGCGCCGCGCGCCTTAGCGCATACGGGTCCTTGCTCCCCGTCGGCTTCTCATCGATCGCCCAGAAGCCAACCAGCGTATCGATCTTGTCCGCCAGCGCCACCGCGACACTCACCGGATCGGTCGGCACACGATCTGCCGGCCCCTGCGGCTTGTAATGCTCCTCGCTCGCTGCAGCGACCGATGCATCCTCGCCTTGCGCCAGTGCGTAGTACTTGCCCATCAGCCCCTGCAGCTCGGGGAATTCGCCGACGACTTCCGTCAGCAAATCGGCCTTCGCCAAATGCGCGGCGCGTTTCGTCTTCTCGACATCGGCGCCGACCAGCGGCGCGATCTCCGCGGCCAATCGCTCGATCCGCTTGATGCGCGCGCCCTGCGTGCCCAGCTTCTCGTGGAACACGATCTGGTCGAACTTCGGCAGCCGGTCCTCGAGCTTTGTCCTCAGATCCGTCTCGTAGAAGAACTTCGCATCCGAGAGCCGCGCGCGGATCACGCGTTCGTTGCCGGCGACGATGGCCTTGCCGCCGTCGGTGGCCTCGATGTTGGCGGTGAGGATGAACTTGTTGGTCAGCTTGCCCGTATTGGGATCGCTGACCACGAAGCATTTCTGGTTGTTGCGGATGGTGGCGCGGATCACCTCGTCCGGGATCGACAGGAAGTCCTTGTCGAACGCACCCATCAGCGCGACCGGCCATTCGACGAGGCCGGCGACCTCATCCAGCAGCCCCTGGTCCTCGACCAATTCAAAGTTCTGTGCCTGCGCCAGCGTCTTTGCATCCGCCAGGATCATGTCCTTGCGCGCCTGCGGATCGAGCACGACCTTGGCCGCCTGCAGCTTGGCTTCGTAGTCATGAAAATGGCGCACGGAGATCGCAGCCGGGGCCATGAAGCGGTGGCCGAACGTCGTCTGCCCCGCCTCGATGCCATCGACCGAGAAATTCACCACATCCGGCTCCTCGGTCTCCGGACCGAAGGTGGCGGTGATCGCGTGCAGCGGACGCACCCAGGTCAGCGCGCCGGGCCGCGCCGAACGCGCGCCCCAGCGCATCGATTTCGGCCAAGGGAAGGTTCTGACGATGACCGGCAGGATCTCGGCGAGCACGTCGAGCGCGGGCCGGCCCGGCTTCTCGATCAGCGCGATGTAGAAATCGCCCTTCTTGTCGCTCTGGATTTTTGCATCGTCGATCGAGGCAAGACCCGTGGCCTTCAAGAATCCCTGGATCGCGGGCTCAGGCCCGCCGACGCGGGGGCCGCGGCGCTCTTCCTTCAAGTCCGGCTGCCGCGCCGGAATGCCGTGCACCGTGAGCGCCAGCCGCCGCGGCGTCGCGAACGCGCGGGCGCCTTCGTAGACCAATCCCTCGGCGACGAGCTTGTCGGTCACCATGCGGCGCAGATCGTCCGCCGCCTTCGCCTGCATGCGCGCGGGGATTTCCTCGGAAAACAGTTCGAGCAGAAGATCAGGCATCAGGCGGCCCTGCCGGCTTCGGTGTGGATCCAGGCTTCGCCGCAGGCTTTCGCCAGTTCGCGCACCCGCAGGATGTAGCTCTGCCGCTCCGTCACCGAGATCACGCCGCGCGCGTCGAGCAGGTTGAACACGTGGCTTGCCTTGATGCACTGGTCATAGGCCGGCAGCGCCATCAGGTGCTCGCGCTGGTTGCCGCCCTCGCGCCAGCCGGCCGCGAGATATTTCTTGCAGGCTTCCTCGGCCATCCTGAACTGCTCGAACAGCATCGCGGTATCGGCAATCTCGAAATTGTGCCGCGAATATTCCTGCTCGGCCTGCAGGAACACGTCGCCATAGCTCACCTTCTCGGCGCCTTCGCGGCCGTTGAAGTTCAGGTCGTAGACGCGGTCGACGCCCTGCACATACATCGCCAGCCGCTCGAGCCCGTAGGTGAGCTCACCCGCGACAGGCGCGCATTCGACGCCAGCGACCTGCTGGAAATAGGTGAACTGCGACACTTCCATGCCGTCGCACCAGCATTCCCAGCCCAGCCCCCAGGCCCCGAGCGTCGGGCTCTCCCAATCGTCCTCGACAAAGCGGATGTCGTGCAACGCCGAATCGACGCCGATCGCAGCCAGCGATTTCAGATAAAGCTCCTGAATGTCAGGCGGCGACGGCTTCAGGATCACCTGGAACTGGTAATAGTGCTGGAGCCGGTTGGGGTTCTCGCCATACCGGCCGTCCTTGGGCCGGCGCGAGGGCTGCACATAGGCCGCGTTCCAGCGCTTGGGGCCGAGCGCGCGCAGCGTCGTGGCGGGATGGAACGTGCCGGCGCCGACCTCCATGTCGTAGGGCTGCAGGATCACGCAGCCGTAATCCGCCCAGTAGCGCTGCAGCGTCAGGATCAGTTCCTGGAACGAACGTTCCGGGCGCATATGGGCAGGCAGGGAATTCATCGTCGGCATCGGTCTCGCGATGAGGGGTTTGAAAGCGCGCGGACCGTATCGGCGCGAAGACGGGGAATCAAGGCGAACGCACCTGCCGATTGCGCGAAAGACGCGTCCCACTTGCTCCGTCATGGCCGGGCTTGTCCCGGCCATCCACGTCTTTGGCATCAGCAGGAAGAAAGGGCGTGGATGCCCGGGACCCGGCTACGCCCAGGCTTCGCCGGGCACTCTAGTGTCAGTCCGGCGAAGCGATAGCGAAGACGGGCAAACCCGGGCATGACGAGTATGCGAGGCCTAGCCCGGCCGGTAGGCGCCGGTGACGGGGTCGCGGCGAAGCGTGGGAATTTCGTTCCGGCTGACGGCCTCGGCCATATGGGCGCGACGCGCCTCTTCCAGTTCCTCGTTGATCCGCACGGCCGTGCGATAGGCCCAGCGGACCACGGCGAGCCCTCCCAAAACGCCCGCAAATGCGATCATGGCTGGCATCGGTCGATCCTTGTCGTTCACCTCTCAGGCCCCCAATACCTAGTATCTTCGCTTAAGCTAGGCCGGTCCGCAATCAACCTTTTGGTACCGGATGCGGGAAACGGCAGCAGCTTCAAAGCGTTTTCGAGCGAAGCATGCCCTCGGACTTGATCCGAGGGTGGACACCGGTTCGCGTGAAGAAAACGCGTCAAAATAAAGAATCTGGACCTTCGGTTCTGATTTCAATCAGAACCGAAGGTCTAGAACCCGAATTTGGCCCAGATCGCCCGCGTTTCCAGCGCCGAGATCAAATCATCCGGCAGTCCTCCGAGCGGGTCCAGCGCCGCCAGCGAACCCGCGCCCGGCGCCCGCCTGCCCAGGAGCCCCGACAACAGCCCGCTCGCGGGCGCGATCACCGGCGTCAGCACCTTCTCGCCGTAGCGGGCGCGGAGCGTCGAGCGGAGGTCTCCGATCCCGTCCGCCAGGCCGAGGGTGACAGAGGATTCGCCCGCCCAATATTCGCCGGTGAAGAGCACATCGTCGGCGCCTTTCAGCCGCGCTCCGCGGCTCTGCTTGACCAGCGCGATGAAAATCTCGTGGATCTCGCGCTGGATCGACTTCAGCCGCGCCACCTCCTCGGGCTTCTCGGGCAGGAACGGATCGAGCATCGCCTTGTGTTCGCCGGCGGTATAGAGCCGCCGCTCGACGCCGATCTTCCGGATCAGTTCCTGGAAGCCGAAGCTGCCGCCGACCACCCCGATCGAACCGAGAATGGAGGACGGATCGCAGAAGATCTCGTCGCCCGCGCAGGCGATCATGTAGCCACCGGAGGCCGCGACGTCCTCGACGAACACCAGGACCGGCAGCTTCTTCTCAGTGGCGAGCTGCCGGATCCGCAAATAGATCTGGCGTGACTGCACCGGCGAGCCGCCGGGCGAATTGATCACCAGCGCCACCGCCTTGGCGTTGCGGATCGCGAACGCGCGTTCGAGCGTCTTCGCGACCCCGGCGAGCGTCATGCCAGGCCGCAGCGGCGTCACCGCGCCGATAACGCCCGACAGTCGCACCACCGGCACCACGGCCATGCCACGCCGCAGCCGTGCCGGGAGCCAGCCCTCGAGCCTCTCGAGCAAGCCCGGCAGTCCGGGGCGATCAATTCTTTGTTCACTCATTCCCGTTACCTCGAATTAACCGTTTTTTATCGCACCACTGTCATCCAGTGATGGAACGCCCCTTGCATCGCGGTGTTCTAGCTGCAATCGCGCGGCGGAGAGCAAGATGAAAATCTATCTGCTGATTTTGCTGATCGGTACCCTGCTCGCGGCGGTTCACTTTACCGCAGCACCCGAACGGCAATCGGACAGGCTCCCGCAGCAGTAACACGACACGTCCGCGGTCCGGCATCTTCATCCGGCGAGCGGCAATATCCCCTTCCCCATCAAGCTCTCCTGTACCTCTTTATTAGGCACGCCCGACTCGTCATTGAGCACGAGAGCGGCATGGAGGCGCGTCGGCGCGCGGCCACCTTTGACCGCGCGAAGCAGGATGCGGCCCGCCGCCGCGGTCACATCGGCGTGAACGGGCAGGATCTCGAGGCTGCCGAATCCGCGATCGAGCGCGGCCAGCACCTCGGCGATGCCATCGGCGCGCCAGATCAGCGTCAATTCTCCCCCGGATTTCAGGATGCGCCGCGCGGCATGGATCCAGCCCGGCAGGGTTGTCGCCGACGCGATGTGCGCGACCTCGCGCGCCCGGTCCGGCGAAGCGCGGTGGCGCCTGGAATCATTGAAAGGCGGATTCATCAGCACGACGTCGACGCTATCGGGCGGCAGGCCGGCGGCGGCAAAGGCCTCTGCCGACGATTCGACGTCAAGCACGATCACCTCAGCGGCAATCGCGTTGGCGGCGGCGTTCGCGCGCGCCAGTGCCGCAAGCTGCGCGTCGATCTCGACCAGCACCAGACCGATGCCGGCAACGCGTTTGGCCAGCGCAAGGCCGGCAGCGCCGACGCCCGCGCCGAGGTCGACCACGCGATCGCCGTGACGCGCGCGCGTCGCGGCGGCGAGCAGCATGGCGTCATGCCCGGCGCGGTGACCCGACTTGAGCTGTCGCAGCAGCAATCGCCCGCCGAGAAAGGCGTCCTCGCTGACGTCGTCACCGTGCTCGGTGACGTCTTCACTCATCGGCGCGCAATTCATGCGCGAAACCCGCATCGGCCAACAACTCGCGCGCGGCGCGGTTGTCGTCCTCATGGACCAGGATCCGCCGCGGCAGGATGCCGAGCGATCCCTCGATGACGCTCATGTTCTGGTCCAGCACCAGATGATGGATATTGGCGCTGTCGAGCAATGCTGTGATCGCAGACACCAGCACCATGTCATTGGTTCGGACCAATTCCCGCAAGTGTTCGTTCTCCATGTTTCATGCCCAGCGCAGACCATGCGACAGATGTCAACAGCTTCGTACTATTGCCGCCCCAGCGCGCAGTTTCTATTGTAGCCTTCAGGCGCGGTGATCGAGTTGCCGGATCACGCCCTAGGATAGTGTGAATTCGGCAAATTTGGAGACCAGCGTGGCGGTTATTGTCCCCTTTGAAAACCCGTCGAACGCTTCGATAGACCCGCTGGTCGCCCTGGTCGCCGCCGACATGGAACGCGTCAATGCGACCATCCTGACGCGGACCGGCTCCGAGGTCACCATGATCCCGGAGGTCGCCAACCACCTGATCTCCTCCGGGGGAAAACGCCTGCGGCCAATGCTGACATTGGCGATGGCCCAGCTCTCCGGCTATTCCGGGGACGGCCATATCAAGCTCGCCGCCGCCGTCGAGTTCATGCATACCGCAACCCTGCTGCATGACGACGTGGTCGACGAAAGCGAGCTCCGGCGCGGCAAATTGTCGGCACGGATGCTCTGGGGCAACGAGGCCAGCGTCCTGGTCGGCGACTTCCTGCTCGGCCAGGCCTTCCGCATGATGGTCGAGGTCGGCTCGCTGCGCGCGCTCGACATCCTCTCCTCCGCCGCCGCCACCATCGCCGAGGGCGAGGTGATGCAGCTTGCCGCCGCCAAGAACACCGCGACCACCGAGGATGAATATCTCGCCGTGATCCGCGGCAAGACCGCGGAATTATTCGCCGCCGCCTGCGAGGTCGGCCCCGTCATCGCCAACCGGCCGAAGGCGGAGCAGACCGCCTGCCGCTCGGTCGGCATGAATCTCGGCATCGCCTTCCAGCTTGTCGACGACGTGCTCGACTATGGTGGCAAGTCAGCCAAGCTCGGCAAGAATGTCGGCGACGATTTTCGCGAGGGCAAGATCACGCTGCCGGTGGTGCTGGCCTTCCGCCGCGGCAATGACAGCGAACGCGAGTTCTGGGTCCGCGCGCTGGAGCAAGGCGAGATCCGCGGCGGCGATCTCGACCACGCCATCGGCTTGATGACCAAGCACCGCGCGCTCGAGGACACGCTGACCCGCGCCCACCACTACGGCGCCATGGCCGTCGACGCGCTGGCGCTGTTTCCGCCCTCACCGATGAAGACCGCACTCGAGCAGGTCGTAGCCTTCTGCCTGGCGCGCTCGCATTGAACGATGCGTAGGATGGGTAGAGCGCAGCGTGCCCACCCTACAACTCGTCGTCGTCATTGCGAGCGCAGCGAAGCAATCCATCTCACCGCTTGTGGAGATATGGATTGCTTCGTCGCTTCGCTCCTCGCAATGACGGTGTAGCTAGCTCAGCACGCCCGAATGCACCCACCAGATGGGGTGCTGGCGGCGCAGCTTTTCGGCGGCGCGCTGGGCGTCGGCGGTGTTCTCGTAGATCGCAAAGCATGTGGCGCCGGAGCCGGACATCCGCGCGAGCCAGGCGCCATCGGTGGCGTTGAGCGCGGCGATCACCTCGCCGATCACCGGCTGGATGCGCACCGCCGGCGCTTCCAGGTCGTTCGAGCTGCCGGCAAGGGCCTCGACCCATTCTTCGAGCGAGCCGCCCTGCTCCGGCCAGGACGGCGCCTGCAGCATCACGTCGGTGGCGCCGACCAGGAGGTCGCCGGGGCGCAAGCCAAGCTCCGCGAACACGTCCTTGGTGGCGACGGGGATCCGCGGATTGACCATGACGCACGGCAGCTTCGGCAGGTTGAGCGGCATCAGCGTCTCGCCGACCCCGGTCATGTCGCAGGCATGCGAGGCGACGCAGACCGGCACGTCGGCACCGGTTTTCAGCGCAACGTCGCGCAGACGCTCGTCGTCGAGGGCGAGATCGTTCAGTCGCGCGAGCAGCCGCAGCGCCGCCGCGGCATCGGCCGACCCGCCGCCGATCCCGGCGGCCACCGGCAACACTTTCTCCAGCACAAAGCTGCCGGCCTTCAGGCCGGGAACGCGCTCGCCGAGCAGGCGCGCGGCCTTCAGCACGAGATTATCAGCGGTCTCGCCGCAGGCCTCCGCCATCGGCCCTGACGTCGTGAGCGTGAGTTCTTCGCCCGGCGTCAGCGTCAGGCGATCGGCACAATCGGCGAACGCCACCACACTTTCAAGGTCGTGATAGCCGTCGACGCGCCGCCCGATCACCCGCAGGGTCAGGTTGACCTTGGCACGTGCGTCCTCAATCAGCGCCGGCATCGGCGAACTGCCCCCCATCATCTCTTTGGATCAGCCGCCCTTGCCGTCTTCTTTCTTCTTCTCGACGGCGGCGGCGTTGTTAGAGGCGTCCTCCGGCAGACCGTTCTCGATCTTGGCTTCGATCTTCGGCAGTTCGTCGGCCTCCGGCTTGAGGTCGCGCGCATGCGCCCACTGGAACTTGGCTTCCAGCGTGCGGCCGACCCGCCAATAGGCATCGCCGAGATGGTCGTTGATGGTCGGATCTTCCGGCTTGAGGTCGATGGCGCGCTCGAGCTGCTTCACTGCCTCATCGTAATTGCCGATGCGGTAATAGGCCCAGCCGAGCGAATCCACGATGTAGCCGTCGTCGGGGCGCTGCTCGACGGCACGCTTGATCATCTTCATGCCTTCGTCGAGATTGATGCCCTGATCGATCCAGGAATAGCCGAGATAGTTCAGCACGTGCGGCTGCTCGGGCTGCATCTCCAGCGCCTTGCGCATGTCGGCTTCGGCCTTGGTCCACTGCTTGGAGCGCTCCTCGCAGATGCCGCGGTAGTAGTAGGTAACCCAGGCGTTCTTGTCGCCGGCCGTCGGCATGGCATCGATCGCCTGCGTGTAGGTGCCGGCGCAATCGGCGAACTTCTTGCGGCCACGCTCGATATTGCCGAGCGCCATGATGGCCTCGATGTCCTTCGGCGATTCGGCGGTGAGCTCCTTCAGGATCTTGATCGCCTCGTCGCTGCGGTCGGCGGCGTCGAGATCAGTCGCAAGCTGGATCTGCGCGTTGCGCTTCAGCGGCGATGAGGCCGGCATCCGCTCATAGATCTTGATCGCCATCTGCGGTTTCTTGACGCTCTCATAGAGGTCAGCGAGCGAGAGCAGCGCCAGCGGATGATTGGGCTGCAGGTACAGCGCAAGCTGCAGATAGACCAGCGCCAGGTCCTCACCGCCGCGGCGCGTCAGCGTCGCGCCGATGCCATAGAGCGCTTCGGCCGCACCGGACTGCGCCGAATCGACCAGCGGCGATAGCTTCTTGCCGGCCTTGGCCTCGCGGATGCCCTCCTGCACCAGCGGATGGCGCGGCAACTTCTTGTCGAAGGCCTCATAGAGGGACGTAGCGGCAGCCGCATCCTTGTTGCGCGACGACCAGCGCGCATATTCGTCCACGATCCGCAACATGGAATCATCGAGCTTGTAGGCGCGCTCGAAGCGGGTGCCCGCGTCCTTCTCCTTGCCGGAAAGCTCCAGGATCATGCCGGCGTGGAGATCCTTGAACAGCGGATACCATTCCGGACCGGTGAGCTTGTCGATGTTGGCGACCGCCACCTTGGCATCGCCCGCGCCATAGCTCGCCCAGGATGCCAGCAGCGTCGCAACCAGGTCGGTGATCGGTCCGCGGATCGACTGGTTGACGTTGACCTGCGCGGCCGCGTACTTCTTCAGCTTCAGGTCGCGTACGCCGACGACGAGCCGCGCGACGCGGTTCGACTTGTCCTGCGCGAGGATGCGGTCGGCAAGCTTGACGGCCTCGTCGATGTCGCCTTCGGCCAGCGAGGAGATGAAGGCGCGGTCGAGCAATTCGTTATTCTTCGGATCGGTGCGGAGTGCCGAGCGGTAAAATGCCGCAGCGGAGGCCGCATCGCGCTCGACGCTGGCGTGGCGGGCGGCGAGATAGCTGCCGGCCGTGGTCAGCGATTTCAGGTCGTTCTTGGTCGGAAACTGCGCCGCGTTGTCGGCAGGATGATCCGGCGTCTGCGCATAGAGCGCGCCAGGTGCGGCGAGCACGGCCAGGCTGAGAGCAGCAATCGTCCAGCGGTTAAAGCGTGTAGAAAGCATCACGGTTCGCCTTGCTCCAAGGGATTTACGGCGGGATTAACGGCGGCGATCTCTCAGGATCAGTGTCGAATGCAAACCCAAGCGGCGGCATCCCGGCCAGCGACAATGCCGTTTTTGGCCTTCAACCGCAAGGACACGGGTGGCGAATCGATTGGCAGATTGGCCTTCGAAGCCGCCGATTTAGCCAACAATACCGGAAAACGCTTCCAGTGTGGCGGTATCGTGGCCGGTGCGGCCCGATTATCGGAGCATCCACTCACGCAATTGTGGTCACCCCCGGCTTTATATCGCTGCTTGCACCACCACGGTCACATCGCCTCGTAGTTGGGCCCGCCACCGCCCTCGGGAGGAACCCAGGTGATGTTACCGTTCGGGTCCTTCACGTCGCAGGTTTTGCAGTGGACACAGTTCTGCGCGTTGATCTGGAAACGAGGGCCTGAGGCTTCCTCGACCCATTCATAGACGCCGGCCGGGCAATAGCGGTTGGACGGGCCGGCATAGACGTCGTGCTCCGACGTCTTCTGCAGGTTCATGTCGGCGACCTTGAGATGGACCGGCTGGTCCTCCTCATGGTTGGTGTTGGAGAGGAACACCGAGGACAATTTGTCGAACGAGATCTTGCCGTCCGGCTTCGGATAGGCGATCGGCGTGTGCTGTTTCGACGGGTCGAGCGTCTTGCGATCGGGCTTGGCGTGCGACTGGGTTCCGAACAGCGAGAAGCCCAGCGTGTTGCACCACATGTCGAAGCCGCCGAGTGCCACGCCGAGGATGGTGCCGAACTTCGACCACAGCGGCTTGACGTTCCTGACACGATGCAGGTCCTTGCCGATGGCGGACTCGCGCCAGGCGTTTTCATACTCCACGAGCTCGTCATTGGCGCGGCCGGCGCCGATCGCCGCCGCCACATGCTCCGCAGCGAGCATGCCGCTGCCCATCGCGTTGTGGACGCCCTTGATGCGCGGCACGTTGACGAAGCCGGCCGCGCAGCCGATCAGCGCGCCGCCCGGGAAGATCAGCCGCGGCACCGACTGGTAGCCGCCTTCGGTGATGGCTCGCGCGCCATAACCGAGCCGCTTGCCGCCTTCGAGCACGGCGCGGATCGAGGGATGCGTTTTGAAGCGCTGGAATTCGTCGAACGGCGACAGATACGGATCGTCGTAGTTGAGATGCACGACGAAGCCGACCGCAACGCGGTTGTCGTCGTAGTGATAGAGGAACGAGCCGCCGCCGGTGGAATTGTTGAGCGGCCAACCGAAGGAATGCTGGATCAGGCCCTTCTGGTGCTTGGCGGGATCGATCTGCCACACCTCTTTCAAGCCGATGCCGAATTTCGGCGGCTCGCTCTTGGCATCGAGCTGGTACTTCGCGATGAGCTGCTTCGACAGGCTGCCGCGCGCGCCTTCGGCGAACAGCGTGTATTTGCCGACGAGCTCCATGCCGCGAGTGTAGGAGTCCTTGTGCGAGCCGTCCTTGGCGATGCCCATGTCGCCGGTGGCGATGCCGCGCACATTGCCGTTGTCGTCATAGAGCACTTCGGCGGCAGCAAAGCCCGGATAGATCTCGACGCCCAGCGCTTCCGCCTTCGGCGCCAGCCAGCGGCAGACATTGCCGAGCGAGCCGATGTAGCAGTGATGATTGTTCATGAGCGGCGGCATCATGAAGTTCGGCAGCCGGATCGCGCCGGCGGCCGTCATCCAGTAGAAGCGGTCGTCCTTCACCTGGGTCTTCAGCGGACAGTCGGCATCCTCGCGCCAGTCCGGAATCAATTTGTCGAGCGAGACCGGATCGATCACCGCGCCGGAGAGGATATGCGCGCCGACCTCGGAACCCTTCTCCACCACGACGATGCTGAGATCGGGATTGAGCTGTTTCAGCCGGATCGCAGCCGAGAGGCCCGACGGTCCGGCGCCGACGATCACGACGTCGAATTCCATGGATTCGCGGGGCGGTAATTCTTCGGTGCTCATGGTCTCTTCTCAGCCCGGTTGAGAACGCTTCTAATTCGTTAGGCTGCGTTGTTTCCGATTTTTGTCGCGAGGACAACCATTGAAATGCATTTCGCGACGGCGCGATGCATCCTAAATTGCGGGCGGAGGACTTGTATCCCACCATGACGCCCGAGCCCGCCCCTACCTTAAAGCAATTGCTGGCCTTTTACCTGGAGGCCGGGGTCGATTGCGCGCTTGTTGACGAGCCGATCAACCGGCTTGCGGAGGCCGAGCCTGTTCCCGCCGCACCGCCGCGCGAGGGGGCGTCGCCGCGTCCTCAGCGCGAGATGCCGCCTGCGGCGCCGGCAGTTCCGCGCAGCGAAATCACCATCGCGCCGGATGCGGCGGTTGCGTCTGCACGCGAGGCGGCACGGACCGCGCCGACGCTGGACGCGCTGCGGACGCTGCTGGCGAATTTCGACGGCTGCGCGCTGAAGCATACCGCGACCAAGCTTGTGTTCGCCGACGGCAATCCGGCGGCGCGGGTGATGTTCGTGGGCGAAGCGCCCGGGCGTGACGAGGACATCGAGGGCCTGCCCTTTGTCGGCCGCTCCGGCAAGCTCCTGGACCGGATGATCGCGGCGATCGGGCTCGACCGCAGCAAGGCCTATATCGCCAACGTGATTCCGTGGCGGCCGCCCGGCAACCGCACGCCGACGCCGCAGGAGACGCAGGTGTGCCTGCCCTTCATCCAGCGCCAGATCGAATTGGTGAATCCCGACGTGCTGGTCACGCTCGGCAATCCCTCGACACAGGCGCTGATCGGCACGCGCGAGGGCATCATGCGCACCCGCGGCAAATGGTTCGACTACGACACCGGCACCCGGACAATCCGCGCCATCGCCACCTTCCACCCCGCCTATCTGTTGCGCTCGCCCTCCTACAAGCGGATGTCATGGCAAGACCTCCGCGCCATCGCGAAGGCGCTGGGGCAGCAGAGTTCGTCCTCATCCTGAGAGACCGTAGGATAGGCACGCTGCGCTTTGCCCACCCCACGCTTTCCCCTCATCCCGAGGAGCCTGCGCAGCAGGCGTCTCGAAGGATGGGGCCACGGGCGAGACTGGGGCCTCATGGTTCGAGACGCGCGAAGACGCGCTCCTCACCATGAGGGGCTGACGGCGAGAAACAGGCCTACGGCCCCTTCGGCCGCACGATGGCCCAGCCGATCCTGAGCAGCGGCTGCCGGCCGTTGACCAGCCATTCGAACGATCGCGGCACTTCCGGCACCAGGTCCGGGAAGCGTTGCGCGATCTCGGGCGGCGGCGCGCCCGACGTATCGGACGCGCGCCAGACGATCAGTCCGCCGGTCTCATTAAGCTTCGCCGGCGAGAGCCAGGGCGTCCGCGGCCTTCCGTCGAGCAACAGATGCGGGCGCCGCGGGTCCATCGCGATCAGGCGCGCCAACTCGGGATCGCCGGCCACCGCGCGCAACCGCTGGTTGGTGCGCCGCTCAAAACTGTCGGCGAAGAAATGCCCGATCGAGGCCGCCGGCATCGAGGTCCGTACTTCGGCTGTGCCGGTCCAGGGCACGAACAGCGTCGCCGCGACCACGGCCAAGGCGGGCGCGGCAATCGCCGCCGCCCAGGCCGAGCGCAACAACCGCTGGCGGTAGAGATGGATGAGATCGCCGGCATTGACGATCACCGCCAATCCCGACAGCAGCAGCGCGACGCCGGCGCCGCCGACCACGTGGTCGAGATGGAACAGGCCGGCGAGCAGGCTGCCAATCAGCGCCGGCGCGAAGGCGAAGAAATAGACGAACTGCCGTCCCAGGGGATCGAGCGGCGGCCGGCCGATGATCGGCGCCTCCTCCGGCTTGCGGGCGAACCAGGGAGAATTGACGACAAGGAGCAGCGCGATGCCGGCCATCGACACCACCAGGCCGCCGAGCAGCACGCCGGAGCGCGTCACCCGCGCGCGCAAATCCGCGACATCAGGCAGCGGTGGCAGCGTCACAACATCCGAGCGCATCAGCCAGATCAGGTAAGGCAGCGCCAGCACGATCACCACGAGCAGCGCAAACAGCGGATCAAGCGAGGCCAGCGTGCGGCGTCCGCGGGCGGTCGCCAGCGCAAAGGCCAGGACCAGCAGGATCATCCCGATCGCCACCGGTGTCGTCAGCAGCAACAGGCCGCAATCGATCGACCACGCAAACCAGGCGCTGCGCCGGTTCTGGCCGAACAATTGCCAGGAATGCAGCAGCAACAGCGCCCAGAGCGGGCGCGCCAGCACCAGCGGGCCGAACTCGAGGCCGGGCGAAGAGAACGCGGTGACCGTCATCGTCAGCAGCACCGCGAGCACCGCCTGCTGTCCGCCAATGATGGCGCGGCCGAGGTGATAGAGGCTCACGAAGGTCGCGATCGCGCAAATCTGTGCCAACAGATAGATGCCGAAGACGTGATTGCCGGCGGCGCGGAATGCGATGTCGGCGAGCCAGAACGCGAGCGGCGGGCCGAGATCGGTGCCGACCTGGTATTCGCGGCCGAAGGCGAGCACGGTCGCGACATCGCCGGGCGGGCTGCGATAGATCAACAGCGGCACCAGCAGCCACAGCGCGGACTGCGCCAGCACCACGATCCAGACCACGAGCCGCGGCCGGGCGCGGATCAGTTCGACGACCAGGGAGGTGAAACGCATGCGCCCAAAATGCCCGGAACCAGCCCTGTGTGCGGCCTCAATCGATCCCGAGATTGATAAAGGGCCGACGCGATGGAGGCAACGGGGCTAGGCAGCCGTCGCCTCGGCCTCGATGGTCGGGTCCACCGTGAAGAGATCGGGCTCGATCGTTTCCGGAAAATGCTTCTGCCGCGCGGCGATCACGGGCGCGAAGAAGCTGCGGTGATGCGCGCTCGGGCCGAGGCGATCCAGCGCCTCCAGATGTTCCGGCACCGCATAGCCCTTGTGCTGTTCGAAGCCATAGCCGGGACAATCCAGCGCCAGCGCGCACATCAGCCGATCCCGCGTCACCTTGGCGATGATGGAAGCGGCTGCGATCGACATCACGATGCCGTCACCACCGATCACGGCCTCACAGTCGCAAGTGACGGCGACCTTGTCGCGGCCGTCGACGAAGACATGCTTGGGTGCCTCCGGCAGCGCCTGCACGGCGCGCGCCAACGCCCAGAGCGAGGCGCGGAGGATATTGTCGCGATCGATTCGCGCCGGCGAAGCGAAAGCCACCGCAAACGCCGACGTCGCGCAGATCTGCTCAAACAGCTCTTCGCGCCGTTCCGCGGTCAACCGCTTCGAATCGTCGATGCCTTTCGGAATCCGCTTCGGGTCGAGCACCACGGCCGCGGCCACCACGGGACCTGCCAGCGGGCCACGTCCGGCCTCGTCGCAGCCGGCAATCGGCCACACCCCCCGCTTGATCAGCGCGCGCTCGCGCCGAAAGCTCGGCGGCGTCACCGCGATCACGCCCTTTGCCGGTTTGACCGGCTTTTTCTTCTCAGACTTGTCCCGACTCATGGGCGCGACTGTGCTGAAGCAGCCGCCGCCGCGCAACCGGGAACCCGGCGCTCGTCCCCATTATTCAATGGAGGTGTTCAGAATAGGCTCAATTGCTCGCCGCTCTGCTTGGGCTTGACGAAATGCTCGGTCGTCAGCTTCGAGCGGCGCTTGTTCAGGCCGAGCTTCTCGCAGGCGATCTCGAACCTGCGGCCGATCATCCAGGCCATCGGCCCGGTGCCCTTCATCCGCGTCCCCCACTGCGAGTCGTAGTCGCGCCCGCCGCGCATATCGCGGATCAGGGTGAAGACGTGACGGTAGCGGTCCGGGTAGTTCGCGAGCAGCCATTCCCGGAACAGGTCGCGCACTTCCAGCGGCAGCCGCAGCAGCACGTAACTTGCTTCCTTGGCGCCGGCATGCGCCGCCGCATCGAGGATGCGCTCGATCTCCGAATCGTTCAGCGCGGGGATCACGGGCGCCACCATTACGGTGGTGGGGATGCCGGCATCCGAAAGTCGCTTGATCGCCTCCAGCCGCTTCGGCGGCGTCGAGGCGCGCGGCTCCATGGTGCGCGCCAATTTGGCATCGAGCGTCGTCACCGACAGCGCGACCTTGACCAGATTGCGCTTCGCCATCCGCTGCAGGATGTCGATGTCGCGCACGACAAGCGCCGACTTGGTGACGATGCCGACCGGATGGCCGGCGCGCTCCAGGGTTTCGAGGATGCCGCGCATGATCTTGTGTTCGCGCTCGATCGGCTGGTACGGATCGGTGTTGGTACCGATCGCGATCATGCGCGGCTCATAGCCCGGCGCGGCGAGCTCCTTCTCGAGCAGCGCCGGCGCATCAGGTTTTGCCAAAAGCTTCGATTCGAAATCCAGTCCTGGCGACAGGCCGAGATAGGCATGGGTCGGCCGCGCGAAGCAGTAGACGCAGCCATGCTCGCAACCTCGGTACGGATTGATCGAGCGGTCGAAGCCGATATCGGGCGAGTCGTTGCGCGCGATCACCTTGCGCGAGGTGTCGAGCGAGACAGTGGTCTTGAACGGCGGCAGGTCTTCCAGGCTTTGCCAGCCGTCGTCGAACGTAACGCGCGCCTCGGCCTCGTAACGGCCGCTGGCATTGGATTGCGCGCCGCGGCCGCGCCGCCGTTCGCGCTCGATCGCGACCGCGAGTTCGGGAAACGCGGAGGGCGCACCCGCCGGTGTGGAGGGCGCCGTCACCGGCGGGTGCTTGAGGGCATGAGAGGATGCTCGGCTCATGCTCCGAAGCTAGCACGTCGCGAGAACAAATCAAGAACGCATTCGCGAAATTCCACAGCGGCGCTGCCGCAAAAAACTGCACCCTTACGGCTGTTTTGATTGTGACAAGGTGATAACAATTTTCGAGCTTTCCACCCATTTTGAGCCAACGAAGCCTCTGTCGATGTTGAGCGTGATTATTCCGACCGAGGGCGACGAGCGGACCGCAGTCGCCACCCTTGCGGCGCTGGTGCCGGGCGCCGCGGCCGGAGTCGTGAAAGAGGTGCTGCTGGTCGATCGCGCCAAGGACGGCGCCAAGAGCGACGTGATCGAGCGCGTCGCCGATGTCGCCGGCTGCCGCTTCATGGCCTTCGACGGCAGTCGCGCCGCAGCGCTGGCGGCCGGCGCCCGTCAGGCGCGCTCGCCCTGGCTGATGTTCCTGCATGCCGGCGCCGTACTCGACAGCGGCTGGATCGAGGAGACCGCCCAGTTCATCCAGGGCGTCGCGATGAGCGGCCGGCCGCGCGCCGGCATCTTCCGCTACGCCCGCTCGCCCTACGCCGACGCACGCCTGCGCGACAGCTTCAAGTTCGTCGCCCGCATGCTGACCGGCCCGACTGCCGAACAGGGCCTCCTGATCGCGCGCGATCACTATGAGCAGCTCGGCGGCTACCGCCCGGATGCTCCCCGCTCCGAGGCGCGGCTATTGCGGCAGCTCGGCCGCTCCTCCCGCACCATGCTGCGCAGCCGGATCATCGTGGCGTAGTTCCTTGCGCTTCCCTCGTCATTCCGGGATGCGCCAAAGGCGCAGGCCCGGAATACATCGGGCCGCAAGCCAAGTGGGTAAATGGATTCTCTGATGTGCAATTGCATATCATAGCTCGCGCTTCGCGCGCCCCGGAGTGACAGCGCCTGATACTTGCCAAAGTCAAATAATTATTTGACAATGGCAATTATTGAGGTGCCCCTATGTCAGAGCCGGATTCCGAAACCCAAATCGCCGCGGTGCGGGCGTTCAATCGCTTCTACACCCGCAAGCTCGGCGTCCTCGACCAGCATTTATTGAAAAGCCCGTTCTCGCTCAGCGAGGCGCGGGTGCTTTATGAGCTGGCCCATCGCGAGGAGATATCGGCAAAGGAGATCGGGACCGAGCTCGGGCTCGATCCCGGCTATCTCAGCCGCATCCTGCAGAAATTCGACGAGGACGGGCTTTTGACCCGACGCCCGCTCGCCTCCGACCGCCGGCAATACCAGCTCGGCCTCACCGCAAAGGGGCGGCAGACCTTTACCAGGATCAACCGCACCTCGCATGACGAGGTGGCGGCGATGCTGGCACGGCTTCAGCCGGACGATCGCGTCCGCCTGACCGGAGCAATGGGCACGATCGAGCGGCTGCTCGGCGAGACCCAGCCGTCGCGCGCGGTGCTGCGCGATCCGCGGCCGGGCGATATGGGCTGGGTGGCGCAGAGCCATGGCGCGCTCTACGCCAGCGAATACGGCTTCGATTCATCCTTCGAGGCGCTGGTCGCCGAGATCGTCGCAGAATTCCTGACCTCGTTCGACGCCTCGCGCGAACGCTGCTGGATCGCCGACCTCGAAGGTGCGCCGGTCGGCTCGGTGTTCCTGGTCAGGCATTCCGACGACGTCGCCAAGCTCAGGCTGCTCTTGATCGACCCGGCCGGGCGCGGCCAGGGGCTCGGCAGGCGGCTGGTTGGCGAATGCATCAGCTTCGCCAGGGCCTGCGGCTACCGCAAGATCACGCTCTGGACCCAGAGCATCCTGATCGCCGCGCGAAAAATCTATGAGGACGCAGGCTTCGTGCTGGTGAAAAGCGAGCCGCATCGCAGCTTTGGGCAGGACCTCGTCGGCGAGACCTGGGAGCGGACGCTGTGAAGTTGACGCGGTCCATAGCGTTTTCGAGCGAAGTGGACGCCGGTTTCGCGTGAAGAAAACGCGTCAAAATAGAAGTCCACCGCGGCGCGTCACGCCGGAGCTGCTTGCCTTCCATATCAAGCAAGCGCACGCGCTCAGGGCCGAGGCTTATCGAGATATGATGCGCGCGTTGTGGGCGCGGCTGCTAAGGATCACCCACAAGCGGTGCTCAACCTAAACCGTCGCGCCTTGCGCCTTCGGCCGGCGCAGGTGCTCGTCCAGCCGCGGCATGATCTCGACGAAATTGCAGGGGCGCGTGCGGTAGTCGAGCTGCGCCGCCAGAATGCCGTCCCAGCCGTCGCGGCAGGCGCCGGGCGAGCCGGGCAGGCAGAAGATGTAGGTCGCGCCCGCAACGCCTGCGGTGGCGCGGCTCTGGATCGTCGAGACGCCGATCTTGGCGTGGCTCAGCATGTGGAAGGCGATCGAGAAACCGTCCATCCGTTTCTCGAACAGCGGCTCGATCGCTTCCGGCGTCACATCCCGGCCGGTGAAGCCGGTGCCGCCAGTGGTGATGATCGCATCGACGCCGGCGTCAGCGATCCAGCGCGCCACGACCGTGCGAATCGCCTCGACGTCGTCGGTGACGATCTCGCGCGCCGCGAGCTTGTGGCCGGCGGCCGTGATGCGATCCGCCAGAGTCGTTCCGGACTTGTCGTCGGCGAGCGCGCGGGTGTCGGAAACCGTCAGCACCGCGATATTAAGTGGAATGAACGGTTTCGTTTCATCGATCGAGGCCATAACACTTATTCTCCCCGTCATGCCCGGGCTTGACGATCACCATCCAATTCTCACAGCGCCCCGGCACCAAAGGTGTTGCAGGCCGACACCGTGCCTTGCTGGTAGCCGGTCATGAACCATTGCCGCCGCTGCTGCGCCGAGCCGTGGGTGAAGGAGTCCGGCACCACCCTGCCCGTCGCCTGGCGCTGCAGCGTATCGTCGCCGATTGCGGTTGCCGTCTTGAGTGCCGCGTCGATGTCGCCAGCCTCGAGGAAGCCCGGCCGCTTCTTCTCCTCGCGGTTGACCCAGACGCCGGAGAGGCAGTCGGCCTGCAGCTCGACCTTCACCTGCAGCGCATTGGCCTCGGCCTTGCTGTCGGCCGCCTGTTGCAGCCGCGTCACGCGCGGGATGATGCCGAGCAGGTTCTGCACGTGATGGCCCGCCTCATGGGCGATGATATAGGCCGCGGTGAACTGGCAGGCGCTGCCCGAGCAGCCACGGAACCGCGTCTCGACCTCGCGGAAGAAGGCGGTGTCGAGATAGATGGTCTTATCCGGCGGGCAGTAGAACGGCCCCATCGCCGACTGCGCCATGCCGCAGCGGCCGCCATTGGTGGCGTTGCGGAACAAGACGATCTTCGGACCGGTGAAGGTCTGGCCATTGGCCTGGAAGATCTCGGTCCAGCGATCGTCGATCTCGCCCAGGATGCCGGAGATCATGCTGCCCATTTCGTCGGTCGGCGCGCCGGTCTTGCCGGACGCCGTCCGGCGATCGGTCTGGTAGGTCGGCGCCTGTCCGCCGCCGGTCAGGATTTCGGCGCCGCCGATCAGGATGCGCGGGTCGATGCCGAAGGCGTAGCCGAGCAGGCCGAGCACGATGATGGTGCCGATGCCGAGCCCGCCGCCGCCCATGGGGATGCCGAAGCCGCCGCCGCCTCCGCCGCCACCCTGGTCGCGACGATCCTCGATGTCGTCGCTGCGACGGAAATCATCGTAACGCATGGCGGTTTTCCCTTAAGTCCTAACCTGTGTAAACGCGGAACAGACGTAAAATTTCCGTTCCGTTAATCAATAGCCTGCCCGGCAATTATTGCCTAGTGCGACGGCGCGCCATCTGCACATGGCTGATGCGGCCAACGTCTTCACGAATCGCATGAGCTTGCCTGCAACGAACTCGATGTCCGATTCCGCCGTCGCTGGCGCAATTCGCATAACGCATGCTGCGAGGCAGCACTCGATTTCAAATCCGAAAACGCACGATCGAAATGCGCAGAACTTGTCGCGCGGCATTTTCGATTAAGTCGATTTTTACTTTGGCGGATCATGGTGTCGCCAGTCGGTTGTTTAGTCCCGCGTCGCCGACAGCGTCGCCTGAGTCAGAGTTATGAGTCATGGTTGAGTCGCGTCGCGGGGCGTCTGCAAGGGCGCCCCGCACTAAATTTGAATCCACGTCTCCGAGTCGAATCGTCATAGGCGATTGCGTCGCCGAGATGTCGAAGCTTGCAGCCGGTTCTGTCGACGTCGTGTTCGCAGACCCACCCTACAATCTGCAGCTCAAGGGCGACCTCAAACGCCCCGACGAATCCCATGTCGATGCCGTCAATGACGACTGGGACAAGTTCTCCTCCTTTGCCGCCTATGACGACTTCACGCGCGCCTGGCTGCTCGCCGCGCGCCGCGTCATGAAGCCGTCGGCGACGATCTGGGTGATCGGCTCCTATCACAATATCTTCCGCGTCGGCGCCATCATGCAGGACCTCGGCTTCTGGCTCCTGAACGATATCGTCTGGCGCAAGTCGAACCCGATGCCGAATTTCCGCGGCCGCCGCTTCACCAATGCGCACGAGACCATGATCTGGGCCGCGCGTGACGAGAAGGCCAAGGGCTATACCTTCAATTACGAAGTGCTGAAGGCAGCGAACGAGGACGTGCAGGCGCGTTCCGACTGGCTGATCCCGCTCTGCACCGGCGAAGAGCGCCTCAAGGGCAAGGACGGCAAGAAGGTGCATCCGACCCAGAAGCCCGAACAGCTTCTCGCGCGCGTGCTGCTCTCCTCCTCGAAGCCCGGCGACCTCGTGCTCGATCCCTTCAATGGCACCGGCACCACCGGCGCCGTGGCAAAACGTCTCGGCCGCCGCTATCTCGGCATCGAGCGCGACGCCGCCTATGCCGCCGCGGCCGAAGCGCGCATCGCCGCCATCGAGCCGCTGCCGCAGGAAACGCTCGCCCCGTTCATGACCGCGCGCGAGGCGCCGCGCGTCGCCTTCTCCGAACTGATCGAGCGCGGCATGATCATGCCGGGTGCCAAGCTGGTCGACGCCAAGAAACGGGTCGGTGCCCTCGTGCGGGCCGACGGCGCCATCATGCTCGGGGACAAGGTCGGCTCGATCCACCGCATCGGCGCGGTCGCCCAAGGCTCCGGTGCCTGCAACGGCTGGACCTTCTGGCACGTCGAGACCAAGAACGGCCTCAGGCTGATCGACGAACTGCGCGCCGAAATCCGCTCCGGGATGGCCGTGGGCTGAGCCTCCTCAATATCCTCCGTCATTCCGGGGCTCGCGAAGCGAGAACCCGGAATCCATTTCACCACCTGCGCCTGAGGCACAATGGATTCCGGGCCTGCACCTGACGGCGCATCCCGGAATGACGAAAGAAGTCCTGTTGGCTTCTGTGCTTCCGGGCCAACAAGCTAAGCTGCACACCAAGCCACGATGACGCCGTGTTGAACGCTCTTGCCTTGATTCGGCGCGAACAAAGGGCCTAGCATCCAACAACTGGTCGCTGTTTCGATTGGATTGCCCGATGCGCAGACAATCCGAGACGTTGCTGCTTGTGCCGCTGTTGCCGATATTCTTTGTCGGCATGTTCCCGATATTGCTTTTTGGCCTGCTCGGCTTTTTCGGCCTCGGCATCTTCGGCGTCCTCTTGGTCTCCGTCGGACTGACGAGCGCATTGGAGGCGCATGGCCAGTTCACCGAGGACATCATTACGCACGGCTGTGGGCGCAGCGCCGAGCGTGCCGCTCACGCCACCGATCTGCAAACCGCGACGCGCTTCGCCGCGCTGCTGGACGCAGCAGGGATTGCGCTGATCGTCGCCAGCGCGGTTGGCTTTATGTACTTCGGCTGATCGCCAAGCCGCCCGAGGCGCTTTCACAAATTCATCGCTTGCGCGCTCCGCCCGATGTGGCGCATGAGTGCGGCCCGCGGCCCATGCGGCTCGCGTCCCGATTTGGTCGGCAACAAAACAAACGGAGCCTTTGAGATGCTCAAATTCTACTTCAACGGAGCACCGAACCCGAACAAGGTCGCACTGTTCCTGGAAGAGTCCGGCCTCGCCTTCGAGGCAATACCGGTCGACACCCGCAAGGGCGAGCAGTTCAAGCCGGAATTTTTGAAGGTCAACCCGAACGCCAAGGTGCCGGCGATCGACGATGACGGCGTGTTCGTGTTCGATTCCAACGCGATCCTGCTCTACCTCGCCGAGAAAACCGGAAAATTCCTGCCCGCCAATACGCCGGCGAGCCGCGCGCAGATGCTGTCCTGGCTGATGTTCATCGCCACCGGCCTCGGCCCCTATTCGGGTCAGGCGGTGCATTTCAAGACGGTGGCGCCAAAGGAGCTGGAATACGCACACAACCGCTACCAATACGAGGCGAACCGCCACTACAAGATTCTCGACGACCACCTCGCCAAGAGCCGCTACATGGTCGGCGACACCTACACGATCGTCGACATGGCGCTCTGGGGCTGGGCACGGCTGGGGTCGTTCGTGCTCGGCGAGGAAGCTTACGCCAAGTACCCGAACGTCAAGCGCCTGGTCGACGAGATCACCGCGCGGCCGGCCGCCGCACGCGCGATCGCATTGAAGGACAAGTTCACCTTCAAGGCCGAGCTGGACGAGGAAGCGAAGAACTTCATGTTCGGCCACCTCAAAACCAAGGTGGCTTAACCGCCCTTTCGGCGCGCCGGCGTATGCCGGCGCGCGAGGTCGGCCAGGTGGACAGGCGCGCGGGAGCAAGGAAACCACGCGCCGTGCCCACCTGATTCCGTCAGATCATCAGATCGTGCATCCCGTGGGTGACCGCGGCGCTCCCGACAAGCTCGGAAGCCGGGCCATAATGATCGGCCGTGTGTTGTCCATGCAGCGACGCCTCGATTGCCTGTGCTGCCTCCGGTCCGTGGATTGCTGCAGCGCCTTCGGGATGACTGCTCGATGCCGGGCCGTGGCCCACATTTCCGAGGTCGAAGCCATTCGAAGCTCCAGGATCGTAGCTCGTCGCCTTGAAGTGGAATGAGTCTCCGAGCCGCGCACCGGCCGGCCCTGAGCCAAACACCCCCTCAGCAACAGAGGATGGCGCCAAACCCGAAGGCCCGCCGGTTGAGCCGCCATCGATTGCATCGCCATGAGTCCCGGCGGCATCAGAAGAGCCGCCGTTCGTCGGTAGCTCCTTGTCGGTTTTGTCATTCAATGCAACGGTGGAACTCGGTGCAGCCTCGATCTTCCCCGTGGCCAAATGGTCGAAATCCCTGGGGTCTGCGTCGCTGGTGCCCTTGATGGTGATCGTCACCACCTGCGTGGTGCCATCTATGGTCTTCACCGTGAAGGTGTCGGTCAGGTGGTCGCAGGCGTCGAGCGCCCGCACCGTGCAGTTGCTATTGTCGAGCGTGTAGGTCCACACGCCGGCCCCCGTCATCGTGAAAGTGCCATAGCCGCCATCGCTCTTCATCGGGGAGCAGACCGCGGTGAAGGTATTCGCCGGATTATCAACGTCGGTATCGGTAAGCGCGCCGGTCGCGGTTGGCGTGCCGGGCGTATCGCAGCCAGCTTCGATCACCGTGCCGGTCGTCGTGCCCGAAACCACGGCCGCGTCGTTGGTGCCGTGGATGGTGATCGTCACCACCTGCGCGGTGCCGTCGATGCTGGTCACCGTGAAGCTGTCGGTCAGGTGGTCGCACACGTTGAGCGCCTGCACCGCGCCGTTGGCGTTGTCGAGCGTGTATGTCCACACGCCGGCCGCCGTCATCGTGAAGGTGCCGTAGCCGCCATGACTTGCCGTCGGCGAACTGACCGCCGTGAAAAGATCGGGCGGATTGTCGACGTCGGTGGCGGCGAGCGCGCCGGTCGCGGTCGGCACGCCCGGCTTGGCATTGGCGACGCCCCCGGCCTCGATCACGCAGCCGGTGGTGGCGCCGGAAATGACGGCCGCGTCGTTGGTGCCGTTGATGGTGATCGTCACCACTTGCGCGGTGCCGTCCGCGGTGGTCACCGTGAAGGTGTCGGTCAGGTGGTCGCCGACATTGAGCGCCTGCACCGCGTGGTTGGCGTCGTTGAGCGTATAGGTCCAGACACCGGCCGCGGTCATCGTGAAAGTGCCATAGCCGCCATGACTTGCCGTCGGCGAAGTGACCGCCGTGAAGGTGTTGGGCGCATTGTCGACATCGCTATCGGTCAGCGTGCCGGTCGTGGTCAGCTTGCCCGGCGCCTCGATCACCGAGCCGGTCGTCGCGCCGGAGATGATGGCCGCGTCATTGGTGCCGTTGATGGTGATCGTCACCACCTGAGGGGTGCCATCCACGGTGGTCACGATGAAGGTGTCGGTCAGATGGTCGCCAACATTGAGCGCCTGCACCGCGTGGTTGGCCTCGTTGACCGTGTAGGTCCACACGCCGGCCGCCGTCACCGTGAAGGTGCCGTAGCCGCCGGCGCTCGCCTTCGAGCTGACCACCGTGAAGGTATTCGGCGGATTGTCGACGTCAACGTCGGTAAGCGTGCCGGTTGCGGCAGGCATATCGGACCCAGCGCCGCCTGCCTCGATCACCGCGCCGGTCGTGGAGCCCGAAATGATGGCCGCGTCGTTGACGCCATCGATGGCGATCGTGAAGACCTGATTGGACGAGAGTGTGCCGTCTGACACCGTGATAATGAAGCTCGCGGTCGTCGGCGCGGTCAGCGCATTGATCGCGCCGCTGTCCGGAACGAAGGTGTAGGCGCCCGTCGCGCTGTTGAGGTAGAGCCTGCCATAGGGACCGGCGCTCGATACATCGTATGTCACCCCTCCCAGCACCGTGCTGCCGGCGATTCCGCCACTGATGCCGAAGGTCAGGGCAGCACCGTTGGAGCTGCTGGCAACGAAAGCTCCGCTCGTTGCGGAGAAGTGGTCAAACACCGATGTATCGATTTCCGTCGGTCCCGCCGCGAGGGTGAACACCGGCGGCGAACGCAGGACAAACAGATCAGGAACTACCGTCGACGATGGCAGCGGCGGGAGCGAATTATGGATCTGGAGAATGTCGGTCTGAATAAAATTGATCGGCTGCACCGGCAGCACATTGATCGTCGAGGGAGGCGTGCTCGACCCGGGCGCCACCTGTTCCTTCGCGAAATTAGCCAGCACGTCCTGCTGGGCGGCATGCAACTCCTCCATGCGAGTCGCACTATTCGCGGTCTGGTTGACGCTGACCGAGGACCCTCTCCTGCTCAGGATGGTCGTCTCTCCGGGATCCTCGACAATGATGTGTCGCGGGATCGGCTCTTTGGTCACGAGCTCGAATACGCCATGCTCGAGATCCTTGTATGCGATGCTGTCGTCATCGAGATATGTGACGTCCGGCTCTGCGGCATGGACTTCGTTCATGACGGCGAAGGCCAGCGCCGCGAGCGTCAACGTGCCGATCCCGCCGCCATGAGCGCGGCCCCGAATGCTTCCAACAGGCGTATCAACCGTGAGGCAGCCCGTCGTTGCCACCCGTCCGGCAACGAAAGCGAAGGTGCCTCTGGTCACGCCAAACAGGGCCGAATGCGAGGTGCCGTCGGCATCACAGATCAATTCGTTCAACACCAGACGGGTGCCGGGAGAGAGGTTGAACACGGTGCCGTCGATAAAGCGAAGTCCGACCTGCGCGTCGTCCGCCGTCTCGATCACGTCTCCCTGATAAACGGGATCGCCAGCCGTGAGTGGAACGGCGATGCCGGTCGCACGGCTGAGGGTGCAGCAACCGATCGCGATCTGAACATGGCCTATGATCTGGCGAAGCTGGGCGACAATGGCGTTGCGGTCGCCCCCGGACTCGACGCAAGACGCAACGAACATGGCTTCGACCTCGCCTGCTGAGTACTTTCAGGCCCAGCGTGGTGCCGCACTTTTCTTGCTCTGGCTTTGCCTACGCCATCAAGTCAAAACAATCCTCGCGTCGGCAACCCTAGGCTAGCCCGCCGCAACATCCTGATCCAAATTTAATCAAACCTATCCGTAACATCCGATGCATTCAATGCATGAATTAAATCTTCCGGTGCATGAATTAAATCACTTTTCCCTGGAGCACGTCGTTTTCCTGCTCTGGCGCGCTGCCCCTCAAGATGAAACCTTTTGGTAGCATTGAACCGGCTCGGGGCCTAGTATGACGAAAATTTAAATGAGGTGGCCAGCCATGGCCGCCCTGACACCGTACGTACTGCATGGATTATAGCGACCCGGCTGACCATTGAAGTCAGCGGACTGTCACGCGGCAAAAAGGATCTTCTCAGGAAGGGGATCATGCGCACGCATACGATTATCGCGTCGGTGGCGAGTTTGGCTCTGGCGTTGGCCAGCCTTTTGGTTGATGCGGCCGATGCGCAGACCAATCCTCCCGCGCCCGCTGTTCAGGATCTCGCATCAGCGAAACCCATCGGAACAGTTGTAACCACGACCGGCTCGGTAACGATAGAGCATGCGGGTGCGATGGTCATTCAGGCAAATGTCGCCGGCCAGATCGTCCAGACGAAGGTGGGTGATATCGTTTACCTCGGCGATGTGGTCCGGACCGGAGCCGATGGCCGGGTCGGGATCAACTTTGCCGACGGCAGTTCGTTCAAACTATCGAGCAACGCCCGCATGGCGTTGGACGAATTCGTGTACGACCCGAATGGGAAATCCAACTCGACCTTGTTCAATCTGACCAACGGAACACTTACGTTTGTCGCCGGCAATATCGCGAAGTCCGGCGACATGAAGGTCGATACCCCAGTCGCAACGATGGGTATTCGGGGCACGACTCCACATGTCGAAATTTCGGATGACGGGACAGTCAAGTTTTCAACCCTTATCGAAGAGGGCAAGAACAAGCTTACGAAAAAGTCCGGCCCATCTGCAGCGCAGCAGTCCGAACAGAAAGCCAATCGCAAGTCCAATCTGAATATCTGCCGAGGGTGCTAGACCGATTTATTCCGAAGTCAGCCTCGGCGCAGGGCCCCAGCAGGACGTGACGCCTTTCCGCGGAAAACTGATGACCGCGGATTCCTCAATTTCCAAAATCAGGAAGCCTGATATGGACGCCAGTACGAGGGGAGGCATCGTTGACGGCGTCGCATGCATGCTCATCCTGCTGCTGCTCGGCTCACCCGCGGCGGCGCAGGAGGATGCGAAGAAGAGCAACTATCTGACCGACATTGCGTTGTGCAACGGCACGGATCACGCCTCGCTTGAAGCCCGTGTCAATGGCTGCACGGCGCTCATCGCTTCCGGTCACGGCAAGACAGCTGCCTTGGCAATCGCCTACAACAATCGTGGCAACGCCTATGCGGCACAGGGAGACTACGACCGCGCCATCCAGGATTTCGATCAATCGATCCAGCTCAATCCAACCTACGTCAAGGCCTTCAACAATCGCGGCGCGGCTTATTTGAAGAAAGGCGAATACGATCTCGCCATCAAAGCTCTCGATGGCGCGATCCAGATCAATCCCAGCTATGGCAGCGCTTTCGCCAACCGTGCCAGAGCCTATCTGAAAAAGCACGAATACGATCGCGCGGCGCGGGATTATGACGAGGCAATTCGTCTCGAACCCGATTTGGAAGCCGTGTGGAGCGGACGCTGTTGGACGCAGGCCATCCTCGGCGCACTGGAGGCGGCACTGGAGGACTGCAACAAGGCGCTTCAATTAGCGTCGAACAACGCCGCGACATATGACTCACGCGGGCTGATCTATCTCAAAATGGGCAAATTCGACGCGGCTATCGATGATTACAGCTCTGCGCTGCAACTCGATCCGAAGCTGGCGAGCGCACTCTATGGGCGCGGGCTTGCCAGGCTGAAGACGGGCGACAAAGCGGGCAGCAACGCCGATATCGCATCGGCAAAGACGATCCAGGTCAAGATCGGCAGCGACTTCACGCGCTATGGTGTGCGGTAGGCACCAGCGACGGTTAGCATCGTAGGGTGGGCAAACGCGCACCGCGCCGTGCTCCGCCACCCCAACCAATTGCTTCCGTCATTCCGGGGCTCGCGAAGCGAGAACCCGGAATGAAGCCTCAACGCACGGCACGAACCTGCGGCGCCGGAAACTGCCCCAACGCCTTCTCGGTCAACACCGAATCGCAATATTCCCTGATCTCCTTGATCTTGCCGTCCTCGAGCCGGAACACCAGGCAATAGTCATTGTCGTAGCGAACGCCGTCCTTGGTGACGTTGTCGCCCTTGCCTTCGACCACGACATGGTCGCCGTCGGCGATGAAGCGGTGGGCGACGGTGCGCGCCCGTTCCGCCAATAGCGAACGGACGTGGCCGTGCAGATCGTTGAGGATCGATTGCTTGCCGCTGAAGGTGCGCGACCAGGAATACTGTTCCGTCACCGTCCATATCGCATCCTCGGCAAGGCTCGCGGCGAACAGCGCGCGGTCGCGCGCCGCGGGATCGGGATTTCCGGCGGCGGCAAAGATCCGCTGCATCAATTTCTTGTTGTCGGCTGCGCTCATGGCGGCTTCTCCGGTGGCTGACTGAATACGCCTCCTTGTGCCGCGACAGAGATCATTCTTCAAATCGATAGCCGATATGATATCTATTCGTCAGATGAATTTGAATTCGCTCGACCTCAATCTCCTGATCGCGCTCGACGCGCTGCTGCGAGAAGCCAGTGTCAGCCGCGCCGCGATGCGGCTTCGTCTGTCACAGCCGGCCACAAGCCACGCGCTGCAGCGCCTGCGCGACCTGATCGGCGATCCACTCCTGGTGCGGAGCGGCGCGCGCATGGAGCTGACGCCGCGGGCGCAGGCGTTGCGCGCGCCCCTGGCGCAGGCGCTGGACCAGGTGCGCGCGCTGTTCGTTCCCGACGCGTTCGACGCCATCAGCAGCGATCGGCATTTCCGGCTGATGATGCCGGACCTTGCGGTCGAACTCCTGATGCCGCCATTGATGGAGAAGATCACGCGCGTTGCGCCGCATGTGACGATCGACGTGGTGCCGTGGCGGGGGCCCGCGATCTTCACCGCCGAGTTCGCCCGCACCATCGATCTCGTGATCTCGATCGGCGACGCCTTCAAGGGCTTCCACCGCCAGCGCCTCTATGTCGACAGCGACGCGCTCGCGGTGCGCCGCGGCCATCCCGTGGGCGCGAGGTTGAAGAAGTGCGAAGCGTTCCTGGCGGCGAGGCATGTCGCCGTCGTGATCCGCGGCCAGAACGAGGACCTGATCGATGGCTGGTTGCGCTCCAAGGGCATCGAGCGGCGCATCGCTCTTGTCGTGCCTGGCTATATCGAGGCGCTGCATGTCACAGCCCGCACCGACCTCGTCGCCTTCGTGCCGCGCCGCCTGATCGCAGCGCTCGCCAGGCAATTGTCATTGCTGGCCGTGACGCCGCCGCTCGATCCCGGCATGGACGAACAATACATGTTCTATCCCACCCGCGCCCAGATGGACCCCGGCTCGATCTGGCTCCGCCAATTGATGCTGGAGACGGGACGGGAGTTGGACAGGCGAAAAATGTAGGATGGGTAGAGCACGGTGAAGTTCAGCACTTGCTCCGTCATATCGCTCGCGCGATTTTCCTTAATCCAATCAACGTGATTTGCCTCGTCCACCCCTCGCGCGAAAAACATTCCGCTTCCGCCGTCGGGCAAATCAATGATTTAACTCCGCGCGTCTCATCCGAATGAGGGGCGGCTCGCGATCGTCACGAACGTTGCGGTGAGATGCGGTGGACGCAGGTGTTGCGACAGACGAACGCGACATCAGCGGACGGCGAAGTCGTGTGGTCCTGGCGCCCCGACGCTGGCGCTAAGTTCTGTTCGTTGAACAGAGCGACGGTGGCAAGAAAGCCCGGTCACCGGGGAGAGCACGAAGTAAGCCGTAAACCATCGCGCAGGGAAAGCCGGAATGCTTCGGTTGAACCTGTGGTCCTACCCCCGTGCTTTTTGTTGCACGGGACCCA
>NZ_AXAP01000006.1 GCF_000472865.1 Bradyrhizobium elkanii WSM2783 | reverse complement strand
AGCGAGACAGGCACGCATGTCGGCTACATCTGGTCGTCCACGGGCGTGCAGCTGGCGACGGTGACGTTCACGAACGAAAGCGCATCGGGCTGGCAGCAGCAGGCGCTCGCCACTCCGCTGACCATCACCGCCGGCACGAGCTATGTGGTCTCCGTCAACACCAACAGCTATTACGCNGTCACGTCGCAGGGCTTCGCCTCACCGATCACCAACGGCGGGCTGAGCGCACCGGTCGGCGCCGGCGTCTACAACGACGTTGAAGGCGTCTTTCCGAACCTCGTTTACCAGAACGAGAACTACTTCCGCGACGTCGTATTTGTTGCGGGGTCCGCCTCCATCATCTCATTGGTCAACAATGCGACGATCTACGTCGGCGAAGGGGCCGGCACAGCAACCATCACCGTCGCACGATCGGGCGACCTGCAGTCTCAAACGACCGTGGAGTACACGACGAATGAGATCGGCACCGCCGGAGCGGCGCAGGCTGGATTGGATTTCATTCAACCCACGTTCAATGGTCGAGCGAACACGGGGCAGGTCGTCTTCGGACCTGGCGAGAGCACCAAGAGCTTCACCATCCCGATCGTGAACGATCAACTCGTCGAGGGTAGCGAGACGTTCGCCGTCGGCCTCCAGAATCCCGGATCCGGCTCGCTGGGAGTTCCCCGTACGGTACTCGTGACCATTGTCGACGACGATTCACCCTCCACCATATCCATGGCAGACATGGCGGTGAGCGTTTCCGAGAGTACGCCGTCAGCGACCCTCACGCTGCTGCGTAGCGGTAGCATCGATCAATCAGCTACGATCCAGTTCGCGACCAGCAACGGCAGCGCGATCGCGGGATCGGACTACACGGCATCGTCGGGCACTGTCACTTTCGCCGCCGGCCAGGCCACCCAGACCATCTCGGTCCCGATCATCAACGATACAGCCGCGGAAACCGACGAGAGCTTCTCCGTCACCTTGAGCAATCCAACGGGTGCGACTCTCGGCGCCCAGGCGACCACCACCGTGAGCATCCTCGACAACGACAATCTCAATCTCGGCAGTCTGGTGCGCCAGACCGCTGTGACCGGACTGAGCGAGCCAACGGCGATCGATTGGACTCCCGACGGTCGCTACATGCTGGTTGCGCAGAAGGGCGGTGTGGTGCGCGTGGTGGATAACGGCACACTGCGGTCGACGCCGCTCATCGACCTTTCGAGCGAGGTGAATGAGTACGGCGATCGTGGACTGCTGGGGATCGCGGTCAACCCGAATTTCGCCAGCAATCCTTATGTCTACCTGCTGTACACCTACGATCCACCCGAGACGGCGGGCCAAGCGGGACTCGCAGCACGCGATCAGGCCGGGAATCGACCTTCTCGTCTGGTCAGGGTGACTGTCAACCCCGCTACCATGGTCGCCGATCCGGCGAGCGAGCTCGTGCTGGTCGGCAAGAACAGCATCTGGGCCTATACGAGCCGTCCCGACGTGAACAGCAACGGCGATCCCAGCATTGTTCCGTCAGGTATCGTCAACGGCACCACCATAACGGCGCCCGCCAGCCAGATAGAGATCGGAACGCAGGACAACGATCCGAACCACGCCGGGATTCAGAATCAGAACATTCGCGATTATCTGGCGACGGACGGCGACTCCCATTCCATCGGTGCCGTTCATTTTGGTCCCGACGGCTATCTCTACCTCACCGTGGGCGACGGCACGTCATATAACTTCGCGGACCCTCGCGCGGTTCGAGTCCAGGACATCCATAATCTCTCGGGCAAGCTGTTGCGAATCGATCCGACCACAGGCGAAGGAGCACCGGGCAATCCCTACTACCAGGCAAGCGATCCGAACAGCAATCAGTCGAAAATATTCGATTATGGTGTCCGCAATGCCTACCGCTTCAGCTTCGATCCGATCACCAATCTGCCCGTGCTCGGAGACGTCGGCTGGAATACCTGGGAAGAGATTGATACCGGCCCGGCGGGGTCGAATTTCGGGTGGCCCTACCTCGAAGGCCCGAACCGGACTGCCAGCTACCAAGACCTTTCGCAGGCGATCAGCTTTTACAACAATGGCAATCGCAACAACACGTCCGACCCGCCTGCCGTAGGCCCCATCCTGTCGCGCAGCCACGGCGCTCCGGACAATGCATCTGCGATCACAGCGGGGGATTTCTACAATCAGAACACTCTGCTCTTCGACGACGTCCTCAATGGAAACATCTACGCAGCTACCTTGAACGCGAGCCGACAGGTCACCAATGTCCAGGTCGTCGATTCCGGCATTTCAGGCATCGTCGACCTGCAGAAGGGACCTGATGGCTCGATTTACGGTGCCGACGTTTACGATGGCACGATCCGGCGATGGGTGGACTCCTCGGCCGCCTCTGCGAGCGCGCTGGGTCTCGCTGCGCCGTCCTTCTGATGGGGGCGGGTGGGCTTCACGGCCTCGGAACGAGTCGCACCAACGTGTAGGAGTTGTTCTGCGTGACCTCGGAATTTGCGCGCGTTTGTGGATATTCGACCCGACGTCCAAAGCCGCCAATGACAACGAGAGAACCCGGCCGTTTCTTCCGTTCCTGGACGGCTGGATACTTTTGCCGGCGTTGCGCACCGTTCGAGCGCGCGAGATCGGGCCGACCGGTGCGCCGCCGCACACGCTCACAGCGCGACCATGAAAATTGCCAAAGGGGATAGTGCGGATCCTCACCGTGGGCGTGTTCGCCCGCAGTGAGGATCAATAACCTGCCAGTCTCAGCCCGTCAGAAGTTCCGCTGGGCGCGAAGCTGCAGGTGGAACGTGTCCTGATCGCTGAACTCGTAGCGCGCAGTAGGCTTGGGGGCCGCAGCTCCAAGGACCGCGGAGCCCTGGAATTTCTGGTCGAGGTGGAACCACATGAATTCGGCGGAGAAGGTCAGGTTCTTGACCGGGGTCCAGCGGGTGATGACACCGAGCTGCGACAAGTTGAAGTCGGGGTTGCAGACGTAGTCCGCACTGACCGCTTTGCCGGGCGTGGTGTAGTTCGCGCAGATGAAGGCTTTGGCCGCGCCGTCATAGCGGACGCCCACATACGAGCCGAAGAGGCTCGACGACCAATATGGGTCCCAGTTGTGGTTGAACGCACCGCGAATGCCAAAGGCCTCCGTCAGATGCAGCGAGCCGTCGCCGCCGGCTGCGACCGGCAGATAGACGGCATCGGTCGTCGCCCCGAACCCGATGCTCTGATAGGCGCCAAAAGTGCTGGAGCTGCCGAACATGGCAAAGCTCGGCGAGGTTGAAGCCGACGAGATGATGTATTTGGTCGCTCCCTTGGAATAGCTCGCGTCCATCTTGATGTCGTCACCGGTACCGGTCGGGATGTTCTTGATCTGTAACGCCGCCATGACTGCGCCGCCCCACGAGGTGTCGGGATGTCCCGAAAGCTCGGATGCTCCGGTCGGCGCCGCGCCAGGCAGGCCGACGGCGCCCGCTGGCGCTCCAAGGGCGTTCAGAACATTGTAGGAGGCGTTGACCTCATGCGCCGCGGCGGAAATCTGGAACAGACCCCAAGCCTGGTCGACGCGGATGTTGCCGACCACATCGGGCGCGTGGACGCCGGCATAGGCGTTGCCCGTGTTCAGCGTGGCGTTCAGCGGCAGCGACAGGTTGTAGACCGCGGTGCGGTCCCATACCGTCGGATCGTCGAGGCCGATGGTGCCGGTCACTCCGTTGCCGAAATCCGCAGTGTATTGGATGTTGTTGACGCCGGTATCATTGTTCTGGCCGCCGAGCAGGAAGTCCGAGATGTTGCCGGGGAAGCCCTGCCAAGGCGAGGAGTAGGCAGACGCCGACTGACCGAAGGTGAAGCCTGCGAACTGGATAAAGAGGAATTGGATGGTAGTAACGCCGCCGCCGGGAGTGTCGAGCAGCTGCGAGTTTGCGACCGGCAGCGAGCCGTTGATCGAGTTCGGGTTGAAGGTGTTGTTGCCGAGCGTAGAGAACTGAAACCGGCCCTGCCCGAAGGTGCGGACCACGCCATAGTCGGTGGCGGTGCGGGTATCAATTGACAACAGCATACGGGAGCGGGCGGCGAAGTAGTCGAAGTAGCGGTTATGTTGTCCTGCGTCGCCGTTCCAGGCTGGCGAGCCCTGTACGCCGCCATCGAATGTGGTGTCGACCCGGAGGTAGCCGCCGATCTTCATGCAGGTGTCGGTACCGGGGATGAAGAAGAAGCCCGGACCGTAAGCCGAGCAAATCTTCACATATTCGATGGGCTTCGCCTTGATCGGAAGATCGGCCGCATGCGCACCGCCGGCTGCCATCAGCCCCGCGGCGGTGCCGAGGATCAAGGTTCTCATTGTCGCCATTGCTGGCCTCCACTGTGAACTGCACGCCCCATACCCACCTAGCGAGCCCTAACGCGGGACTTTATGTCGCAGTGTGACGACCGCGTTACACGCGCGGGGTTCGTGCAGCAGTGTGACTTTGCCGCAACGCAGCAAGACGCGCTCCGAGGGCCGCGGCAGCGGCGCCTGAGGATGTGGCCTGATCACTTCCCAGATGCAGTTGCAAATGAGTTGCAACAAAAAATGTTTTCCGGCATTGTGGCATCATGGATGCCCGAACGCCCCGATTGATCCCCGACACCGCACCGCAGGTGCTGCCGACCTCCACCGGATGGCGCGCCGACGCGCCGGATACGCGAAGCCTCCCCGAGGTGAACGCGACGGTCGAGGTTCCGACGGCGGGCCGGTGGTGGCGCCGGCTGCTTGCCTTCGCCGGACCGGGCTATCTGGTGTCGGTCGGCTATATGGATCCCGGCAACTGGGCGACCGACATCGCGGGGGGCTCTAAGTTCGGCTACACGCTGCTTTCGGTCATCCTGCTGTCCAACCTGATGGCGATCCTTCTGCAGGCGCTCGCGGCCCGGCTTGGCATCGTCACCGACCGCGACCTGGCGCAGGCCTGCCGGGCGACCTATTCGCGCCCGGTGAACTTCCTGCTGTGGATCGCCTGCGAAGCCGCGATCATCGCCTGCGATCTGGCGGAGGTGATCGGCACCGCGATCGCGTTGAAGCTCCTGTTCGGCATTCCCCTGATCGGCGGTGCGCTGCTCGCCGCGCTCGATGCCTTCCTGCTGCTGCTCCTGATGAATCGCGGCTTCCGCTTCCTGGAAGCCTTCGTCATCGCGCTCCTGATCGTGATCGCGACCTGCTTTGCGATCCAGGTCGCCGCGGCGGCCCCGCCGGTTGCTGCGCTGCTGCGCGGCTTTGCGCCGTCGAGCGAGATCTTCACCAATCCCGAGATGCTCTACATCGCGATCGGCATCATCGGCGCGACCGTGATGCCGCATAATCTTTATCTGCACTCGTCCATCGTGCAGACCCGCGCCTATGAGCGCACCGAAGAGGGACGGCGGGACGCGATCAAATGGGCGACGACCGACTCCACGATCGCGCTGATGCTGGCGCTGTTCATCAATGCGGCGATCCTGGTGGTCGCGGCCGCGACCTTCCATCGGAGCGGCCATTCCGATGTCGTGGATATCAGCCAGGCCTACGAACTGCTTTCGCCGTTGCTTGGCCTCAGCATCGCCTCGACGCTGTTCGCGGTGGCGCTGCTTGCCTCCGGCCTCAACTCGACGGTAACGGCGACGCTGGCTGGCCAGATCGTGATGGAAGGCTTCCTCAGCTTGCGGCTGCCGAGTTGGGCGCGGCGGCTGCTGACGCGCGGCATCGCGATCGTCCCCGTCATTGTCGTCACCGCGCTTTATGGCGAGCGCGGCACCACCGACCTGCTGGTGTTCAGCCAGGTCATCCTCTCGATGCAGCTTCCGTTCGCGGTCATTCCGCTGGTGCGGTTCGTGTCCGACCGGCGCAAGATGGGCAAGTTCGCGATATCGATGCCGGTCGCCGCGGTCGCCTGGCTGGTGGCTGGCGTCATCGTCATCCTGAATGTGAAGCTGCTGTTCGATACCCTCTTCGGCTGAGGGCCGGTCAGTCCTGCGGCTCCGCGGCCATGTCGCCGGCTGCATCGACCCGGAGCCAGCCGCTCGGGGCGAGACGCTGCTGCGGCAGGAAGCGGGCCTTGTAGTCCATCTTCTTGGAGCCGTCGATCCAGTAGCCGAGATAGACGTATGGCAGTCCGAGCCGGCGCGCGCGGGCGATGTGGTCCAGGATCATGAAGGTGCCGAGCGAGCGGTTCTCGAGCGATGGCTCGAAGAAGGAATAGACCATCGACAGGCCGTCGCTCAGCACATCGGTGAGGGCCACTGCGATCAACTCCTCGCCTCGTCCGGTGATGCCGCTGTCGATGCCGCGCTTGCGATACTCGATGATCCGGGTCTCGACATGGCTATCCTCGACCATCATCGCATAGTCGAGCACGGTCATGTCGGCCATGCCGCCGTGGCGGTGGCGCCTGTCGAGATAGGCGCGGAACACGGAATATTGTTCGGAGGTCGGCACTGCGGAACGCTGCTCGCCGACGAGGTCGGCGTTGCGGGCCAGGACCTTGCGGAAGCTGCGCGAGGGCCGGAATTCGTTGGCGATCACGCGCACCGACACACAGGCCCGGCATTGGTCGCAAGCCGGCCGGTAGGCGATCGACTGGCTGCGGCGGAACCCGCCATGGGTGAGCAGATCGTTGAGATCGCCCGCTTTGTCGCCGACCAGATGCGTGAACACCTTGCGCTCATGGCGACCCGGCAAATAGGGGCAGGGCGACGGCGCCGTCAGGTAAAACTGCGGGGTATCACGCGAATGCTGGGTCACGACAAGTCGTCAGGCCTCCAAAACAGCCTCCCAGCATCGCGCCCCGGAGGCTAGCGGTCAATCATCTTGCTGGGCTCAATTGGCTGGCTCAATAAGTGTGCGCTGCGGATGCCGCGTGAGCGCGGGCCGAGCTGTTGATGATAACGGTTCCGAGCACGATGTCGTGCAGCAAACGCCGCCGGCTATTGAAGAGGCCGAACAGCAGCACAAGCGGCGAGAGGAACGAGACCGACAGCCAGAACAGCACCGCATGCATGGCGCCGAGCACGAAATAGCCTGGCGCCCCGTACCAGGTGCGCAATTCCAGATCCATCACCCGCATGCCGACGGTCGCCGACGAGGCGCCGCCGATCGATGCGCCGTAATAGACGATCGCCCAGACAATCGTCGCCGGCCACGCCAGCCAGAACAGCGCCCAACCGAGGCCAAGGGTGATCAGGCCGAACACGGCGATGAAAAGATACCCAAGGATGACGGGGACCGAAAGCACAACCAGGTCAATCAGGAAGGCAAATACCCGCCGGGTGAGCACGCCGCGGAACAGCTCCGGCTCCAATCGCGGATCGAACGCATGCGGCGGCACGCCGCCGTCGTTACGCCAGGCACCATAGTTTCCCGAACCGCCGTAAGACATAATCTCCCCTCCGACTGGGACCTATCCCGGGCAGGACATGGGAACGGGCTGCCCGGGTGCCAAGGTCCGGAACCCCAGCAAGCGCAAATATTCGGCGATTCGGAGGCTATGGCGAGTAGGGAGTGACGAATGGCGAATAGAGAAACCCTCCATTCGCTATTCGCCATTCGCTATTCGCGCTCCCTCAGCTTTTCCGCTGCTTGCGGTGCAAAATACGTCAGGATGCCGTCGGCGCCGGCGCGCTTGAAACCGACCAGGCTCTCCATCATCGCGCGCTCGCCGTCGATCCATCCATTGCGCGCGGCGCCCGCGATCATCGCGTATTCGCCTGATACCTGGTAGACGAAGGTCGGCATCGCAAACGTGTCCTTCACCCGGCGCACGATATCGAGATAGGGCATGCCGGGCTTCACCATCACCATATCGGCGCCTTCCGCGATATCGAGCTCGACCTCGCGCAGGGCTTCGTCCGAATTGGCGCTGTCCATCTGGTAGGTGCGCTTGTCGCCGGTCAGCGTCTTGGCCGAGCCGATAGCGTCGCGGAACGGGCCGTAGAAGGCGGAGGCGTATTTCGCCGCATAGGCCATGATCTGCACGTCGCCAAAGCCCTCGGCGTCGAGTGCTTCGCGGATCGCGCCGACCCGCCCGTCCATCATGTCCGACGGCGCGATGATGTCGCAGCCGGCCTCGGCCTGCACCAGCGCCTGCTTCACCAGCACCGCGACCGTCTCATCGTTGAGGATCCTGCCGTCCTCGATCAGTCCGTCATGGCCATGGCTGGTGAAGGGATCGAGCGCGACGTCGCAGAGCACGCCGATATCGGGGAATTCCTTCTTGATCGCACGGACCGACTGGCAGACGAGATTGTCCGGATTGAGTGCCTCCGAGCCCTGCTCGTCGCGCAGCGACGGCTCGGTGTAGGGAAACAGCGCGATGCAGGGGATATCGAGCTTGGCCGCGCGCTCGGCGTCGCGAACCGCCTGGTCGACACTTAGTCTGTCCACGCCCGGCATCGAGGCAACCGGGGTGCGGACATTATGGCCGTTAACGACGAACAGGGGCCAGATCAGGTCGTCCGTGGTCAGCACGTTTTCGCGCACCAGCCGCCTGGCCCATTCCGCCTTGCGGTTGCGGCGGGGCCGTATGGTCAAATCCAGCGGCGGGGAGGCGAGGGCCGTCTGCCGCTTTGGCGCATCGCGCAGTTCGATCGGGCGCCCGAATTTGATCGCCATGGGCTTGTTCTCCTAACACGGCAGGCTGGTTTTTGATTTGATCCAACTCTAGCATCCTCGTCCAGCAACGTCACGGCGCCGTTGATCTGCCGCAACTGCAATTGATTTTGCCGGCCCGGCGGGCCAAGACTGCGCCGATGACCCATTTCGCTTCCACGGACGACTTCTGCGATGTCTGACACCTCTGCGCGCGACCAGTCGCGGGACAATGCGATTTCCGTTGCGGCGATGTCGTCGGACCGGATCCGGCGGGATGAGAATGTATGGACCCGGCGGCTCGTCTTCTTCCTCCGCATCATGGCGGTGGTCTCGATCGCCAAGGGCCTCTATCACTGGGCGCAGGTGACGGGATTCGTCGGCGCCGAGGAGGAGGCCTTCGAGAACCAGTCGATGGCCTGGCAGACCGCGACCATCTACTTCGCCGTCATCGAGCTTGTCGCCGCCGTCGGGCTGTGGCTCGCCACGCCCTGGGGCGCGGTGGTGTGGCTGACCACCGTCGTCTCGATGGCGGTGATCGAATTGATGTTTCCGAACATCTACGGCGGCAGCCTGACAGTGGTGGCGTTCGAAGCCTTGATGCTCGCCGGCTATCTCGCGCTCGCCTGGATGGCCGCACGCGAACGGCCGCCATAGCGCGCTTGACCGGCCGAGCGTGCAGCGAGCGCGAGTGGTGTCGCGAAAATTTTCAGAAAATTGTCCGGTAACGTTTCGCTCACCGTAAAGGGTTCCCTCATATCTATTACGCGGTCGTTTCGAATTTGAGCGAAGCTGTTTCCGATTGTGACAGGGCGTGCAGACGAAGCGTGAACAGGGGCGCTCCACCGTCAATGAAGGGTTGCGAAAAGCCCTTGTTTGACGGGCTTAATCCGCGATTCACTGTCTTAAATTCATGATCTCTTTATTGTCTTATTTAAGCTGATGTTCAAACGGCCCCCTTAAGTTGAACCTATCAGGCGGGACACAAGTTTCGTCGAATAAGTCGATAAAACGACAACAGGGGAAGTGTCATGATCAAAGCCGTTGCCTCAACGGCGGTGGAAACCGCTGAGCGCGCCGCCGGCCAGCCGACGGTGCAGTCGCTCTATCTCGAAGCCCTTACGCTGGTGGAGCGGCTGCATCGGCGGCTGCTCGACGTCATCAAGGACGAGTTCGATCGCCGCGGGCGCGCCGACATCAATTCGGTGCAGGCGCTGTTGCTCTACAATATCGGCGACAAGGAATTGACCGCGGGTGAGCTGCGCACGCGCGGCTACTATCTCGGCTCCAACGTCTCCTACAATCTGAAGAAGCTCGTCGAGCTCGGCTTCCTCGATCACCAGCGTTCGCGTGTCGATCGCCGCTCGGTGCGCATTCGCCTGACGCCGCAGGGCCAGGAGATCCGCCGTATCGTCGATGCGCTCTACCAGAAGCACGTCAAGACCGTGGAGCAGGTCGGTGGCATCTCGAACGAGGAGTTCTCTACGCTGAACAAGTCGCTGCACCGGCTCGAGCGGTTCTGGACCGACCAGATCCTCTATCGCCTCTGATACCTTCAAGACTTCGCACCTCCAAGACTTCAACACCTCTCCAAGACTTCAACACCTTCAAGACTTCAACACCTTCAAGACTTCGCCAGAGCGGCCAAGCCGGCCCGATAGAAGACCGGCAAGCCGTCAGCCTCCAGCAGAGCGCATCGACTGTGCCCGGTCGGTGCGCTCTTGCTTTTCGGCACCGCAAAAAGAGTTTTGCGGAACCGGGAACCACTCGCGTCCTCACGCTTTATCGTGGGCTACGGAGAGCGAGATGCTGGTCGAGCGCGGAATGTGGGCGATGAATGTCGAAGTGGTCGGCGAGGCCTACGCCATCGCTTCCAACTATCTGCGCAGGACCGGGATCATTCCGGACTCTTATGCCACCAACGAGCAATTGCTCACGATCATCGTGCAGATGTTCCGGCGCGGCGAAACCAACAAGATCAAGCTCGCCAACAAGGCGATCGCCGAGTTTGAAGCAGCACAGCTCGTGATCTGATCATTCCCAATCGGAGAAAGTGATGGAAGCCGCGATCGATCGCATCATGCATACCTATGACCTGCTTGCGAACCGCACCGCCGCGGCGAGCGAGGAGGCGCGGGCGAAGGTGACGGAATATGTCCGCACCTTGTTCGAGGCGGGCGAGACCGACACGCACCGCCTGACGGTCTGCGGATTGACCTATCTGCGCCAGCTTGACGGCTCCACCGATCATGTGAAGGCGGGATTTACGGGGTTGTAGCGCGGCTGTCGCGGCGCTCTCCGCTGTCGTACCGCCCCGGGCCGGAACCCATCACCAATCTCTATTGGACCCGAGCAGGCTGTTGCGCCGTCACTTTGGCAGGCGCAGAGGGTTACGCGATGTTGATTTGTGGAGGAGGGCCGGCCGTGCCACAAGTTCCACGCGCTCCACGGGGTGGATTATCTCAGAGGAGCCGACTATGACGAAAAGCGTTCTTGTCAGTCTTGCAATCCTCACCCTCGCTACTTCTACCGCTCTGGCCGCACAGCGGACGCATCATCGTCACCCGATGAATGCGAATGCCAGTATGCGTGCCGCTCCGGTCATTGCGCCGGGCTCGGTCATCATGCCGGGTGGAGTGAGTAGCGGTGACCGCGACCTGTATTTCCGAAATCTGCACGACTCCGGGTATGATACGAAGAAGAACTTCAACTCGGTCGGAAACGTAGTGACGCAATAGCGTCAGGTCTGATCGTCGATCTTTGTCTTTTCACCCCAGGCCGGCATGACAGCGCCCTGGGGTGAGTTTATTTTCGTCTCGCGATCCGAACTCCATCAACACCATCCAGCGGCGCGCTCGCGCTGGCGAGCACGCTTCCGCTTTGCCCCCGCCGCATCGCCGCGCACACTCCGCTGTCATCGTCCGCGAGGCAGCTCTTGCTGCTCGCGCGCTTGGCGCCAGCGTCGGGGCGCCAGGACCTCGCGACTTCGTCGCGCCCCGGAACGACGGGGGCGGGGCGAACGGATGCGGCCGCCTCTGGAACTGGCAAACCCCCGGCAGGCCACCATATCTGGCACAAAGGCCGCACTCCTACCGCAATCGCTTGGCCGGCACCCGGCGATGTGATAACGCTGACCGACCAGCTTCGACCGCCCACAATGGACCGACCGCATCCTCTAAAGGCTTGCGGCGGTGGAGATATTTCGCCGATGACCTCTTCCTCCCCGAGCGCCAAATCCAGTTCCGCGCCTGATTCCTTCTTCAGGGCGACCCTTGCCGAGGCCGATCCCGAGATCGCGGAGGCGATCAAGGGCGAATTGGGCCGGCAGCGCCATGAGATCGAGCTGATCGCTTCCGAGAACATCGTCAGCCGTGCGGTGCTGGAGGCGCAGGGCTCGGTGATGACCAACAAATACGCCGAAGGCTATCCGGGCGCGCGCTACTATGGCGGTTGTGAATGGGTCGACGTCGCCGAGACGCTGGCGATCGAGCGCGCCAAGAAACTGTTCGGTGCGAAGTTCGCCAACGTGCAGCCGAACTCCGGCAGCCAGATGAACCAGGCGGTGTTCCTGGCGCTGCTGCAGCCCGGCGATACCTTCATGGGTCTCGACCTCGCCGCCGGCGGCCATCTCACCCACGGCTCGCCCGTCAATATGTCCGGCAAATGGTTCAAGGCCGTGCACTACACGGTGCGGCGCGAGGACCAGGTCATCGACATGGATGCGGTGGCCAAGCAGGCCGAACAGGTCAAGCCGAAGCTGATCGTTGCGGGCGGCTCAGCCTATTCGCGCGCCTGGGACTTCAAGCGCTTCCGCGAGATCGCCGACAGTGTCGGCGCCTATCTCATGGTCGACATGGCGCACTTCGCGGGCCTCGTCGCCGGCGGCGTCCATGCTTCGCCGGTGCCGCATGCGCATGTCACCACCACGACGACGCACAAGTCGCTGCGCGGTCCGCGCGGCGGCCTGATGCTGTGGAATGACGAGACGCTGACCAAGAAGCTCAACTCGGCGATCTTCCCGGGCCTGCAGGGCGGCCCCCTGATGCATGTGATCGCGGCCAAGGCGGTTGCGTTCGGCGAGGCGCTGCGGCCGGACTTCAAGGTCTACGCCAAGAACGTGGTCGAGAATGCCAAGGCGCTCGCGGAAACGCTGCGCGGCCATGGGCTCGACATCGTCTCCGGCGGCACCGACAACCATCTGATGCTGGTCGACCTCCGGCCCAAGGGGCTGAAGGGCAATGTGTCGGAGAAGGCGTTGGTGCGCGCCGCCATCACCTGCAACAAGAACGGCATTCCGTTCGATCCTGAGACGCCGTTCGTCACCTCGGGCCTGCGGCTCGGCACGCCGGCGACGACCACACGCGGCTTCGGCGTCGCCGAGTTCAAGGAAGTCGGCGGCATGATCGCGGAAGTCCTGACCGCGCTGCAGCAGTCGCCGGAGGGCAAGGCGCCGCTGGTGGAAGCCGCGATCAAGGAACGCGTGAAGGCGCTGACCGACCGCTTCCCGATCTATCAATAAGGAAATCGGCAGATGCGTTGCCCGAGTTGCAACAGTCTGGATACGCAGGTCAAGGACTCGCGTCCGACTGAGGATTCGGCTGTGATCCGACGGCGGCGCGTCTGCATCACCTGCAATTTCCGCTTCACGACATTTGAGCGGGTGCAGCTTCGCGAGCTGACAGTGATCAAGCGCAACGGCCGTCGCGTTCCGTTCGACCGCGACAAGTTGGTGCGCTCGCTGCAGATCTCGCTGCGCAAGCGGCCGGTGGATTCGGAGCGGCTGGAGAAGATGGTATCGGCCATCGTGCGGGAGCTTGAGAGCGCCGGCGAGGCCGAAGTCTCATCGGAGGCGATCGGTGAGATCGTGATGGAGCATCTGCGCCAGCTGGACGATGTCGCCTATGTCCGCTTCGCCTCGGTCTACCGCAATTTCCGCGAAGCCAAGGATTTCGAGGCGTTACTCGGCGAGCTCACCAGCGAAGATGACCCGCGCATCGCGCAGTTCCGCAAATGATCTTCCGCATCCTGGAAGACAAGCTCGCCGCACAAGCCAAGCAGTCGAAAGCCGCCGATTTGCGGTTCATGCAGCTCGCGCTGACGCTCGGCCGGCGCGGGCAGGGCCGCACCTGGCCGAATCCGGCGGTCGGCGCTGTCGTGGTCAAGGACGGCGTCATTGTCGGTCGCGGCTGGACGCAAGCGGGCGGCCGGCCGCATGCCGAGCCGGAGGCGCTGCGGCGCGCGGGCGAAGCGGCGCGCGGCGCCACGCTGTATGTGACGCTCGAGCCATGCTCGCATTTCGGCCGCTCGCCGCCCTGCGCTGACGCGGTGATTGCGGCCGGCATCGCGCGCGTGGTGTCGGCGATCGAGGATCCCAATCCTGAAGTCGGCGGGCAGGGGCACGCACGGTTGCGCGCGGCGGGCATCGCTGTTGATGTCGGGCTGTGCGCGGAGGAGGCCGCGCGGGACCATGCCGGTCATTTCCGCCGTGTCCGCGACAAGCGTCCGCATGTGCTGCTCAAGCTGGCGATCTCCGCCGACGACAAGATCGGCGCTGCCGGCCACCGCCCGGTGGCGATCACAGGAGACGTGGTCCGGACGCGGGTGCATCTGCTCCGCGCGCAGAGCGATGCGATCCTGATCGGGATCGGCACCGCGCTGGCCGACGATCCGGTTCTGACCTGCCGCCTGCCGGGCATGGAGGCTCGTTCGCCGGTGCGGGTGGTGCTGGATCGCGCGCTGCGCCTGCCGGGCGACGGCCGCCTGGTGCATTCGGCGCGCGAAACGCCGTTATGGGTGGTGACCTCGGAGCTTGCCGAAGCGCCGGCTGCGATGAAGCTGGGCGCCGCCGGTGCCCAGGTGATCCGGGTCGCGGACACGGTCTCGCCGCCGGGGCTGGATCTGCTCGCAGTGCTGCATGCGCTCGCCGAGAAGGGCATCACGAAAGTGATGGTCGAGGGCGGGGCGCGGGTGGCGTCATCCTTCGTTGCGGCTGACCTGGTCGATGAAGCCTGGCTGTTGCGCGCGCCAGAGGCGGTCGGCGCCGACGGCGTGCCCGCGCTGGACGCATTGCCGCTCGCCGCGATCACGCAGTCGCCCGCCTTCAAGGTTCGTGCTAGCGAAACGCTCGGCAAGGATATTTTGACAATCTACGATCGTGCCTAGTGCTGTCTCCGCGCGTCATGCCCGGGCTTGTCCCGGGCATCCACGCCTTGGCCACTGGCGACGAAGCAAGACGTGGATGGNNGGGTCAAGCCCGGCCATGACGAAGACCGAAAGGGTTTGATGTGTTCACGGGCATAGTCACAGATGTCGGCGAGATCACCAGCCTGACACCTACGGCGCAGGGACAGTTGCACCGGCTGCGGATCGCCTGCCGTTACGATCGCGCGACCATCGCCGATGGCGCCTCGATCGCCTGCAATGGCGTGTGCCTGACGGTGGTCGCCTCCGGCGTCGAGGGCGGCAAGACCTGGTTCGACGTCGATGCCGCCGCGGAAACGCTTGGCATGACGACGGCGAAGCACTGGGGTGTCGGAACCCGCCTCAATCTCGAGCGCGCGCTGAAGATTGGCGACGAACTCGGCGGCCATATCGTGGCGGGCCATGCCGATGGCGTCGCCACCATCGTCTCACGCGAGGATCTGCCTGATATGGCGCGGTTCGTGCTCCGAACCACGCGCGAACTGGCGCGTTTCATCGCGGTCAAAGGCTCGATCACGCTGGATGGCGTGTCGTTGACGGTGAATACGGTCGATGACGTCACATTTTCGGTGCTGATCATCCCGCATACTCTCAACGTGACGACGATCGGCGGCTGGCGCGCCGGCAGCGAGGTCAATATCGAAGTGGACCTGATGGCTCGCTACGCGGCGCGGCTGACAGAGATGAAGTAACGGCGGCCCTTGGCACAGGCGGCGCCTGCGCCTAAAACCCCGGCCAATCCCTCATGGTGAGGAGGCGCGAAGCGCCGTCTCGAACCACGAGGCCCGGCTACATCCTCATCCTTCGAGACGCGGCCAAGTGGCCGCTCCTCAGGATGAGGGCACCGATCGAAACGGAAACAGTAATGGCAGACGCACGGCGTGCACCGCTGAAGGACCAGACCGACATTTCCGGCGCGCGTGCGCTGATCGTCGAGGCGCGGTTCTATGACGATATTCAGGACTCGCTTCTGGAGGGCGCGGTCGCCGAATTGAAGGCCGCCGGCGTCGGCTACGACGTCATCACGGTTCCAGGCGCGCTGGAAATTCCCGCGGCGATCGCGATTGCGATCGATGCCGCCGAAAAGAACGGCAAGCCCTATGACGCGGCGGTCGCGCTCGGCTGCGTGGTGCGCGGCGAAACCATCCATTTCGAGATCGTGTCGATGGAATCTTCGCGCGGGCTGATGGACCTCGCCGTGAACAGGAGGTTTCCGCTCGGCAACGGCATCATTACCGTCAACACCGAGGAACAGGCCTGGGCACGGGCGCGCGCCAATGACTTGAACAAAGGCGGCGACGCCGCGCGCGCGGCGCTCGCGATGCTGCGCATCAAACGCCGGCTGGCGAAGGGTTGACCATGGCGGAAGACAGGAAGCCCGTAAGACCAGCGGACAGAAAGGCCAATCGGCGCGGCGCCGCACGGCTCGCCGCCGTGCAGGCGCTCTACCAGATGGATATCGCCGGCGCCGGGCTGGACGACGTGTTCGCGGAGTTTGAGAGCCACTGGCTCGGCAACGAAGTCGAAGGCGAGACGTATCTGCCGGCGGAAGCGGCGTTTTTCCGTGACGTGGTATCGGGTGTGGTACGCGACCAGGCCAGGCTCGATCCGCTGATCGACGAGGCGCTGTCGAAGGGATGGCCGCTGAAGCGGATCGATGCGATCCTGCGTGCGGTGCTGCGGGCAGGCTCCTATGAACTGGAGCATCGCAAGGACGTGCCGGGCCGCGTGGTGGTCTCCGAATATGTCGACGTCGCGCACGCGTTTGTGGAGAAGGACGAGACCGGAATGGTGAACGCGGTGCTCGACCAGATTGCCCGGCAGTTCCGGGCCGATGAGTTCGTGCGTGGGTAGCCCACACACACTCTGCCGTCATCATCCGCGAATGCGGATGATCCGGTAAACGGCGGCGGTTGTGCCGGATCACGGACGGCGCGGAATACTGGATCGCCCGGTCAAGCCGGGCTGAGGAGACGTCGGGCGGCATGGCAAGCGGACCGAGCAATCCATCCGGCGAGGACTCCCTTATCGCGCGCTACTTCAAGCCGCTCGCGAAGGACCCGGGCGCTTTCAATCTCGATGACGATGCGGCGGCGTTGCGGGCAGGGGGCGACGATATCGTCGTCACCACCGATGCAATCGTTGAGGGCGTACATTTCCTCCCCGGCGATCCGCCGGCGACGCTGGCGCGCAAGGCGCTGCGGGTCAATCTCTCTGATCTCGCCGCCAAGGGGGCTGCACCCGCCGGCTTCGTGCTGACGCTGGCGCTGCGTAGCGCCGACGATGTCTGGCTGAAACCGTTCGCGCAGGCGCTCGGCGAGGATGCTGCGCAGTTCGGCTGTCCGCTGCTCGGCGGCGACACGGTGTCCACGCCCGGGCCGGTGATGATCTCGGTCACGGCGTTCGGGCGCGTGCCGCAGGGCAAGATGATCCACCGTAGAGGCGCGCGGGCAGGGGACCGCGTCGTGGTTACCGGCACAATCGGCGATGCCGCGCTTGGCCTCAACCTGCTGAAGGCCGGGTCTGTTGCCTCGCTGCTTGCGAGCGACGAAGCCTCCCGCGAGATGCTGACCGGCCGCTACCGCGTGCCGCAGCCGCGCAATGCGCTCGCCAAGGCGGTGCGCGATTACGCCAGCGCCGCGATGGATGTGTCCGACGGCCTCGCCGGCGATCTCGCAAAGCTCTGTGCGGCTTCCGCCGTCTCGGCCGTGATCGACGTCCAGAGCATCCCACTCTCGTCGCCGGCCGCAGCGCTGGTTGCGCGCAAGGCCGTCGGTATCGAGGCGCTGATCTCGGGCGGCGATGACTACGAGATCCTCTGCGCGATCCCCGGGGATCGCATGGCGGCCTTCGTGCAAGAGGCCAAGCGCACAGGCGTTGCCGTAACCGCGATCGGCGGTATCATCGCAGGCTCCGCGCCCCCCAGCTTCCTAGATTCGCAGGGCCGGGAGCTGGCCTTGAAGCGGCTGTCCTACAGCCATTTCTAGAGCTTCGGTTCTGATTGCATCAGAACCGAAGCTCTAGATTCTCGTATTGACGCGTTTTCTTCACGCGAGCCGGGGTCCGCCTCGCTTGAAAACGCTTTGGAATAGGCCGAGAAAGCCGCCCCTCAGACTAATTAGCTGCCCAAATCGTCCCGTTTTGATTGCCGGCGGCGTTGCGCCGCGAAAGCGATTTTGGCAAGGTTCGCGACCGATTGTGGCCATCCTTGAGGGCAGGGGTGGACCGCTCAATAAGCGCCCGCCGCATCCCGCGGAAAAAACAAGGGCGTGGGGATACATCAAGGATCTGAGGCAGAATTCAAATGACAGCATTATGGTTGATCGTGCTCTGCGGGGTACTTTCCATTGTCTACGCGATTTGGGCGACCAATTCGGTCCTGAACGCTGACGCGGGCAGCCCGCGCATGCAGGAGATTGCCGCGGCGGTGCGCGAAGGCGCACAGGCGTATCTGCGGCGCCAATACACCACGATCGGCATCGTCGGCGTCTTGATCTTCATTCTGCTGGCTTACTTCCTTGGCCTCCTGGTCGCGATCGGCTTTGCGATCGGCGCGATCCTGTCGGGGGCGGCCGGCTTCATCGGCATGAACGTCTCGGTCCGCGCCAACGTCCGCACCGCGCAGGCGGCGACCAAGTCGCTGGCGGGCGGCCTGGAACTGGCCTTCAAGGCGGGCGCGATCACCGGGCTCCTGGTCGCGGGCCTGGCGCTGCTCGGCGTCACCATCTATTTCGCCTACCTGACCAAGGTCGCAGGGTTCGCGGCGGACAGCCGCACCGTGATCGACGCCATGGTGGCGCTCGGCTTCGGCGCCTCGCTGATCTCGATCTTCGCCCGTCTCGGCGGCGGCATCTTCACCAAGGGCGCCGACGTCGGCGGCGACCTCGTCGGCAAGGTCGAGGCCGGCATCCCCGAGGACGATCCGCGCAACCCCGCGACCATCGCGGACAATGTCGGCGACAATGTCGGCGACTGCGCCGGCATGGCCGCCGACCTGTTCGAGACCTATGCGGTGACGGCGGTCGCCACCATGGTGCTGGCGGCGATCTTCTTCGCGAAGTCGCCGATCCTGGTGAGCATGATGACGCTGCCGCTCGCGATTGGCGGCATCTGCATCCTCACTTCGATCATCGGCACTTTCTTCGTCAAGCTGGGTGCCAGCCAGTCGATCATGGGCGCGCTCTACAAGGGCCTGATCGCGACCGGCATCCTGTCGCTGATCGGCATCGCCGGCGTGATCTACGCCCTGATCGGCTTCGACAAGCTGCCGGGCGTGGACTATTCCGGCATGGCGCTGTTCCAATGCGGCGTCGTCGGCCTCATCGTCACCGCGCTGATCATCTGGATCACCGAATACTATACCGGCACCGACTATCGCCCGGTGAAGTCCATCGCCTCGGCCTCGGTGACCGGCCACGGCACCAACGTGATCCAGGGCCTTGCGATCTCGATGGAGGCGACCGCGCTGCCCGCGATGGTCATCATCGCCGGCATCCTCGTCACCTACAGCCTGGCCGGCCTGTTCGGGATTGCGATCGCGACTGCGACCATGCTGGCGCTCGCCGGCATGATCGTCGCGCTCGACGCCTTCGGTCCGGTCACCGACAACGCCGGCGGCATCGCCGAGATGGCGGGGCTGCCGAAGGAGGTGCGCAAATCGACCGACGCGCTCGACGCGGTCGGCAACACCACCAAGGCCGTGACCAAGGGCTATGCGATCGGCTCCGCCGGTCTCGGCGCGCTGGTGCTGTTTGCGGCCTATAACCAGGACCTCAAATTCTTCATCAGCGACTCCGCCAACCACGCCTATTTCAAGGGCGTCAATCCCGACTTCTCGCTCAACAACCCCTATGTGGTGGTGGGCCTGTTGTTCGGCGGCCTCTTGCCGTATCTGTTCGGCGCGATGGGCATGACCGCGGTCGGCCGCGCGGCCGGCGCGATCGTCGAAGAAGTGCGGCGCCAGTTCCGCGAGAAGCCCGGCATCATGCAGGGCACCGACAAGCCGGACTACGGCAAGGCGGTTGACCTCCTGACCAAGGCGGCGATCAAGGAGATGATCATCCCGTCGCTGCTGCCGGTGCTGTCGCCGATCGTGGTCTACTTCCTGATCTACGTGATCGCGGGCGGCGGTGCGGCCGGCAAGTCGGCGGCGTTCTCGGCCGTCGGCGCGATGCTGCTCGGCGTCATCGTCACAGGGCTGTTCGTCGCGATTTCCATGACCTCGGGCGGTGGCGCATGGGACAACGCCAAGAAATACATCGAGGACGGCCATTATGGCGGCAAGGGCTCCGACGCGCACAAGTCCGCGGTGACCGGCGACACCGTCGGCGATCCCTACAAGGATACTGCGGGCCCGGCGGTCAACCCGATGATCAAGATCACCAACATCGTGGCGCTGCTGCTGCTGGCAATCCTGGCGCATTGAGCGGCGCGTGACGCGAATGCAAAACCCCGCGGGCAGCGAGCCCGCGGGGTTTTGTTCTGCAACCCGGGCGAATCTCTCTCAACGCGTCATTGCGAGCGAAGCGAAGCAATCCATGTCGCCACGGGTGGAGAGATGGATTGCTTCGTCGCTGACGCTCCTCGCAATGACGGCGGTGGAGTTATTTCACCTCCATCTGCAGGCCTTCCTTCTCGATGATGGCGGCGAACTTCCTGGTTTCGGCGTCGACGAAATCGGTGAACTGCTGCGGCGTGCCGTGGTCGGGGCGGGCGCCCATGCCGGCGATGTTCTTCCTGACGTCGTCGCGCTCCAGCATCGCCATTATCTGGCGGTTGAGCTCGTCCACGATCGGCGCGGGTGTGGCCTTGGGCAGGAAGACGCCGAACCAGGAGGAGACTTCGAACTTCGCAAGCTCCGGCGCGCTCTCGCGCATGGTCGGCAGTTTCGGCGCGGCGTCGCTGCGCTCGGCGGTGGTGACGCAGAGCCCGTTGAGCTTGCCGTCCAGCACCTGCGGCAGCGACGGATAGAGGTTGTCGAACAGGATCTGGATGTCGCCCGCGAGCCCCGCCTGCAGCGCAGGCCCGGCGCCGCGGAACGGCACATGCGTCATCTTCAGCCCCGTGAGCTGCAGGAACCAGGCGCCGGTCAGATGCGGGCTCTGGCCGGTTCCCGACGAGCCGTAAGTGAGCTTGTCCGGATTGGCCTTCAGATAGGCGATCAGCTCGGGGATCGACTTGATGCCGGTCGAGGGATGGGCCGAGACGATGTTCGGGATCCGGATCATGTTGGAGACCGGCTGCAACTGATCCTTCTGGTAGGTGAGGTTCTTGAAGATCGAATAGGCGATCGCATTCGGCCCGGGATTGCCGATCAGGATGGTGTGGCCGTCGCCCTTGTTGCGGGCAACTTCGGCGGTGCCGATGGTGCCGCCGGCGCCTGAGCGGTTCTCCACGATCGCCGACTGTCCCCAGGCGGTCTGCAGATGCGCCGCGAGCAGGCGGCCCATCACGTCGGTGGAGCCGCCGGCGGCGGCCGGCACGATCAGGCGGACGGTCTCGGTCGGCCGCCAGTCGCCGGCGCCTAAGCTCGCGCGCGGCAGGATGGCGGCGGCCGAGACGGCGGCGGTACCCGTCAGCAGGCGGCGGCGGGAAAGCAAGGTTCGGCTCACGTGTTCACTCCCTGATTTGATCTTGTTTTCAGGGAGCGTAGGGGACCGCGAGGCGGTCCGGCAAGCGAGGAGTTAGGCGGCGACTTGGCGCAGCCGCGGGTTCTTGTTTTGACACGTTTTCTTCACGCGAACCGGTATCCACCCTCGGATCAAGTCCGAGGGCATGCTTCGCTCGAAAACGCTTTGGTTAGTTAAAGCTGAGCAGCTTGAACAGCGGCGTCAGGTAGCTGAGCTCCTGGCCCGAAGTCGGCGTGGTGCGGCTGACGAAGTCGAAGATCTTGCCGTCCTGCAGGCCATAATTGGCGATGCGGCGGACGGTGCGGTTCTTGTCGAAATAAACCGCGATCACGCGCTGGTCGACCACCCGCTGGTTCATGAAGGCGACCGGACGCTCGGTGCGCTGGGAGATGTAGTAGAACACCTCGCCGTCCAGTGTGGCCACCGTCGACGGAGTGCCCATCACGATCAGAACCTGGTCCTGGCTGGCGCCGATCGGGATTTGCTCCAGCGCGCCCTGCGGCAGGATGTAGCCCTTCTGGAATTGTTCGCCGGTGCAGGCGGCAAGCAGTGCGCAGACGAGGCCGATGGCCGCCGCGGCGCGGCAGCGTGCTAGCACGCCGCGTGAGAAGGACACGCGTGGGCTGGTCTTGTTGGCTTCGGTCATCGGCGGAACTGATCCGTCCCCTTGCGTCGCGCGAGGCGTTGACGTACCGGGCACGGCTGAGGATTGCAACAGAAGCGGGCGCTTTGGGCCCGCGGGCGGAACCCACAATGCTTTGGCCGTTCAATCAATTCAAGAAACCCCGGCTACTCCCGAGCGGCACCATTGAGACCATCTATGGCATGATCGTGACGCAGGCGCGAGAACCGGTGTTTTACCGACAGTTCGCCGTCGCAGACACGGTTAACGGCCGATTCGACCTGCTCTTGCTGCATTTGTGGCTGGTGCTGCGGCGCCTCCGGGCCGTGGAGGGCGAATCGGGTCTGTCACAGGCGCTGTTCGACCGCTTCTGCGAGGATATGGACGACAACTTACGCGAAATGGGGGTCGGCGACCTCACGGTACCGAAGCGGATGAAGGCTTTCGGCGAAGCCTTCTACGGCCGTTCCGTGGCCTACGACCTCGCGCTCACTGATGGCCATGAGGCGCTGGCAAACGCATTCTGCAAGAATATCTTTGATGGCAAGGACATCAAGAAGGCGCGGCGGCTTGCGACCTATGCCGAGCGGGTAGCGTCCGTGCTGGACCGGCTCGACGCAACGGCGCTGTCGGGCGGATCGTGGAAGTTTCCAGTGCCGGAGCAGGTGGGCACGGCTCAATGAAAGATACCGAGACAGAGAGGCCTCATCCTCCGCGTGACCCTTGGCGCGTGCTGGTCGCGGTGGCGCAGGTGCCGGAAACCGGCCTGCATCGCGACATCGAGGCCGATCCGCGCCAGCGTCAGGCATTGGCCGATATCGCGGGGCTGCGCGAGGTGCTTTCGGCTGAGGCGTCATTCGACGTCACGCCGAAGAGCGGCGGCCGCTTCCACGTCGTGGGCTCCGTGCGCGGCCGGGTCGGGCAGACCTGCGTGGTGACGCTCGAGGAGATCGAGAACGAGATCGACGAGGAGATCGACCTGATCTTCGCCCCGCCGGACCAGATCCCGCAGATGGCCGCGCTGGCCGAGGAGGCCGAGCGCAGCGACGCTGAGATACCCGATCCGCCGGAGCCGATCGAGAACGGCATGATCGATCTCGGCCGGCTCGCGACCGACGCGCTGTTCCTCGCGATCGACCCCTATCCGCGCAAGGCGGATGCCGTTTTCGAGCCGGTGGTCGAGGCCGCCGATCCCGAGGACCACCCGTTTGCCGCCCTGAAAGCGCTGCAGGCCGCGCCGAAAACGCCCGGTGGAAACAAGCCGAAAGGGAAATCCAACGGGAAATAGGCTCCGGTTAAAGTGGATTATGAGGGCGAACCATCGCGCGAAATCGATCCGTTGCATTCTCATAAATCTGAGATAAGATATTGAATAAGTTGAAATATCCTGCGTCGATGCCTCCGCGTTCCCGCAACCCTGAGCCAACCGGTAAAGCGTGGTGAAGAGGTTGTGTCAGAATGGGGACAGGTTATTGTCGCGGCCCGGCCGGGCGCGCCGTTGCCTTCGGCCGTACATCGCTTGCGCGACAGACATCGCTGACCGCGATAGACATCGCTGATGGCGGTGGCTTTCAAACGGGTGGCCGGTCCGCTTCAAGGCCGCCGAGAGCAGGTTTCCGGGACGTTCATGCCTAAAAAGGTTCGAATCGCGCTTGACGCCATGGGTGGCGATGACGGCGCATCGGTCGTCGTCCCTGGCGCCGCCATCTCGTTGAGCCGGCATCCCGACACCGAATTCTTGCTGTTTGGCGACAGCAAGCTGATCGAGCCGGAATTGGCAGCGCATCCCGCCCTGAAGGCGGCCTCGCGCGTGATCCATACCGATGTTGCGATCAGCAACGATGAGAAGCCGAGTCAGGCGCTCAGGCGCGGCCGCAAGACCTCCTCGATGTGGCTTGCGATCGACGCGGTGAAGCACGGTGAGGCCGATGTCGCGGTGTCAGCCGGCAACACCGGCGCGCTGATGGCGATGGCGCGGTTCAACCTGCGCACGTTGCCCGGAATCGACCGCCCGGCGATCGCCGCGCTGTGGCCGACCGTGCGTGGCGACACCATCGTGCTCGACCTCGGCGCGAGCATCGGCGGCGACGCACAGCACCTGGTGGCGCTGGCACTGATGGGCGGCGCGATGGCCAGCGTCCGATTCAACGTGGAGCGGCCGACCGTAGGGCTGCTCAATATCGGCCGCGAAGAGATGAAGGGACATGAGGAGATTCGCGAGGCGGCGGAGCTGTTGCGGGCGATGAACCTGCCGCAGCTGGATTATATCGGCTTCGTCGAGAGCGACGGCATCGGCAAGGGCATCGCCGATGTGGTCGTCACGGAGGGATATGCCGGCAACATCGCGCTAAAGGCGGCAGAGGGCACTGCGCGGCAGATGGTGGACTTTCTGCGCAATGCCCTGTCCCAGACCTGGCCGAGGCGCATTGGCTATCTCCTGGCCCGCGGCGCCTTCCGGGCGCTCCGCGACAAGATGGACCCCAACAAGTCCAATGGCGGGGTGCTGCTCGGCCTGAAGGGCCTGGTGGTGAAAAGTCACGGTGGGATCAACTCCGAAGGCTTTGCCTATGCGGTCGATGTTGGCTATGAGATGGCCCACTACGATCTCCTCACCAAGATCAATCAGATGCTCAACCGCGACGGCAGCGCGCTGGCCTCAGCGCAGACCGCGCAGGAGGCTGTCTCGTGACTGCGATACGATCGGTCGTGCTCGGCTGCGGCTCTTATTTGCCGGAGCGGGTCCTGACCAATGCCGAACTGGCGACCCGCGTCGATACGTCTGACGAATGGATCGTGCAGCGCACCGGCATTCGGGAGCGGCACATCGCGGCCGAGGGGGAGTTCACCTCCCATCTCGGCATTAATGCCGCGCGCGCGGCGTTGGCGAACGCCGGCCTCGATGCGCAGGATATCGACCTGATCGTGCTCGCGACCTCGACGCCGGACAACACGTTTCCAGCGACCGCAGTCGCGGTGCAGAACGGGCTCGGCATCACCCATGGCGCGGCCTTCGATCTGCAGGCGGTCTGCTCCGGCTTCGTCTTCGCGCTGGCGACCGCCGACAATTTCCTGCGCACCGGCGCCTACAAGCGGGCGCTGGTGATCGGCGCCGAGACCTTTTCGCGCATCCTCGACTGGAACGACCGCGGCACTTGCGTGCTGTTCGGCGACGGGGCCGGCGCGGTGGTGCTGGAAGCGCAGGAGCAGCCGGGCACATCGTCCGACCGCGGCGTACTGACCACGCATCTGCGCTCCGACGGCCGCCACAAGGCGAAGCTGTTCGTCGACGGCGGCCCGGGATCGACCCGGACGGTCGGCCACCTGCGAATGGAAGGCCGCGAAGTGTTCAAGCACGCGGTCGGCATGATCACCGACGTGATCGTCGACGCCTTCAACGCCACCGGCACCAGCGCGGAGGACATCGACTGGTTCATCCCGCATCAGGCCAACAAGCGGATCATCGATGCTTCGGCGCACAAGCTCCATATTGCGCCGCAGAAGGTGGTGCTGACGGTCGATCGCCACGGCAACACTTCGGCGGCATCGATTCCCCTGGCGCTATCAGTTGCGGTGCAGGATGGACGCGTGAAGAAGGGCGATCTCGTGCTGTTCGAAGCGATGGGCGGCGGCTTCACCTGGGGCTCGGCGCTCGTTCGCTGGTGAAGCGTGCAATCAGAAAAGACACCTCCCTGACGATTTTGGCAGGCTGCTGCATTATCGCCACTGTTGACCATTGCCTGCTAACCCTCTAATTTCAGGGGACAAATTTTGTTCGCCGAGAGTGCGGGGCAGGCGATGACCGGAACCGGTAAAACAGTCACACGAGTCGATTTGTGCGAGGCGGTCTACCAGAAGGTGGGATTGTCGCGCACTGAATCCTCGGCGTTTGTCGAACTTGTCTTGAAGGAAATCACCGACTGCCTGGAAAAGGGCGAAACGGTGAAGCTCTCGTCCTTCGGCTCCTTCATGGTGCGCAAGAAAGGCCAGCGCATCGGACGTAATCCGAAGACCGGCACCGAAGTGCCGATCTCGCCGCGGCGGGTGATGGTATTCAAGCCGTCGGCGATCCTGAAGCAGCGGATCAACGGCCACAACGGGTCGACCAACGGCGAAGGCAAGAGCGGATAATTCCTTCCTGGACGTGATGGCGTTTCTTCGAATCGTCATCCCGCGCTATCGTTGTTTGAGCGTGATCTCCGCGCCGGCGCATGGCGTTGTCGCGAGCGCGTTTGTGCGGATCATGCTCTAGGAGAAGGAGCGGGCATTTGGAAAAGGCGCCCGATGCATTCCGTACCATCAGCGAGGTGGCCGACGAGCTCGACATCCCCCAGCACGTGTTGCGTTTCTGGGAGACGCGGTTCGCGCAGATCAAGCCGATGAAGCGTAGCGGCGGCCGCCGCTACTATCGCCCCGACGATGTCGACCTGCTCAAGGGCATCCGCCGCCTGCTGTATGGCGAAGGCTATACGATCCGCGGCGTGCAGCGGATCCTGAAGGAGCACGGCATCAAGTCGGTCCAGGCGATCTCCGACCAGAGCGCGGCAATCTCCTTTGGCGCCGTCGAGGAGGCGATCGGCCAGAGCCTGCGGGAATCCGACGAGGAGGAGGAGACCGCCGGCCAGGATAACGATGCCGAGGACGAGGAATTTGATGACGGCAACGCCATAGAGATCGATTACCGCTTCGTCGACCCCGACGAGGACGGCATCCTCGCCCCGTTCAAGGGCCGGCAAGCGCCGGCTGCCCAGCCCACGCCGGCAGCCGCACCGGCCCGCGGCATCCCCGCCGCCGACCGCGAACGCCTGCAGCGCGCGCTCCAGGACCTGATTGGTTGCCGGGAGATGCTGGATTTGGCGATGAAGGACGGCGAAGGCCGGTAAATCGCCCAGAGCATAACTATTGAAAGTTTGGTCGGAGCGAAAGGATTTGAACCTTCGACCCCTAGTCTCCCAGACTAGTGCGCTAACCGGGCTGCGCCACGCTCCGATGCCGTTCCATTAGCTGCGATCAGGGCTTCGCGCAAGGCGCGATCGGATTGAACTCGCCAGGTCCAGTCCTGCGCCCGCGATACGCCCTCAATCTCAGCCGCGAGCGCCAGTTTTTGGAACGCTCAAAAACCGACCCGACCAAGCCGGTCAGCCCAGATTGAGGCAGATCAAGCTGAAGTTCCCGTCGGCGCCATAGCGTGGAGGAGCCTTTCGCCACTCGCCTGCGCCACCAGATCAGAGGCAAACGAACGTGCAGACCTTCTATTTCGACCGGAAAGACGGTGTTCCGATCCGCGACCGGATCGGGAAGCAGTTTTCATCGGATGCCGAAGCTATCGAATACAGCAGGATCCTCGCCGCACATTTCCGCAAAGAGGCTCCCACCGAACCGGACCTTGCGATCGTGGTCGTCAGCGAGTCGGGCGCGAGATCCATCGCGAGCCGGTGCATCCGGCGGGGGCCTCCTAGAGCGTCTTTGGGCGGAGCATGCCCTCGGACTTGATCCGAGGGCGGATACCGGTTCGCGTGAAGAGAACGTGTCAAAACAAGGATCTAGAGCTTCGATTCTGATTCAATCAGGACCGGCGCAGATGTCGGGTTGCCTTCGGCTTCTGGGACACTTGCCGATAGTCTCGACCCGGAGATTGAAAACCAAAAGGGCGCGGTGATCGCGCCCTTTGTCCTGATGGCCTGCATAGCTCTGCCGGTGCGCGCTTACATCTGGACGGTCAGTACCACCACCATCGCGGAATATATACCTCTTGATTTCCGTAGCGTATCACCGGCGCTACGGGCGGGCCGTATGGATCGACCCGGTCGTCCTCAGGGCGATAACGATATCGTGGAACAATGTAATAATCCCAATAAGGAGTTTCCCTGACGATGGGCACCCTGACGATCGCCCTTGCCCGTGGTTCACGAACGACTCTGGTCTCCTGCGCATAGGCTGCAACGCTGAACGTCCCCAGGTTACACAGCACCAGCGCCGCTCCGAGAGCTACGGTTTTTATCCTCATTCCTCGGTCTCCTTGCCGGAAAGGCAAATTAACGAGCACCTGCTCATGATTGTTCCGTCTGCGGGGGCTTAAAGCCGACGGTGGCGACGCCAGAATCGCGGTGCGTTGATTGCTGGCGCCCTCGGTCATCGGCATCGCTAAGCGCATTGCCGAGCGCAGAGTAGCGCAACTCCGAGCGCAATCTATCGAAATTGAAAAGGCCGCCGGCATGGCTCCAGCGGCCTCCGCGCTTAATGTGGGTCGCTAGAGATCGATGCCGACAGCGATGTTGCGGCCCTGCAGTTCGGCGATCTTCATTCCCTCAGCCTGCAACTGCACGAACTCCGGATCCTTTGCCACGGCCTCCTGCACTTTGCCGTAAGCTTCCCAACTGGCGTAGCGTGTCGTAACCAGCCATTCTCCTGCCCACACGCCAGTGTGGAAACGGGACAGCCGAAGAAATTCGGCACCGTGTTTTTCAAAGATCTTCTTCGCCCGCCTGGCAATCTGGGTCATTTCCTCGGCCTTATCGGTTCTGAAACGAGTAAATTGCACGATCGACATGGGGCTACCTCCATCGTGATTTAAAATGTCTAAGAGACATGTATCGAGCGACATTTGAGGAGCGAACCTCAATGCAATCTCGATGAAGGTTTGTCTTCATCGACTTGGCCTTGGTTCAGGCTTCGCAATCGACACTGGCTAAAATAGGTGCGCCGTTTATCAAGGCTTGAATTGCTGCCGCTTTGATCGACACGCAGCAAAGAGAGGAGGGTGCGAAGAGCCTCGCAACCTCATCCGTGTCCTTTCAGCCTGCACCTTGATGCGGCCGGCGGAAGTGCGTGCCCCGGCGGATCGTGGGGATCGCGCCGGGGCGTCGCTCCCTCTCAACCGACCATTGGGCTAGGGGGCTGAGATGATCAGCGAGAGATCGCACGTCCACCGAAGCACAACCGCTGCCGGGATGTGAGTGCAAATTGTGCCATTCAACTTGAATTTTAAGAAGCTTGCACAAAGAGGGCCTGGTTCTTCACTTGGCAAAAATGAAAAGCGACCAGTTCATTGCGGCGAGGTCTCTACGAGGGCGTCCGCGACGAACCTTATTGTGGGCGCTTCGCCTTTCTGATGTGTTCGACGGCCGTCAAATACGCTGCCACCTCGCAGGGTGTGTAAACTGCAACACACGAGACAAGCGCGAATCGCTGTAGACTCAAACGGCGTCCTCAAACGCGCCTCCCTAGCCTTGAGCCCGTCGCAAATGGCGGGCTTCCTTCGAGAGGGCGCTCGGGTCGTTGGTGTTCGCGTCCGTGCACACCTGTGTGCACCAGGGGGGTCTCCGCATTCTTACTGACGCGAATTTCATTCCCTCGTTACATACTTCAGGATTTAATTGCCGCATCGTATTACCTGATCATATTTGCGAATGACCCGGCGGGCCGCACCTGCCGGGTTTTTCGTTCCTGTACCGAGGGACCGTTTAATCTTTGAAGGCCCTAATCGACGGCTGGATCGTCAAGCGGTAAGCGATCGAGCTGTCGCCGTTGAAAATCTCCAGCGATGTGCCGCAAGCCGGGCAGCGATATTCGCCTGGCTCGCTCTTTCCGGATGACAGCTCGATCCTGCGGAAGCCTGCCCCACATTTAGGGCAGATCACGTCGTCCTTTTTCATCAGATCACCCTTCGGTCTATGCCAACGCTTTACCCTGCGCTGGGCGGCAGAGCCATGATCTGAGAGTTACAAGTGTAACAACGTGCGGAGGCGCCCGACCAACGGTCGGTTCACGCTGGCGGGCCGCTCCAGTCCAAGCGACAAGTCGAAACGGGAGAATTGGTCAAGCTTTGCACAGCCAACCTTTCCTCGTTCAAGCGCCTTTCGACAAACCCGCGCTCAAGGTCTGAGAGATTGGTGCCAAGCAGCCGCCGATATCGGCTGATGTTGTTGGTATGGGCCCGCAGACGGGTGACTTTATCGTCGGTCATCGAGCCTCCAATGTGGAGAGGAAGTCAATTGTGAAGCTATGGGAATGCAGTGGCTGCCTAACCATCGATATGAGGCTGTCGCAGGCTCAGGCTCGGCCTCAACGTTGGTCCGCAAAATTGCGCCGCCGGGCTCGAAATACAGCGTCCCGGCGGCGTTTGTCTCAACTGGTGCCCTGAAATCCCAGTAACAGCATCTTAGCAAGACCATGCTACCTCGTGTGTGAAATGGTTCACACTTTTCGCGGTTTCCAAAAAAGCGGAGTCAAAGAACTCGGACCACGCCTGGGCGATTGGGGCTGGGGGTCAAATCCCGCCGCTCCGACCATTCGTTGTCCGACGCTCCTTGACCTTGAGCCACACGCCCCCATGAGGGCGCAGCGTGATCGACGGAAATGGCGTCACCTTGCCGTCTGGCAGCCATTCCATGGAGAAACGTTGCGCCATGGTCGTCAGCACCAGGACGGCTTCCATCATCGCGAAACGCTGGCCGATGCAGACGCGCGGTCCGCCGCCGAACGGCATATAGGCGAAGCGGGGTAGCTTGCGCTCGAGGTCGCCCATCCAGCGTTCGGGGTGGAAAGTCTCCGGCTCCTCGAAATAATGCGGGTCGCGATGCAGGACCCATGGGATGATGAAGATGGTTGTCCCCGCTCCGAAAGAGTAGCCGCCAAGGTCGAACGCTTGCACGGATTCCCGGCCGATGGCCCACGCGGGCGGGTAAAGCCGCATCGCTTCCATCACGACGCTTTCCGTGAATTTCAGGCGCTGAACATCCTCGGCTGTGACGGGGCGATCGCCAACCACTTCGGCGATTTCCGCGGCCATGCGCGCCTCGGTGTTCGAATGCTGGCCGAGTAGAAACCATGTCCAGGAAAGTGCCAGGGCCGTGGTCTCGTGCCCTGCGAGAAGGAGCGTGATCGCCTCGTCGCGAAGCAACGAGTCGCACACCGGTTTTCCTGCGTCGTCGCGCGCTGCCATCAGACGCGACAGAAAATCATTTCGATGTTCCACGCCGCTGGCGCGCCGCTCAGCGATCATGGACGAGACTACTCTTTCAATCGTCCGGATCGAGCGCCGGTATCTGAGGTGGCCGGGCAGCGGAAACGCGTCCGGAATAAGGATCGGGCGCTTGTAGCGCGATGCGATCTCCACGGTGAGGTCGTTGACCGCAAGATCCATGTCGTGAATGTCTCGCTCCACCTCGGAATCGAAGAGCGTCTTGGCCGCGATCCGCAGCGTCAGTCCCATCATCTCGGGATGGATGTCGATGATCTCGCCATCTTGCCAGCCATCAAGCAGCTGGTGAGCAAGGGCCACCATCGCGCCGTCGTAAGCAAGCAATTGCCGGCCGGCGAAGGCAGGCGCAGCCAAGCGACGCTGGCGGTGCCAAAGCTCGCCTTCACTGGTGAGCAGGCCTTTCCCGAACACCGCCGTCACATGGCGCCAGAAGAACTTGTGCTTGATGTAGTTTCGATGGTCCTCCAGGAGGACCTTCTCGATCGCAGGCAAATCGTTGATAAAAAGGGCCGGCCATCCGGCAAGATTGAGCGAGACGAAGTCGCCGTACCGATCCGCTAGTTCAGCAAAGAAGCCAAGCGGGTCCGCGCCGAGCGCTGGCAGATTTCCAACAAAGGGCAAGCCGCGCGGTCCCGGCGGCCGACGCGGCGGAGAGTGCCATCCGACGGCTGTTGGTGCGTCCACCCGAAAAATATCAGTCCTGCCGACGGCGGCGCCTGATCAGCCAATAGACACCGTAGCCAACGGCGAGGATCGGAAGGCCTGCGCCGGCGATCGGCCCGGGGGCTCCGCTGTAGTGACCCGGCTTGTTCTGACCGGGCGCGTCCTCGCAGTTCCCCCCGCCATTGCAGGCCTGCACAGGCGGGATGACGGTCGTCAGAGCGAGGGCCAAAATCGCGGCGGCAATGCCGAACCCGATCTTCATTGGACTTCTCCAAAAGCTGACTAGATATTAAATGCCAAAATTAAATACATCATTAAATAAATAAATGATTTAACATAGGTAATGTTCCCCGTATATTTTTACCGCTTGGGCGCTCCGCGCGAAGTTGCTTGCCGGGTTCAGCCACGGTTTCAATTCCAGCCTATCGAGATGTTCGCTTGTTGACAGCTCGAGCTGCTCACGTACGTCAGCAGTAATCCTCCTGGTGCCATTGAGGTGCCGATCATGTGCGGAGAGCAGCGTCCGTTGATGCTGGCGAACAGGGCCATCTGCCTGCCGGGAACCTGCAATGTGTTCTGGCGTTCTATCCGCAAGAAGAGGAACCGCCATGGATAATCTGACCAAGAGGGATCAACGCGACCGCTCGAAGATCAACATGCACGAGAACTTCGAGGTCAAGTACTGGACCAGAGAACTCGGGGTAACGAGAGAGCAGCTCCAGAAGGCTGTCGACAAGGTTGGCAACAGCGCTGCCACGGTCCGGAAGGAGCTGGGCCAATGAAGATAGACGATCAGGCAATCCGAGCGCGCGCCTATCGATTGTGGGAAGCCGCGGGAAGCCCCGAAAATGAAGAAGAGCGCTTCTGGCACGAAGCGGAGCGCCAGCTGAAGGAAGAGCAGATCCAGCACGAGCTGAAGACGCCGGACACCCTGTAGGCCGGACTTATCAGGTGCGGCCTAGATGCCAAGCACCCAAACGGCGACGATGGTGCCGAGTACGGCGAGACCGCTGATGGTCCAGCCGGTGACGTAGGCCCCGCTGCCAGCCTCGGGCTGATCGACCATGGTATCGTGCCAATCGGTCATGATGGCCTCCAATCCATTGCCTCCCCGGACGTAGGTCGGCGCAGACGGCTCAAGGTTCAAAACGCAAAACGCGGCGCAGGTGCGCCGCGTTCCAATCGGTGTCCACCTTCGGATCAAGTCCGAGGGAATGCTTCGCTCTAAAACGCGCTATCGTGCGCTTCGCTTGGGCTTGCGCACCGCACGGACCTTGCCGCTGGTGCCGCCGCCGCAGAAGAACTGATCGCGTCCGTCGGACTCGAGCCCCGACACGCTGACGCCGGGCGGCAGCGCCAGGCGCTCCAGGGCCTCGCCCGTCTTGGGATCAATTCTGGTCAGATCGCCTTCGTCGCCTTCCCAGGTGCCGTGCCAGAGCTCGCCGTCGATCCAGGTGACGCCGGTGACGAAGCGGTTGGACTGGATGGTACGGAGGATCGCTCCGGTTTTGGGATCGATCTGGTGGATCTTGCGCTCCCGGTACTGTCCGACCCAGAGCGTGCCCTCGGCCCAGGCCAGGCCTGAATCGCCGCCGCCGCCGGGCGAGGGGATCGTCGCGAGCACGCGGCCGCTTTTCGGATCGATCTTCTGGATGCGGTCCTCGGCGATCTGAAACAGATGCTGGCCATCGAACGCCGTTCCGGCATGCGCGGGCACATCGATCGAGCGCACCGTGTCCCCGCTCGCCGGGTCCATGGCGCTGATCCGGTCGCCGGACGCGAACCAGACGAGCTTGCCGTCGTAGGTCAGCCCATGGACGCTGTCGACGCCCGGGAAGGGCCCGTATTCGCGGATGATTTCGGCTGCTGACGTGATCATGCTTCCTCCTCGCTGTTCGAAACTGGAGGCACCCTAGCCATTCGGCACTGGCGCGGTGAGTAACAAGGTCGTCGCGAAACCCGGCAAAGGCGGGGTCACCCAGCGGCGTGCGCGCCCGCGGCCGAACGACTGCACCTTGTCTCTGGCCGCAAGCGCGTCGAGCGCCCGCTGCACGGTGCGCTGGCTGGCGCCGAGCGCCAGCGCCAGCGCCGAGCTCGACCATGACTCGCCGTCGGCCAGAAAGGCGAGCACCTCCGCATGCTCCTCTTCGACCGGGCGCGCCAGCACAACGATGTCGCGTGCCTGGTGCGGCACGAGTGCGAACCCTTGCTTGGTCGCGCTGACGTCGGCGAGCGTGCGCAGCATGCTGCGAAGCCGCCCGATCTCGACCCGCAGCCGCGCGCGATGCGATTCATCGGCATGCTTACCGCGGAATGCCTGTGCAATCAGCATCTCCCTGGTCACGTCGCTGGGCCAGGCTTCGGCCAGAGCGCGGGCGAGCGCGAACAGAACCGGACGTGTGGCAAGCGAAACCGTCATGTCCCTCTCGCGCACGACATAACGGCACGCATCCACGACCAGCGACTTCGACGCCAGCAACGCCTCGACCTCATCGAGCAGGAGCGGGCGCTCCTCGCCGCGTGCAACGAGGCGCGCCGCGGGTGTGCCGAGCAGAAGGGCCGCGCTTTCGACCTCTGCCGTCAGCGCAGGAATCCGTGCCTGCCGCGCTGCGGCCTCGGCCCGCGCGAGTGCGGCGCGAGCCGGCTTGGTGCGGAGGCGGCGCATCGCGATGCCGGCAACGACCAATTCGTGCGCGGCCCTTGAGGTCGGCGGGAAGGGCGCTGGATCAAGATCGGCGAGCCTGCGCTCGGCGTCATCGAGGCGTCCGATCAGGAGCAGGCGGCGGATCTCGAGATAGCGCGCATGCGCGGCGTTGACGAAATCGCTGTGCGCTTCGAGCGTCGCGCGCGCGGCGTCGAGCGCCTTGGCGGGGAATCCGAGGTCGCGGGAGGCGAGCGCGATTTCGGCCTCCGCGACGACGCATCTGGCGCGCGCGATCGCCTCCTTCGGGCCGAAGGCGCGCGCGGCGCTGCGCAGCAGAGCCTTGGCGCGGACGAAATCGCCGAGCTGCGCCATCGCGATCCCGCGCAGTGCCAGCGCCGGCGCGTCCTCGCGCAGCGCCACGCGGTTCAATGCGCCGAGTGGATCGCCCATCGCGAGTGCGCGCGCGGCGGCCGTGATCAGCGAGTCCATGGCAATCCCGTCACACTTGTCACTCTCACCCCTTCAGCGCCCGGTCCTAGTCTACCTCACCGTTACAGACCAGTACGCAGCGAGGAGATCGGCTCATGGTCGACTGGACGATCCTTTCCCCAACATTCCTCACCGCCACGGTGGAGTGGGTGGAGGCCGTCGTCACGGTGCTGACGGTCGGCCCCGGCCCCGCGACGAGCGATATCGAGAACAGGGAACGACGATGACGGCAGATTGCCCAAAGCTCGACATTGAGGCGGCGAACGAGGTTTCGCCGTTGCAACGTTCGAGCGTCACAACGAAGATGTCGGCAGCCGATTGGCTATCGCTTGCGGCCGCGCCGACCTTCGCGGTCATGGCGTTGCTCACCGCCGTCGTCGGCGGCGCGCCCGATATGCTCTGCTCGCAAGTCACGTCGCCGTTCGCGGGAATGGTCCCGATGTACGTGCTGATGAGCGCGTTCCACTCGGGGCCGTGGCTGAGGCTGATCGCGAGGCGATGTAGCGGCTAGCTGAACGCGCCGCAACTGGATCGCGGCTTCGACATTCGCTAGTCTCGCTGTCACCGGCACAACAAACGCTGGGCGTCGATTTCCCGCCTTGTGGAATGGGACGCATCAACCAACAACAAGAAGCAGGGAAGCGTCTCCAATGAAGGAATTTGCAGGGAAGATTGCTGTGATCACGGGCGGCGGCACGGGCATGGGACGCGAGCTCGCGCGTCAGCTCGTGGCGGAGGGCTGCAATGTCGCGATGTGCGACGTCTCAGCGGAGGCGATGGCGGAGACGAAGCGGCTCTGCGAAACCGAGAAGCTGCCGCAGGGATTGCGCGTCACCACCCATATTGCCGACGTCTCGATCGAGGATCATCTCAAGCGCTTTCGCGACGAGGTGATCGAGCAGCAGGCGACCGACAAGATCCACTTGCTGTTCAATAATGCCGGCATCGGCGGCGGTGGCAGCCTGTTCACCAATACGCGCGAGCAGTGGGAGCGCACCTTCAACATCTGCTGGGGCGGCGTCTATCTCGGTGTCCGCACCTTCCTGCCGCTCCTGGTGAAGGCGGACGAGGGGCATATCGTCAACACCTCCAGCGTCAACGGGTTCTGGGCGAGCGTCGGCATGGGCGTGGCGCACACTGCCTACAGCGCTGCGAAATTCGCGGTGAAGGGATTCTCCGAGGCGCTGATGAACGACCTCAGGCTGAATGCGCCGCATATCAAGTGCTCGGTGGTGATGCCCGGCCATATCGGCACCTCGATCGTCTCCAACTCACGCAAGGTGCAGATCGGCACGGAATCCGACCAGCTCACCGAGCAGGAAATCCTGCAGGCGCGCCAGCGGATGAAGGGCGCAGGGATCGATGTCGATGCGATGTCGGACCAGGAGATCCAGCAGGCCGCGCTCGATCGCGCGCGGACCTTTCATGATGATGCGCCGACCACGGCGGCCGCCGCGGCCAAAATCATCCTCGACGGCGTCAAGGCCGATCGCTGGCGCATCCTGGTCGGCGAGGACGCCCATGTGCTGGACGAGCGCGTGCGCCAGACGCCGGAACAGGCCTACACGCCGGAATTCCTAGAGCGCATCAAGGCGGACGTTGGCTGGCGGCTGGGTTAGCCGCGCGCAACTCGTGCACGAGGGCTGGGCTGGTAGGCGAGCCGGGCGTGGCCGGCGCAATAGGGCAGGCCGTCGACCGGCCGGTTGCCGCAGAAGCGGAAATCGCTGGCATCAGGCGTCTCGACCGGCCAGCGGCAGCGCTGCTCGTCCAGTTCGAGCAGCGAACAGCAGTGGCCGTTCGCGATCGGCTCTTCCGGCGGCGCCTCGCCGTATTCGGCCTGCAGCATCCGGATCTGATGCCGCACTGTCCTCGCGCGCGGCGCACGGGGCGAGGCTTTCCGCGCCGGTCGTGTGGCGTCGTCGTCGCGCGGCTCCCGTGTCAGATTGAGACGGGAGAGCTTGCCGATCACCGCGTTGCGGCTGACGCCGATGTCGACGGCGATCTCGCGGCAGGTCAGTCCGGCATCGAAGCAGCGCTTGAGCTGTTCGACGCGTTCGGGGGTCCAGATCGATAGGATGGCGGTCATGGCGATGGTCCCAGGTTGCCGGAAAGTTTCCGGGTTGGCTTGACCACCCTTCAGCCGGACCGTCTGACGCCTCACTTCACGGCTTGCCGTTGTCGCGGATCGACAACAGCCCATCCTTGATAGCGAGGCGGATGCCTTCCTCGATCAAGGTCCGGGCGACGCCGGGGACGCTGGTGCCATGGGTACCCTGTCTCACCAGCTTCTCCATGTAAGCGATGGTCGAGAGCGCCAAAGTGACGGGAATGCGATCGGTCTCGGCTTTCTCCGTGGCCATGGCAAAACGCTAGCCTTTTACGCCTGTACAGAAAAGTATCTATTCAGACTCTATTTAGTTTTACACCGGTCAGTCAAACTGATTCGCTTTTCGCGCGCTATCCTATTGTAAAATAATGAGAAAATTTCATCGTGGTCTGGGGATAACGCGCGCGCCCCGTGTACAGCGCCCAGAGCCAGGCGGCGAGGGCGCGGCGAAACGCGCGAGGATTTCACGATTTATGGGATTGCTTCCTGTCACCCAGGCCGACGATGATGCGGTCGGAAATTCGGGCGCAATGACAGTAACGAACGGGCTCTACACCATTCAGATCGAGATGACCGAGGGCGGGCAGGGCCGCGCCAACGGCGTCATCGTGCTGCACGACGGCAGGATCGCGGGCGGAGATTCGTATTTCTACTACTCGGGCTCCTACAGCGCCGATCACGGCAAATGGCGCGGCGAGCTCACCACCAGCGAGCACACCAAGTCCGCCGGCGTGCTGCCGTTGTTCGGCGGGCGCGATGTGACCTGCGGTTTCACCGGTCTCTATTCGGCTGACACCGCGCAGGTCAGTGGAACGGCGCTGGTCGGAAAGACCAGCGTCATGTTCGTGGCCAGGCTGATGCTGCGATCGAAGCTATGAGGCGTAGATCATGATCCGATTAGACGGAATCGGATCATGATCTCCTCTCTTTGTTTGAGCATGACCTTTTCGGAAAACCGGTTTCCACTTTTCCGGATCATGCTCTAGGACGCCTCGACCTCGACCTTCACCGGAAATTTCTGCAGCAACCGGCCGGCCGTCTCCGCCTTGTCGGGCGCGGCGCTGACGCGCAGATAAAGCCCGCGCGACGGATCGGTGATCGCTTCCACGTTCACCTCCTTGGCGAGGCCTTCCGCGGCAAGCAATTCGCGCGCGGCGTCTCCGGCGGCGATCTCGCGCAGCTTCGGCTTGAAGATTTTGCCGACCGGCGTCACCGGCATTTCCGAGATCACCGAGACCGCGCGCGGCCGCGCCGGCGGCTCGGGGATGTTCTCCTGGACGAACGCGGCAAGCGCCAGCGGATCGACCTGGACGCCGGGCTGGGTCGACACGAACAGCATCGGCACCTCGCCCGCGTAAGCGTCGGGGCGGCCGACCGCCGCGGCGAGCGCGACGCCCGGAAACTGCAGTGCCGCGTCCTCGATCGAGCGCGGATCGATGTTGTGGCCGCCGCGGATGATCACGTCCTTCGCGCGGCCCATGATGTAGACGAAGCCGTCGGCGTCGATCCGACAGATGTCTCCGGTGCGCAGCCAGCCATCGTGGAAAGCGTCTTCGGTCTGCTTCTTGTCGACATAGCCCGCGAACACCTGCGGCCCGCGGGTCAAGAGTTCGCCGACCGGCGAAGGCCACGGCCCGGTGTGCAGCTTGCCGCCCGCGAGGATCGCAAGCTCGACCAGCGGATTGCGGGTGCCGACGGCTTCGGGCCGCGGCTTGATGCCGTGGACGTCATGGGTGATGGCGCCGGCAAGCTCGGTCATGCCGTAGAGCTGCTGGATGCAGGGGCCGCCCCAAGCCGCAAGATAGCGGCGCTCGATCTCCAGCGGGCAGATCGAGGCGCCGGTGGCGGTCACCCGCAGGGACGAGATGTCGGCGTCGCCGACCGGGACGCCTGCGATGGCGCCAAGCGCGGTCGGGACATTGCCGTTGACGTTGACGCGGTACTTCTCGACGATCTTCCAGAAATTCGTGATCAGCGCCGGATCGCGCGCGCCGGCGGGGCCGGGGATGAACATGGTCGCGCCGGCCGACAGGCTGTTGGCGACCGTGCAGAACAGGCCGCCGACATGGAACAGCGGCAGCGTGACCGTGCAGCGCTCGCCCTTTCGGAAGTCGAGCGCCATGCGCGACGAGACCGTGGAAGCAACCATCGCGCGGTTGGTGAGCCGAGCCACCTTGGGATGACCGGTGGTGCCGCCGGTCGGCAGCATCACGGCAACGCGGTCGGCTTCGGAAAAATCCTTCGACTGGCCGTAATCGTCACGCCACGTCGGATCGGGCTTGAGCACCTCACCATCGAACGAGATGGTGCCGTCGAGCGGCGCGATCACGATGCGCTTCAGCGACGGCACGTCGCCCTGCAGGCCCTCGATCTTCTCGTAGAGCCCGCCCGGCATGCCCGGTGGCGGCGCCAGCAGCAGTTTTGCCTTGATGGCATTGAGCTGGGCGATGATGGCCTCGCGTGTGAACAGCAAATTGAGCGGCTCGGCGATGCCGCAGGCCGCCGCGCCCCAGATCGCGGCGATCGCGGCCGGGCAACTCGGCAGCAGGATCGCGACCGCATTCTCCTTGCCGATACCCTCACGACGGAAGAAGTTTTCCGCCGCCTTGACCGAGCCCATGAGCTGATCGTTCGAGAGGGTGACCGGATTGGGATCGAGCGGCGAGCGCAGATAGATGACGCACTCCGCATTGGGATCGCCGAGCGGGCCACGGGCGATCAGATCGAGGATGCGCGGGCAGGCGGCAAGCTCCTGCCGCATTTCCTGTTCGCGGGCGGCCTCTTCGGCCGGCGATAGCCTCTCTTTCAGCATGTGTCTCCCTGTCGTTTTTGTTTTCGTTATTTGATTGTATCGGGTCGATTGTATCGAGCGCTGCTTGCGAAGCACAAGTGCGGCAATCGGTCATTCCCGGGCGAAACCTAGCATCGAACCCGGAAATCTCGCGGTCACGAAACAGAGCACGCCGGCGATTCCGGGCTCGCATTTTCGTGCGCCCCGGAATGACCGCGGCAGGTCAACCGTGCGCGATCGCCTTTGCGATCATGCAGTGGATACCTTTGGCACCGTTGACGGTCTGCGTTACCCGCAGATCGGCGGCGAGGCTGCACAGCGTGTACGCATCCTCGCGCGACAGATTCCGCTTCTCTCCGAGCAGCGCGATCATGTCGCGCAGCGCGCGCACCACGCATTGGTCGAGGTCCGGGTCCATCGCCATCGTCATGTAGTGATCGGCGGTCTCGGCGCGGGGATAGTTGAGCCGCAGGTCTTTGCGCAGCGTCAATTTGAAGCGGCCCTGCAGCGCGGTCTCGATCGCGGTGACGCAGACCTCGCCGTCGCCCTGTACACCATGGCCGTCGCCGCACGAGAACAGCGCGCCGGGCACGAACACCGGCAAATAGAGCTTGGCGCCCGGTCCGAGCTCCTTGTTGTCGAGATTGCCGCCCATCGCGCGCGGGATCAGCGAGGTGATGCGGCCCCAGGCCGGCGGTGGCGCCACGCCCATCACGCCGAAGAACGGTTTCAGCGGCAGCTCCAATCCCCAGGGCAGGCGGCCGACCATGCGCTCGCGGTCAAGCGGGATGTTGAGGATGCGCGGCTCGTGGAAATCATCGGGCAGGGTGCCGGAGAGAGGTTTGATCAGGTTGTAGCCCCAATCCTGCCGCAGCCCGACGTCAAGGATATCGACCTCCAGCACATCGCCGGGCTCGGCACCCTCGAGCGCGATCGGCCCGGTGAGGATGTGGCCCGGCAGCATCCGCTCGGACCTCGCATGGATGTCCGCAAGCTCCGGCGGAATGTGGAATTTGGTCCGGTCGGGCACCACGTCGGGGCCGCCGCTGACGGTGTCGATGGTGACCTCGTCGCCGCTCTTGATCGCGAGCACCGGCTTGAGTTTTGCTTCGAAGAAGCCCCAGTGGCAGGTCTCGGGGCTCGCAGGGAGATGATGGTGTGTCATGGGATTTCTCGGGCGAGCATGTAACGTGTGACGCGCATTGCATTTAGAATGGGCTTTTGCAGTCAGATCAATCGTTGCCGGATCACTTCCGGCGGAAATTATCGTATGGGCCGATGCCGCGGCCATGAAGCGGATCAGCACCATGCGTATCCACGCGAGATGGAATGCTGGTCCGTTTGTGGTATGGCGCTGTCCGTTGATCGGATCGGAGGCCACCGCGGGTGTTTTTTGTGCTGTCGAAGACGCTCGGCGTCATGCTGCTGCCGGGCAATTTCCTGATTGGGATCGGCGTGCTCGGGGCCATCCTGCTCGCGACGCGGTTTGCCGCGCTTGGCCGCAAGCTTTTGGTCGCGGTGATGGTGCTGCTTGTCGTGGCCGGGTTCTCGCCGCTTGGAAACCTGTTGCTCTATCCGCTCGAGGCGCGCTTTCCGCCGTGGAATCCCGCGGAGGGCGCGCCCGATGGCATCATCGTGCTTGGCGGTCCGGTCGATTCCGACGTTTCGGCGTCACATAATACGCCGATCGTGCGTAACGCGGCCGATCGCATCATCGCCGCGACCGCGCTCGCGCGAAAATATCCGAATGCCCGAGTCGTGTTTTCCGGCGGCAACGCCAACCTGATTTCCAATGACGCCAAGGAAGCTGATTACGTGGCGGAGATATTCGAAGGCCTCGGCATCGCGAAAGCGCGGCTAACCATGGAACGGCAATCGCGCAACACGTGGGAGAACGCCGAATTCTCCAAGGCGCTGGTGGCGCCGAAACCGGGCGAGCGCTGGCTACTGGTCACTTCAGCATTTCACATGCCGCGATCGGTTGGGCTGTTCCGGAAGGTGGGATTTCCGGTTGAGCCTTATCCTGTCGACTGGCGGGTCGGGACAGGCAACGACGTCTTCTGGTTCACCAACACCGCACTCGATGGATTGTCGCGGACCGATCTTGCGGTGCGCGAGTGGATGGGCCTGATCGCTTATCGCGCCGTTGGCCGAACCGACGCGTTGCTGCCGGGGCCATCGACCAACTAGGGCATCACTCGTAAGTCCGGGAGACATGATCAAGGTTAAGCCTCTTACTCAGGCAGCTTGGTAAGTGCCTCACCCTTGTGAGCGGCAATATGGTCTGTTTTGCTGCTCTTGATTTCGTACTGCGGTGATTCCGGGCTCGCGTGATGCGTATGGCCCTTGTAGTTGAAATCCTTGACGTGAACTCGGATGATCGTGCCGCTGACATGCCCAGCTTCCGAGTTCCACCGGACTCTATCGCCGACCTTGAATCGCTCAGCCATCCGCAGCCTCCTTGTTTAGCGAACAGTGCAGGCCACTACCAAACGCATTTTAACGGTCTATCTTCATCGTGTGAAGCAACGCCGAGCGATCTCCATTTGCATGATGCCGGTCGAAGTCAATCCCATCTACACGGTCGGTCACGCGACGCGCAGCATCGTCGAATTCGTCGAGCTCTTGAAAGTCGGCTCAGTCGGGATGGTCGTGGACATCCGTAGCTTCCCGCGGTCACGAACCAATCCCCAGTTCAATCTCGACAAGCTGCCTGAGGCGCTCTCGGCTTGGCAGATCGGATATATCTGGATCGAGGAACTCGGCGGCCGGCGATCAAAATCGAAAACGGTGCCGCCCGGAGTCAATGGCTTCTGGATCAACCAGAGCTTCCACAACTATGCGGACTACGCGCTCTCTGACGAGTTTCGCAAGGGGTTATCGCAACTGGAGCAATTGAGCTTGGAGCGGAGGTGCGCGATCATGTGTTCGGAAGCCGTCTGGTGGCGTTGCCATCGACGGTTCGTTGCCGATTACCTTCTCCACCATGGACGAGATGTCTTCCACTTGATGGGACCGGCGCGCGCTGAAATTGCCAGAATGACCGCCGCGGCGCGCGAGGACGGCGCATCACTGGTCTATCCGCCGTCGTGACGCCCTGGAACGTGGGTCGCAACCGGCTGTCGATCGGGCTAAGATCGGGCAAAACAAGCCGGGAGCTTACGCCATGCAACAGCAGACACCGCCCGAACAGTTCGATCCGGCCACGATGGTGGCCGATCTCAACAGCCTGCTCAGGCTGAAGACGACCGTGATCGGCCTGAAGCTGTTCGAGCGGGTCGAGGACATGATGGCGATCCCGAAGATCCGGCGCCCGACCGCGGTCCACACCACGGACCAGATCGTGAGCATGGCCTCGCGGCTCGGCTGGACGGTCGGCGTCACTGCCGACGATCTTGTCGGTGCGCAATGCCGCGCCGTGATCGGGCTGGCGCCCCAGGACGAGAAATGGCTGGCGGGCGAATCCTATGTCGGCGTCTGGCACGGCACGGCGGAAGATGCGCGCAGGCGCCAGGAGGCGCTGGATGTGGTGCCCTATGGCCAGTACAAGGCGTTCGTGGCAAGCCCGCTCGCGAGCGGCCGGCTCAATCCGCCTCACATCTGCCTCGTTTATGCGACGCCGGGGCAGATGATCATTCTGATCAACGGCCTGCAATATACTGGCTACAAGAAGTTCGAATGGGGCGTGGTTGGCGAAACCGCCTGTGCGGATTCCTGGGGGCGGGCGCTGAAGACACGCGAGCCGTCGCTGTCGCTGCCTTGCTTTGCCGAGCGGCGCTATGGCGGCGTGCCTGATGAGGAGATGCTGATGGCGCTGCCGCCGGCCGATCTCGCCAAGGCGATTGCCGGCATGAAACAGCTCGCCAAGAACGGCCTGCGCTATCCGATCGCGCCCTACGGCATCCAGGCCGACGTACGTGCCGGCATGGGCGTGTCGTATGCGAAGAAATAGGAACTCCTGCCGTCATTGCGAGGAACGCCAGCGACGAAGCAATCCATGTCTCCACAAGCGGTGAAATGGATTGCTTCGCTTGGCTCGCAATGACAAGAAGGGGCAATCGTTCGTTTCAGGGAAAGTCATCCTATGTCGTCGAAGTTCGACATTGTCGTTTATGGCGCAACCGGCTTCACCGGCCAGCTCGTCGCCGAATATCTCGCTGAGCATTACAAGGGCGACAGCCTGAAATGGGCGATGTCCGGGCGCAGCAAGGACAAGCTCGCTGCGGTGCGCGACGCCATTGGCGCGCCTGCGGACACGCCGCTGATCGTCGCCGATTCAAGCGACGTCGCGTCGCTGAAAGCCATGGTTGGTCAGGCCAAATCCGTGATCAGCACGGTCGGCCCGTATCAGCTCTATGGCAACGACCTAGTCGCAGCTTGCGTGGAGGCGGGTGTCGATTATTTCGATCTCTGCGGTGAGCCGATCTGGATGCGGCAGATCATCGACAAGTACGAGGCTGCGGCGAAGGCGAGCGGTGCGCGCATCGTGTTTTCCTGCGGCTTCGATTCCGTGCCGTTCGAGCTCGGCGCGTTGTTCGTACAGGAGGAGGCGAAACGCGTGTTCGGCACGCCGGCATCGCGCGTCAAGGGCCGCGTGCGCGACCTTAGCGGCACGCTCTCGGGCGGCACCGCGGCAAGCGCCAAGGCGACCTTCGATGCTGTTGCCAAGGATCTCAGCCTCGTGGCCATTCTGAAGGATCCCTTTGCGCTGACGCCCGGATTCAAAGGCCCCAAACAACCGCAAGGCAACAGGCCGGCCTACGAGGAAGACCTGCAGTCATGGGCGGCGCCGTTCATGATGGCGCTGATCAACACGCGCAACGTCCATCGCTCGAACATGCTGATGGGTTTCCCCTACGGCAAGGAATTCATCTACGACGAGATGGTGCTGACCGGTGCCGGTGAGAAAGGCGAAGCCAACGCCAAGCTGGTGATGGCCGCGAACGCCGAGAAGACCGGTCCGAATGCGCCGAAGCCGGGCGAGGGGCCTTCGAAGGAAGAACGCGAGAACGGCGGCTACGATCTCCTCTACGTCGCGATTGCGCCTGACGGACGCCAGGCGCGCGCGTCGGTGAAGGGCGACCGCGATCCCGGCTATGGATCGACAGCGAAGATGATCTCGGAATGCGCGATCTGTCTGCTGCGCGATGCGCCGGACGTTCCCGCCGGGATCTGGACGCCGGGCGCTGCGATGAAGGACAAACTCATCAAGCGACTGGTCGATCACGCCGGCCTGACGTTCGCGGTGGAGAAGTAGAGTAGGGTGGGCAAAGCGAAGCGTGCCCACCATCCACGATCGGTGCAAGAAAGGTGGCACCCTTCGCTTTGCCCACACCCTACGAGCTACGCCGCCCGCGGATCATAGACGTACATGAAATCCATGCATCGCGAGGTCACCGGCAGCAGCAGGCTGAGCACTTGATCACGAACCCATGCGCCCGCGGCGCTGAATTCGCGCTTGCTGTTGCCGTTGCGGCGGGCGATCGCGACGATTTTTTCCGCGCGCGGGCGGCGCTCGTGCTCGAAATTCTGGAAGGTGAGGCCGAGTTCCTGTCCGGCCAGCATGAGCTTGCCGAGCCGCATCGCGTCTTCCAGCGCCAGCGAAGCACCCTGGCCGGCATGCGGGCTGGTGGCATGAGCGGCGTCGCCGATGAGGAGCGAGCGCTTGCGCGACCAGGTTGGCAAGCTTGCGACATCGAGCGTGTCGGTCACCACGATGTTCTCGGCAGCCTCAATGATGCGCGGGATCGGATCGTGCCACCCTTGATGGAAGTCGCTTAAATGCTGCTTCAACGCCGCCTGATCCATGGCGCGGAACGTTGCGGCGTCCACACCGTGCGAGGGCTGCGTGCTCCACCACATCACGCCGTCGGCGGGATCGGCGCTGCAGAAGCCGTAACCGAAGAAGCCGCTTTGGCCGAACGTGGTCTCGACGCGCCCGCCGATCGATCTGCCTTCGAGCACAGACCGGGGCACGAAGCCGCCGAAGCCGATCAGCCCAGTGTCGAAGGGTTTGGGTCCGTCCGGCACCACATGGCGCCGCACCTTCGAGTGCACGCCGTCGGCGCCGATCAGGAAATCGCCTTCGGCGGTCGTGCCGTCGGCGAAATAGGCGACGATCGGCTGGTCGGGGCGGTCGATGATCTTGACCAGGCGCTTCTCGAAATAGAGCTCGGCATTCGAGCACCAGGCCTTGTTGAAGAGGATCGCCTGCAGTGTGGCGCGACGCAGATTCACCGCCGGCTGCCCGAAGCGCTTCTCCATGTCGCGGTTGATCGAGCCGAGCTTCCGGCCCGATTGCGAATAAAAATCGAAGGATTCGGCGATCGAGCCCTGACGGATCAGTTCGTCGGCGAGGCCGAGTTCGGCCATCACCTGCATGCCGTTCGGCGCGATCTGCAGGCCGCCGCCAATGCCGCTCGAATGTGGCCAGCCCTCGTAGACTTCGACGTCATAGCCGGCACGCTTGAGGAAGATCGCAGCGACGGGGCCGGCGATGCCGCCGCCAATGATCAGGGCCTTGCGGGGACGGCGCGGCATGGCTTGCTCCGTTCGGTTGCGTGCGTTAGGAAATGTGAGTAATTAATTGTCTTAGTTTATAAGATATATGTTTACTAAGAGATGGGAGAAGCCTTGTCAAGGTTGAAGCCGCGGACGGCGTTGATGCAGGAACTGGAGAAAGCAATGCGCCGGTCTTCCGCACAGGGCGTGCTGTACGGGCAAGCCGTTGCCAATGTGGCGAGAATTTCCGGTTCCGACCTCGAATGCCTCGACTTCCTCAATCTCGAAGGCCGCGTAACGGCGGGCCGGCTTGCAGAGGTCACCGGGCTCACCACCGGCGCCATCACCGGCGTGGTCGACCGCCTGGAGAAGGCCGGCTTCGTGCGCCGTGAGCGTGATGAGACCGACCGCCGCAAGGTCTATATCGTGACTGTGCCCGAGAACGCTGCAAGGATTGGGCGCTACTACGTGCCGATGCAGGAGGCGATGCACCGGCTCTGGAGCACCTATTCGGAAGCCGACCTGCAATTGCTGCTGCGCTTCGCCAACGAGGGCTACAAGTCCGTGCTGGAAGCGACCGAGAAGCTCAAGGGGCTGCTCGATACGCCCGAGGAGAAGCCGGCTAAGAAGCGCGGGCGTCCGCCTCGGCGGTGAGTGCCGGCTCGACAGCGGGACGGTAGTGCGCCGCAGCGATATACATGCCCCACATCGCCCCGAGCATCATCCAGAAGTGCCGCCAGTGGTCGGTGTCGATGATGAAGCTTTCGCCGACGGTACCGAGGAAAGCCGAGAAGATCGCCAGATAAGTCCGCTGCCAGGGTACGGGCAGGAAGACATAGCGGAAGCCCGTCATCACGGTAACGAAGACCAGCGCTGGATAGACGAGGCCGGAGATCCAGCCGCCTGACATGAACGCGTTCAGGTAGGAATTGTGGGTGTCTTCGGGGAAGTAGTTGCGGAACTGCAGCGGCCCGATGCCGAAGGGCAGATCGAGCGCCATCTCGGCACCAAGGATGTGGCGCCCGAACCGGCCGAAGCGTCCTTCGTCATAGCTCTGGTCGAAGCTCGCGCGCTGCTTGAACATCTGCGCGGTCGAGTCGAACGACAACAGGATCGCGACCAGCGCGACCGCGAGGACGATGGCCACGAGCGCCATCACGATGATGCGCGAGCGTTCCGTCTGCGAGCGGCTGGTCAAGACCATCGACGCCAGCATGAAGGCCGCGGTGATGACGAGGCCGCCCCAGGCCGCGCGCGAGAACGCGAGCAGGATCGCGAGCGACATGATGCCGAAGGCGATGGTGTTGCGGAAAGCCTTGGCGCGAGGGGCGGAGACGACGCTTTGCAATGAGAACAGCGCCGGCAGGATCAGGAAGGCGCCGAGCACGTTCGGGTCCTTGAAGGTGCCGCGCGCGCGCTCATACAGGGTCAGGAGATCGTAGCCGCCGGGCACGAGGTGGAAATAGCCGCCGATCGCCGCGAGCGATGCGATCATCCCGCCGACGATCAGGCCCCGCCGGAGCATGTCGAGCCGCGCCTCGGTATCTTCGGAAGTAACCATGGCGAAGAACACCACGGTGACCGCCATGTACCAGGATGTCGCGATCCAGGTCGCGATCTCCGGCCTGTCGAGGATCGGGATGGCGCCGATGCTGTAGCCGACATTGAGCAGGACGAGCATCATGAGCAGCGGCATGATGGCAAGCCGCATTCGCAGGCCGGTGGCGAAGAAGATGATGACCGCCGTCAGCGTGACCAATTCGTAGGGGCTCGGCTCGATGAAGACGATCGCGCCGGAGGCGCCCGCCAGCCACACCATCGCGCGCTGCAGTGCCAGCACGCCGGGCGCGGCTTGCGGAAATGAACTCTCGGCTGTCGTCGCATACGCCATTGCGAACTCACGCAACCAAACCGACGGCCCTCAATACGCGTTCTCGTTCTTGGTCAGCAATGAGAACGGCGTCTTCAGGAGGATGTAGAGGTCGAACAGCACCGACCAGTTCTCGATATAATAAAGGTCGAACTCGACGCGCTTCTGGATCTTCTCGTCGGTGTCGACCTCGCCGCGCCAGCCGTTGATCTGGGCCCAGCCGGTGATGCCGGGCTTGACGCGGTGGCGGGCGAAATAACCGTCGACGGCTTCATCGAACAGGCGGTTCTGCAATTTGCCCTGCACCGCATGCGGGCGCGGGCCGACCAGGGAGAGATTGCCCTTTAGCACGACGTTGAAGAGCTGCGGCAATTCGTCGAGGCTGCTCTTGCGGATGAAGCGGCCGACGCGGGTGACGCGCGGATCATCCTTGGTGACGACCTTCGAGGCGGTCGGATCGGCCTGATGATGATAGAGCGAGCGGAACTTGTAGACGTCGATCCGCTCGTTGTTGAAGCCGAAGCGCTTCTGGCGGAACAGCACCGGGCCCGGACTGTCAAGCTTCACCGCGAGCGCCACCAGCCCCATCACCGGCAGCGCGGCGAGCAGGATCAGGCCGCCGACGATGCGGTCGAACAGCCATTTCATCACCAGGTCCCAGTCGGTGATCGGGGCCTCGAACACGTCGAGCGTCGGCACCTTCCCGAGATAGGAATAGGAGCGGGGACGGAAACGCAGTTTGTTGGTGTGCGTCGACAGGCGGATATCGACCGGCAGCACCCAGAGCTTCTTCAACATTTGCAGGATGCGGGTCTCGGCCGAGATCGGCAGCGCGAACAGCACGAGGTCGACGCGGGTGCGGCGGGCAAACTCGACGATGTCGTCCACCTTGCCGAGCTTCGGGCTGCCGGCGCAGCTGTCCATCGCGCGATCATCGTTGCGGTCGTCGAATACGCCGAGCACGCGGATGTCGGTGTCGGATTGTGCCTTGAGCGCTTCGACGAGCTGCTCGCCGTTCTCGTCGGCGCCGACGATCACGGTGCGGCGGTCGAGCCGGCCGTCGCGCGCCCAGCGCCGCACCAGGCCGCGCAGGATCAGCCGCTCGGCGATCAGGGTGGCAAGACCCGCGAAGAAGAATGCCGTCAGCCATACCCGCGAGATCTCGCCGCCGAGCTTGACCAGGAACGACACGCCGATGAACAGCAGGAACACGATCGCCCAGGACGAGATCATGCGCGTCGTCTGCCGCAACTGTCCGCGGAACATCTGGATTTCGTAGATATCGGCAGCCTGGAAGCAGACCACCGCCGATATCGTCATGGCAAGGATCGCCGCGACATATTCCCAGCGGAAGCCGGAGAGCGGCATCACGTACCAGAGGTAAAGCGCGACGCCGACCAGGCTCAGCAGGATGAAATCGACGAGGCGAACGATGCCGGTGATGACAACCGGCGAATAGGCGCCGCGGACCCTTTCATTGGTGATGGTGAGCGCGGCGGGCGATAGCCGGCGGCGCCGTTCGACCGGCGAGCGGCCGCCATCGGCGGTCGCTGCCGCGTCCAGCATCGAGCGTGCGTTAATCGGTTCCACGTCGTTACGTCCGTTGTTTGAGCATGATCTTTTCGGAAAACCGGTGCCCACTTTTCCGGATCATGCTCTTGCGGCCGCAGATAGGGGTGCAAAGGCCGCTGCGGAATTGCCCCGCGTCAGGGATTAGGGGAGAAATCGGAACAAACGGTTACGTGGGTAACTTGTGGTTAACGATTGGCAAACGCGTCGCGATAGCCGGCGAGCACGCCCTCGACCATTGCCTTCTGTGAAAAATGCGCCGAGATTCGCTCGCGCAGCGCCGTTGCGCGCGCCAATGTCGCGGCGGGATCGTCGAGCGCGCGGCTGATCGCTTCCGCCATGGCAGCAGCATTGCTCGGTGCAAACAGCGCATCCCTGTGCGGGCCGAAGATCTCGGGGATGCCGCCGACATTGGCGGCTACCATCGGGATCCCCGCGGCCGCAGCCTCGATCACGACATAGGGCATGGAGTCGCCGCGAGAGGGAACGACCAGCAGCTTGCCTTTCGAGAACCCGTAGCGCGCTTTGACATGGCCGATGAAGCGCGCGGCATCGCCAAGCGCAAGCTGTTTGACCTGTGCCTTCAGCTTCTCCGACTCCTCGCCGTCGCCGGCAAGCGTCAGCGTCACCGGCTTGCCTTCGGCGCGCAGTTTCGCCACGGCGTCGATCAAGAGGTCCGCCCCCTTGATGTGCCTGAACTCGCCGACATAGACGATGTCGGTGGCATCATCAGTGCGATCGATCGGATCGAACTCTTCCGCGGTCACGCCATTGAACACGCAGCGCACCACGCCGCCGGTCGGCGTGCCGACCGTGCGTTGATAGGTGTCGCGTGCGAAGGCGCTTTCGAACAGGAACAGGTCGGTGCTGTTCATCAGCGCGCGCTCGAGCCGGCTGTAGAAATTGCCTTTCAGCGTATCGAGCGGGTAGTGCAGCGAGCCGCCATGCGGCGTGTAGACGCGAATCGTGTGCTTGGAGTGCGGCCGCAGGCGGACGTAAGCGCCGGCCTTGGCGCCGTGGCCATGCAGCACGTCCGGCTTCCATTTCCATATCAGGCCGGCGATCTGTGCCCAGACCATCGCATCGGCAAACCGCGGCTCGCGGCGAATGGCCACACGGCGGACGCCAAGTTTCAGGCGCGGTTCGATTTCCGCAAGCGCGGTGGCGGCGCGCTCGCCGCCGGTGATGCTGTCCGTGACGATGCCGACGTGATGGCCACGCTCGATCTGTCCGTTGGCGACGTCGAGGATATGACGAAAGATCCCGCCGACAGGGGCGCGCACGACATGCAGGATGCGGAGCGGCTGGTCGGAATCCATGGTCACAGCCCACGCCCGCTAATGAATATGCGATCGCCGGCTGAGGCGCCGCGCGCAAGCATCGAAGGCAGGCGAAAGACAGCGGCGCGCATGCGGCGCATTCTGGGAATCCCGACAAAATATCGCGGCCGATTAAGGACGCCCATGGTTAACAAAGCGTGACGCGCGGGCGTGTGCGCCGTGCTGTTCGTCAAGCGGGCCGATTAACCCACCGGCAACCTTAATGGAGTGTAATCGCGCCGGCTGAAGCAGATTGAGTGGCGTCCCCGCGGGAGTGAACAATGCGTTTTGCGTTCTGGCGTGCAGGAAAGGACAGGGCCGTGGTCCAGCGCGCGCTTGCAAAGCCCGCGTCGGCTGCGACCGTTGCCGCGTCGCCCGTAGGCGATCTCGACCTGCCTGCGCTCGGTCGGGCGCTGATGCGCAAGCGGAGCTGGATCATCGTGCCGACGGTGCTGGCGTTCACGCTGTCGCTTGCCGCGGTCAATATGGTGACGCCGCGCTACAAGTCGGAAGCGCGCATCCTGATCGACGGCCGCGAGAACGTGTTCCTGCGGCCGAGCGGCGAGCGCAACGAAGAGCGCAACGTCGTCGATCCGGAGGCCGTCACCAGTCAGGTGCAGCTCCTGCTGTCGCGCGACCTCGCGCGCGAGATCATCAAGAAGAACAAGCTTGCCGAGCGGCCGGAATTCGATCCGGTGCTGCAGGGCTTCTCGCCGCTGAAATCGCTGCTGGCGCTGTTCGGCATCGGGCGCGACCCCTTCTCGCTGACGCCGGAAGAGCGCGTGTTGGAAGCCTATTATGACCGGCTGCAGGCTTATGCGGTCGACAAGTCGCGCGTCATCGTCGTCGAATTCCAGTCGCGCGATCCCGAGCTTGCCGCGCGGGTCGCCAACTCGATCGCCGAAGGCTATCTGGTGCTGCAGCAGAATGCGCGGCAGGAGCAGGCGAGAACGGCGAGCCAGTGGCTGGCCGGCGAGATCGAGAATTTGCGGAAGAAAGTCGCCGACGCCGAATCCCGCGTCGAGGATTTCCGTTCCAAGTCGAGCCTGTTCGTCGGCACCAACAATACCTCGCTGTCCAACCAGCAGATGGGCGAGCTCAACACGCAGCTCAATAATGCGCGTGCACTAAAGGCCGACGCCGAGACCAAGGCGCGGCTGATCCGCGAGATGTTGCAGAGCGGCAAGCCGATCGAAGCTTCCGAAGTGCTCAATTCCGAACTGATCCGCCGCCTCAGCGAGCAGCGGGTGACGCTGCGCGCGCAGCTCGCCGAGCAATCGTCGACGCTGCTCGACAATCATCCGCGCATCAAGGAATTGAAGGCGCAGCTCGCCGATCTCGATCGGCAGTTGCGCGAGGAGGCGGGCAAGATCTCGCGCACGCTCGACAATGACGCGCGCGTTGCCGGTGGCCGCGTCGAGGCGCTGAGCGCGAGCCTTGATCAATTGAAGAAGCAGGCATCGTCCTATAACGGCCAGGACGTCCAGCTCCGCGCGCTGGAGCGCGAAGCCAAGGCGCAGCGCGACCTGCTTGAGTCCTATCTGGCAAAGTATCGCGAAGCCAATACGCGCGAGAACATTGAGGCAGGACCGTCCGATGGCCGCATCATTTCGCGCGCGTCGGTCTCGAATACGCCGGCCTATCCGAAGAAGCTGCCGATCGTGCTGATCGCGACGCTGGCGACCTTGTTGCTCTCCTCAGGCCTGATCGTGACCGGCGAGCTCCTGCGCATGACCGCGCCGCGCGCCGCCGCGGCACCGGTCGTGCCGCCGATGACGGCGCGGGCGCCGGTTCGCGCTGCCGCCGTCGAGAGCGACGACGAGCAGGAACCGGAGCTGGAGCCGGCAGCGGAGCCCGAGCCCGAGGTCGAGGCTGCATCCATCGCGCCGCAGCCTGAAGCCGCCACTGCCATCGGAGAAATCGAAGAGCTCGCCGAGAAGCTGCGCCGGGCTGGCGCCGACGCACGCAAGGTTACGGTGCTGGGGACGGCCTCGAGCGAGAGCATCGCGCTGAGCACGCTGACGCTGGCGCGGCTGATGGCGCGCGAAGCCAAGGTCGCCGTCGTCGACCTCGCTGCGGCGTCGCCGACGATAGCGGCGGTCTCGACCGATCCCGGCGCGCCGGGGCTTGCCGAATTGATGCAGGGGCAGGCGACGTTCTCGGAGATCATCACGCGCGACCGGCTGTCGCGAGTCAATCTGGTCAGTGCCGGCCGCCCTGGTTTCGATCGCGCGCAACTGCAGTCGCCGCGGCTGGCGCTCGCGATCGACGCGCTGCTCAGCGTCTACGACCACGTGCTGCTCGATGCCGGCACGGCTTCCGACCTGCCGGCCGATCTGTTGACGGCGCACGCCCGCGCCGTCGTGGTGCCGGACGCCTCGATGGCCGACGATGCCCGCCGCCTGATGCGCGAGCAGCTTGCCGCGGTTGGCTTCTCGGAAGTGACGATGCTGACGAAGCCGTGCGAGCCATCGGACGCCGTCGAGCCGGGCCCGCGCGTGGTCGCAGCGTAGACCAGCGGCGCCCGCAGGGCTGTGGCATATGAAATAGAACTTGGTGGGCGATCCCTTCGCGGCCCATCCTTCGAGACGCCGCTGCGCGGCTCCTCAGGATGAGGTCTGATTTCGCGGTGGAATCTTAGACCCTCATGGTGAGGAGCGCCGCTTGCGGCGCGTCTCGAGACGATGCTGCGCATCGCTCGGAGAACCATGAGGCCCGCATCGTCCACAGCCTCCAAACAGTTATATGCGATGGCCCTGACGACGCCCGAGGGTAGCTGAGACCTTCAATCGCTCGGCGTGAACTCGGTTGCCTGCACGATCGCTTTCCAGCGCTCGGATTCGGATGTGATGAGCCGGGCGAAGTCGGCGAGGGGAATTGCGTCGATCTCGACGAACTGTTTTGCCATGCCGGCTTTGACCTCGTCGGTGCGCAAGGCCGCCTGGATCGAGCCATTGAGCCTTTCGACTGTTACCGCCGGGGTCTTTGCCGGCACGAAAAACCCAAACCATGTGAGGTCCTCAAGTGAGGGATAACCGGCTTCGGCCATCGTGGGCACATCGGGAAGAAACGCGCTGCGGCGCGGTCCCGTGGTCGCCAGCGCACGAAGCTCTCCGGACTGGACCAGGCCAACGGAACTGCCGAGCGGCATGATGGCCGAGGCGATCTCGCCTTTCACGAGATCCTGTATCGCGGCCCTGCCTTGATAGGGCACATGGAGATACTCGAACCGCGCAGTGCGGCCCAGCATCGCCCCGATGAAGTGCAGCGTCGATCCAGCACCCGCCGTGCCGTAGGTCGCCTGCGTCGGATTGGCGCGGCACCATGTGATGAATTCAGCCAGCGTCTTTATCTCGCGCGGCACCTTCGGACCCACCGTCAGCAATGTCGGGAATGAGGCGACGGTCGAGACCGGAATAAAATCACGCGGCTCGTATCTGAGCGTCTTGTAGACGTGAGGAAACAGCGTCAAGAAGCCAAGCGGCGCCAGCAGAAGGACGGATCCATCGGGAGCGGCCGCCTTCACGGCCTCCACCGCGACGCGCCCGCTCGCACCTGGCCGGGTCTCGACCACGATCGACGCCGCATAATCCTTCATCTGATCGGCAACGAGCCTCGCCACGGCATCGGGAAGCCCGGGCGTGAAGCCTGTCAGTATATGCGCGGTCTTCAGGCTCGGCTCGGCGATGCTCTGCGGCACGAGACCGGCGGCGGAGAAAGCAATGCCGGCGCCTGACATTGCCAGCATTTCGCGGCGCGTCATCACCATCCAGGCCATCGGATCCTCCGCGTCTGAAACGACTGGGTCGAGAGGATGCTTGAGGCGGGCATATCCGTCCAATGCTAGTATGTGAGGGTTTCATAACTGTTTTGATAAGGATCGGACATGCAATCCATTGAGCGAGCCCGGCGCCGCATCAAGCTGCGCGATCTCCATATCCTGCTCGTCGTGGCGCAGCGGGGCAGCATGGCAAAGGCCGCGGCAGAATTGGCGATTTCTCAGCCTGCGGTCTCGAGAGCGATCGCCGACATGGAGCATGCACTCGGGCTTCGGCTTCTCGACCGCGGCCGCAACGGCATCGAGCCCACGCCGTATGGGCGCGCCCTCGTCAAGCGCGGCACAGCGATTTTCGACGAGCTGATGCAAGGGCTCGAAGAACTCGAATTTCTTGCCGATCCAACCATCGGACAGCTCCGCATCGGTAGTTCGGAAAGCGTTGCGGCTGGCCTGCTTCCAGCAGTAATCGATCGCTTCACGCGGCGCCATCCAGGCATCCGCCTGAATGTCGCGCAGATGGTGCTTGGCACGACGCGTTACAGCGAACTGCGCGAGCGGAGTATCGATCTGTTGCTGGGTTGGATCCCGACGCCGTTCGCCGAGGAAGATCTGGCGGTGGAGCCCGTGCTGATTGACCCACGGGTTGTGGTTGTGGGGCAGCGAAGCAAATGGACGCGATGTTCCAAGGTCAGCCTGGCCGATCTTGCCGATGAAGCCTGGATCCTGCCGCCGCCCGACACGTTTCCAGGCTCCGCCACGGCTGATCTGTTTCGCGAAAGCGGATTGAGCATGCCTCGCACGCCCGTCACGACGCTGTCGCTTCACCTTTGCTGCAGGCTCGCTGCGACCGGGAACTTCGTCACCTTGCTTCCAAGCTCGATTGTGCAATTCAGCGGCCGCGATCTGTCGCTGAAGAGACTTCCGGTCAAGCTGCCGCGAGCGTCGGCTGTGTCGGCGGCCATTGTAACGCTGAAGAACCGCACGTTGAGCCCGGCTGCCGAGATATTCGTCGCGTGCGTTCGCGAGGTCGCGAAGTCGATGGCAGGCAAATCGACGGCCCACACGCAATGAGCTGCACGTCGGTGTAATAGATGAAGCTCTAGGGCATCGGTTCTGACTGGATCAGAACCGTTGCCCTAGATTCTGGTCTTGACGCGTTTTCTTCACGCGAACCGGTGTTCACTTCGCTCGAAAACGCGCTCTAGCGGAACATGCCGCGCAGGTTTTGCGCGAGATCGAACAGCGCGCGATTATGCTTGACCAGCCGCTTGGCGCTGACGACGCCGGACATGGCGCTCGCAGCTGGCCTGCCGCGCCAGGAGAGCGGAATGAAGCTGTCGAAGATCGGCTCGTCGCTCTTGCAGAACAGCCGCTTGTATTCATCCGAGCCGATGCCGAGGTCGATGGCGCGGTAGTTCAGCGCGGCATAGTGATCGATGATGTTGCGCATCAGGATGAGGCCGGGGCTGAACTTGGCGCTGGCAGACATCGTGTAGGTGTTGAACATCATCGAGAAGCGATGGCCGTCGGCGACGCCGGCGAACATCGCGATCACCTCGTCGTCGCATTCGAGCGCGTGGATGTCGATGACGTGGCCGGCGCCGGGAAGCCCGGTGAGGCAGGCGGAGCGGATGAAATCCTCGACGCCCGGCTCGGCAAAGACGTTGGGCAGCTTTTGTTCGGCCATGCGCTGCGGCTTGACGCGGAAGAACCAGTTCAGGACTCGTGTGACATCGGCGTCGGTGGCGGCGATCTGATAGCGATAGCCGGCGAGCTGCTGCAGCTTGCGTTCCTTGCCCTTCAATCGCCGCCGGAATGAATTGCTGATGAGGGTGGTGCGGTCGGCGCCCGGCTCGATGGCGAGCACGGGACAGTCGTTGACCGAGGATTGGTGCGGCAGCAGGGCCAGCGGGTTGGGCAGATCGCGCCAGTTGAGCGGCTGCTGCTGCAAGGCGAGCACGTCGGCCTCGCCGCGTGCCGCGATCGCCGACACCATGGTCCTGAGATCGGCGGCCGTGGCGCCCGCGGCGAAGTCGCGGTCCCACAGCGCCATGTTGAAGGTCGCGTGCTTGCCGCCCATGAATTTAGCACAGCGCACGCCCAGCGCGCTTTCGAGCGTCAGCGGCAGCACGAACAACGGCCGGCGTTCGTCATCATGGCCGATCACGATGAATGGGGCGACGCCCTCGCGTGCGCCGACCTGCCGCTGCCAGGCGGCGAGAAAATCAAAGCGCTGGTACGGCGTGCAGAATTGCTTTTCGAAGGCACGCCATGTCGGTTCGACGGCTTCGAGATCGCGAATGATCTCGACACCGGCGACGCGGCTTGTTTTCGACCACGCTTCCAACTCCGCCGTTCGTGCTTCGATCGCGGCAGCCATGGTCATTGCCGAGTCCGGTATTAATCGATTGTTTACAATTCCGCTTGGGCGACCTTCGCAGGGAAATGTCAACAAAGAGTAATAACAATCGTTAGACGGCGCCTGGGAACCGCCGGATCGGGGGCGGGACGTGGTGTCGGAAATCACTTTCTTGAAGCGGGCACAGATGGAGCTCGCTTACTTCTCAGGCTATGCGCGGTTGCGGCAACGGCGGGCCGGCGGGGCCGGCGCCATCCTGCGCTTCGAGCGCGTGCGTGCGCGCCGTCGGGACCGGTTTCAGCCGCTGGCCTCGCGCGAGATCACCCCTCGGTTCCTGGACCGCACGATCCGGGCGCTCAAGCGCTGGAACTACGAGATCGTTTCGATCGACGAAGCCTGCCGCCGCGCCGTCACCTTGCCGCTGCCGCGCCGCTTTGCCTGCCTGACGTTCGACGGCGGCTACAAGGATCTGGCGACGGACGCCTATCCGGTGCTGTCGAAGCATGGCGTGCCCTTCGCCATCTACCTGCCGAGTGCGTTTCCGGATGGGCTGGGGGAGGCGTGGTGGCTGGCGCTCGAGAAGATCATCGCGCGCGAGAGCCGCATCAGCCTCGTGATCGAGCGCAAGGAGCTGCATTTTTCGATTGCTGGTGTCGCGGAGAAATACGAGCTCTACGAGTTCCTCGCGAAATGGATGCGGACATTGGCGCCGCCGGATCTCTCCGTCGCGATCAACGATCTCTGCAAGCGCTACGGCGTCGATCTGGCAGCACTGTCGCGCAGCGCCTCGATGGACTGGAGCGATCTCACGATGCTCGCGGCCGACCGCAACGTCACGATCGGCAGTGCGACGGTGAACTATCCGGCGCTGTCGAACCTGCGCGACGTCGATGCCGAGCGCGAGATGGCAATGGGCAAGGCGGTGCTCGAGGCCGGCATCCGTCGCGAGATCAGGCATTTTGCCTATCCGTTCGGAGACAGCGAGAGCTTTCGCCGTCCGCATATGCTGATGGCCGGGGGGATCAGCTTTGACAGCGCGGTGTCGAGCATCGGAGGGATCGTGGAAACGCAGGGGCGTACCAACCTGCACGCGCTGCCGCGGGTGTCCTGGGACGGACGGCGGCGCTCGCTGCGCATGATGCGGGTGTTGCTGTCGGGCGTGATGTTTCCGAGACCGCGCGTGCAGATCTAGAGCGTCTTCGAGCGAAGTGGATACCGGTTCGCGTGAAGAAAACGCGTCAAACAAGAATCCAGAGCTGCGGTTCTCAGAACCGAAGCTCTAGGCGCGGTCGGGCCGCGACATCCAGGCCACGATCGGCATCGCCGGCAGCACCCAGCCGAGCCCGGCCACGACATAGAAAATCGCCTGCAGCAAGCCCGAATTGGCGAGCCAAGGCGTCTGCGCGACCGTCATGCCAAGCAGCGACCACACCACCACCAGCATCAGCAGGAAGATGGTTCCAAGCAGCTTGCGGGTGCGTATATTCATGGCCGGTTGATCGATAACTCGTGAGGCAAAGCGCGCCTTGCGCCTGCGAGGAGGCGGACTATAAGGGGCGCGCCAATCCGATCAAGCAGGACCGATGACCGCACGTTCCGCCCCCGAGCCATTCCAAAATGCTCACCTTCGCTGGTGGCTGCTTTCGGTCGCAGCCCTGATCGCGATGATGGTGCTGGTCGGCGGGGCCACCCGGCTCACCGAATCCGGGCTTTCGATCGTGGAATGGAAGCCGGTCACCGGCACGCTGCCGCCGCTGACCGAGGCGCAATGGGCGGAAGCCTTCGAGGGCTACAAGAAGATCCCGCAATATCGCGAGCTCAATGCCGGGATGACGCTCGCTGAGTTCGAGACGATCTACTGGTGGGAATGGAGCCACCGCCTGCTCGGACGCGTGATCGGGATCGCCTATCTGCTGCCGTTCCTCTATTTCCTGTGGCGCGGCGCCGTCACCGACGGCGAATTGAAGCGGCGGCTCTGGCTGATCTTCGGGCTCGGCGCGTTGCAGGGGGCGGTGGGCTGGTGGATGGTCGCTTCAGGCCTCTCCGAGAAGGTCGAGGTCTCGCAATATCGCCTCGCTGTCCATCTGATACTGGCGCTGCTGATCTATTCGGCGATCGTCTGGACGCTGCGGCGGCTTTCCGACCGGCCGCCAAATCCGGCGCCGCTCCGGCTGAAGATCGCCGCTTTGCTGCTGCTGGCGCTGACCTTCCTGCAGCTCTATTTCGGCGCGCTGGTCGCGGGCCTGCGCGCGGGAAAGGTCTACAACACCTGGCCAGAGATCGATGGCGCTTTCATTCCATCCGCGGGGCGTCTGTTCTTCGAGCAGCCCTGGTGGCGTAATCTGTTCGACAATACGCTGACCGTGCAGTTCGAGCACCGCATGACCGCCTATGCGCTATTGGCGCTGGCGATCCTGCATGCGATCGACACCATCCGTTCGCGCGCAAGCGGCGCGGCTATCGCCGGCGCCTGGTGGCTGGTGGCGGCGATCACGCTACAGGCGACGCTCGGGATCCTGACGCTCTTGAACCAGGTGCCGATCGATCTCGCGCTCATGCACCAGGCCGTGGCGATCGTGGTGCTCACGCTGGCGGTCCTGCAGGTCGAGCGGCTGCTGCCGCGACGCCGCGAAGTGGGACGGCCAAAGCTTGCCGTGCCGGTCGGTCAACCCGGTTGAGTTGAGCTATTCTAATCTATCGTTGCCGCCAGAAGTGCCCGTTTTGCACGGGCTTTTTGAATGTTCCGGCAGTTGACGAAATCGTGCAGGCCGCCATCGCTTTACTTGAAAACCCCTGGCGATAGAACGAACGAAAAATGGGTTCGCTCATGTCGTCTGCATTCATTCAGGCCGCCGTCATCCTGCTGCGCGAAGGATTAGAGGCGATGCTGGTGATCGCCGCGCTCGCCGGCTATCTGTCCAGGGTCGGTGCCGGCCATCGCATCCAGGCGCTCTATGGCGGCGCGCTCGCTGCAATCGGTGCCAGCATCATCGCAGCCTGGCTGTTCGCGGTGCTGAATTCGGGCGAGCACAGCGACATCCTCGAGGGCGTCATCATCCTGTTTGCCGCGGCCCTCATGCTCTATGTCAGCGGCTGGCTGATGGTGAAGCAGGACCCGCAGGGCTGGAAGGAATATCTCGCGCACAAGGCCGACACGGCGCTGGCGCAGGACACGGTGTGGGCGGTCGGCGCGCTCGCTTTCCTCGCGGTGTTCCGCGAGGGCGCCGAGACCGTGCTGTTCATCAACGCGCTGGCCAGTACGGAAGGCGGCTGGAGCGCAGGCCTGTTTGCCGGCCTCGGCGCCGCCACCATTGCGCTTGCGGTGCTGTTCTATTTCATCAACCTGATCGCCCAGAAGATTCCGCTGCGGCCGTTGTTCATCCTGACCTCGGCTTTCCTGTTCGTGATGGCGATCAAGTTCATCGGCGAGGCCGTGCAGGAATTCCAGGAGCAGGCTCTGCTGCCGTTCACGGAACTGAAGAGCCTGTCCTGGCTCGCCGATCTCGGCCTGAACCCGACGCTGGAAGCGCTGTCGCTGCAGCTCCTCGTGATCCTGTTCGCACTCGGGACCTATTCGGTGTTCCAGCGCAACGGTCGCCTGACGCGCCAGAGCAAGGCGTCGACCAGCGCAGCAGCTGAATAATCTCACACGCCATCGATCCAGCCCGAAGATCGCGCGTCGCCGGTTCCGCCGCGCTGCGAATGGCCGCGAAGGGGGGCCGCTCCGACTTTTCGCGGTATCAAAACACCATGTGACAGTTTTTTTCTCGTTTGTATTGCGGATTCCGCCGCGCTGAAGTGTCTGTAGAAGAGGGGCATCTTGGGGCGGTGCATGCAGATGACTGAGAACGAGGAGGCTCGGCGCGCGCTTGAGCCTCAGGGGGTGATTGCACGTGAAATCCTTATCCCCGACGCCGATGTGGCAGAGGACGGCGATCTGGTCGCCACCGTCGTCGATTTCGTGAATTGGGCGATTGGCCCGGCCCACCTGGTCTCCGGCGAGATCGTCGCGGAGGCATTCTGGAGCTATCACGCCGACTATTATCTGGCCCAGGTCAACAACGGCGGCCATGGCCAGTTTGCCCATAACGGTGGAATGAGCGAGCAGACGCTCGACAATTGTCGCCGCGGGCTCGTCGCGATGGGCGCAAAGGATTACGTCGCGATCTTCGACGAGTTCATGGCCATCATGAAGGGCGATCCGCGTCGGGCAAAAGCCATACAGGATGGCAGCGGTTTTGGGAAAATCGATCCCGCGATCGAACTGCTCGACAGGCGCTTTTTTGCGCTCGGCGACATGACCAAGCTCAACGCAGCCTGGCTGCGCACGCTGCCGGCCCTGCGATCGCTGCCAAACGATCGGCTCACGGCCGAGCGCGAAGCGGTCATTGCGCGCAATTCCCTGCTTGCTGCCCGCCAGGACTATCTGCGGCGGGCCAAAGCGCGTTTCAGCGCCTCTGACCCGATCCAGGTGGCAGCGCGTGCGACCTGCGCGCAGGAGCGCATCGCCTTCGAAGGCGTGAATGCGGGCCTGCCGGTGGGCGATGGTCAGATCGCCTGGACCCTGAGCACGTCGGCCGGCTTGCGCATGCTTGTGATGGGACATGGCATCGCCGTGCTGCGGGACAACGGGTCGCTGCGCGGCCAGTATTTCTTCGAAACGGGCGATACCTATCCTGCACCCGTCGGCGACGGCGAAATGCGCCGGGCGCTGATCGATGCGACGTCGCGTGATATTCGCGAGCGGATGAGATCGGCTGCGGGCGAGAGGACATCGGCATCGCCGGCGCAGTCCCGTGAGACGATATTGGCGAACTTTTTGTCACCTGCATTCAATGCCTTCTGGGGCAGCTTCACGGCCGGATCGAAGCGGATCAACACGGCGATCACCTGTCCCTATGTCGGGCACAATCCCTCTCTCGTGAGCTACGTTCCGCGCGCCTCGTCTCCGCTGCTGGCGGCTACCGAGGAGCATTCCCTGATCCGGCTCATTATGGCCAATGCGCTGTGGGATTCGTTCCTGGCTGCCGATGCCTTCAACGACCAGATGCTTGAGGAGCCCGATCGCGCCGCGGCCCTGTTGATCAATCTCGGAGCCGCCGCCACGGTTGCGGCGACCAGCCTGCGCGTGCTCGATACGGATCGCATCGCGGCGCTTGCCGTACTTGCGCCCGGCGATTTCGTGCGGGAGCAATACAACGTCCGATTCCAGCTACTCGAGATCGCGCGCTGGTGGTTCAGTTTCGTGCCCAAGGCGGCAGCCGCGTTCGCAGAAACAAGTTTTGCGCAGCGGTCGTGGATGTTCAACAACGTCTGCTTCAACCACGCCCAGGCGCTCGCCGAAGCGCTCCGCCCCTCGGTGACATCAGATTTGACCGACGCGCTCGCCTATTTCGATCGGGAATATCCGTCGATGGCAATGCCATCCATGGAAGTGACCTATGATCTGGCGCTCAAGACATGCACCTCATATTTCGCGAGGTCCGAGCGCCACGCCAAGGCATGGGCAAACGTCGTCGCTGAAACGCGCCATATGATTATGAGCGCCAATCCCTATGATGAGGCGATGGTCTTCGTGGTTACGCCCGACATTGTGCAGGTTCGCACCTCCGAAAAGCTGGTCGGTCTGATCGGGGTTGTTGAGAACGAGGTCAGGGCGCGGCAGGTTTTCTACTATCGCAAGGAAGGCGCGCGGGCAGCTCTTTGAGAGCGTGCCGGTATGCAGCCTCATCACCCGCTAAAGCATGATGAGATTAGGTCGAGTTGGCGCCATGTCGGAGGTGCCATACCTCTCCCCGTCGGGGAGAGGTCGGATCGCATCGCCAGATGCGATCCGGGTGAGGGGATGAACTCCATCGAGGAACCGTAACCCCTCACCCGGCGCTGCGCGCCGACCTCTCCCTGTGGGAGAGGTGGACAACCGCGGTCACGCCGGTTCAAGCAAATCGCAGCGCGCTAGAGATAATCCAGCCCGATATCGAGGGCGGCCGAGGAGTGCGTGACCCAGCCGACGGAAATGAGGTCGACGCCGGTCGCCGCGATCGCGGGCGCAGTGGTGGCCGTGATGCGGCCCGATGCTTCCGTGATCACCTTGCCGCGCGTCATCGTCACGGCCTGCCTGAGATCGTCGACCGTCATGTTGTCGAGCAGGACCGCGTCGATCCCGAGCGCCAGCGCTTCTTCAAGCTGCGCCAGTGTGTCGACTTCGACCTCGATCTTGACGAGATGGCCGACATGCGCTTTGGCGCGTTCGATCGCGGTGCGGATGCCGGCGGCAAGCGCGATGTGGTTGTCCTTGATCAGCACAGCGTCGTCGAGGCCGAAACGGTGATTGCTGCCGCCGCCGGCACGCACCGCGTATTTTTCCAATGCGCGCAGCCCAGGCGTGGTCTTTCGGGTGCAGACGATCTGCGCGCGCGTGCCTTTCACGGCAGTAACCAGCGACGCCGTTGCCGTTGCGACGCCGCTGAGGTGGCAAAGGAAATTGAGTGCGGTCCGCTCGCCCGTCAGCAGCGCGCGCGCCGGGCCGTTGATGGTTGCAATCGTGTCGCCGGGCGCGACGACGCTGCCATCGGGCCGTTCGATCTCGATCCGGATCGCTGGTGATATCGTTTGAAAGGCGCAGCGTGCCACGTCGAGGCCGGCGACGACGCCCGGCTGGCGCGCCCGCAACGCGAGCGAAGCGCGCTGATCGGCAGGCACGATCGCGTCCGCCGTGATGTCGCCGGCGCGGCCGAGATCCTCAAGCAGTGCGGTTCGCACCAGGGGTTCGTACATCAGGGGCAGAAGGGGATTGAGTGTCACGACTGAGCGCTCCTGATCGGCAGTTCGGATTCGATGATCTCGCCGGCGATACTGAGTGCACCTGCGAGGGTGAAAGTGGAGGGCACGCCCTTGGGCAACGTGTCCGGAAAGTCGGTGCGGTAGTGGCCGCCGCGGCTTTCCTCGCGCCTTGACGCCGCGACGGCGATCATCAATCCGACCAGCGCCGGATCGGCGGCGGAGCCGCTCCCCCTGGCCATCGGATAGAGATTGCGAATGGCGCGCTCGATCGAGGGCCGATCACGGAGCACGCCGAGGGCCTGCGAGACGAACGGCCGCACCGTCGATGGATCTGATGCAGGCGGGAGCGCGGTCGGCGTGCGCAAAGGAGCGGCACCGCTAGCCACGCCATTGACGCTCTCGGCGACCCATTGCGCAGAGACGATGGCTTCCATCAGCGAATTGCTGGCGAGCCGATTGGCGCCGTGCAGGCCGGTGCGGCTGACCTCGCCGCAGGCCCACAAGCCCGTCACCGTGCTGCGGCCTTCGCCATCAACGGCAATGCCGCCCATGTGATAATGCGCCGCCGGACGCACCGGGATCGGATCGTCGGCCGGATCGATACCGGCCATCTTGCAGAACGCGCTGATGACGGGATAGCGCTGCGCGAAATTCTTGCCTGGATGCTGCCGTGCATCGAGGAAGACGCGGTGTCCCTCGGCGCGGTGGCGCCAGACCGCGCGCGCCACGATGTCGCGCGGCGCGAGCTCGGCGCCCGGTTCGTTCGCCATGAAACGCTGCCCGGTCTCGTCGATCAGGATCGCGCCATCGCCGCGGATCGCTTCGGTCAGCAGCGGCATCGGTCGCGACGGTCCGTCGAAGGCGGTAGGGTGAAACTGGATGAATTCGAGATCGGAGAGCACGGCGCCGGCACGGGCTGCGAGCGCCAGCCCCTGGCCGAAACAGCCCATCGGATTGGTGCTGTCCTGGAACAGGCCGCCAATGCCCCCGGTCGCCAGCACGACGCGGTTAGTCGGGATGACGAGCGAGCCACGCTCGTTTGCAGCGAGCACGCCCTCGACTGCGTTGTCCTCGACGATGAGTTGGCGCGCCTCAAAACCCTCGATCAGCGTAATCGACGGGCAGCGCCGCACGGCGGCGATCAGTGCGCGCATGATCTCGCGCCCGGTGCCGTCGCCGGTGGCGTGAACGATCCGCTTGCGGCTGTGCGCGGCTTCGAGTCCAAGCTGCCAGCTCCCATCCGGTCTGCGATCAAAGCCGACGCCGAGCCGCGCGAGACGCTCGACGGCAGCGGGCGCTGCATCCACGATGCGGCCCGCGGCCTCTTCGTCGCAAAGGCCGGCGCCGGCGGCGATCGTGTCCTGCAGATGCAGGGCAGGGGCGTCGTCGTCGCCGACCGCCGCCGCGAGCCCGCCTTGGGCCCACATGCTGGAGGCCTCCGCCCCGAGCGGCGATTTCGACAGCAGCACGACCGGTGCGGGCGCAAGCTGCAGGGCCGTCATCAATCCAGCGGCGCCGCCGCCAATGATCACCGGTTGCCCGGCCAAGGCCGAAACATCCAAGCTCATAGGGCCAGCATCCTTTCGACGGAGCGCCGCGCGCGCTCTGCGATCTCAGGATCGATCGTAACCTCGTGCTCGTTGGTCTCGAGCGCGTGGCGGATGTTCTTCAGCGTGATCCGCTTCATGTGCGGGCAGAGATTGCAGGGGCGGATGAACTCGACGTCGGGATGGAGCACCGCGACGTTGTCGCTCATCGAGCATTCCGTCAGCAGCACCACGCGTGCCGGATGCTCCTTGCCGACAAAGCCGGACATGGCTGCGGTGGACCCCGAGAAATCCGCCTCAGCCACCACCTCGGGCGGACATTCCGGATGCGCCAGGATGGTGACGCCGGGATGATTCTCGCGAAGCTGGCGCACATCCTCGGCATTGAAGAGCTCGTGCACTTCGCAACGGCCCTTCCAGGCCGTGATCTTCACCTTGGTCTGCGCGGCGATGTTCTGCGCCAGATATTCGTCCGGCAGCATGATGACATGCTCGACGCCGAGCGATTGCACGATCGCCAGCGCGTTGCCTGAGGTGCAGCAGATATCGGACTCCGCCTTCACCGCGGCCGAGGTGTTGACATAGGTGACGATGGGGGCGCCCGGATAGCGCTCGCGCATCAGCCGTACATCGGCCGCCGTGATGGACTCCGCGAGCGAACAGCCGGCCTTGAGGTCGGGGATCAGCACCGTCTTCTCGGGATTGAGCAGCTTTGCCGTCTCCGCCATGAAGTGCACGCCGGCGAGCACGATGACGTCGGCATCGACCTTGGTCGCCTCGCGCGCGAGCGCGAGGCTGTCGCCAACGATGTCGGCGACGCCATGGAAGATTTCCGGCGTCTGATAATTGTGCGCCAGCACCACCGCGTTGCGCTTGCGCTTCAGATCGAGAATGGCGTCGACATCATCGGCGAAAGTCGCCCATTCGAATTCCGGGATCACCCGTTTGACGCGGTCATAGAGCGGCGCGGTGCGCGCGAGCGCACCGGATGAGATTGCAGCCATTTATGCTCTCCTTGAGTATATTTCGTATTATACTTATCCTGAGCATAATGGAAGTCAAGAGCGTGAGAGCGGAAGCTTGGTGCCGGCGACGGCCCGTTCGGCCACAATGCCGTGACGGAAGCGGAATAGCTTGGCGGGGCGACCGACCGTCTCGGCCGCCATTGCGCCTGTCTCTTCAACGAGTTCCTGCTGCTCGATCAGGCGCCGAAAGTTCTGTTTGTGCACAGTGCGGCCTGCAAGGGCCTCAACACTGCGTTGCAGCTGCAGCAGGGTGAATTCGGCCGGCATCAGCTCGAAGACGACCGGCCGGTATTTGATCTTGGCACGCAGCCGCGCGATGCCGGTGGCCAGAATGCGGCGATGATCCGATATCATGGCGCGGCCGGGTACGACGGCATCCCCGGTGCCCTTGGCACGAACTGCTTCGGGGATCAGCGAGGCCTCGTAGAGGAGCTCATAGCGCTGCAGCACCAGTTCCTCATTCCAGGTGCGGTCGTCGAGGCCGAAGGTGATGGCGGCGCGCTGCCAGCGCGCTTTCTGCACGGAGGTGCTCTCTGCCGATTTGGCCCAGGCGCGCAGCTTCGGCGCCACGATCTTGGCAAGCAAGGCAGGGGTACCCGCGCGATGGTCTTCCCACGGGAAGTATTCATACCAGCCGGACCAGTGGCCCTCCGAGCCTTCTCTGACTTGGTCCTCGCGGGTCAGGCCGAGATAGCTGATCGAGATGCGATGCGGCGCCCTGGCATCACCGGTGCGCCCGTGATCGGCGAAAGTGTAGAGCTGCTCGACATAGCCGAGCGGGTGTCCTGTCTGCGCCTCGACCCAGGCCCGCAGGCCGGTCTGCAGCGAGCGATGCCCGAACTGGAACGGACCGCTCGGCAGCGCGGTCGCATTCGCGATCGTCATGATCTTGGGCTCGCCCTCGGTCACCGCGACCAGGACGGCGACGAGGTCAGCGGCGATCGCGTCGATCGATGTCTCGGCTTTTCGCGGTGCCTTTGCCACGCGGGCGTCCTGTCGCGGCTAGCAATAGCCGTAAACGCCGCAGGCGTACGGCAGGCGGTTCCAGTAGGGACCGCCGTAGTAGGGGCCCCCATAATACGGGCCGTCATAGCTGTAGGAGAAGTGATTGCCGTAATAGCCGGGCAGGGTCGACGAACCCGGCAGGATCGGCTCGCCACTGACGAATGGCACGTAAGGGATCACGGCCGCAGGCGTGAACAGCACGTCCGGATCCTGTTCGACTACGACGATCTGGCGGCCACGGCGGATATAGGGGGCTGATGTCACTGACGTCCGGTATTTGTAGTGCGGGCGCGGCAGGCCGGGCGGCAGTTGGCGGGCGGCGCGGTAGGCCGCGCGGTTGGTAGCAACCGGGCCGTCGGCGGCAACGGCGGCATCAATCGCAAGCAGGGCGATCGAAGAGAACAATATCGAGCGTAGCATCGTCGTCTCCGAATCGAGAGGGCGACAGAATGCCACCTTATAGCGGAATGACCGTTAATGAGAGGCTCGCGACATCAGACCAACGCCTTCACCGTCATGGCCGGGCTTGACCCGGCCATCCACGTCCTCTTGTTCGCGACTTCCAAGAACGTGGATGCCCGGGACGAGCCCGGGCATGACGAAGAGAACTTGGCGCGTTCCGCACACGGGGACCTTAAGCCCGCAGCGCCTGGTCGAGGTCGGCGATCAGGTCGTCCTTGTCCTCGATGCCGATAGAGAGCCGGACCACGTCGGGGGCGGCGCCGGACTTGATCTTCGCGGCATCGTCGAGCTGGCTGTGGGTGGTGGAGGCCGGATGGATCACCAGCGAGCGGGTGTCGCCGACATTGGCGAGGTGCGAGAACAACCTGAGGTTCGACACCAAATTGACGCCGGCGTCATAGCCGCCCTTGAGGCTGAAGGTGAACACGGCGCCCGCGCCCTTCGGCGCATATTTACGCGCGAGATTGTTGTACTTGTCGCCGGAGAGCCCGGCGTAATTCACCGACGCCACCGCGGGATGGCCGGCCAGGAATTCCGCGATCGCTTTGGCGTTGTCGCAATGCTTCTGCATGCGGAGCGGCAGCGTCTCGATGCCGGTCAGGATCATGAAGGCGTTGAACGGTGACAGCGCCGGGCCGAGATCGCGCAAGCCGAGCACGCGGCAGGCGATCGCGAAGGCGAAATTACCAAAGGTCTCCTGGATCTTGATGCCGTGATACTCCGGGCGCGGCTCGCTCAGCATCGGATATTTGTTGTCCTTCGACCAGTCGAAGGTGCCGGCATCGACGATGATGCCGCCGAGCGAGTTGCCGTGGCCGCCCAGGAACTTGGTCAGCGAGTGCACGACGATGTCGGCGCCGTGGTCGATCGGCTTGATCAGATACGGCGTTGCCAGCGTGTTGTCGACGATCAGCGGCACGCCGGCCTTGCGCGCCACCGCGGCGATCGCCTCGATATCGGTGATGCTGCCGGAGGGATTTGCGATCGATTCGATGAAGATCGCCTTGGTGTGCGGCGTCACCGCGCGCTCGAAGCTTTCGATCTCGTCCGGATCGGCCCAGGCGACGTTCCAGCCGAAGCTCTTGAAGGCATGGGTGAACTGGTTGATCGAGCCGCCATAGAGTTTTCGCGCGGCGATGATCTCGTCGCCCGGCTTCATCAACTGCTGCAGCACCACGACCTGCGCGGCGTGTCCCGATGCGACCGCGAGTGCGGCAGTGCCGCCTTCGAGTGCGGCGACGCGCTCCTCCAGCACCGCATTGGTCGGGTTGCCGATACGGGTATAGATGTTGCCGAACGACTGCAGGCCGAACAATGAGGCCGCATGGTCGGCGTCGTTGAACACGAATGACGTCGTCTGATAGATCGGCGTCGCCCGCGCGCCGGTGGTGGGATCGGGCTGCGCACCGGCATGCACGGCGAGGGTCGAAAATCCCGGAAGGCGATCGGTCATTCTGAGTGTCCTGTGTTGGATCGGAAATGAAATGCGCGGCATGCTGATGGCAGCAACGACGGCCGTCAAGGCGAGTTGCGAGCCGTATGCGCGTTGGGAACAGCGTGCTTCGTTATGACGCGATGTCGAAACATTTGTTTCGTCGTTGCGTCACGTCGTCTCGGTCTTGTTCTTTGCGGCACGATCGGATGCGGCGGTTTCGCCGCCGCCGACGCTCATCCGATTCAGCGACAGCCGCATGCCCTGCGTCGGCATCGGCGCACGCTTGGAGCTGAGCGTCCGCGAATTGACGCCCATCCAGGAAATCTCTGATGACAGGCGGCCATATTCGATTTTCGGGCAGCGGTTCATGACGACCTTGATGCCGACAGCTTCGGCCTTTGCGGCGGCCGCATCGTCGCGTGCGCCGAGCTGCATCCAGATCACCTTCGGCAAGGGCGACAGCCTGAGCGCCTCCTCGACAACCGGCATGATGTGGCTGGAGTTGCGAAAGATGTCGACCATGTCGATCGGGCGTCCGATGTCGGCGAGCGACGCGACGAAGGGCTTGCCGAGCAGGCTCTTGCCGACATGGCCGGGATTGACCGGGATCATGTCGTAGCCGCGCTCCGCCAGATATTTGAAGGCGAAATAGCTCGGCCGCACATTGACCGGCGAAGCGCCGACCATCGCAATCGACTTCACGCTGTTGAGAATGCCGCGGATGTAGTTATCGGGGTAGCTGTCGTGGTTCATCTTCGCTTCTCTCGCCCCTCATGGTGAGGAGCGCGGAACGCGCATCTCGAACCATGAGGCCCCAGACGGGACCTGCATCCTCCGAGACGCCTGCTTCGCAGGCTTCTCAGGATGAGGATCATCTATCCTGCCATTTCGGTTCGCGCTTCTCGATGAAGGCACCGATACCTTCCTCGGCGTCGCGCGCCATCATGTTTTCGGTCATCACCTCGGCGGCGTAGCGATAGGCGTCCGCGAGTGTCATCTCGGCCTGGCGGTAGAACGCCTCCTTGCCGAGCTTGACAGTGTAGGCGGATTTCAGCGCCACTTTTTGCGCCAGCGCAATCGCGGCCTCGCGTTCGGTGCCGGCAGGCACGACGCGGTTGATGAGGCCGATGGCCTGCGCGGTCGCGGCCGAGATTGGCTCGCCCGTGAGCAGCATCTCCATGGCCTGCTTGCGCGGGACATTGCGCGACAGCGCCACCATCGGCGTCGAGCAGAACAGTCCGATATCGACGCCGGGCGTCGCGAAGGCCGCGTTCTCCGAGGCGACAGCGAGATCGCAGCTTGCGACAAGCTGGCAACCGGCGGCGGTCGCAATCCCCTGGACGGAAGCGACCACTGGCTTCGGCAGGTGCACGACCGCCTGCATCATCGCGCTGCAGGCGTTCATGATCTCTGCGAAATAGGCGCGGCCGCGATCGGCATCGCTGCGGCGCGCGGTGAGTTCCTTCATGTCGTGGCCGGCCGAGAAGGCGGGGCCGTTGGCGGCAATGACCACGCAGCGCATGGCTGGATCGTCATGAATTGCCTTCAGCGCGCCATGCAGCTCGGCGATCAGGCCCTCGGAGAGGCTGTTCCGCGCGGCGGGACGGTTGAGCGTCAGCACGGCGATGCTGCCGACCTGCTCGCGCAGGAGGATCGGCGATTGCGGCGCGACGGCACGGGCGGCTTGGGGCATCTCCAGATTTCCACTGAGGCTTTTTGTCAATTAAGGCTTGGCTACAACTTAATGTAACACGCTGACTGAATCGAGGGTGGGGACGGCATGGCGCTGGCGAAAATGAGCGTGGCTGAAGTGGAGAGGTTCCTCCGCGACGAGTTTCCGCAGGCGTTCAGCGGGAACGACATCATCATCGAGAGTGCCGACGGCGAGACCTGTCTCTTGCGCCAGCGCTACAGCGAGCGGATGCTGCGGCCGGGCGGTACCGTGTCGGGTCCGACGCTGATGGCGCTGGCCGATTTCGCGATGTATGTGCTGCTGCTGTCGGCGATCGGCCCGGTGGGTCTGGCGGTCACCACCAATCTCAACATCAATTTCCTCCGCAAGGGCCAGCCGGGGCGGGACGTACTGGCGGCGGCGAGGCTGCTGAAGCTCGGCAAGCGGCTGGCGGTCGGGGAGGTCAACCTGCTTTCGGGCGATTCGGCGGATCCGATTGCGCATGTGACGGCGACCTATTCCATTCCAAATAAATAGAGTTTCTGAAGGTATTATTGCACCTTATTTATAAGCCTTTGTTTTGGCTAAGATAAATCTCACCAATTGGCGTTGACGAATTTCGTTCGCTTCTCTAGAAAGCCGCCAGTCCGGCGCGGCAGTCTTGCGCCGAAAACTCCTTTCCACGGACAGCTCACATGAAAACCTTTTCGGCCAAGCCCGCCGAGGTGCAGAAGAAGTGGGTCGTGATCGACGCCAAGGGTGTGGTGGTCGGCCGGCTCGCCACCATGGTCGCGATGCGCCTGCGCGGCAAGCACCTGCCCACCTACACGCCGCATGTCGATTGCGGCGACAACGTCATCATCATCAACGCCGCTCACGTGGTGCTGACCGGTCGCAAGCGCGACCAGAAGGTCTACTACAAGCACACCGGCTATATCGGTGGCATCAAGGAGCGCAGCGCGAAGCAGATCCTCGAAGGTCGTTTTCCGGAGCGCGTGGTCGAGAAGGCCATCGAGCGCATGATCCCGCGCGGCCCGCTCGGTCGCATGCAGATGGGCAATCTGCGCGTCTATCCCGGCGCCGAGCATCCGCATGAAGCGCAAAACCCTGAGAAGATCGATTTCGCCTCGCAGAACCGCAAGAACATGAGGGCCGCATAAGATGTCCGATACCATGCAGTCTCTCGATCAGCTTGCGCAGCTGAAGCCGGCGGCTCCCGATGCGCCGAAATATGTGAAGAAGATCGACAAGTACGGCCGCGCTTATGCCACCGGCAAGCGCAAGGACGCGGTTGCCCGCGTCTGGGTCAAGCCGGGCTCCGGCAAGATCTCCGTCAACACCCGAGACGTCGAAGTCTATTTCGCCCGTCCGGTGCTGCGGATGATGATCCAGCAGCCGCTGGTCGCCGCCGCCCGCGCCGGCCAGTATGACGTGATCTGCACGGTCACCGGGGGCGGCCTGTCCGGCCAGGCCGGTGCGGTGCGCCACGGCCTCTCCAAGGCGCTGACCAATTTCGAGCCGGAATTGCGCGGCGTCCTGAAGAAGGGCGGCTTCCTGACCCGCGACTCGCGCACGGTCGAGCGCAAGAAGTACGGCCGCGCCAAGGCGCGCAAGTCGTTCCAGTTCTCGAAGCGCTAACCGCTTCACTGCAATTTGCACCAATTGCGAAGGGCGCCGCGAGGCGCCCTTTTTGCTGCGCCTTTGCGCATCAATTGTCGCAGTTTTTCCCGAAAACTTTTGTGTGCACGCAAACGGATTGCCAACGCGCCACGCATAGCCTGAGCAGCATTAACGGCGCGCTATCCTTTTCGGATCGCGCCCTTGAGATCGTGGCATCACACGCTTTCATCACACGCACCAGGCAGGGCTCATGTCGTTCGATACTTCGACGCTTTATCTGTTTGCCACCATGGTGGCCGGAATGCTCGGCGCCATGTTGTTGTTCTTCGGCAATCAGGAGAAGATTCCGGCGTTGAAGTGGTGGGGTAGCGCGTATCTGCTCGGTGCTGCCGCGGTCGCGGCATCGACCATCGCGGGCTCGATGCTGGGCGAAATTGCTTCGCTGGCGCTGAATGCGGTGGGCTTCATCGCCTGCGGCATGGTGTGGAACGCGGCACGTGTGTTTCATGGCCGCAAGCCGAATGTCGCCGGTCTCGTGCTCGGCGCGATCGCCTGGGTCGGCGCCGCGCTGGCCTTGCCGCCTGAGCTGCCCACGCTGAAGCTGACCATCGGCGCCGCGATCATCGCGATCTACGCATGCCTCACGGCAGCCGAATTGTGGAGCGAGCGGCGGCGGGCGACTCAAAGGCGATGGCCCGCACTCGCGGTGCCGGTGCTGCATGGCTGCGTATTGCTGCTGCCGATCCTGGTCGGCAATTTCCTGCGCCCGCATGATGCGGCGTTCGGCAACAGCACCTGGGTGACGGTGTTCTCGGTCGAGCTCATCCTCTATGCGATCGGCACCGTCTTCGTGATCTTCATGCTGGTATCGGACCGCGAGGTGACCGCGCACAAGACGGCGGCCTCGATGGATCCTCTGACCGGCATGTTCAACCGCCGCGGCTTTGCCGAGGCCTGCACGCGGGTGATCGAACGCGAGGCAAGCGCCGGCCGGCCGGTGACGGTGATGATCTTCGACATCGACCACTTCAAATCGATCAACGACCGTTTCGGCCATCCCGCCGGCGACGAGATCCTGAAATTGTTCTCGGCCGTCGTCGTCAACAACCTCCGCATCAGCGATCTCTCCGGCCGCATTGGCGGCGAGGAATTCGCGGCGCTGCTGCCGTGCTCGCTGGAGGAGGGCGTGCTCGCCGCCGAGCGCGTGCGCGAGTGCTTCCAGGCCTCCGGCATCGTCTGCGACGAGGGGGCGGTCGACACCACCGTCAGCATCGGCGTTGCGGGTGGACCGGCAGGCACCGAACTCGAGGTGCTGCTGGCGGCCGCCGATACCGCGCTCTACCAAGCCAAGCGCGGCGGCCGCAACCGCGTCGAGGCCGCGGAAGAGTTGCCGCTGTCGCTGGAGAACTGGCGGCGCAAGACCGCCGGTCTCGCACCGCAGGCGCGCGAGACGCCGATCGCGGCGTGAGAGCGATTTGAGCGATATTGGTAGGATTCCATTTACCATTCGATTCCTATGATCCGGGCCATGGAATCGACCCGCCTTCACAATGCCCAATCCGCCCTGCTGTCGCTCGAAGCCGCCGCCACCACCGCCCGCGGCGGGTTCGCCTGCCTTTTCTCGAGCTCGGCTGAATACGAGACCGCGCTGATCGCCGAGCGCCGCGCCCAAGGCCGCTACGGCCGCCCGCGCAGCCCTTGGCCGATGCTGATGTTTCTGGGCATCACGTTGATGGTCCTCGGCACGGTGCTCGTGTTCAATTAGGTAACGGGAACATCCCGTATCGGTGAGGGCGCCGCGAGGCGCCTTTTTCTTTTCCACAAGCTGGGCTAGAGACGGGCCCTTTCCAGGGAGAAGCCCAATGGTCACCGAAATTGCACTCATCGACGTCAAGCCCGGCAGCGAGAAGGATTTCGAAGCTGCGGTGGAGAAGGCACGACCGCTGTTTCTGCGCGCCAAGGGCGGCAAGGGGTTCGAATTGCACAAGTCGATCGAGAAGCCGTCGCGCTACCGGCTGGTTGCGAAGTGGGAGACGCTGGAGAACCACACCGTCGATTTCCGCGGCTCGGAAGACTTCGCCGCCTGGCGGGCGCTGGTCGGGCCGTTCTTTGCCGCGCCGCCGGAGGTCGAGCATACCGAGATCGTGGTGACGGCCTGAGGCTCCTCACGCCGCCGCAGGCGGCTCCTCGGCTTTGAAGTGGTCGAGCATCACCTTGACGATCGCCATCAGGGGGAGCGCAAGCGCGAGCCCCCAGGCGCCGAACACCACCCCGAGCAGGATCTGGAATGCAAACAGCGTGGCAGGCGGAATATCCAGCGCCTGCCGCTGGATGATCGGGGTGAGCACGTAGCTCTCCATGGCGTGCACGCCAAGGAACAGCAGGAAGGCGGAGAGAGCCGCGATCCAGCCCGAGGCAAGGCTTGCGAGCACCACGATCAATCCCGCGAGGATCGCGCCCACCGTCGGAATGAAAGCGAGCAGGCCGGCCTGGATACCCAGGATGAACGAGCTCTGGATGCCGATGATCGAGAGCCCGATCCAGGTAACGAAGAACACCGCGCCCATGGTGATGATCTGGGCGATCAGCCAGCGCTCCAGTGTGTCCCCGATACGGTCGACGATGATGGTGGCCTGCTCGCGGTGCCGGGCCGGCATCACGAACAATAGCCCGGCGCGGTAGATGCTGGGCTGGGCGGCGAAGGCAAGCCCGAGAAACAGCACGATGAAGAAGTTGCCGACCGCGCTGACAGTGCCGAGCAGCACCTTCAAGGTCTGGCTGATGATCGCGCCGCCGCTGGAGGCGAGCGCGCCGGCGCTCGGAAGACTATGGGTTGCCGCCGCGCCCGGGGTCGTCGGTGTCGTCGAGTCCGTCGGTGCCGAGGCCTGGTTGCTGAAATCGAGATAGCTGGTGTCGATGCCGTGGCTCTCGAGGAAGGACTTCACGTTCACCAGTTGCGACTTGATGGTGTCGCTGAGCGCGGAGGCCTGCTGGGCGATGGTCGCTCCGCCGAGAAAGACGACGCCCGACAATAGCGCCGCCAGCGCCAGGCAGACGATGGTCAGCCGAAGCGCATGGGGCAGCTTAACTCCGTGGCCGAGCAGGTTGGTGAGGGCGTTGAGCGCGACGCCGAGCAGGACCCCGGCGAAGATCAGGAACAGCGTCGCCGCGTAATGCCAGGCGAGCGCCAAGAGCGCCGCGAACAGCACGATGCCGATGCCGCCGACGCTGATCGCCCACGCCAGATCGTTGCGGGCCTGCAGGTGGTCGCCGCCGGGTAGCCTCACGTTGATTCCTCGCGCATCGATTGATCTCACCTTGTCGCCAAAATCCCGCCGGGATCAAGCCGTGTGCCGGTTTGCCGCTGCCCGTCGGGCAGGCCTTCCCATGGGGATAGCGGCAGGCAGCCCGCCCGGCCTGCGGGGGGCAGTGCTTCGTCCCTTGACCCCGCCGCTTGCGTCTCGTGCCAAAGTGCTCCGCCAGCATAATGTGTTGATCCATGATCCGGTCGGGGGCATTATCTCTCTGGAACCATGACAAACATAGAAAATCATTCCTACGCGAGATACTGAGCAATGAGACGGCCCGTGGTCGGCGTGATCGGAAACGCCCATCGCATCGAAGATCGTTTCACGGTTCAGATGGTTGGGGAGCGCAACCTGCGCGCGATCACCGATGTCGCCGGCGCTGTTCCGCTGATGTTCGCCGGTTCGCCTGAGATTACCGACGTCGGCGCCCTGCTCGACGTGGTCGACGGCGTGGTCCTGACCGGGGCGCGGGCCAATGTGCACCCGACCCGCTTCAAGTGCGAGCCGCATATCAGTCACGAGCCTTACGACGTCCATCGTGACGAGGTTGCGCTGGCGTTGTCGGAAGCCTGCGTCGCGCGCGGTATTCCGCTGTTCGGCATCTGTCGCGGCCTGCAGGAGATGAACGTCGCCTTTGGCGGCTCGCTGCATCCCGAGATCCGCGAACTGCCGGGACGCATCAACCATCGCATGCCGCGGCTGGAGAATGGCGAGATCCATCCGGATCCGCTGGTCGTGTTCGCCGACCGGCATGACGTGACGCTCACACCGGGCGGCGTGTTCGCGAAGCTCCTGGGCTGCGAGACCATCCGTGTCAATTCGCTGCACGGGCAGGGCATCCTGGAGCCCGGCGAGCGCGTCGTGATCGAAGGCGTCGCCGAGGACGGCACCATCGAGGCGATCCGCATCGCCGACGCGCCGAGCTTTGCACTCGGCGTGCAGTGGCATGCGGAATACGACCCGCAGCGCAACCCGATCAACAGGAAGCTGTTCGAGGCATTCGGGGCAGCGTTGCGCGAACGGCAGCGCGCGGCGGCGTAGCGGCGTTGCTCGCCATGAGGGCGATTGGGTTCTGATTCATTGTCAAACAGCGATTGCGCAGGATGGGTAGAGCGAAGCGAAACCCATCGCGATGGAGCAAGTTGCGCGATGATGGGTTTCGCTTCGCTCTACCCATCCTACGATCCCGTCGAACCTCGCACCGCTGTCGTCCCCGCCTAGGGCGCAATTGCGCCCGGGATCCGGGACCCATAACCACAGGAAGGTGTTGTGGCGCGAGCAAGCGGTTACAGCGGAGCACACGACAACGGCCTAGGGTTATGGGTCCCGGATCAAGTCCGGGACGACGTGGGGTGGGGTTCTGATTCAAATTTCAAATAGCGTGAGGATGTGAATCCGCATTCTCGCGGCGCTTTGCGTCCGAGCTTTGCATCTCGTTTCACCCTCCTCGAAGACAGAGGGCACAGGGAAAGCCGGGTGCTGGTTGCACCCGTGGGTCCCGTGCAACAAAAAGCACGGGGGTAGGACCACAGGTTCAACCGAAAACACTCCGGCTTTCCCTGCGCGATGGTTTTACGGCTTCCTTCGAGCTCTCCCCGGTGACCGGGCTTTCTTGCCACCGTCGCCGGCGGCAGCTCTTGCTGCTCGCGAGCTTAGCGCCAGCGTCGGGGCGCCAGGACCACACGACTTCGCCGTCCGCTGATGTCGCGTTCGTCAGTCGCAACACCCGCGTCCACCGCATCTCACCGCAACGTTCGTGACGATCGCGAGCCGCCCCTCATCCGCCGTGAGACACGCGGAGTTAAATCACTGATTTGCCCGACGGCGAAAGCGGAATATTTTTCGCAGCAAGACTGGACAGACTTTTGGTGATTTGGCCCGTCGGGTTGTGACGCATTGCAGCAGCTAAGCTCGAGCTGCCGGCAGGTCGTTTGCCCGGTCGTTGCGATCAGCGTCGACTTGCCGGACTGTTTCCGCTGCAGCGAGCGCCTTTTTGCGCCCGAGCTTCCGGACGACTGTATAAAAGGCTGGCGTAAACAAGAGGCCGAAGGCGGTCACTCCCAGCATTCCCGCGAAGACCGCCGTGCCGAGCGATTGACGCATTTCCGAACCCGCCCCGGTTGCGACCACGAGAGGTGCAACACCGAAGATGAACGCCAGCGACGTCATCAAGATCGGCCGCAGCCGCGTGCGCGCCGCGCTAACGGCGGCCTCGCCGGGCGTGGCGCCGGCTTCCTCGGTTTGCCGTGCGAATTCCACGATCAGGATCGCGTTCTTTGCAGCGAGTCCGACCAACACGACGAAGCCGATCTGCGCCAGCACGTCGATCGCCATGCCGCGCATCAAAAGTCCTGTCACGGAGGCGAGCAGGCACATTGGAACGATCATCACCACCGCGAGCGGCAGGTTCCAGCTCTCATATTGCGCAGCGAGCACCAGGAAGACGAACAAGGCGGCTGCGCCGAACACCAGCAAGGACGAGGTCCCCGGCTGTTGCTGCTGGAAAGCAAGCTCGGTCCATTCAAAGCCGATGCCTGGCGGCAGCACCTCGTGCGCCAGCTCCTCCATGCGGTGCAACGCGGTGCCGGTCGCGACGCCTGGCGCCGCGACGCCCATCACTTCAGCAGCCGGGAATAGATCGTAACGAGGCACGCGATAGGGTGCGTTCTCGGATTTCAACCGCGCCACCGTGCCGACCGGCACCATCTCGCCGGAGGTGTTGCGCGCCTTCAGCCGCGCGATGTCGTGCGGATCCTGGCGGAACGAGCCGTCGGCCTGCGCGATGACTTGGTAGGTTCGGCCGAGATAGTTGAAGTCGTTGACATATTGCGAGCCGAGATAGACTTGCAGGGTGTTGAAGACGTCGGTGGGCGTCAGCCCGACCTTCTCGGCTTTCTCCCGATCGATATCGGCATAGACCGAAGGCGAGCGCGTACCGAACAGAGTAAAGACGCCCGAGAAGCTCGGATCCTTGTTGGCGGCTGCGACCAGTGCCTGTGCCGCTTTCGACAGCGCCTCCGAGCCGAGACCGGCACGATCCTGCAGCATCATCTTGAAGCCGCCAGCATTGCCGATGCCCTGCACCGGCGGCGGCGGGATCGTCAGCACATAGGCTTCCTGGATCACCGAGAGGCGCTTGCGCAGATCGGCGAGCACGCTCGGTGCGGTCAGGCCAGGCACATCATGGTTATAGAGCGATGGCAGGCCGGAAAAGATCGTGCCGGCGTTGGAGGCGATGGTGAAGGTGGTTGCATCCAGTCCTGCGAACGGCGCGACATGCTCGACACCGGGCGTGGTCATGATGATCTCGATCGCCTTCTTGACCACCGCCTCCGTGCGCTCGAGCGAAGCGCCGGGCGGCAGTTGCACGACGGTGATGAGATAGCCCTGATCTTGCTCCGGAATAAAGCCGGTAGGAGCGCGGGCGAATTGAAAGCCGGCCACGCCGATCAGCCCGGCGTAGACCACAAGCACGACGCCGGTGATCTGCACCAGCCGCCGCGTCAGCCGTCCGTAGCTCGTCGACAGCCACTCGAAGCCGAGATTGAACCGCGCAAATCCAGCTTGCACCAGCCGGGCGATCCATGGGCCGCGCGGCTTCTGGCCGTGCTCGTGAGCCTTGAACAACACCGCGCACAGGGCAGGGCTCAGGGTTAGCGAGACAAAGCACGAGATCAGGGTGGAGACGGCGATCGTGACCGCGAACTGGCGAAAGAACTGCCCGGTAATACCCGACAGGAAGGCGGAGGGCACGAACACCGCGCATAGCGTCAGCGCAATCGAGATCAGCGCTCCGCCGACCTCGTCCATTGTGACATGGGCGGCTTGGGCGGGCGTCATGCCGCGTTCGAGATTGCGTTCGACATTCTCCACCACGACAATGGCGTCATCGACGACAATGCCGACCGCGAGCACGAGGCCGAACAGCGACAGGTTGTTCAGCGATATTCCGAGCGCGTAGAGGAAGGTGAAAGTGCCGACCAGCGACACCGGGATTGCGATCACCGGAATGATCGCAGCGCGCCAGCTCTGCAGGAACAGGAACACGACGCCAACCACCAGGAGGATCGCGATGAAGATGGTCTTGATCACCTCGTCGACCGATTTGCCGACGAAAATGGTGGGATCGTAAATGATCTTGTACTGCAGGCCGGGCGGGAAGTCCTTGCCCAGCTTTTCCATCGCATCGAGCACTTCGTGCTCGACGGCGAGGGAATTGGCGCCCGGCTGGGCGAAGATCAGGAGCGGCAGGCCCGGCTCGCGATCCATGTAGGCGGACGATCCATAATCGGAAGCGCCGATCTCGACGCGGCCCACATCGCGCAGCCGCGTCACGCGGCCCTCGTTATCCGACTTCAGGACGATGGCGGCGAACTGTTCTGGTGTCGACAGGCGCCCAAGCGTCTGCACGTTGATCTGATAGGCCTGCTTGGAGGCGACCGGCGGCTGGTTCAGCACGCCCGCCGAAACCTGGACATTCTGGGCGCGCAGCGCGGCGAGCACCTCGCTCGCGTTCATGTCGTGCGCGGCGACCTTGTCGGGATCGAGCCAGATGCGCATGGCGTATTCGCGTCCACCTTGCATCTGCACGTCGCCGACGCCCGGCAGCCGCGCCAGCACGTCCTTTACGTGCAAGGTCGCGTAGTTCGATGTGTAGAGCAGGTCCCGCGACGAGTCGGGCGAATAAAGATGCACCGCGAGCAGGATGTTTGGCGTCGACTTGCGCACCTGAACGCCGAGCCGCTGGACGTCCTCCGGCAGCCGGGGAAGCGCATCCTGGACGCGGTTCTGCGTGAGCATCTGCGCGACGTTGAGGTCGGTCCCGATGCGAAACGTCACGGTGACGGTGAGCTTGCCGTCGCCAGTGGACTGACTGCTCATGTAGATCATGTTCTCGACGCCGTTGATCTGCTGCTCGAGCGGCGTCGCCACTGTGCGCGATACCGTCTCGGCAGATGCGCCGGGATAAGTGGTGGTGATCTGGACCGTCGGCGGCACGATCTCCGGATATTGCGCGATCGGCAGGATGGCGAGCGCGCCGAGGCCGATCAGCGTCAGGAAGACGGAGAGGACAGTCGCAAAAATCGGCCGGTCGATGAAGCTGTGGGTCACGGGGAAGCTCCTGTCTTCTCGGTCCTGGTTCTTAGCCTTTGCCGTTAACCTTGGCCGTCAACCTTGGCCGTCGGCGGCAGCGTCGTAGTGGATGACGCCGTCCTGCGGCGCCACCTTGGTGCCGGGAATGGCGCGTACCAGGCCGTCGATGACGACGCGGTCGCTCGCCTCGAGGCCCGACCGGATCACGCGCAATCCGCCGCGAAGATCGCCGGTGGTTACGATCTTTGGTTTCACGGTCGCATCAGGACCGACGGTCATGACCAGCCGCTGCGACTGGTCGAGCATGACAGCGGCGTCCGGCAACAGATAAACCTGCGTCGGCGGAGCGATCGCAACCCGCAGCCGTGCGAACTGGCCCGGCGCCAGGAACAGATCCGGGTTCGGTACGGTGGCGCGGGCATGGATGGTGCCGCTGGAGCGATCGAGCGCATTGTCGATGAAGTCCAGCGTGCCCTCGCGGATGAAACTGTTCTCGTCGCTGAGGCTGATCGCGACCTTGTTGGCGAGCGGACCGCCAACGCGGGCGCGCTCGCGCGAGAACGTCAGGAAATCCGATTCGCTCATGTCGAAATCGAGATAAAGAGGATCGAGCGAGACCAACGTCGTGAGCAGCGTGGTCGGACTGGTTGCGGCACGGCTGCCCGCGACCAGGCTTCCGATCGAAACCTGGCGCGCGCCGATACGCCCGGTGAACGGCGCCCGTACGCGGCAGTATTCAAGGTCGAGTTGCGCATCCCGCACCCGCGCCTTGGCGTCGTCGACCGCGGCCCGCGACGCATCCTGCTCGTTGGTGCGCTGGTCGACCGTCTCCTGCGTTGCGAACTCGTTGCGCTTGAGCGATTGCGCGCGTGAAAGCTGGTTGCTGGCGAGCGCCACGCGGGCCATTGCGGTCTCAAGCGCGGCTTGCGCCTGCGCCAACCTGATCTCGTAGGGCCGCGGGTCGATCACGAACAGCAGGTCGCCCTTGTGGACGATCTGGCCATCCTTGAAATGAATCTCAGTCAGGGTGCCACCCACCTGGGCTCGCAATTCAACGCGGTCGATAGCGGAGAACTGTCCGAGGAAACCGACCCTGGTATCGACCTCACGCTGCAAGGGCTGGCTCACCGTCACCGGCAGGGGAGGCGCTGACGCGGCCGCCTGGTCTGCCTTGCGAGGCGCAAAGCCCAGGTAGACAAGGAGCGCGGCAAGCACCGCTATTGCAGCGATTGCGGCCGTTCTCCATGTCCGCCGGCGCGGAGCCGGCGGCTTCAGCGGTTCTCGTTCAATGTTCGAATGATCGCTGATCTGATCCATGAGGCTACCATCAGTCCTTGCCATGCCGGCAGTTCGGCCGAAGCTCTGCCGGCCTGCCGAATCGCACCGGCCAGTCCAGGTTTCGGGAGGAGGTCTCGCCAGGCAGTTATTTCGGAAGCGGATAAGTTGTGTTCGGGGTTGAAATTTGGAGGGGAAACTCCAATATGCTTCGCGAGATATAAACTTGGGGAGGCGCTGTTCAAGGATTTTTGGAGTGATGACACCAAAAATAAATCAAGGGAAGAAAATTCAGGCAAAGAACGCTCAGGACGAGAAGCGCGGCCGGGGCCGGCCGGCCGTATTCGACCGTGACGCCGCGCTGCAGGAGGCGATGAAGCTGTTCTGGGAGCGCGGCTATGAGGGCACGTCGTTCAACGACCTCATCGCCGCGATGGGGATCAGTGCGTCGAGCTTCTACAACTCGTTCGGCAGCAAGGAAGATCTCTATTGCGAAGCCACGCATTCCTTTCTCGAATGGTCCGGCCAATGGTTCTTTTCCATTCTCAACGATCCTTCAATCGACACCAGGACCGCGTTCGCTCGCCTGTTCGAGGCGACCGCAGAAGAGTTCACCCGCGGCGATCATCCGCTCGGCTGCATGATCTCGCTTGCGGGCACGCATTGCGCACCGGGAATGAAGAACATTCGCGACATGATGGCGGAGCATCGCGCTTTTTCTGAAGGCGCGATGGCTGCACGCATCCGAAAAGGGGTGATGGATGGCGACGTAGCCCGAGATGTCGATTGCGAAATGCTGGCCGCCTACTACAGCGCGGTCGCGCGCGGGCTTGCGGTGCAAGCGCGCGATGGGGCTACGCGGACGAAATTGTCTGAAATTGGCCGGCTGGCCATGCGTGCGTGGCCGATGACAAAGAGTGACGATCACAGCTCGGCCGCGCTCGCCGCTGATCGGTCGCGTGAGGCCTGATCTATCGCCCACGATCAGATTGCAGCGGGCCGCGGAACGTAACCCATACGAACAAGGTCCACCGCGAAAGATTGCGGTAGACATTGACGATTCTGCAGCACAGCTTGCGCGGCTGCCCGAATTACTTCTGCGCCGTTACCATCGGGCAAACGCTGCTCGAGAGCGGCGGAAATGCGTCCTTGCCTTCGACGGTCGCGAGTATGCTGAAGACATCGGACGGGTCGGACACCTCGCTCGCCTTCTTGACCTCGGCGAGGTACATGTCGTGCACCATCAGGTTGTCGGCGCGAAGCTTGCCGTTTCGCGCGAAAGCATCATTGAAGGTGCGGCCCTGCAAATCCTTGACCACGGCGGCAGGATCCTTGGTGTTCGCGGCCTGGACCGATTTGATGTAGTTCAACGCGGACGAATACACGCCCGCCTGCATCATGCTCGGCGGTTTTCCCATCTTGGCGGCATAGCGTTTGGAGAATTCGCGCGTCCGGTCATCCATGTTCCAATAGAAGCCGATGGTCGCAAGCAGGCCCTGCGCGCTCTTCAGACCAATGCTTTGGATGTCATTGACGTCAATCAAGAGGGCGATCATCCGCTGGCCGCCACTGGTGAGGCCGAATTCTTCCGCCTGCTTGATGCCGTTCTGAGTGTCCGCGCCGGCGTTCGCGAGTGCAATGACTTTCGCGCCAGAAGACTTGGCCGTCAGAAGGACCGAACTGAAATCCGCCGTATTGATCGGATGCGGCGCATGCCCCAGTGACTTCCCGCCGCCCTTGGTCACGACTTCCGTAACATCGCGCTCGAGTGCATGGCCGAAAGTGTAGTCAGCAACAACAAAGAACCACGTGTCGGCTCCACGCTTCAGCAACGCTTTCCCGGCCACGTTCGCGAGTGCGTAGGTGTTGTATGTCCATTGGATGAAATTAGGAGAACATAGCTTTCCACTCAGATCCGCGGAGCCGCCCGCGGATGTGATGAACATCTTGTTTCGATCCTTGGCGAAGTTCTGGACCGCAATGCAGACTGATGACACCGGCACGTCGAGGATGACGTCGACGCCATCCTGATCGTACCATTGGCGCGCAATATTTCCGCCGAGGTCGGGCTTGTTCTGGTGATCGGCCGAAATCAGCTCGATGGGTTTGCCCAGGACGCTGCCGCCACACTCCTCGATCGCCAATTGGGCGGCCGCCACCGATCCCTTACCGCTATTATCTGCGAACAGGCCATTCATGTCCGTCAGGACACCGAACTTTAACGGCGTATCTCCCGCGGCGCGGACAATCGCCGGCGAGAGGACTGAGGCACCGAGGCCAGCGAGAAATGTGCGCCGTTTCATCTTTTCACTCCCTTTTTTGTTTTGTTGCAGTTTGCGTGGTTACCCTCCGTTCTGCAAGTCATCCGTCAAGGGAAAGGCGGGAGCAATCCACATGAGCGCCATCCGTCGTCATTGCGAGCGGAGCGAAGCAATCCATAGCGCCACAGGTGGGGCATGGATTGCTTCGCTCCGCTCGCAATGACAGGAAACAAAAAGGCGCCCGAGTGGGGCGCCTTTCGCATCGTTGCGGCAGTGAAAGCTCACTGCGAATAGTACATGTCGAACTCGACCGGATGCGGGGTCATTTCGAAGCGCTCGACTTCCGTCATCTTGAGTTCGATGTAGGCGTCGATGAAGTCGTCGTCGAACACGCCGCCGGCCTTCAGGAACGCGCGGTCCTTGTCGAGGTTTTCCAGTGCCTCGCGCAGGCTGCCGCACACCGTCGGGATCGACTTCAGCTCTTCCTTCGGCAGGTCGTAGAGGTCCTTGTCCATCGCCGGGCCCGGATCGAGCTTGTTCTTGATGCCGTCGAGGCCGGCCATCAGCATCGCGGCGAAGCCGAGATAGGGGTTGGCCATCGGATCGGGGAAGCGGACCTCGACGCGCTTGGCCTTCGGCGAGGCGGTGTAGGGGATGCGGCAGGAGGCCGAGCGGTTGCGCGCGGAGTAGGCGAGCAGCACGGGGGCCTCATAGCCCGGCACCAGACGCTTGTAGGAGTTGGTGGACGGGTTGGTGAAGGCGTTGATCGCCTTGGCGTGCTTGATGATGCCGGCGATGTAGGAGAGGCAGGTCTCCGAGAGGTCGGAGTACTTGTTGCCGGCGAACACCGGCTTGCCTTCCTTCCAGATCGACTGATGAACGTGCATGCCCGAGCCGTTGTCGCCATAGACCGGCTTGGGCATGAAGGTGGCGGTCTTGCCGTAGATGTGCGCGACCTGGTGGATGCAGTACTTGTAGATCTGCATATGGTCCGCCATCAGCGTCAGCGTGTCGAACTTCATGCCGAGCTCGTGCTGGGCGGAAGCCACCTCATGGTGATGCTTCTCGACCTTGACGCCCATCTTGGCCATGGCGCCGAGCATTTCCGAGCGCATGTCCTGCACCGAGTCCTGCGGGGGCACCGGGAAATAGCCGCCCTTGGTGCGGATGCGGTGGCCGAGATTGCCGCCTTCATATTCGGTGTCGGAGTTGGTCGGAAGCTCCGAGGAGTCGAGCCGGAAGCCGGTGTTGTAGGGCGTTGCCGAATAGCGCACGTCGTCGAACACGAAGAACTCAGCCTCGGGACCGACATAGACGGCGTCGCCGACGCCCATCGACTTCACCATCGCTTCCGCCTTCTTGGCGATGCCGCGCGGATCGCGGTTGTAGGGCTCGCCGGTGGTCGGCTCGAGCACGTCGCAGGTGATCACCATCGTGGTCTCGGCGAAGAACGGGTCGATCGTCGCGGTGACGGGATCGGGCATCAGGCACATGTCGGACTCGTTGATCGCCTTCCAGCCGGCGATCGAGGAGCCGTCGAACATCGTGCCTTCGGCGAAGATGTCCTCGTCGATCATGCTGACGTCGAAGGTCACGTGCTGCCACTTGCCGCGCGGATCGGTGAAGCGAAGATCGACGTATTTGACGTCGTTGTCCTTGATCGATTTCAGGACGTCTTTGGCGGTCTTCATGAGTATCCCTTTTGACTTTGCGGGTCGGTTTCCAGGTGAGCGACGTTGTTCTCGCTTTGGCCAAGTTCGCGCGATGATACAAACGAAATCAGGCCGCCAAAGGCAGCCTTATGCTCTTATTGGGCCGCAAGCGGATAGCACCGCGCTCAAATAGCGTCCAGCCCGGATTCGCCGGTCCGGATGCGGATCGCTTCCTCGATGTTGGAAACGAAAATCTTGCCGTCGCCGATGCGGCCCGTCTGCGCCGCGCGGCGGATCGCATCGATCGCCTTCTCGACCAGATCGTCGCCGATCACGATCTCGATCTTCACCTTGGGCAGGAAGTCGACGATGTATTCGGCGCCGCGATAGAGTTCGGCGTGACCCTTCTGCCGTCCAAACCCCTTGGCTTCCGTTACCGTGATCCCCTGAAGTCCGACTTCCTGAAGCGCTTCTTTCACCTCGTCGAGCTTGAACGGCTTGATGATGGCTTCGATTTTCTTCACTGAAGGCCTCCCGGGCATTTCCAGAATACAGAGTGTAGCTAGGTGCGATGCGCGTGGCGCAATCAGTTCGATCCGTCAACTCCCTGCGGAGCCGGATACGCCCATCACGGCCGTGCACGGCGGCCGTCCTGAGCGGCTTCCTCAAAAGCAGGGTCTATGCCAAGTTACAAATGTCCCTGATTTCGGAATGTTATCAGCCTTTTAACGGCAGACAGACAAGGTTGGACCGACCGCCACATGATACCGAAGCCTGAAAAATAGGCAAACGGATGAATTGGTGTGCATTCATCGGCGGAAGATCGACGCGTGCCGGGCGAGATGCCTGCCGAAAAGGCTGATAGATCGAGGATTCAGCATGGAAGTCCTGACCACGGCTGAAATGGAACGCGCCGATCGGCTGACCATTGCCGGGGGCACACCTGGCTTTTCGCTGATGATGAGCGCGGGGCAGGCGGTCGCCGAAGCGGCCATGGACCTGCTCGAGGAGGGACCGATCCTGGTGGTGGCCGGCCGCGGCAACAATGGCGGCGATGGCTTTGTCGCCGCCGCCGAACTCGCCGCCCGAGGGCGGGAAGTCTCGGTCATCCTGTTGTGCGAGCGCGACAGCCTGAAGGGCGACGCGGCGCTGGCTGCACGCGGCTGGAAATATCCGGTGCTGCCGTTCAACCCGCAGGCGATCGGCAAGCCCGCGCTGATCATCGATGCGCTGTTCGGCGCCGGGCTCGACCGTCCCGTCAAGGGCGAACCCTATGACATGATCGAGGCGGTCAACGCGCATGACGTGCCGGTGCTTGCCGTCGACCTGCCGAGCGGCATCAACGGCACCACCGCTGCTCCGATGGGGATTGCGATCCGCGCCACCGAGACCGTGACCTTCTTCCGACGCAAGCCGGCGCATCTGCTGTTGCCGGGCCGGGTGCATTGCGGCCGGGTGCGCGTCGCCGACATCGGCATCGATCCGAAGGTGCTGGCGGAAATCCGTCCCGCAACCTTCGAGAACGTTCCGTCGACCTGGCAGCACGCGTTTCCGGTGCCGAAGATCGACGGCCACAAATATTCCCGTGGTCACGTCCTTGCCGTCTCCGGTGATATGGCCGCGACCGGCGCCTCGCGGCTTGCCGCGCGCGGCGCGCTGCGGGCAGGAGCGGGGCTGGTGACGCTGGCCTCGCCGAGCGATGCGCTGGCGGTGAACGCCGCCGCGCTCACCGCGGTGATGGTGCGCGCGGTCGACAATGCGATTCAGTTCGCCGACCTCTTGAACGACAGGCGGCTGAACACCAGCGTGATCGGGCCCGGCGCAGGCGTCGGCCCGCGCACGCGCGATTTCGTCCACACCGCGCTTGCGGCGAAGCGTAACCTGGTGCTGGACGCCGATGCGCTGACCAGTTTTGCCGATGCGCCGGAGCGGCTGTTCGAGGCGATCAGGGCGTCCCACGGTGCACAGGTGGTGCTGACGCCGCATGAGGGCGAGTTCCCGCGGCTGTTCAGCGATATCAGCAACAAGTATCCCGGTCGCTCCAAGCTCGAGCGCGTGCGCACCGCCGCCGAGCGCTCCGGCGCGGTGGTGCTGTTAAAGGGACCGGACACGGTGGTGGCCGCGCCCGATGGCCGTGCCACCATCGCCTCCAACGCGCCGCCATGGCTCGCCACCGCCGGCGCCGGCGACGTGCTGTCCGGCATCATCGCGGGGCTGCTCGCGCAGGGCACGGCCGCCTTCGAGGCCGCCAGCATCGGCGCCTGGATGCATGGTGAAGCCGCGGCCGAAGCCGGGCCGGGCCTGATCGCGGAAGACCTTCCCGAAACGCTGCCGGCGGTCTTCCGCCGCCTGTATGACGGGTTGCGGATTGAGTATTGAGGATTCGTAGGATGGGCAGTCGTAGGGTGGGCAAAGCGAAGCGTGCCCACCTTTCTTGCACCGCCCGTGAATGGTGGGCACGCTGCGCTTTGCCCACCCTACGGCGGCGCTACGTCACCTGATATTTCGCGACCGCCGGCTCGTTCCATTCCAGGCCTAAGCCCGGGCCGCGGGCGGTGACGGCGCCGTCGATGACCTCGGCCGGTTTTGCCAGGATGGCGCTGGAGAGGTCGAGGAATTCGAGCCAATGCGCGGTCGGCGTCACCGCGAGCACGTGGGAGCTGGCTTCCGCGAACAGATGGCTCGACATCGGGATCGAGGCGGCATCCGCTTGACCGGCGACCTGCAGCCAGCCGGTGACGCCGCCGACCTTCATCAGATCGGGCATGATGAAATCGCTGGCGCCGACCGAGAGCGCCTCGGCAAAGCCGCGGGGGAACCACCAATTCTCGCCGGCCTGGATCGGGATCGGTGAGTCCATCCGGACGCTGGCGTGGCCGGAGAGATTTTCCTGCGGCACGGGCTCCTCGACCCAATGCAGGTCGCAAGGAGCAAGGCGGGCGATGCGGCGTTTGGCCTCCGCCGGATCGAGCGACTGGTTGAAGTCGATCATCAAGGCGATGTCCGGCCCGATGACGGCGCGCACGCCCTTGACTACGCGCTCGTCATTGGCGGCATCACCGTCGCCGCCCTTGATCTTGATGCCGCGAAAGCCCTGGTCGAGTGAGCGGCGCAGCGCCCGCTCGTCGGCTGTCGGATCGACTACGCCATAGCTGTCATAGGCGGGGAGCGGACGCGCCGATCCGCCGAGCAACTCGGCGACTGGCTTGTTCGCGATCTGCCCCAGCGCGTCCCAACAGGCCATGTCGAGGCCGGAGACGGCCATGCCGACCAGACCCTGCCAGCCCAGCAGGCGGAATTTGGCGTCCATCGCCTTCATCAGGTCGAACGGGGCGACCGGCCGGCCGACGAGCTCGCGCCCGGTCTCCTCGACCAGATGAACCAGCGGTTTAAGTGTGAGGCTGGTGTAGGCGAAGATGTAGGAACGGCCGGTAACGCCCTGATCGGTTTCGAGATCGATCAGGACCAGCGGCCCGGAATCGATCAGGCCGAAGGCGTTCTTCACAGCACGCTTGAGCGGCACGACGACGGCTCGCGCCTTGATGCCGCGAATCGCTGGAACTGTTTGGCCCATGATCGTTTCCTCTTGTTCTTATTCGACACTGTACCATCGCACGAGCCGTGGCGCCGCCCAATCGGTCGCGAGCTGTTCGATGAGGTAGCGGCCGGCGTACTCGGCCTGAAAGGCGATGCGCTGGGTCTGGCCCGGTTCGATCGCGAGCGTGTCGAGCCAGAACGGCTTCCAGCCGTCGTCGAGCCGGTCGAGCAGGCGGAAGTGATGACCGTGGAGGTGAAAGACGGTGGCGATGGCAGCGCGGTTGGTGAGCGCCAGCACAACCGCGCGGCCGATCTTGGCGCGGAAGGCAGGCGGTGCGGAGGGGGTGAAGCTGGCCGGGCGCGTCCAGTCGGCCGGCGCGCCGAGGACCAGTTCGAACCGCTGCGCATTCTTGAGGTCAAGGTGCGCCGGCAGGCCATTGGAGGGAAGCGGAGGGGCCGATGGCTGCGGAGCGGCGCGCAGCGGAGCATCGCCGGAAAGCACGAGTCGTCCGACGGCGCGCGCCTCTTTGCCGTCATGGAGCAGGATCGATGCGGTCGCGGCTGTATCGACAAAGGCATCGGCGCGGCCGCCCGGCGCCAGCACGAGCGCGCCATTGCGCGCCGGGAACGGCTCGGCCGGCTCGCCGTCGATCGCCATGACGCGGACCTCGTGGCCTTCCAATTTCGCTGCGAGCACAGTGCGTTGGGAGGCGTTGATGAAGCGGAGCCGCAGGCGTTCATTGGCGCGTGCTGAGAGCTCGAATGAAGTCTGGCCGTTAACGGTATAGACCGGCGTCGCATCCTTGGCGTCCGTCCCCGGCGCAATGGCGGTGCCATCCGGCCGCAGCCGCCATTCCTCGATCAGGAGCACCTCGTCGCGGTCGGCGGAGACCCGCTCGGTTTCGAGGACGATCAGTGGCTTTGCGCGCAAAAGGCGCGGCTGGCCGTCATTCAGGAGGCCGGGGTCGCACAGGAAAGTGCCCGCATGGCGCAGTGGAAGCTGGAAGCTCTCTTTTGCCCCGGCGGCAAGCGGGGGGCGGGCGAGCAGGGGCTCGCCGGCGGGCGCGTCGTCGATTCCCCGGCAGTACACTGCAAGCGGCGCGGGGAGATCGTTGCTGAGCGCCACCTCGATGGTCTCACCGCGATTCGCCCTGATGTCCTCGCCTGGGAAAGACCAGATCGGCGTGGCCATGCCGCCCTGGCGCAGCACCAGGCTGTCGGCTCTCGCGGAAAGGGCAAGTGAACGGCGGGCTTGCGCCAAGGTTGCGGCGGGAAGCCCTGCTTCCAGCGCAGCAGCGCCCAGTCCGGTGAGCAGGGTGCGTCGATCGATCATCGGAAAAAGGCTTGCCATCGGCCCGATCCGGACCATTTTTGCACCTGTGAGTCCAGCGGACATTGAGCCGAGTGGACATCCGAAAAAGGCCATTTTTTTGCTGCGTGGGGGCAGGGCCATGCTATAAGCCGCCGCCCGCGGCATCGCGGCCGGAGATGATGCGCCAAGCGGGTGTGGCGGAACTGGTAGACGCGCTGGATTTAGGTTCCAGTGACGAAAGTTGTGGGGGTTCGAGTCCCTCCACCCGCACCAAGCGCTCATCCAGCGTTTGCATGATCCCTTTCTGGAGGGCCTGTCTCTTTATTTCGAGAGACGGGTCCGCCGAACCACCGGCGCAGGCGTTGAGCTACGCGTCGAACCATTGACACAGTCGCGCCAACCGAGGCGCGACAGAAGCGGAAGAAGAAGATGCAGGTCACCGAGACCCTGAATGAGGGACTGAAGCACGAGTTCAAGATCAGCGTTCCCGCCACCGACCTCGATGCCAAGGCGGACGCGAAGCTTGTCGACCTGAAGGACAAGGTCCGCATCAACGGTTTCCGTCCGGGCAAGGTGCCGGTCAGCCATCTCAAGAAGATCTACGGCCGCTCGGTGATGGCGGAGACCATCGACCAGACCATTCGCGACACCAACACGCAGATCTTCACCGACCGCGGCTTCCGCCTTGCGACCGAGCCGAAGATCACGATGCCGACGGAGCAGAAAGAGGTCGAGGAGCTGCTCGCCGGCAAGAGCGACCTCACCTACACGGTGGCGATCGAGGTCGTGCCGCCGATCACGCTCGCCGATTTCAAGACCTTCCAGGTCGAGAAGCCGGTCACTGATGTGACCGACGCTGATGTCGACGAGGCGATCAAGCGCATCGCCGACCAGAGCCGTCCCTATGCGGCCAAGAGCGAGGGCGCGAAGGCTGAGAACGGCGATCGCATCACCATCAGCTTCAAGGGTACCATCAACGGTGAAGCCTTCGACGGCGGAACCGGCGAAGGCATCCAGGTCGTGCTTGGTGCGGGCCAGTTCATTCCCGGCTTCGAGGAGCAACTGATCGGCATCGGCGCAGGCGAGACGCGCACGCTGAAGGTCACGTTCCCGAAGAACTATGCCAGCGAAAAGCTCGCCGGCCAGCCGGCTGAATTCGAGACCACGGCGACCGCGGTGGAAGCGCCCGGCGAAACCGTGATCGACGACGAGTTCGCCAAGACGCTCGGGCTGGAATCGCTCGACAAGCTGAAGGAAGCTGCGCGGGCGCGTTTGACGGCCGAGTTCGCCGGCGCGACGCGTCAGCGCGTCAAGCGAGCGCTGCTCGACCAGCTCGACGAGAACCACAAGTTCGAGGCGCCGCCGTCGCTGATCGACGAGGAGTTCAACTTGATGTGGAACTCGATCAAGGCCGAGATGGATTCCGCCGGCAAGACCTTTGCCGACGAGAACACCACCGAGGACGCCGCCAAGGAAGAGTACCGCAAGATCGCCGACCGCCGCGTGCGGCTTGGCCTGGTGCTGTCGGAGATCGGTGAGAAGAACAAGATCACGGTATCCGACGACGAGGTCGGCCGCGCCGTCATCGAGCGCGCGCGTCAGATGCCGGGCCGCGAGAAGGAGGTCTGGGACTTCTATCGCAACAACGCCCAGGCGCTCGCCCAACTCCGTGCCCCGATCTACGAGGACAAGGTGGTCGATTTCATCCTCGAACTCGCCAACGTGACCGAGAAAAAGGTCTCGAAGGAAGACCTGTTCAAGGATGAAGACGCCGAGAAAACTGCGGCGTAATCCCGGCACCTCGTGTTAATGATGAACGGCGAAACCGGCCCGGCGACGGCATTCCGTCGCTAGGCGGGACCAGCCGAATCGGTTTGAGTTGCCGCGTTCGGACCTAGCCATCTGTGCGGTCTTGCCGCCGCGAAAATGGCGCATATCTGAGCGCAGCTTAACGCAGTCCTGCATCACGGGACGACCGTCCGTCCGGGCCAGCCGGCGGACGTTCGGCCCCGCCAACTCCAGGGGTAACCCCATGCGCGATCCCGTTGAAACCTACATGAACCTCGTGCCGATGGTCGTCGAACAGACCAACCGCGGTGAGCGCGCCTACGACATCTTCTCGCGCCTGCTGAAGGAGCGCATCATCTTCGTGACCGGCCCGGTCGAAGATGGCATGTCGACGCTGATCGTCGCGCAGCTTCTGTTCCTCGAGGCCGAGAATCCGAAGAAGGAAATCTCGATGTACATCAACTCGCCGGGCGGCGTGGTGACATCGGGCCTTGCGATCTACGACACCATGCAATTCATCCGCCCGCCGGTGTCGACGCTGTGCACGGGGCAGGCGGCTTCGATGGGTTCGCTGTTGCTCGCCGCCGGCGAGAAGGACATGCGCTTCACGCTGCCGAACTCGCGCATCATGGTGCACCAGCCCTCCGGTGGTTTCCAGGGCCAGGCCACCGACATCATGCTGCACGCGCAGGAGATCCTGAATCTCAAGAAGCGGCTGAACGAAATCTACGTCAAGCACACCGGCCAGACCTACAAGGCCATCGAGGATGCGCTCGAGCGCGACAAGTTCCTCACGGCGGACGACGCGAAAGCGTTTGGTCTCGTCGACAAGGTGATCGACAAGCGTCCTGACGATCCGGCTGCAGCAAAAGCCGCGTAGTCTTACGGGATCGCTTGCGCGATTTTGGCGTTGACGACGAAATCCCTGTCGGCAAACTCAGGCGATTGCGGTGCAGTATGCCCCAACTTGGGCAGAAAGTTCCGCTTTCGCATCGCTGTGTCGCGTGGCAATCTCGCAACGACCGTGCGTTTTCGACAGGTTATCCACGTGCGGACGTTATAAATCACGGTATTGTCACGGTGCCCGGCAAGCACCCGGTTAGCGAATTCTTGATAGTCGGATGACAGCATGGTTGGCTCTGGCGTATCGGATGTAGTTGCGGGGGAGATTCGACTGAACCGCGATTCGCCGGATCAGTATTAAGTAGGGTCTTTTTTGGTACGGTTTTTGCTCTATCTACACCTAAAGCCCGGACAGTACCGGAATAGGTCGATGGAGCGACGGGTTCGAACGGCGGACGGAGATAAGAATGAGTAAGGTCGGCACGAGCGATTCCAAGAACACGCTATATTGCTCGTTCTGCGGCAAGAGCCAGCATGAAGTCCGCAAGCTGATCGCGGGTCCAACCGTTTTCATCTGCGACGAATGCGTCGAGCTCTGCATGGACATCATCCGCGAGGAGAACAAGTCTTCGCTGGTGAAGTCGCGCGACGGCATCCCGACTCCGAAGGAAATCTGCAAGGTGCTGGACGATTACGTCATCGGCCAGAGCCATGCGAAGAAGGTGCTGTCGGTTGCCGTGCACAATCACTACAAGCGGCTCAATCACCAGACCAAGCACAACGACGTCGAGCTCGCGAAGTCGAACATCCTGCTGATCGGTCCGACCGGCTCGGGCAAGACGCTGCTCGCGCAGACGCTGGCGCGCATCCTCGATGTGCCCTTCACGATGGCGGACGCGACGACGCTCACGGAAGCCGGCTATGTCGGCGAGGACGTCGAGAACATCATCCTGAAGCTGCTGCAGGCGGCCGACTACAATGTCGAGCGCGCGCAGCGCGGCATCGTCTACATCGACGAGATCGACAAGATCAGCCGCAAGTCGGACAACCCCTCGATCACGCGCGACGTGTCGGGTGAGGGTGTCCAGCAGGCGCTGCTCAAGATCATGGAAGGCACGGTGGCTTCCGTTCCGCCGCAGGGCGGCCGAAAGCATCCGCAGCAGGAATTCCTGCAGGTCGACACCACCAACATCCTGTTCATCTGCGGCGGCGCCTTCTCCGGGTTGGAGAAGATCATCTCCGCACGCGGCCGCTCGACCTCGATCGGCTTTGCGGCGCAGGTGCTCGCGCCGGAAGATCGCCGCACCGGCGAGATTTTCCGCCACGTCGAACCGGAGGATTTGCTGAAGTACGGTCTGATCCCGGAATTCGTCGGCCGCTTGCCGGTGGTCGCGACGCTGGAGGATCTCGACGAGACCTCGCTGAAGAAGATCCTGACCGATCCGAAGAACGCCCTGGTCAAGCAGTATCAGCGGCTGTTCGAGATGGAGAATATCGAGCTGACCTTCGCCGACGAGGCGCTTGGCGCGGTCGCCCGCAAGGCGATCGAACGCAAGACCGGCGCGCGCGGGTTGCGCTCGATCCTGGAGAGCATCCTGCTCGAGACCATGTTCGATCTTCCGGGCCTCGAAGGCGTGGAGGAGGTTGTGATCTCGCGCGAGGTGGTGGAGGGAACGGCCCGTCCGCTGTATATCTACGCGGATCGTTCCGACCGCGCGGTCGAGAGCAGCGCGAGCGCCTGATCGCGCTCGCGGGCGGCCGCTGAATGAACGCAAATACCGATGGCTACCGGATTCCCGGTGGCCATTTCGATGTAATTAATGCTGCGTGTTTATTCCGGATTTTCCGGTATTTCTAAGTACTTGACACCCCCATGGCCGATAGCCACCTAATGCTGTCGGTGATGAAGATTTACGTCTCAAGATTCGTCATCTGATATCTGAAACGAGCGGCCGATGGCCGAGCGACATTCGGATCATACAGGCACCTTGTGGTGGTTGCGCAAGCAAGCGGGCCGCGTGCAAGGGGGCACAACGAAAGGAATAGGCCATGACAACCTCAAAACCCCGGCCATCGATTGTCTACGGCGAAAGCCATTCTTATCCGGTGCTGCCGCTCCGTGACATCGTTGTCTTCCCGCACATGATCGTGCCGCTCTTCGTCGGCCGCGAGAAGTCGATCCGCGCTCTTGAAGAAGTGATGAAGAACGATGCGCTGATCCTGCTCGCGACGCAGAAGAATGCGTCCGACGACGATCCGGCGCCCGAGTCGATCTACGAGACGGGAACGCTCGCGAGCGTGCTGCAGCTCCTGAAGCTGCCCGACGGCACCGTGAAGGTGCTGGTCGAAGGGCTCGAGCGCGCACGCGTCGAGAAATACGCCGACCGCAGCGAGTTCTACGAGGCGACCGCCGTCGCGCTCGCCGACACCGACGCCAATTCGGTTGAAGCCGAAGCCCTGGCGCGCTCGGTCGTGTCCGATTTCGAGAGCTATGTGAAGCTGAACAAGAAGATCTCCGCCGAAGTCGTCGGCGTTGTTCAGGGGATCACCGATTTCGCCAAGCTGAGCGACAACGTCGCTTCGCATCTGGCGGTCAAGATCGCCGATCGCCAGGCGATCCTGGAGACGCTGTCGGTCACCCAACGCCTGGAGAAGGTGCTGGGCCTGATGGAGAGCGAGATCTCGGTCTTGCAGGTCGAGAAGCGCATCCGCTCGCGCGTCAAGCGCCAGATGGAGAAGACCCAGCGCGAGTATTACCTGAACGAGCAGATGAAGGCGATCCAGAAGGAACTTGGCGACGACGAAGGTCGCGACGAGCTGGCCGATCTGGAAGAGCGCATCAACAAGACCAAGCTGTCCAAGGAAGCGCGCGAAAAGGCGCAGCATGAGCTGAAGAAGCTGCGTCAGATGTCGCCGATGTCCGCGGAAGCGACCGTGGTGCGCAACTATCTGGACTGGCTGCTGTCGATCCCGTGGAACAAGAAGTCCAAGGTCAAGAAGGACCTGGAAGCCGCGCAGGCGGTGTTGGACTCCGACCATTACGGGCTCGAGAAGGTCAAGGACCGCATCGTCGAGTATCTCGCGGTGCAGTCGCGCGCCAACAAGCTGACCGGACCGATCCTGTGCCTGGTCGGGCCTCCCGGCGTCGGCAAGACCTCGCTCGGCAAGTCGATCGCGAAGGCGACGGGGCGTGAATTCGTGCGCGTCTCGCTCGGCGGCGTGCGCGACGAAGCCGAGATCCGCGGTCACCGCCGCACCTATATCGGCTCGATGCCCGGCAAGATCATCCAGTCGATGCGGAAGGCGAAGACCTCCAATCCGCTGTTCCTGCTCGACGAGATCGACAAGATGGGCGCCGACTTCCGCGGCGATCCGTCATCGGCGCTGCTCGAGGTCCTGGATCCCGAACAGAACTCGACGTTCAACGACCACTACCTGGAGGTCGACTACGACCTGTCGAACGTGATGTTCATCACGACCGCGAATACGCTCAACATTCCCGGACCGCTGATGGACCGCATGGAGATCATCCGGATCGCCGGCTACACCGAGAACGAGAAGGTCGAGATCGCGCGCAAGCACCTGATCCCGAACGCGCTCTCCAAGCATGGTCTGGATTCCAAGGAATGGTCGATCGATGACGATGCGCTGCTCTTGATGATCCGCCGCTACACCCGCGAAGCGGGCGTGCGCAATCTGGAGCGTGAGCTCTCCACACTCGCCCGCAAGGCGGTGAAGGAGCTGATGATCTCCAAGAAGAAGTCGGTCAAGGTCACCGAGAAGAACATCGAAGAGTTCCTCGGCGTGCCGAAGTACCGCTTCGGCGAAATCGAGAGCGAGGACCAGGTCGGTATCGTCACCGGTCTGGCCTGGACCGATGTCGGCGGCGAGTTGCTCACCATCGAAGGCGTTATGATGCCCGGCAAGGGCAAGATGACGGTCACGGGCAATCTGCGCGACGTCATGAAGGAATCGATCTCGGCGGCGGCGTCCTACGTCCGCTCGCGCGCGATCACCTATGGCATCGAGCCGCCGCTATTCGACAGGCGCGATATCCACGTGCACGTGCCCGAGGGTGCGACGCCGAAGGATGGACCGTCCGCAGGCGTGGCGATGGCCACCGCGATCATCTCGGTCATGACTGGCATTCCGGTCCGCCACGAGGTCGCGATGACCGGCGAGATCACGCTGCGGGGCCGCGTGCTGCCGATCGGCGGTCTGAAGGAGAAGCTCCTGGCTGCCGCCCGCGGCGGCATCAAGACGGTGCTGATCCCCGAGGACAACGCCAAGGATCTCACGGAGATTTCCGATGCGATCAAGGGCGGCATGGAGATCATCCCGGTCTCCCGGCTCGACGAGGTCGTCGCCAGGGCGTTGGTGCGGGTGCCCACACCGATCGTCTGGGAAGAGGAGACCAAGGTCGACGTCAAGCCCGACGCTGCCGAAGAGACCGGCGGCCTGACGGCGCACTGACCGGACCGGATTGCTTGAACAACGAACGGCGCCTTCGGGCGCCGTTTTTGTTATGGGAGTTTCGCGGAAGATAACGCGCCAGGACAAGCGGCAGGCAGAGAGGAGGGTGCCATGAAGATCGACGGACAATGCCATTGCGGCTTCGTGACCTTTGATGCCGATATCGATCCGGAGCGGGTCTCGATCTGCCACTGCACGGATTGCCAGACGCTGACCGGCTCGCCCTACCGCGTCACAGTGATCTGCGCCGGCGAAGCGATACGCCTCACGGGCAAATCGCCGAAAATCTATGGGAAGCCCGGCGACAATGGCCGGATCCGCTTCCAGCATTTCTGCCCCGAATGCGGTTCCCCGCTGTTCACGAGCGGCGAGGACGGTGGCCCTGAGGATTGGGGCATCCGCTGGGGCAGCATCCGCCAGCGCGACCAATTGCAGCCGCGGCGCCAAATCTGGTGCCGCTCGGCCGCGCCCTGGATCAATGATCTCAAGGCATTGCCGGGACTTCCGACTGAATGATGATAGCGTGTTCGAGCGAAGCATGCCCTCGGCGGACTTGATCCGGGGGTGGACACCGGTTCGCGTGAAGAAAACGCGTCAAAACAAGAGTCTAGAGCTTCGGTTCTGATTCAATCAGAACCGAAAATGCTGTAGTCGCCCACCTTGCGTCGCGGGGCAGGGCGAGGGTAAAGAAGCAGGCGAGGGCGGCTAGCTCAGCTGGTTAGAGCATCTCGTTTACACCGAGAGGGTCGGGAGTTCGAATCTCTCGCCGCCCACCAGCCTTCGCTCTGCGGGCTTCGGCTCGGCAAGCCGGAGCTTGGAGAGCGAAGGCGGACTGGTGCTGTTCGTCAGCGTTCATCCTTGTTCACCCGCGAAGATCAGCTTTTGTAGCGCAGGGCTGTTCTACTCTTGCGCCATGTCGGTCGCTTTGGCCTCCGACAAGAAGGCGTCGACGGCAAATTGGGCAAGCGGTGCGAGAGATTCCCTGATCTGACAGAGTTCGGCGAGCGTGAACGTCTTTAGCTTGCCCTCAGTAATCGTCAGCTCTTCAGAACAAATCGATCGGACGATAAATATCTCGGCGTGAAAGTGGCCACCGGTAATCGGGTGGTTTGAACCAACGCGGCGCGCGAGATGCTGGAAGCGCTCTGCCGGCAGATGGCAGCCCAGTTCTTCGTGGATCTCACGGGCGATACAGTCCCTGAAAGTCTCATTGCCTTCGCGTCGGCCACCAAAAAGGCTGATCTTGCCGGGATCGACGATACCGGGCTTGTCGTCGCGCAATTGCATGAGAAAGCGACCATCTGTATCGATCACGATGGCCGCGGCGCCTTCTCTCAAGCTCATAATGATCCTCGATGGTGCGCATGACCCATAGTTTCGCCGTCGCGGAGCCGCAACGGCTGGATTTCAGATGGGCAATGATAGCGCACCAGTCACAATTGAGCTCGCGCGAATGCGCTCTGCGCAGGCTTCGGCTCGGCGGGCCGAAGTTTCGCAGAGCGAAGGCGAATTGGTGCGGCAAGTTCGATGCCGCACCGACGCAGACTCAGCCTGCCGAAATGATATCCCGATCTCACGCCGTCTTGGTGAACATCGTCAGGATGCCATCGGCGATGTTGATGGCAACGACTTGCGACGACGTCACGCCCTTGGCCTTGAGCGCGGATACCGCCTGCGGCGTCGCGTCGATGGTCTTCCGAAGTGACTGCATGTCCTCGTCGCTCGTCTGCGAGATGATCTCATCGACTTTCGAGCGCACCGCCGGCTGCAGTTCCTTGACGTCGACAACCTGTATGGTCCGTATCACGGTGCCGGGCTCGGACTGAGCGGGCGGCGACTCCGCCCCACGTTGCGAGGGAGTTCCCTGCGCCAGCACCAAAGATGGTGTTCCGAGGCAGAGAGCTGCAATGATGGCGGATGCCGTAAAGATGCGCATGGTCATGCCTTTCCAGGTTGAAGACCAAACAAGTCCTATCCGGGAAATCTGGTAGGCATCTGCTTTTCATGTGGCCATTCGGTGAAAGCAATGCGGCCTCAATGCGCGGCGCTGCGCTCGCCGGAGGATTGGCGATGCGCCCAAGCGGGTGATATCATTGCATGAAAACCCCGGGAGCTGCCCATGCGAGTCTTTGTTGCCGCCGTGATGATCGCGCTGATGGCCGGATCGGCGTTCGCACAGAATGCCGTGCCGCAATATGGTGACATCGACAAGGAGAAGAGTCCGTCGCAGAAGGAGGAGGAGCGCAACGCCGAGCGCGCCTACAAGAAGTCGTTGCGCAACATTCCCGACAAGGCAGGGCCCAGCGATCCCTGGGGCGCTGTGCGCAGTGACAACGCGGCTCCGCCGGCCAGCCACACAACGCAGAAGAAATCCAAGACCGGCAGCGCCGCGAAGCAGGCACCGCAATGATGAACGCCGCCCTTGGCCACGAGCAGAACGCCGACCAGATCGCCTATTGGAATGGGCCGGGTGGCCAGCGCTGGGCTGACCGGCAAGCAGCGCAGGACGTCCTGTTGGCACCGGTCCTCGATATCCTGATCGATCGCGCCAGGCCGAACACAGGCGAGCGCGTCATCGACATCGGCTGCGGCAGCGGCGCGACCACCGTCGCGTTTGCAGGGAAGGTCGGGCCGTCCGGCCACGTGCTCGGCATCGACGTATCAGGCCCGATGCTCGAGCGGGCGCGACAACGCGTGACGCCGGGATTGTCGCTGGAGTACGCGCTAGCGGACGCAACGGTGTACCCGTTCGCTCCCGCAAGTTTCGACCTGTTGGCGTCGCGGTTCGGCGTGATGTTCTTTGCCGATCCCGCGGTGTCGTTTGCGAATATGAGGAAGGCGCTGCGATCGTCGGGGCGGCTTGCGTTCGTCTGCTGGCGCGAGCCGCGCGAGAATCCGTTCTTCATGGCGCCGTTGCAGGCCGCCTACAAGCACGTGCCAAAATTGCCGCAGCAGGGGCCCGAGGATCCCGGGCCGTTCGCGTTCGCCTCGGAGGAGCGTGTGCAACGCATCCTCGGCGCGGCCGGCTTTACGAATGTGGAGATGGAGCCGCGCCCGCTCTCGCTCGATGCCGCGATCGGCGGCGGCCTCGATGGCGCCGTGCAGGGCGCGCTCGAGATCGGGCCGGTCAGCCGGGCGCTGCAGGATCAGCCGCCTGAACTCCGCACCGCTGCCGCCGGTGCGATCCGCGAGGCGCTCGCGCCGTTCGTCAAAGGCAATTCAGTGATGCTGCCTGCCTCGATCTGGATCGTCACGGCAAAGGCTTCGTAGCAACTCGCCGCAATGACGAGGGGAGAGAGCTTGCGTACGTAACCGCTACGCCCGCTCTTCCCAGAAGAGTGAGCAAAATTCCAACGAATTGAAATCGTTGATATTTTCTAGAAAGTCAGTCATCAGTCAGTCAATCGCGTTCTTGGTACGTTTTTACGTTGCTAGGTTTCGCATTTCTCTACTTCTGGTCATCTGGCCGGCCCAACTGCTTGTTCCGGTTCTCGACGCGGGCCTTCATGGTCCTGGCGGTCGCCTTGGCCTGCACCCGGTCGTATTCCTGCGTCTGGGCGATATCGCTATGGGTCGCCGCGTGGCGGACGAACTCGAGCGGCACGCCGGCATCAATGGCCTCCGAGATCGCCCCAGAACGGCTGTCCATGTTCCAAACGTTGTCGGGGATGCCGCAGGTTCGGGCCACCTTACGCCACTTCCTGCGCCACTCACAGTCCGTCCAAGGCAGGCCGCTGGTGTCACAGACGATGACAGGACCCGAGGCCGGCAGGAGGTGGCGGTTCACCGACACTTTCTTGGTAACCTGATCGACAACAACAAGGGGCTGACCTCCGATCATCTCCCCGAACTCCTCCAGCACCATCGGTGCCAGCTTGAGGTCGACCTCCGTTTCCTTCCCCTTTTTGCTCGTGACGTGGCGGAGGATCAGGTTGTGATCAATCTCCTGCCACACGATGCCGGTGAACCGCAGTGCCCACCAACAACATCCTCCTCCAGACGCCGGCTCGTGGTTCATTTCCCGGAACTTGGGATGATCCCGTCAACCAGAACTCCTCGGTGATCGACGGTTACTTCGGTGGATCTCCGTCATCCGGACGCGCCAAATAATAGCGGATCTGGTTGCGAAGCTCCTTCACCTCGAGCAGGAGGTAGATGAGCAGGATGAAGACAAAGCACAGAAGAAGATCTGTATAGGTCATAACATCGCCCCCTAAAGAGAGCGCGGGGAACGGACAGGGCGCTGTCCGCCCCCGCGTCTTTCCATCGCCATGGGATTTTGTGGACATGGCGTGGAAAACTCGGCCGTGCTCCACCACGGCTGATTGGCGGCCTTGATGAGGCGACACCACGGAAATGGCGTCTGCTCATGCCGCCACGTCCAAAGGAAATCGCTCTTGTCAGCAAACACCTTCTCGAACTTCGCTTTCGGCAGCGCACGGCGACGTATGATCGGCGGCGTCTGCGCCATGTCAAACAACCAATAAGCGACGCACTCGCCCTCGGCGCTCCCAACAAGGAGCAGCGAGCCGTCATCGTGCTCAGCCCAGCACCCTTGCTCGAGCAAATCCTTCGCTGAGAGAACTGCCGGAGCGCTCATGCGTGTGCAGCTTCTTCCGGCGTGACGCTTGCGCTTGGCTGTTCTGCTGCTCAGCCCAACGGGCAGCGATCTTTAATTCTTTGTCGACGTCGAGATCGCGCTCCTTGACAAAGGAGTGCTTGTAGCCGAGCGCCGTGACCACGGCCATGATCGTGCGGTTCTGCGGCGATTTGGTTTCGCCGTTGAACCAGTTGTCGATGGTCGTCGTCGCGACGCCGGATAATTGATGCACCAGCTCGAGTTTTTTGATCAGGCCTTCATCCTGAACAAGCGTCCTGATCTCGTCGATCACCGGGTCTTTGTCGATGAAGCGGTAGGTCCGGTACAGCTTGACTTGCGCTGCCATGCTCAGGCTCTCCTCATCTGGCTTGCCGCCTTCGAGACGGGCGTCTTCTCGGTGGGAGGCGGCAATGACATCGCGTCGCCCTGCTGCCGCTCGCGCTGATGCGCTTCAAGCTGCTCACGTGCCTTCTGGGTCAGTTGATGCATTCCATGGCCGGCGGACTCGGTGATGCCTTGACGGCGCAGAGCGGTGAGGGCGGTATCGACGGCGTTGCTGGCCCTGTGCCCATGTCTCTCAATTGCGAGTTTGAGCCCATCAATACTCTGCGGCCCGGCCATCAGCGCCGTGATGATGATGGATTTTTGCGGTGGTCGCGGTGGAGCGTGTCGCTCTTCTCTTCCGTTTCGCTTGGCCGCGCCGCGAGGTGTCTTCAGCTTATCGAAGTCGAGGTGAAATCTCGCCACGCCTTCTGTGTGGTGAAGGAGGCGCAACACCGCGCCAAGCCTCGGCTCCTCTACTTCGATCATGATGGGAAAAAGAGTTGTCATTCGGTGTGCTCCCCGTTTGCGGAAGCCATCCCGTAAACCGCATTACAATGCTGTAAGGCAAAACAACTAGTGCTGAAGGTTCGTGAGTCTGGCGCTCGCGTACCGCTAGAGTCAATTAATCGGCCACAACCAGTCGACAATAAATAGATCATAAATAGAGAAGCAAAGCTCCGGCTTTTCCTCGGTGCGAACTCGGCGGCCGGGCATAAAGGTTTTTGGGTCCGAAATCATCAACAACCCGGCCGGCGCTAATCACGAAGCGCTATCGATATGTAGTCCGTGCCAGTGCTCACTTGACGATGCTCGCTTTCCATCCCTTCGAGTGAATGAAGGCGCGAGCCTCTTCGTCGGTCATTCCGACCAGCTTTTTGATGATCGGTGCCGCGCGCCGCACAACGCCGTCGGTTTCGAAGCCGGCGACGAAGTGCGGCGCGACGACGCGAACGAGGGTCAGTAGCCCCATTTGCCGACGGTGCGAGCGCAGCGGGCCTTGAACTGGCGTTTCACTTTGTTGTGCCGGCGGTGATCGCGTGCGGACCTAGACCGGCCACGCTTGCCATAGAATTTAGTTTTCATCGCTCCTTCCTTCTGATGCGCTCGCGAAAATGGTGCTGACGAGCGCGCCAGAAGGCTTTCGGTCTCGCTAGGTGCGAAGTCTATGTGGAAGATGTCCCAAAGAAATATTGATACCATTTAGTTAGGGTGTGTAGTCATAAAGCCGTGGATGTCAGGTTCTGACGAAAGCGGTCATCTTACGACCAGTCTCAGCATTACCGCTTGCCCTTAGCGGACATTTGATTTGACGCGAGTGGATGCAGCCCCCGATGCTGCCTCACTGGGGAGCGGCGTTCGATACAACTGGATCGGGAGACCGCAAATGGCGGCTTACATGATTTTTGACGTCGATATTCGTGACCCAAAGCAATACCAGGAATTCATGTCGGGTGTGAAGCCTGCGCTGGAGATGGCCGGAGGCAAATATCTGGCTCGAGGCGGAGCTCACAAGGTCTACGAAGGAGATTGGGAACCTCGCAGGATTGTCTTGTTGGAATTCCCGTCAATTGCGGCATTTGAGGCCTTTTACAATGGCGCAACGTACCAAGGACTCAAAAGCATAAGAGACTCTTGCAGCTCAGCGCGTTTGGTCGGCGTGGAGGGCCTCGGCTGATGGCTCGCTGGGCAGCACGTTTGGTATCCGCTGTTAGCCCCATGCAGCGGTTGGAGGATGTCTGCTATTCAGCCGCTGTCAGGGGAGAAGCAGACGTTCGGCGAACAGGCCAAAAATGACGCGAGTGACCCGTAGCAGACGTCTCGCCTATGTCGGACGCGCAGCCGTCAAACCTTGCGAGCGTCATACTGAAGACGATTGCGCTTGATTTTTTCTCTATGGGTTGCCGCCCAATCGGCCAGGTGTCGCACTGTCTTTGACAATGAAAGTCCGAGCGGAGTCAGCGCATATTCGACCTGCGGTGGCGCGCTGTGGCGAACGGTGCGTTTCACCATACCGTCTCGTTCTAGAGCCTTAAGCGTTCTGATGAGCATCTGCTGCGAGATGCCGCCGACTTTCCGCTTAATTGCATTGAAGCGCTGACCTCCGGTTCGAAGCGCGACGACCACTTGGATCGTCCATTTGTCGCCGACGCGGTTGAGAATTTCACTTACCGCCTTGCAGTCAGCTTCTGCCGGATCGGCGGTCACATCCATCTGACCTGCTCCTAAAAATATGCTTTTGACGGCTGTTTTTAAGTTACATAAATGGCTGTGGTCAACAATATGGACCTTGTCTCCGAACCGAGAGTCTCGAGACGGGTCTTCTGCGCGGAGACCGCCATGAACCTCATTTACTATCCGGCAGCGTGCAGCTTGGCCGATCATATCGCGCTCATCGAAGCCCGGCTTCCATACAAGCTGCTTGGCATCGACCGGGAGAAAAAGACCGAAGACGGTCGCGATCTCCTGTCGATCAATCCCAAGGGGTATATTCCAACTCTTCAGCTGGACGATGGAACGATCCTCACGGAGAACCAGACCATCTTGACCTATATTGCCGAGCAAAGCGGCAAGCTTCTGCCCAAGGAAGGCATTCTCAGGTGGCGGACGCTCGAGGCGCTCGCCTTCATGTCCTCCGAAATCCATGGAAACTACACCCCGTTCTTTAAGGACTTTCCGGAACCGGAAAAGGTGCGTGCCCGAGAAAAACTGAAAAAGGCTTTCGCCATCCTTGCAGATCAGATGGGCGAAAAAGCATTCTTGGTTAGTGATATGATGACGATTGCTGATTGCTATCTCTTCTGGGTCCTGAGGGTGGCACCGAAAAGCGGTGTCGAGCTGCGGGAAAATTTGCGGAGCTACTTCGATCGGATGAAGGCACTCCCCTCCGTGATCCAGGCGCTCGCTGAGGAGGGATTGAGCTGATCGGGCCCGGCCGGCGCATTTCCGGTGCCGGACATGCGTTTGGTGCGGAAAAGCGGTGAGTGAACCGATGTCTCCTGTTGGCCCAACTCGGACTTCTATTGAGGTCCGCTATTGCGCTGCTATCGGGGGCACAGCAGACGTCATACGCGCCCTGATCTGCGGCGCGGGTTTAGCAAGGGCAAGAGCGGCATGTTGCGTCGGGCGGCCGCAGCAGAACTTGTCTGACTCGGAGTGGCAAGCCCATGCGGTGCCTCTGGCGTTGCAGAGCGTGGCGATCTCTCCGACGCCGGTCAGGCAGCCCAGATTGAAGCCCATCTCGGTCGCCGGCTTGCCGATGTCGAAGGGGCAGCCGACGCAGTAGCCTTTATATATAGTCCCAGTCATTGCATCACCACGCCGCATCACGCGGCGATTTGTGGTGGAGATGACTGACTTACCTAAGCAATATCAACGCCGGCTCTTTGCTCCCAGATCATCGCGAGATGCACGATGGTCTGCACCGCCTTTTCCATGTCCTGCCGGCTCACCCATTCCAGGCGCGAGTGGAAGGCGTGCTCGCCGGCGAAGATGTTGGGGCAGGGCAGGCCCATGAACGAGAGGCGCGAGCCGTCGGTGCCGCCGCGGATCGAGGTCTTCACCGGGGTCAGGCCGGCGCGGCGGATGGCCTCGCCCGCGTAGTCGACGATCTCGGGGTGACGGTCGATCACCTGCTTCATGTTGCGGTACTGCTGCTTGACCTCCATGCGGTAGGTCGAGCGCGGATAGGCCTTCATCACATCCTTGACGATGGCCTCCAGCAGCGCCTCCTTCTCCTTCAGCCCGGCTTCCGTGAAATCGCGCACGATGAAGTCGAGCCTGGCCTGCTCCAGCGCGCCCGAGATCGCGATCGGATGCAGAAAGCCTTCCTTGCCTTCGGTGGTCTCCGGCGAGCAGGTCGTCTTCGGCAGCCGCTCGATGATCCCCGCGGCGATCTTGATCGCGTGCTCCATCTTGCCCTTGGCGAAACCGGGATGGGTGGAGACGCCTTCGATCGTGATGGTGGCGCCGTCGGCGGAAAAGGTCTCGTCCTCGATATGGCCGGCGGTCTCGCCGTCGATCGTGTAGGCGAAATCGGCGCCGAGTTTCTTCAGGTCGACCTTGTCGACGCCGCGGCCGATCTCCTCATCGGGCGTGAACAGGATCTTGATGGTGCCGTGCTTCACTTGGGGATTGTTAACGAGGAAATGGGCGGCATCCATGATCTCGGCGACGCCGGCCTTGTTGTCCGCTCCCAGGAGCGTGGTGCCGTCGGTTGTGATGATGTCGTTGCCGATCTGGTCGGACAGCGCTGGATGCTCGGCGGCCCGAATCACCTGCGCGGGGTCGGCCGGCAGCACGATGTCGCCGCCGCGATAGTTCTTGACGATCTGCGGCCGCACATTCCTGCCGGTGCAGTCCGGCGAGGTGTCCATGTGCGAGCAGAAGCAGAGCACCGGCACCTTCTTGTCTGATGTGGCCGGGATGGTCGCATAGACATAGCCGTGCTGGTCGAGGTGGGCGTCGCTGAGCCCCATCGCCTGCAATTCCGAGACGAGGAGGCGGCCGAGATCCTTCTGCTTCTCGGTGGAAGGGCAGGTCGGCGATTCCGGATCGGACTGGGTGTCGATCACGACGTAGCGCAGGAAGCGCTCGGTGACGGTGTGTTTGAAATCAAGCGTTGGAGCCAGCATGGTGACCGCAATTCCACGAGAGGGATTGGGCTGGCTCTATAACAGAAAAGCGCCACTCCGGGGGCTGCGTCGAAGAGCCGGAGTGGCGCTGACTGAACGAAGGGCTTGGCCGATCACTCGGCCGGTCACTTTGGCCGATCAGATGGCTTCTTTGAGTTCCTTGGCGGGGCGGAAGGCGACCTTCTTGCTGGCCTTGATGTGGATCTGCTCGCCGGTGGCGGGGTTGCGGCCCATCCGGGCGGCGCGCTTGCGCACCTGCAGGATGCCGAGGCCGACGATGCGGATACGCTCGCCCTTCTTCAGGTGCTTGGTGATTCGCGTCACGACGTCGGTCAGGATGCTTTCGGCCTGTTTCTTGGAGAGTTCCTGGTCTTCGGCGATCGCCGCCGCCAGATGCTTCAGGGTGATGGTCGCCGGGGTCGCTGCTTTCTTCGCCATGTGTGGCCCTCCTCGTGATGAACGGCTTAAAGAAGCGTTTTCGAACGAAGCGGATGCTGAATCGTTGGGGAAAACGCGTCGACGGGAGATCTGGAGCCCTAGGGGGTCTCGATGGCGAGGGTCCAGGAAACCCTGACATTTCAGGCCTTAGTCGATTCGGACCCTGACTGACTACGCCGTTTCGCCCGAAAATCAGGCGTTTCCTGCATCGAAACCGCAAAACCGCCAAACGTCGCAGCTACGAAACGGTTGTGCGAACGGGTCCGTTCGCAACAACTGAAGGCGCCGAGTTGCCGGCGGGAAGTTTGGCGAAGGGAGCGGATCGAAAGTCGAGCGCGGAGCTAACTGTTTGATACACATCGCCAAAATGGCGCGAGAGACGGGGCTCGAACCCGCGACCTCCGGCGTGACAGGCCGGCGCTCTAACCAACTGAGCTACTCCCGCGTGATGCGCAATTCCGCGAGACGTGGGGGACTTAAAGGGGCGGTCTTTTGAAGTCAAGGACGTTGAGATTCCCCGTGTCCTGCAGGGCTTTGCAGCGTGTTGATAGGGAATCAGCGGCGCTGCACGGAAGGCTCCGCGTTTCCTGCCCTGAGGCGACTCGCCGGGTTCCATCAGATGGCGGGCTGGAAAGCGCTTGGAGGTGCCATCGTGTTGCCACAAGCATAGAGCGAATTTACGTCGACTGGCGACCGGCGCGTGCTGCTACCTTTGGAATTGCGAGAACTGTCACGGAGTCGATATAGAGCTTTTCTGAGAACTCTTCTGATCGAGCTTCGACACTATCAGTTTCACGAGGGCCGGGCTTTGCAATCGGTATTGTTCGCCATCCTGCTATCTGCTGGGCCGTTTGCGGTGCTCGCGCACGGTTTCGCCGGGGCTGGCTCGACAATCACCGGTCTGCTGCTGGCCACGCCAATTGCTGCGCTGCTTCTTCTGGCGAGATGGCGTGAGTTCAGGCCCGACATTTGCGACGTGCTGTTCGTGCTGTTTTGTTGCGGCATCGCGCTCTCGTTCGCCGTCAACGGCGTCGCCGCGCCGAAAGAGGCCGCCCTTCTGGGGTTGTCGCTTGCGGCTTATCCCGCGATCAGGGTGAGCTCCCGTTGCGGCCAAGTTCCCCAAGCCTTCGTGGTTGTCACAGGCGCGATCGTGGCGGTCGGAGCCGTCGTCACACTGGTGGCGCTGCTTGGCCAATGGAACGACCACCATGGTAAACCGCTGGTCTTTGACGAGTACGACGCTGCGCCGGCGCAATTCACGACGTCGCTTGGCTTGCTGCTTCTGGCGCTGGCCTGCACAGAACTCAATTGGCGACGGACTGCATGGATCTCGATCCTCGCGGCCGTACCCCTGGTCATCTTCGCGGCGTCGATGGTACGCTACTCCTTCATCGTGATCGTGGTGGCGCTGCTCGCAGCGATGTTGGTCGCCAAGGCCGGCCAGCGCAAATTCATTGCCGTGATCGTGTGCGTCACGATCGCTTCGGTTGCGCTTGGCGCAGTCGTCAGGTCATCAACAACGCTCAGATTCGCCAAGCTCGCCGGAGCCGCGTTGGGTTTTCAGGTTGCTGAGCCGGGCAACGATGAATCGCCGGCGCCGCCGGTTTCGCCGCCGGCAAGTGCACTGCCAGCCCCCGCCGCATCAGGCCGCATCGCGACCGAGGCAGCTCCGCCAGTGCCGCCTCCGCCTTCGCAAGCCTCTTGTCCTTCGATCGACCTGGACAATTCGATCGTCATCCGGCAGCAGCTCTACAAGGACGCCTTCGCGTTGCTGCCGGAAGCGGGGCTGACGGGACTGGGACTGGACGGTTTCACCCAGCGGTCGTGCCTGAAAGGCTTCCAGGTTCACAACTCGATCCTGCAGGCCATCATCGAATTCGGCTGGCCGGCGGGTATCTTCCTCATCCTGTTGCTCTATCACGCGATGGGAACGCGGATGTTGTCGCTGGCGAGGATCAACCGCGAAGCCCGCTTCGTGCTGTGCAGCCTGGTATTCACGCTCATGCTGAGCATGGCGCATGGCAGGATCAGCAGGGACGTCGCCTTGTTCCTGTTTCTGGGATACGCCGCAAAGCTGCGAAGCAGTGCGCCCGATATTGAAGAGCAAGCCTGGGTAGACGGTCCGATCAATGCCATTCCGGTACCGGGTGTCGGCGCTCGCTTGACCGCCGCCTGACGGCGGAGACCGCCAGATTCTGGCCCAGACTAGAATTCGTAGAGGTCCCGGCCGCGGCGGGCTATCTCCCTGAGATCGGCCAATGTGCCGCGGACAGCGCTGCAGCAGCGGCATTCGATGACCGTGTCACCGGATGCGGCGGCCGGTCTCTCCAGCTTGATCGATAGGCTGCCGCAATCGGTGCAGACGATCTTGAAGCTGGAGGCGTATGTTTCCTGATGCAGATTCATCGGCGGCGAGGGTCCTACTGGCCCTCTCTATACGCGCCGAAATTTAAGCTTGGGATCGCAACGTCGGTTGCAATCGAACGATTGCGTTAGGGCTTGTTAACGCTGGCTGTCTGGCCGGGCGGATAAATCCAGCGTTGGCCGTCCCAGCGCCAGCGCGGCGTCACGGACCGATCGTCGCGTGTTGACGAGGATGATGCCGCTGGCGTGGGCCCAGACCGCGAGGTCGGATTTGCTGTCGCCGGCGTAGATGAAGCCTTCCGGAAATAGCTCGCGGAGCAACGCGGCCTTGGCCGGTCCCTTCAGGTTTCCCTTGCCATCGGAGGCGAACACCTGATCGAAGACGGGTAGGCGGAATGCGAGTTGGCCGGCGAGCACGGCGTCGGCGGCGGTAGCGAGCACGATCATGCGGCCGGCGGCCTGCTCCAGGCGCGCCAACGCGATGACCTCATGATGAAATTCGAGCCGATCCCAGTCGATGCGGTTGCGCAGCGCAAGCTGGCGCTTGAGCGCGGCGCGTCCTCGCAACAGCCATCTGGCGCAGGCGAGCACGATCAGCGGATTGCGGCGCAGGATCGAGAAGAAGCTCTTATAGAGGAGATCGCCCTTGATGAGCGTGCCGTCGAGGTCCAGCACCAGCGGCATCGATATCGGCAGGCCCAGCAGCGTATCGGCGGCCATGCGTGCGTCCCGCTGCTTCCGCGGTGTTGAGGCAACGTTCAGGGTAAGGTCAGTCACGCATCGCACTCAACTGGTTCGGAACCGTGCAGGCCACAATCTCGCGTCCGCCGCTCTGGCTTACCCTGCAGTCGCCATAGCCGAGATTGCTTGCGACGGCTGATCCGCTCTGATCGGAGGACGACACGATCAGCACCTGCGGCGCGCCGTGATTGGAGTTGCGGAATTTTGCGAGCTCAGCAGCGTCGCGCTCGCTTTCCCAGTCGGTGGTCGCCCGCAGGAAATCGTGCGACGATACATATTGCAGCGGGAAATAGCCGAAATAGCGGGTCGAGGGCAGCGTGGACGAGAGACCTGCGCCGCGGGCGGCCAGCGCCGCGGTCTGGGCCGCATGCAAAGTGGGGCGAATGCGCCAGGCGAACAGGGAGCTGTCGCGCTGGGCGATCAGATCGGCATTGACGAAGGTCCTGCCGGGGTTCTCGCGGCCGATCTCAAGCTCGCTTTCCAGCACCGGCGCCCAGCTCTTGTAGGCCGCCGTGCGGATCGCGGTCTGGCCGACCAGGCCGGCGATCGCGGCCAAGCACAGGATGCGCACCAGTGCTTCGCGTGGCTGGCGGCTCGCGATGAAGAGCACGACCGCGATCCAGCTATAGGGAGCGAGCCGTTCCGACAGCAGCGCCGAGCCGGTCTTCAGGTTGAGGAGCGACAGCAGCACGACAAGGACGAAGAAGATGGGCCAGGTCAGGTTGCCCGCCCGCAAGCGCCGCAGCGCCATGGCGCCGGTCACCAGCACCGCCGCCAGAAGCGGCGCCAGCGCCACCACTTCCCAGGCGGTGAAGGTGAAGAGGTGCGTGGCGGCAAGGATCCGGCGCAGGATCTGCGTGATGCCGCCTTCGCCGCCCGGCACCTCGCCGGGAATGTTCTGGTAGGCGAGGAGAAACCCTGCGATCAGGACCAGCACCGGCATGGCGGCCGCAGCGGACCAGACGCCATCGACGAGCAATCGTCGGCCGGCGGCGCGCGGGCCGGCGTGCTCCAGCGTGCGGAGCGCACGGGCGATACCGTCAGCCGCAAGCAGCAGGCAGGCCGCGACCACGGAGGTGATGTGGGTCAGGTAGAGGGCCGCCAGGAATAGTGCGGTGACGAAGAAGGTGAAGATGTCACCGCGCCCGCGCACCTTGCTCCAGAAGCTTGCGAACAAGAGGAATAGCGGCACGCCAAGGGCGAAATTGTAGAAGCCCCAATGGATGAAGACGCCGAAGGCAACCGGCAACAGCAGCAGCATCGGCAGCAGCGGCCGCTCGGTTTCCGTGCGGGACACCACAAAGGCGGCGGCAATCCAGATCAGCCCGTACAGGCTCAGAAACAGCGTGTTGGCGAGCAGCGGATTGCCGGTCAGCCGGATCAGGCCGGCGAGCAACAGATAGATCGCGGAGTTCGGCTCGATGCGCGAATTCCACTGGTAGAAGGAGGCGGCAGGCTCCTGCAGGACGCCACCCCAGCCGAAGCGGGCGATCAGATCGGCCTGTGCCAGATGCACCGGGCCATCCTGGGTCGGCACCAGCTTGACCAACCAGACCGGGCCGTCGAGCAAAAGCGCCAGCGCGGCAAAAGCCAGCGTCGCGACCGCGACGCCGGCGTAGTTTCGTGGGGCGCTCAGGGAGGCCGTCATCGACATGGTCACTGGCCCGTGCTGAGACGGATGAGGTCCGAACTGGTGAGGCTGTTGAGCAGCGGCAGGTCGACGAAAGTCAGGATGCCGAACAGCGCCATGGTGACGGCGGCGGCAATCAGCATGGACGGCTGCCGCATCAGCTCTTCGGGCCGCGCCGCCGCGGAGTCCGGGGTTAGAGCAAGCCGCATATAAGCGGCGAACAGCGCGATCAGGAACGGGATCGCGACGATGTATTCGATCCGGTACTTGATCAGGAAGATCGCCATCATGAACGCAAAGCCCTGGGCGTAGACGAGGCAGCTCGTCACCAGGCTCGAATGCGTATAGACGGCGAAGGAGGGGCGATAGGCGGCGAGGTTGGCGGTGCCGCCGGCCTCGACGATGGCGCGATGTTCGGAAACGCGCTTGGCGGCCATCAGGAAGGCGCCGCCGAACCAGTAGGCAAGCAGGATCGAGATCGGCGGGGCGATATGCGGGACCACCGCGAACCAGCCGAACAGGAAGCGCAGGGGATTGTTGAGGGACTCGACGATGACGTCGAGGAAGGCGCGATCCTTGGCGCGGATCGGGCGCACGTTGTAGATGACGCCGAAAGCGGCGAATACGGCGGCGGTGAGGGCGAAGCTCCGGCCGAGCTGGTTGGCGACGAGCAGGCCCACGCCGGTCAAGAGGATATACTGGGCGAAGACGATGCTGGGCGACATCGCGGTCTGCACTGCCGGACGCGCCCGCTTGGTCGGGTGCATCGCATCGAAGGGGGCGTCGAGCCATTCGTTGATGGTGTAGTTGGCGGACGACAGCGCCATGGCGACGAACAGGCAGGCGAGCAGGCGTTCTCCCACCGTCGCGTAGTCGACCGGTCCGGTCCCTGCCATGATCATCGCGAAGGCGACGCCTGGCACGATCAGCACGTGCTTGATCCAGTGATCGGGCCGGGCGATGGCGATGTAGTCGGCGAGACCCGCCGACGGCGGCGCGTAGTGGGTGACGGACATGCAATCCTCCAGGCTGCCTCTGTGCCGCATCGGGGCGGATGCGACGGAAGATGCCTTGGAAGGGCAGCGATCGTGCCGCAGTGACGAGGGAGGCCATCAGGGGGGCCGAAACCCAGGTAATGCGGTTAACGGCGGTAGCGGAGGCGGGGTTTTCGGGGTTTTCGGCCCGCCGCATAGGCCGTCGTGCAGCCGAATCCAGGTTGGCGGCGGCGAAAGGTGGGGGCGATTTTGCCAGCGCCTGCGCCGGATTGGTACAGGCTGTTCCAAACCGGGCGGCCTGTCAGCTTCGCAAGCCCACCAAAGAACAAAGCCGCCCGGAGGCGGCCTTCGGTGCCTTCTTGTCAGGGAATGTGCGGGTCAGCGGACCGTGGAGGTCCCCGAGCTGGTAATTGCCACCGGCTTGCCAGCCTTCACCACCTGGGTTTGGGCGGTCTGGGTGAACTCCGAATTGTTGCGCGCGGCGATACCCAAGGCTGTGACCGCAATGCCCGCCACCAGCGCGACCACCACGATCTTCAGGTGGGTCGAGCGATCCGCCGAGTGAATTGAGTGGTTCATCTGACGCCTCCGGGCGAACTTTGCCGCCGCCTGTCAGGAAGACAGGTAGCTTTAATCTGTTTCAGGATGGTTTCGCGGGTTCCCGAAATGGTTTCGTTGCTCGGCGGGATTGGTTTCGTGCGAAGCGTGTCTGAGCGCAGGAGGCCGGGGCCAAAGGAAAAAAGTCACAAATGACGGAGGATTCCTTGGGGATAACGCTGCCACAGGGGCGGCGGGCCAACATACCGTGTCGGCCGACAGGACCGCTGCGGTTCAACTAAACGAGAGGCGCGCAGAGACGGCCGGGCGATTATTGGCCACTGTGGATTTGAGCGATCGGGAGCTGCAAATCTGGGGCACGAACCTTCGAGGTCACGCGTTCTTCATGTGGGGCGAGAACGAGCATTCAACACCGGTTGATCGGAGGCGGCTCCGCCCGGCAGAGCTTTAAAATAGCTTGTCTTGCGCCCTCTGTTGCGCTGCGCTAAGGCTCAAGAATAATTCCAATGACACGAATCTGCGGCCGTCCGAAACCGCAGCAAGAAGGCACCGCCGATGAACGGCATCCTGCAGAATTATCTTCCACTTGTGGTGTTTATCGGGGTCGCGGGCGTGATCGGCCTGGCGCTCCTGATCGCGCCATTCCTGCTCGCATTCCAGCAGCCCGATCCGGAAAAGCTCTCCGCTTATGAATGCGGATTCAACGCTTTTGACGACGCCCGTATGAAGTTCGACGTCCGCTTTTATCTGGTGGCGATCCTCTTCATCATCTTCGACCTCGAAGTGGCGTTTCTGTTCCCCTGGGCGGTGGCGTTCGGCAAGCTGGGCGCGACCGGGTTCTGGTCGATGATGGTGTTTCTGGCCGTGCTGACGGTCGGCTTTGCCTATGAATGGAAGAAAGGCGCGCTCGAATGGGATTGAGCCCTACCGTCGCAACACCCCGGCCGGCGATCGCGCCGGCGCCCAAGGGCATCCTTGATCCCGCCACCGGCAAGCCGGTCGGCGCCAATGATCCGTATTTCCGCGAGATCAACCACGAGCTCTCCGACAAGGGCTTCTTCGTCGCGGCTGCCGACGACCTGATCACCTGGGCCCGTACCGGCTCGCTGATGTGGATGACGTTCGGCCTGGCCTGCTGCGCGGTCGAGATGATGCAGGTCTCGATGCCGCGCTACGACGTCGAGCGTTTCGGCTTTGCGCCACGCGCGTCGCCGCGGCAGTCGGACGTGATGATCGTCGCGGGCACGCTGACCAACAAGATGGCGCCGGCGCTGCGCAAGGTCTACGACCAGATGCCGGAGCCGCGCTACGTGATCTCGATGGGCTCGTGCGCCAATGGCGGCGGCTACTACCACTATTCCTATTCGGTGGTGCGCGGCTGCGACCGCATCGTGCCGATCGACATCTACGTGCCGGGCTGTCCGCCGACGGCGGAAGCGCTGCTCTACGGCGTCTTGCTGCTGCAGAAGAAGATCCGCCGCATCGGCACTATCGAACGCTAAGGTATTACGTCATGGACGACGCCAAGCTCGACGCCTTGGGGCAGACGATCGTTAGCGCGCTTCCCGGCGCTGCGAAGGCGCATTCGGTTGCATTCAATCAGCTCACGGTTGACGTGGACGCCGAGAAGATCGTCGACGTCGTCAGGCACCTGCGTGACGATCCGGCTCTCCGCTTCGTCAACATCACCGATGTGACCGCGGTCGATTATCCCGAGCGGGACAAGCGGTTCGACGTCGTCTACCACTTCCTGTCACCGACGCTGAACACACGGATCCGCCTGCGCGCGGAGGCCGACGAGAACACGCAGGTGCCCTCGATCATCGAGGTCTTTCCTGGCGCCGACTGGTTCGAGCGCGAGGCCTACGACCTCTATGGCGTGATCTTCACCGGCCATCCTGACATGCGCCGGCTGCTGACCGATTACGGCTTCGACGGCCACCCGCTGCGCAAGGACTTTCCGCTCACCGGCTTCGTCGAGGTCCGCTACGACGACGAGGAGAAGCGGGTGGTGTACGAGCCGGTGCGCCTCAACCAGGAATTCCGCAAGTTCGATTTCCTCTCGCCCTGGGAAGGTGCGGATTATCCGCTGCCCGGAGACGAGAAGGCGAAGGCGGAGCCGAAGGCCTGATCATGAACGAGCAACCGCAGAATCTGCGCAACTTCACCATCAACTTTGGACCGCAGCATCCGGCGGCGCACGGTGTGCTGCGCTTGGTGCTTGAACTCGATGGCGAGGTCGTTGCGCGCGTCGATCCGCATATCGGGCTCTTGCATCGCGGCACCGAGAAGCTGATCGAGCAGAAGACCTATCTGCAGGCGATCCCGTATTTCGACCGGCTTGATTACGTCGCGCCGATGAACCAGGAGCATGCCTTCTGCCTCGCGGCGGAAAAGCTGCTGGGGATCGAGGTGCCGCGGCGCGGGCAGTTGATCCGCGTGCTCTATTGCGAGATTGGCCGCATCCTGTCGCATCTGCTCAACGTCACCACGCAGGCGATGGACGTCGGCGCGCTCACCCCGCCGCTGTGGGGTTTTGAGGAGCGCGAAAAGCTGATGATGTTCTACGAGCGCGCCTCCGGCTCGCGCATGCATGCCGCCTTCTTCCGCGTCGGCGGTGTGCACCAGGACCTGCCGCCGAAGCTGATCGACGATATCGAGGCGTGGTGCGATCCGTTCCTTAAAGTGGTCGCGGACCTCGACACGCTGCTCACCGGTAACCGCATCTTCAAGCAGCGCAACGTCGATATCGGCGTGGTGTCGCTGAAGGAAGCCTGGGAGTGGGGCTTTTCGGGCGTGATGGTGCGCGGCTCGGGCGCGGCCTGGGATCTGCGCAAGTCGCAGCCCTATGAATGCTATGCCGAGATGGATTTCGACATCCCGATCGGCAAGAACGGCGACTGCTACGACCGCTACCTGATCCGGATGGAAGAGATGCGCCAGTCGGTGCGCATCATGAAGCAGTGCATCCAGAAACTGAAATCGCCCGACGGGCAGGGGCCGGTCGTGGTCGAGGACAACAAGATCGCGCCGCCGCGGCGCGGCGAGATGAAGCGCTCGATGGAAGCGCTGATCCATCACTTCAAGCTCTACACCGAGGGCGTGCACGTACCGGCCGGCGAAGTCTATGCCGCGGTGGAAGCGCCCAAGGGCGAGTTCGGTGTCTATCTCGTCTCCGACGGCACCAACAAGCCCTACAAGTGCAAGATCCGGGCGCCGGGCTTTGCCCATCTGCAGGCGATGGATCACATCTGCACGGGCCATCTGCTCGCCGACGTCTCGGCGATCCTCGGCTCGCTCGACATCGTGTTCGGAGAGGTCGATCGGTGATGGTGCAGCCGCCCATCCAGTTTGACCGCGCCTCAGGGGCTCTCGAAGGAGCCAACCTGTGGGAGCGGACGGCTGCGCTGGCGCTGTCGACCGGTTCGAAGATCTCCTCGCATTTTTCCCACATGGGCTACATCGCCTGCGCGAACCTGCTGCGCAAGACGCTGCCCGAGCGCAACATCGCCATCCGGCTCAATGAGGACGCGGTGTTCGAGTTTCCCTATGGGGACGGCTATTGGAGCAAGCTGCTCAACCGCTCCTACCATTACGAGGATGAGCTCGAACTGCTGTTCAAGGATTCCGCCGACGTCGACTACACGCTGATCGATTGCGGCGCCAATTACGGCTACTGGTCGGTGCTGGTTTCGAGCAAGCCGTTCGGTTCGCAAAAGGCGATCGCGATCGAGCCGTCGGGACAGAATTTTCCCAAGCTTGCGAACAACGCCGCGATCAACGGCAATCGCTTCGAGACGATGAAATGCGCGATCGGCGCAGGCAGGGGTACGGCAAAGCTCTCCGGCACCAAGCATGAGGCGTTCAGCATCGCCGGCGACCAGACCGGCGGCGAGGACGTGCCGGTGATCGCGCTCGACAATCTGCTCGACGACGGCAAGATCGCGCTGGACGGAAAATATCTGATCAAGCTCGACGTCGAGGGCGTCGAGATCGAGGCGATGAAGGGCGGCTTGCGGCTGATGCAGGGCGACAGCGTGCTGCTGTGCGAGGAGCATGGCAGCGATCGCAAGCACACCGTGTCGCGCTACATCCTCGAACAGACCCCGCTCAAGCTGATCGTCTACGATCCCAGCTCCAATCGCCTTGAAACCGTGACCGAGCTTTCGATCCTCGATCGCATCAAGGTATCGACCCATGTCGGCTACAACGTGTTCGGCACCGCAAGCGCCTTCTGGCAGGACCGGATCAACGCGCTGAATGCGAAGCCCGTTCGCCGCATGCAATGAGAGAGTAAGAAATGTCGGTCCGTCGTCTTGCCCCGAAGGAATTGCAGCCCGCGAGCTTTGCGTTCACGGAGGAGAACCTCGCTTTCGCCAAGCAGCAGATCGCGAAGTATCCGCCGGGACGTCAGGCCTCCGCTGTGATCGCGATCCTGTGGCGGGCGCAGGAACAGAACGAGGGCTGGGTTTCGGAAGCCGCGATCCGCACCGTCGCCGACATGCTCGAAATGCCCCACATCCGCGTGCTCGAGATCGCGACCTTCTACACGATGTTCCAGTTGCAGCCGGTCGGCAAGAAGGCGCATGTGCAGGTCTGCGGCACCACGCCCTGCCGCCTGCGTGGCGCCGGCGACCTGATCGAAGTTTGCCAGCATCGCATCAGTCACGAGCCCTTCGAATTGTCGAAGGACGGCAATTTCAGTTGGGAAGAGGTCGAGTGCCTCGGCGCCTGCGTGAACGCGCCGATGGTCCAGATCTGGAAGGATACCTACGAGGACCTGACCAAGGAGAGCTTCGGCAAAGTGCTCGATGGTTTCGCCGCGGGCAATCCGCCGAAGCCGGGTCCGCAGGTCGACCGTCAGTTCTCGGCGCCAGTGGGCGGGCCGACCACGCTGAAGGAAACCACATGAGGCCTGGTCTCGCATGGCAGCGGGCGGGAAGGGAGGTCGCGATGAAACACTGGCGTTACATCGCTCTCCACGCGGCGGTCGCTGCCGCGTTCATTTTCCTGCTGCAGCGCTACGGGCTGAACGCCTCGCTCGAATCCAGCCTGTTGTGGGCGCTGACCTTCGGCGGATGCGCCGCGGGGCTCGCTTACGCCCAGGCCAATCGTTGATGTTTGGAAAGTTCTAGGCATGCTCGACGACAAGGACCGCATCTTCAAGAACCTCTACGGTCTCCACGATTGGGGCCTCGAGGGCGCGCGCCGCCGCGGCGCCTGGGACGGCACCAAGGCGATCATCGACAAGGGCCGCGACTGGATCATCGCCGAGATGAAGGCGTCGGGCCTGCGCGGCCGTGGCGGGGCCGGTTTTCCAACCGGCCTGAAATGGTCGTTCATGCCGAAGGAATCGACCGACGGCCGGCCGAGCTATCTCGTGGTCAACGCCGACGAATCCGAGCCGGGCACCTGCAAGGATCGCGAGATCATGCGGCACGATCCGCATCTCCTGATCGAAGGCTGCCTGCTCGCGAGCTTCGCGATGAACGCGCATGCCTGCTACATCTATGTCCGCGGCGAATTCATCCGCGAGCGCGAGCATCTGCAGGCTGCGATCGATCAGGCCTATGAGGCTAGGCTGATCGGCAAGGACAACATCAACGGCTGGCCGTTCGACCTCTACGTTGCCCATGGCGCCGGCGCCTATATCTGCGGCGAAGAGACGGCGCTGTTGGAAAGCCTCGAGGGCAAGAAGGGCCAGCCGCGGCTGAAGCCGCCGTTCCCGGCCAATGTCGGCCTGTTCGGCTGCCCGACCACCGTCAACAACGTGGAGTCGATCGCGGTTGCTCCCGACATCCTGCGCCGCGGCGCGGCCTGGTTTGCCGGGATCGGCCGGCCCAACAATGTCGGCACAAAACTGTTCTGTGTCTCCGGCCATGTCGAGCGGCCCTGCAACGTCGAAGAGGCGATGGGGATTCCGTTCCGCGAACTGATCGAAAAGCATTGCGGCGGCATCCGCGGCGGCTGGGACAATCTGAAAGCGGTGATCCCCGGCGGTTCCTCGGTGCGCATGGTGCCGGCCGAGCAGATCATCGACACGCCGATGGATTTCGACTCCTTGAGCAAATTGCGCTCGGGCCTCGGCACCGCGGCCGTGATCGTGATGGACAAGTCGACCGACCTGATCCGGGCGATCGCGCGCATCTCCTATTTCTACAAGCACGAGAGCTGCGGCCAGTGCACGCCGTGCCGAGAAGGCACGGGCTGGATGTGGCGCGTGCTGACCCGCATGGCCGAAGGGCGCGCCCACAAGCGCGAGATCGACATGCTGCTCGAGGTGACGAAGCAGGTCGAGGGTCACACCATCTGCGCGCTGGGCGACGCCGCGGCTTGGCCGATCCAGGGCCTGATCGCGCACTTCCGTCATGAGATCGAAGCGCGCATCGACCAATATTCGCACAAGGCTGACATTGATGATGTCGGCGTGCTCGATCCCGCGCACATGGTGGCGGCGGAGTGATGGTAATGTCGCAACCAAGCTTCTGGTGGCAGAGATACGGGACGCTGGCGCAGATGGCGCAGGCGGCCGTGGCGCTGCTCGGCTTTGTTGCGATCCTGTTCCAGATCAACGAGCTGCGCACCGGCAATCGCGCCTCCAGCGCGCGCCAGGCGTTTCTTGGCTACACCGATCTTGCCTTCAAGAACCCGAAATATGCGCAGCCGGATTATGAGCGGATCAAGGCGGGGAGCCAGGAGGACCAGGTGCAGTACGAGAGCTTCGTCTCGTACTTTCTCTATGCCTGCGAGGAGGCGATGTCGGCGTTTGCCAATCGGCGCGAATGGGCGGCTTCCTGCGACTACGATTTGAGGCCGCATCTGCCGTTCCTCTGCGCCAAGATTGGCGCCGAGCCGGCCTATCTCGCGACCTACAGCGCCGACACCCAGCAATGGGTGAAGGCTTCACTGAAAACCGCCAGCGTCGTGCCGCCCGACTGCAAGCTGGGAAAGACGTAAAGAAATGACCAAACTGATCATCGATGGCAAAGAGATCGATGTGCCGCCGGAATACACGCTGCTCCAGGCGTGCGAGGCCGCCGGCGCCGAAATCCCGCGCTTCTGCTACCATGAGCGGCTGTCGATCGCCGGCAACTGCCGGATGTGCCTCGTCGAAGTGAAGGGCGGCCCGAAGCCGGTCGCAAGCTGCGCCTGGGGCGTGCGCGACTGCCGTCCGGGCCCCAAGGGCGAGCCGCCGGAAATCTCCACCCGCTCGCCGATGGTGAAGAAGGCGCGCGAAGGCGTGATGGAGTTCCTGCTGATCAACCATCCGCTGGACTGCCCGATCTGCGACCAGGGCGGCGAATGCGACCTGCAGGACCAAGCGATGGGCTATGGTGTCGACACCAGCCGCTTCGCCGAGAACAAGCGCGCGGTCGAGGACAAATATCTGGGCGCGCTGGTCAAGACCTCGATGAACCGCTGCATCCAGTGCACGCGCTGCGTCCGGTTCTCCGCGGAAGTGGCGGGCGCCCCGGAAATGGGCGCGACCGGCCGCGGCGAGGACATGGAGATCACGACCTATCTGGAGCAGGCGCTGAGTTCGGAACTGCAGGGCAATCTGGTCGACATCTGCCCGGTGGGCGCGCTGACCTCCAAGCCCTACGCCTTCGTGGCGCGGCCCTGGGAGCTCGGCAAGACGCAGTCGATCGACGTGATGGATGGCGTCGGCTCGGCGATCCGGGTCGATACCCGCGGCCGCGAGGTGATGCGGATCCTGCCGCGCATCAACGAGGCCGTGAACGAGGAGTGGATCTCCGACAAGACCCGTCACATCGTCGACGGCCTGCGTACCCAGCGGCTCGACCGGCCCTATATCCGCGAGAACGGCAAGCTCCGCCCGGCCTCATGGCAGGAAGCCTTCGCAGCGATCGCGGCCAAGGCCGGCCGCATCGACGGCAAGCGGATCGGTGCCATCGCCGGCGACGTTGCCGCGGTCGAGGAGATGTTCGCGCTGAAGGAGCTGCTGGCGAAATACGGCTCGTCCAACCTTGCCGTGCAGGGTGGCGATGCCTTCGATCCGAAGGCGGGCCGCGGCAGCTACATCTTCAATCCGACGATTGCGGGCATCGAGCGGGCGGACGCGCTCCTGATCATCGGCTCGACCCCGCGCAAGGAAGCCGCGATCATCAACGCGCGGATCCGCAAGCGCTGGCGGACCGGCCAGCTCAAGATCGGCGTGATCGGTGCCAAGGCGGACCTGACCTACGACTACGACTATCTTGGCGCCGGACCGGAGACGCTTGCAGCTCTCGCTGCCGGCAAGCATTCCTTCGCCGACGTGCTCAAGAATGCCAAGAACCCGATCGTGCTGGTGGGCGCCGGCGCGTTCGCGCGCCAGGACGGTGCGGCGGTGCTGGCGCAGGCGGCGAAGCTCGCGGTCGATTTCGGCGCGCTGAAGGACGACTGGAACGGGTTCGGCGTGCTGCACGATACCGCCTCCCGGGTCGGTGCCCTCGACGTCGGCTTTTCGGGCGGCGCCGGCGGCCTCAATGCGACGCAGATGACGACCCCTGGCACGCTCGACGTGCTGTTCCTGCTCGGCGCCGACGAGATCAAGGTGCCGGACGGGACGTTCGTCGTCTATATCGGCACCCATGGCGACCGCGGCGCGCACCGCGCCGACGTGATCCTGCCGGGTGCGGCCTACACCGAGAAGTCCGGCATCTACGTCAACACCGAGGGCAGGGCACAGATGGCCGCCCGCGCCGCGTTCCCGCCCGGGGAAGCGCGCGAGGACTGGGCGATCATTCGCGCGCTCTCGGACGTGCTGGGCAAGAAGCTGCCTTACGATTCGCTGGCTGCCTTGCGCCAGGCGCTGTTCAAGGCGGTGCCGCATCTGATGCGGATCGACCAGATCGAACCGGGCAAGGCCGACGATATCAAGGCGCTTGCGTCGAAGGGCGGAAGCGCCGACAAGGCGGTGTTCCAGAGTCCGGTCGAGGACTTTTACCTGACCAACCCGATCGCCCGGGCGTCCGCCGTGATGGCGGAATGTTCGCGCCTGGCCTCGGCGCGGATGCTGACGGCAGCGGAGTGAGCGTGATCTGATGGCTGATTTCTTCGCAAGCTCGTTCTGGACCGGTTTCCTGTGGCCGCTGATCATCATGCTGGCCCAGAGCGTGCTCCTGCTCGTCGTGCTCCTGATCGCGATCGCCTACATCCTGCTCGCCGATCGCAAGATATGGGCGGCGGTACAGATCCGCCGCGGCCCCAACGTGGTCGGGCCCTGGGGATTGCTGCAATCCTTCGCCGACCTCCTGAAGTTCGTGCTGAAGGAGCCGACGATCCCGGCCAGCGCCAACAAGGGCGTGTTCCTGTTGGCGCCGCTGGTGTCCTGCGTCCTCGCGCTCGCCGCCTGGGCGGTGATCCCGATGAATTTCGGCTGGGTGATCTCCGACATCAATGTCGGCGTGCTCTACATCTTCGCGATCTCCTCGCTGTCGATCTACGGCATCATCATGGCCGGCTGGTCGTCAAACTCGAAATACCCGTTCCTGGCGGCGCTCCGCTCCGCGGCGCAGATGGTGTCCTATGAAGTCTCGATCGGCTTCGTGATCATCACCGTGCTGCTCTGCGCCGGTTCGCTCAATCTCTCCGCGGTGGTCGAAGCGCAGAACACCCGCGGGCTGGCCCACCTGATCGGCCTGCCGCAGCTCACCATCCTGAACTGGTATGTGTGGCCGCTGTTGCCGATGTTCGTGGTGTTCTACGTCTCGTCGCTGGCGGAAACCAACCGCCCGCCGTTCGACCTCGTGGAAGCGGAATCCGAACTGGTCGCGGGCTTCATGGTCGAATACGGCTCGACGCCGTATCTTCTGTTCATGCTTGGCGAGTATGTCGCGATCACCACGATGTGCGCGCTGGCGACGATCCTGTTCCTCGGCGGCTGGCTGCCGCCGGTGGCGCTGCCGCCGTTCACCTGGATCCCCGGCGTGATCTGGTTCGCGCTGAAACTCTTCTTCATGTTCTTCCTGTTCGCGATGGCGAAGGCGATCGTGCCGCGCTACCGCTACGATCAACTGATGCGGCTTGGCTGGAAGGTGTTCCTGCCGCTGTCGCTGGTGATGGTGGTGGTCGTTGCCGCTGTGCTGCAGTTCGCCGGCATCGCGCCGAAGTGAGGCCGTCATGAATATCAACGCAACAGCCCGCTCGCTTCTGCTCTCGGAATTCGTCTCGGCGTTCTTCCTCGCCATGCGCTATTTCTTCCAGCCGAAGCCGACCATCAACTATCCCTTCGAGAAGAACCCGATCTCGCCCCGCTTTCGCGGCGAGCATGCGCTGCGCCGCTACCCGAACGGCGAGGAGCGCTGCATTGCCTGCAAGCTGTGCGAGGCGATCTGCCCGGCCCAGGCGATCACGATCGAGGCTGGGCCGCGCCGCAACGACGGCACCCGCCGCACCGTGCGCTACGACATCGACATGGTGAAGTGCATCTATTGCGGCCTGTGCCAGGAGGCCTGCCCGGTCGATGCGATCGTCGAAGGACCGAATTTCGAATTCGCGACCGAGACTCGCGAGGAACTCTACTATGACAAGGCCAAGCTGCTCGCCAATGGCGACCGCTGGGAGCGCGAGATCGCAAAGGCGATCGAGCTCGACGCGCCATACCGCTGAGGTGAGGGCATGATCCTTCAGAACATTCCCACGTCATTCCGGGGCGCGGAGGCTCGCCGATGATCCTTCCCGCACTGTTCTTCTACCTGTTTGCCGCGGTCTGTGTGGCGTCGGCGGTGATGGTGGTTGTGTCGCGCAACCCCGTCCACTCGGTGCTGTATCTGATCCTGGCCTTCGTCAACGCCTCGGGCCTGTTCGTGCTGATGGGCGCCGAGTTCCTGGCGATGATCCTGATCGTCGTCTATGTCGGCGCGGTCGCGGTGCTGTTCCTGTTCGTGATCATGATGCTCGACGTCGATTTCACCGAGCTTCGCGAGGGCTTCCTCGAATACCTGCCGGTCGGCCTTGTGATCGGCGGCATCTTCATGTTCGAGCTTCTCTTGATAGCCGGCGCCTGGGTGATCAATCCCGCCGTCACCAAGACGATCACCGCGGCGATCCCGACCAACGTCTCCAATACCGAGGCGCTCGGGCTCGTGCTCTACACGAAGTACATCTTCTACTTCCAGATCGCGGGGCTCGTGCTGCTGGTCGCGATGATCGGCGCCATCGTGCTGACGCTGCGCCACAAGGCGAATGTCAAGCGGCAGAACATCACCGTGCAGAACGCGCGCACGCCGGAAATGGCGATGGCGCTGCGCAAGGTGACGTCGGGGCAGGGGCTGCAGGAAGCTGATGCGGCGGAGTGGGTGAAATGACGATCGGGCTCGGACACTATCTCTCGGTCGGCGCGATCCTGTTCACGCTCGGGATCCTCGGCATCTTCCTGAACCGCAAGAACATCATCGTCATCCTGATGTCGATCGAATTGATCCTGCTTTCGGTCAACATCAACCTGGTGGCGTTCTCGACCTTCCTCGGCGACATCGTCGGCCAGGTGTTCGCGCTCCTGGTGCTCACGGTGGCGGCCGCGGAAGCCGCGATCGGGCTTGCCGTCCTGGTGGTCTATTTCCGCAACCGCGGTTCGATCGCGGTTGAAGACGTCAATCTGATGAAGGGCTAACGCGCCGATGTACCAGGCAATCGTCTTCCTGCCGCTGCTGGGCGCCATTCTCGCAGGGCTCATCGCGATCGTCGGCGCCCATGCGCGCAACCCGAGCGGCGACACCGTCGAACATCACGACGATGCGCATGGCGATGCCCATGCCTCCGCGGCCCACGATGAACATGCCCACGGCGATCATGGCCACGACGACCACCACGTGAGCGAGCCGCCGGCCGCCGGCTCACGTGCGGCCGAGCTGATCACGACCGGGCTGTTGTTCGTCTCCGCGGCGTTGTCCTGGTTTGCGCTGGTCGACGTCGGCTTCCTGCACCACGACGCCCGCGTCCCGCTGTTTCCCTGGATCACTTCCGGCGACCTGCAGGTCTCCTGGGCGCTACGGATCGACACGCTGACTGCGGTAATGCTGGTCGTCGTCAACACCGTGTCCTCGCTCGTGCACCTCTACTCCATCGGCTACATGGACGAGGACCCGAACCGGCCGCGCTTCTTCGCCTATTTGTCGCTGTTCACTTTCGCGATGCTGATGCTGGTGACCGCGGACAATCTGGTGCAGATGTTCTTCGGCTGGGAAGGCGTGGGCCTGGCGAGCTACCTGTTGATTGGCTTCTGGTATCAGAAACCGACAGCAAATGCCGCCGCGATCAAGGCGTTCGTCGTCAACCGTGTCGGCGATTTCGGCTTCTTGCTCGGCATCTTCTCGATCTTCGCGCTGATCGGTTCGACCGATTTCGACACCATCTTCGGCGGCGCCGGGGGCCTGACCGGCAAGACCATCAATTTCTTCGGCTGGCATGTCGATGCGCTGACGCTCACCTGCGTCCTGCTGTTCATGGGTGCAATGGGCAAATCGGCGCAGTTCCTGCTGCACACCTGGTTGCCGGACGCGATGGAAGGCCCGACGCCGGTCTCGGCGCTGATCCATGCCGCGACCATGGTGACCGCCGGCGTCTTCATGGTGGCGCGGCTGTCGCCGCTGTTTGAGCTGGCGCCGAACGCGCAGGCCGTGGTGATGTTCTTCGGCGCGACCACCGCGTTCTTTGCCGCGACCATCGGCCTGGTACAGAACGACATCAAGCGCATCGTCGCTTATTCGACCTGTTCCCAGCTCGGCTACATGTTCGTGGCGATGGGAGCGGGGGCCTATTCGGTCGGCATGTTCCATCTGTTCACCCACGCCTTCTTCAAGGCGTTGCTGTTCTTGGGTTCCGGCTCGGTGATCTACGCGATGCATCACGAGCAGGACATCCGCAACATGGGCGGGCTGTGGCGCAAGATCCCCTATACCTATGCGGTGATGGTGGTCGGCACGCTCGCGCTGACGGGCTTCCCGCTGACCGCCGGCTACTTCTCCAAGGACGCGATCATCGAGTCGGCCTATGCCTCGCATAATCCGTTCGCGTTCTACGGCTTCCTGCTGACGGTGTTCGCCGCCCTCCTGACCTCGTTCTATTCCTGGCGCCTCATCTTCAAGACCTTCCACGGCACGCCGCACGACGAGGAGCACTACGAGGCCGCACATGAGAGCCCGATCTGGATGCTGATCCCGATCGGGGTGCTCGCGGTCGGCTCCTTCCTCGCCGGTTTCCCGTTCAAGGAATTGTTCGCGGGTCACGGCATCGAGGAGTTCTTCCGCGAATCCGTGAAGATGAACCCGCATATCATCGAGGAAATGCACCACATCCCCGAGAGCATCGCCTTCCTGCCGACGGTCATGATGGTGCTGGGCTTCCTGATCGCGTATCTCTTCTACATCAGCCGGCCCTATCTGCCGGTTGAGCTCGCCAAGCAGCAGCCGATGCTCTACCAGTTCCTGCTCAACAAGTGGTATTTCGACGAGCTGTACGATCTGATCTTCGTGCGGCCCGCCAAGTGGATCGGTTACACGCTCTGGAAGAAGGGTGACGGCGCCATCATCGACGGCTTCGGGCCGGATGGCGTGTCGGCGCGTGTGCTCGATGTCGCCCGTAATGCTGTGAAGATCCAGACCGGCTATCTCTACCACTACGCCTTCGCCATGCTGATCGGGGCTGCCGGCCTGATCACCTGGTTCATGTTCGGCCTGGGAGGCCAGTGATGACGACCTGGCCCATCCTTTCCGTAGTTACCTTCCTGCCGGCGCTCGGCGCGCTTCTGGTCTATCTGCTCGCGCGGGGCGGGGACGAAGCGGCGAACCGCAACGCCCGCTGGATTTCGTTCTGGACCACGCTGATCACCTTCCTGATTTCGTTGATCCTGGTGGTGCGGTTCGATCCGGCGAACGCCGACTTCCAGTTCGTCGAGAAGGCGTCGTGGCTCGCCACCGGCATCAATTATCACATGGGCGTCGACGGCATCTCGCTGCCGTTGCTGATCCTGACCACCGCAGTCATGCCGTTCTGCATCATAGCGAGCTGGAAATCGGTCACGCAGCGCGTGAGCGAATACATGATGGCGTTTCTGATCCTGGAAACGCTGATGGTCGGCACCTTCTCGGCGCTCGACCTCGTGCTGTTCTACCTGTTCTTCGAAGGCGGCCTGATCCCGATGTTCCTGATCATCGGCGTCTGGGGCGGGCCGCGCCGGGTCTATGCCTCCTTCAAGTTCTTCCTCTACACGCTGCTCGGCTCGGTGCTGATGCTGCTTGCCATCATGGCGCTGTACTGGAACGCGGGTACGACCGACATTCCGACCCTGATGCACACCGCCGTGCCGTACAACCTGCAGAAGTGGGCCTGGCTCGCGTTCTTTGCCTCCTTCGCGGTGAAGATGCCGATGTGGCCGGTGCACACCTGGCTGCCTGACGCCCACGTCGAAGCGCCGACCGCGGGCTCGGTGATCCTTGCGGCAATCCTCTTGAAGATGGGCGGCTACGGCTTCCTGCGCTTCTCGCTGCCGATGTTCCCGCTGGCGTCGCACGACTTCGCGCCGCTGGTCTTCGCGCTGTCCGTCATCGCCATCATCTACACCTCGCTGGTGGCCCTGATGCAGGAGGACATCAAGAAGCTGATCGCCTATTCGTCCGTCGCCCATATGGGCTTCGTCACCATGGGCGTTTTCGCCGGGACCATGCAGGGGGTCGCCGGCGGCGTGTTCCAGATGATCTCCCACGGCATCGTCTCCGGCGCGCTGTTCCTCTGCGTCGGCATCGTCTACGATCGCATGCATACCCGCGAGATCGCCGCCTATGGCGGCCTGGTGAACCGGATGCCGCTCTATGCGCTGGTGTTCATGGTCTTCACCATGGCCAATGTCGGCCTGCCCGGCACCAGCGGCTTCATCGGCGAATTCATGACGCTGCTCGGCACGTTCAAGGTGTCGCTGCCGACCACGGTGCTTGCCACCACCGGCGTGATCCTGTCCGCGGCCTACGCGTTGTGGCTCTATCGCAAGGTGGTGTTCGGCGCGCTGGTCAAGCCGTCCTTGATGAGCATCAAGGATCTGACGGCGCGCGAATGCCTGATCCTGTTCCCGCTGGTGGCGCTGACCATCCTGTTCGGCGTCTATCCGAAGCCGGTGCTCGATATGTCCGAAGCATCGGTCCAGCAGCTCGTCAATAATTACAACACCGCCGTGACTGCCGTGAAGGCAGCCGCGCTGCTCCAGTAAGGCCTTAACCCATGAGCTTCTCGAGTGCAGGTTATCAGTTGCAGCCGGTGCTGCCCGAGCTCGTGCTTGCGGTCGGCTCGATGGTGCTGTTGATGATCGGGGCCTATCGCGGGCAGGGGACGACGCGGTTCGTGACCACGCTTGCGACGTTGCTGCTCATCCTCACCGGCGTGCTCATACTGATGCTGCCGTCCGGTAAGCTCGTCACCTTCGGCGGCAGCTTCATCGTCGACGACTTTGCCCGCTTCCTGAAGATCCTCGCGCTGATCGGCTCGGCGGCAACGCTGATCCTGTCGACGGAATTCCTGTCCGATCCGTCGCGTCGCATCTTCGAATATTCGATCCTGGTGCTGCTCTCGACGCTCGGCATGATGGTGCTGATCTCAGCGGGCGACCTGATTGCGCTCTATCTCGGGCTCGAGCTGATGAGCCTTGCGCTCTACGTCGTCGCCGCCAGCCACCGCGACAACGCCAAGTCGACCGAAGCCGGACTCAAGTATTTTGTGCTGGGCGCGCTGTCCTCGGGCATGCTGCTCTATGGCGCCTCGCTGATCTATGGCTTCACCGGCACTGTCAATTTCGCTGGCATCGCGGCGGCTGCGACGACCGGCACACCCGGCATCGTGTTCGGGCTGGTGTTCCTGCTCGCCGGCCTCTGCTTCAAGGTCTCGGCGGTGCCGTTCCACATGTGGACGCCCGACGTCTATGAGGGCGCGCCGACGCCGGTCACGGCGTTCTTCGCTTCCGCGCCGAAGGTCGCGGCGATGGCAGTGTTCACCCGTGCGACGCTGACCGCATTCCCCGGCATCGTGCCGCAGTGGCAGCAGATCCTGGTGTTCGTCTCCATCGCCTCGATGGCGCTCGGCTCATTCGCTGCGATCGGGCAGAAGAACATCAAGCGCCTGATGGCCTATTCCTCGATTGGCCACATGGGCTTTGCGCTGGTCGGGCTCGCCGCCGGCACGGTGGAAGGCGCGCAGGGCGTGCTGATGTACGTCGCGATCTATGTCGCGATGACGCTCGGCTCGTTCGCAATCATCCTCGCGATGAAGCGCAACGGACAGCATGTCGAGCAGATCAGCGATTTCGCAGGCCTCTCGCGCACCAATCCGCTGCTCGCCTTCTTCTTCGCGATGCTGTTGTTCTCGCTCGCCGGCATTCCGCCGCTCGCGGGCTTCTTCGCCAAGTGGTACGTCTTCGTCGCGGCGATCAAGGCCAACCTGTTCACCCTCGCCGTGATCGGCGTGCTGACCAGCGTGGTGGGCGCCTACTACTATCTCGCCATCATCAAGACGATGTATTTCGACGAGCCGGTGGGTAAGCTCGATCCGGTCCGGATCGAATTGCGCGGGGTGCTGGCGGTCGCGGGCCTCTTCAACATCTTCTTCTTCGCTTATCCAGGACCGCTGGTCAGCGTTGCGACCGCCGCGGCGAAGTCACTTTTCTAGATGCCGTTTGCACTTGGTCATCGCGCCACTTCCGCCGGCTACAGGCTAGCCGCCTTTGACCAGGTCGGCTCGACGAATGCGGAGGCTCTGGTCCGCGCCCGTGACGGCGAGCGCGGACCGATGTGGTTCGTGACGACTGAGCAGACGGCGGGGCGCGGCCGACGGCAGCGGACCTGGATCGCCCCACGCGGCAATCTCGCCAGCAGCATCCTTGAGGTCATGGACGTCGCGCCCGCGGTCGCGGCGACGCTCGGCTTTGCCGCGGGGCTGTCGCTGGAGGCTGCGCTGCAAAAGATCAGCGTCGAGGCGGCGCTGCGTCTGGGCGGGACGGATGCGCTGAAGTTCTCCCTGAAATGGCCGAACGACGTGCTGGCCGGGAACAAGAAGCTCGCCGGCATCCTGCTCGAGGCCGAGATCGTCGCGGGCGGCCGCCTTGCCGTCGTGGTCGGCATCGGCACCAATGTCGTGGGGGCGCCGGAGGGCACGCCGACGCCCGCGACCTCGCTGGCCGCTCTTGGCGTCCATGTCGGCGCCGAGGAGCTGTTTACCGCGCTTTCGGAGGCCTGGGTGGAATTCCGCGGCGTCTGGGACAACGGCCGCGGTTTTGCGGAAATCCGCAGGCTTTGGCTCGCGCGTGCGGCCCGGCTGGGGGAGAATGTGGCGGTCCAGACGGGGAACGCTATTCTCGAAGGCACGTTCGACACCATCGATGAGACAGGTTGCATGATTATCCGGCTGCCCGACGGCAAGCACGTCCCCGTAACCGCAGGCGAGGTCTATTTCGGTACGGCGGCCTCAGTAGGATCTGCCTGATGGCGCGGCCGGATGAACTGACCTTTGCGCCGCTCGGCGGCGTCGGCGAGATCGGCATGAACCTGTCGATCTATGGGCTCGGCAATCGGCAGCAACGGTCCTGGCTCGCGGTCGATCTCGGCGTCTCCTTCGGTGACGAGGAGCATCTGCCCGGCATCGACCTGATCATGCCCGACATCTCGTTCCTGGAGAAGGAACGACAGAACCTGATGGGCCTGGTGCTGACGCACGCCCATGAGGACCACTTCGGCGCCATCATCGATCTCTGGCCGAAGCTGCAGTGCAAGATCTACGCGACGAAGTTCAGCGCGGCGCTGTTCGAGGCCAAATGCGCCGCCGAGCGCAACCCGCCGAAAATCCCGATCACCGTGGTGCCCTCGGGCGGGCGCGTCGATATCGGCCCGTTCAACGTCGAATTCATTCCGGTCGCGCATTCAATTCCTGAGTCGCATGCGCTCGCGATCCACACCGAGGTCGGCACCGTCCTGCACACCGGCGACTGGAAGCTCGACCCGACGCCGACCGTCGGGCCGCCGACCGATGAGAAACGCTTGCGCGAGCTTGGCGACGCCGGCGTGCTGGCGCTGGTCGGCGATTCCACCAACGCGGTACGCGACGGGCGTTCGCCCTCGGAAGCCGAAGTGTCGAAGACCATCGCCGGGCTGGTCAAGGGCGCGAAGGGCCGCGTCGCGGTGACGACCTTTGCTTCCAACGTCGCACGCATCAAGGCGGTCGCCGATGCGGCGCGGATCGCGGACCGCGAGGTCGTGGTGGTCGGCCGCGCCATGGACCGCGTGGTCCAGGTCGCGCGCGAGACCGGCTACCTCGACGGCGTGCAGAATTTCCGCGGGCCCGATCTCTACGGCCACTTCCCGGCTGACAAGGTGCTGGCGATCTGCACCGGCAGCCAGGGCGAGCCGCGCGCGGCGCTGGCGCGGATCGCCAAGGACGATCATCCGGAGATCACGCTCAACAAGGGCGATTGCGTGATCTTCTCCTCCCGTACCATTCCGGGTAACGAGAAAGCAGTTGGCTCGATCATCAACGACCTGGTCGAGCAGGGTATCGAGGTCATCACCGACCGCGACCATCTGGTCCACGTCTCCGGCCACCCGCGCCGCGACGAAGTGCGCGACCTGCTGTCCTGGGTGCGGCCGCAGGTTCTGATCCCGGTACATGGTGAAGCGCTGCATTTGCACGAGCACGCCAAGCTTGCGCGTGCTGCGGGCGTGCCAAAAGTGATCGAGTGCCGCAATGGCGACTTGGTCAAGCTCGGGCCCGGCGAGCCCGGGATCATCGCCGAGGTGCCCTCAGGGCGGCTCTACAAGGATGGCATCATTCTGGAGGACGCCAAGTCGCGCGCCGTGGTCGAGCGGCGGCGGCTGGGATTTGCCGGCTGCGCCTTCGTCGCGATCGTCATGACGGCGCAGGGGGAACTGGCCGAAGATCCGGAGGTCGACCTGGTCGGCGTGCCGGAGAAAAACAGCGTAGGCGAGGTGCTCGACGAGATCGTGTTCGATGTGGTGGTATCGACCGTGGAAGGCCTGCCGCGGGCCCGCCGGCGCGACCCGGATGCGGTCGCGGAGTCGGTCCGCCGCGCAGTGCGCGGGACCGTGAACGAGCATTGGGGCAAGAAGCCGATTTGCATCGTTCACGTGCTGACGGTCTGACGCCGGTTCGGCACGGCGGCGACAAGAACAAGCGTAACTGCGAGGGACAGACAACATGCTGGGCCGGCTCAACCACGTCGCGATAGCGGTCAAGGACGCCAAGAAGGCGGCCAAGATCTACGGCGCGGCATTCGGCGCCGAGATTTCGGATGCAGTGCCGTTGCCGGAGCACGGTGTCATCACCGTGTTCGTGACCTTGCCCAACACCAAGATCGAGTTCATCGAGCCGCTCGGCGATGCTTCGCCGATCGCAAAATTCGTCGAGCGCAATGCCGACGGCGGCATCCATCACGTCTGCTACGACGTGCCCGACATCATCGCCGCGCGCGACCGGCTGATCGCCGAAGGCGCGCGCGTGCTCGGCGACGGCCAGCCCAAGATCGGCGCCCACGGCAAGCCAGTGCTGTTCTTCCATCCGAAGGATTTTTCCGGCGCGCTGGTCGAGATTGAGCAGGAGTAGCGCCTGATCGGTTCTGATTGCATCAGAACCGATCAGGCTCTAGCTTTTGTCTCGACGCGTTTTCTTGACGCGAACCGGCATCCACTTCGCTTGAAAACGCTACGGCATGGCTTACAGCATCTCAACCGCGTTCGCGATCTACTTCGTCTTGTGGTGGGTCGTGCTGTTCCTGACGCTGCCGTTCGGCGTGCGCAGCCAGCACGAGGAGGGCGGGGGCGTCGAAGGCACCGATCCCGGCGCTCCGATCATGGCGCGGATGGGCCGCAAGCTGCTCTGGACCACGCTGATCTCGGCGGCCATTTTTGCTGTTGCGATGTGGGCCTACAACGCCGGCTATCTCAGCATCGAAAGATTGTCGAAGTTGATGGGAACGCCGTTCTAGCGCGCGTTGTTTTTTGACTAGTCCACTGACTTTCGGCCTGTTCCTCATGGGAAGGATGGGCGCTTCGGTCTTGGGCCTTCCGGCACGGTCCGGTCTATTTGAGATGTTGCTGTGCGAGGCGGCGGACACAGGCGCTTGATGCGAACTGATCCGCTGGAAGAAGCGTGTTTACATTCGACAAAACTCGTGCAGACTTGCCCGGCCTGGGAAAAAAGAGAAAATATGGCCGTGGCCGTTGGGAGGCAGCGCGGATTGTCGCATGTTTTCGCATTCTGACCATATCCGCGAAATCGAAAGCGTCAGTCTCGGCGCGGCAACCAACCGTGATGATATTGTCGTGCAGAGCTGGCTGCGCTGCATCAACCAACACCGGCTCGATCCGGCACAGGCTTGCGAAGCCTATATCGTTCCCGATACCGAGTTGCGTGAGCACCGTCAGCAGTCGGAAGTACTGATATCGATCGCGCGCTCGGGACTTGAGAACCTGTTTCGGCAGGTCGCCGGCCAGAACTATGTGTTGCTGCTCTCGGACCGCCAGGGCGTGACGGTCGAATTTCTTGGAGATCCGCTGTTCGACAATAATCTGCGCAAGGCGGGGCTCTATCTTGGCTCAGAGTGGTCGGAATCCCGGGCGGGTACCTGCGCCGTAGGCGCCTGCATCGAAAGCGGGGATGCGCTAAGCATTCATCAGACCGATCATTTCGACAATACGCACACGCCGCTGTCCTGCACTGCTGCGCCGATCTACGATGTTCGCGGTGCGCTCGCGGCGGTGCTGGACATTTCGCTCCTGAGTTCTCCCATCAAGAAGGCGAGCCAGAATCTCGCTTTGCACCTGGTCACGGCGACCGTGCGGCGTATCGAACTGGCCAACTTGATGGCGCAGGCAAGCCGGGAGTGGGTGCTGCGCTTCGCCCGATCGCCGGAATTTCTGGACGTCGATCCGGAGGCGGCCATTTCCATCGACGGATCTGGACGCATCATCGGGATGACCAATGGTGGTGCCAAGATCTTGGCACGTTCCGTGAGCCGCGACTGGCGCCAGCCCGACGATCTGATCGGGCAGCCCATTTCGCGCTTCTTTGAAATTGATATCAACGACTTGCCGAATCTGACACGACAACGCCGCACGCAGGATCGCCTCGTCTTTGCCCGCGACGGCAACGCGCTGTTTGCCCATGCGATCGAACCGAACATCGCCGTGCGCGCCCCCGCAAGCATCAGGCACGAGATTCCCGCCTCGTTGCGCGATCTCGGCCGAGGCGATCCGCAAATCGCGTCACTTCAGGTCAAGGCTGCAAAACTTGCCGCAAAGCCGTTGTCGATCCTCATTCAGGGCGAAACGGGAACCGGCAAGGAATATCTCGCCCGTGCGATCCATGACAGCAGCGCCGTCAAGGGCAGGTTTGTCGCCGTCAATTGTGCGGCGATTCCCGAGCAGTTGATCGAAGGCGAACTGTTCGGCCATGTTCCGGGGGCTTTCACCGGGGCCAATACCAAGGGCCGCAAGGGTCTGATTGAAGAGGCTGACGGCGGCACGTTGTTCCTCGACGAGATCGGTGACATGCCGCTGCCGCTGCAGAGCCGGTTGTTGCGTGTGCTCGCCGAGAAGGAACTGATGCCGATCGGTGCGACCCGTCCGAAGCCGGTCGATGTTCGCGTGATCTCCGCCTCCCACCGCATGATCGAAACGCTCGTGAGGGTAGGGTCCTTTCGTGAGGACTTGTTTTACCGGCTGAACGCCGCAACGCTGTTCTTGCCGCCGCTCAGGGAGCGATCCGACTTTGCGTGGCTGCTGGGCAAGATCATGGAGAGGCATCGGGCGAAGGAAGATTCTCTGGTGGTGTCCCCGGCAGCGCTCGATGTGCTTGAGACATACGCCTGGCCTGGCAACATCCGTGAATTGGACAATGTCATCTCGGTTGCCGCGGCGCTCTGTCAGAACGGCGTCATCGAACCTCACGATCTCCCGGATGCTTTGCTGAAAACGACCCGCGTCGCAAAGGCGAAAGAGCCGCATTCGCAGAAGACGATGCTGGAAACGATGCTTGCGGCCTGCGGCGGAAATATTTCGGAAGCCGCGCGCAGGCTGGGTGTCGACCGGTCCACCGTTCATCGTCAAATCAAGCGATACGGTTTGAGCCAACGTACCTGACGCTGTCGCGGTGCGACTGCAACAGGTGTGGCATCTGTTGCAGGCCGTGCAACAGTAGCGACCGCTGTTTCGCTAGAGCATTTTCGGTTCTGATTGAATCAGAACCGAAGCTCTAGATTCTTGTTTTGACGCGTTTTCTTCACGCGAACCGGTGTCCACTTCGCTCGAAAACGCTCCAGAAAACGAAGGATTCTTCGGGTTTTGCCGTTGGCACGGCGATTGCTCCTTTCATTTGCAAGCATTCGTAAGAGTGCAACAGCAAATGGGAGGATTTTCATGCCATTCGATCTCGAGGGGCGCGCGATTGTCGTGACCGGATCCGGCCGCGGCATCGGCGAAGCCATCGCACGCGGTCTTGCGGCGGATGGGGCGCTGCTGACGATCGCGGACATTGACGAAGGCAATGCTTCCACAGTCGCGGAAGGAATTCGCGCCGCAGGCGGCAAGGCGATTGCCGTCCGCGTCGATGTCACCAGCCGCGACAGCGTCAAGGCCATGATCGCCGCGACGGTGAAGGCGCACCGCAAGCTGGATGTGATCTTCAACAATGCGGGCATAGCGCAGACGAAGCCGTTCCTGTCCATCACCGAGCAGGATTGGCGCAGGGTTATGGATACCAACGGTCTCGGTGTTCTCATCTGCATGCAGGAGGCGATCAAGCAGATGATCGCGCAGGGCCACGGAGGCAAGATCATCAACACCGCCTCTATCGCGGGCAAGCAGGGTTATGAACCGCTCGCTCATTATTCGGCCAGCAAGTTCGGCGTCGTGGCGTTGACGCAGGCGGCGGCCCGCGCTTTCGGAGCGCAGAAGATCAACGTCAATGCCATCTGTCCGGGTGTCGTGGCGACGGACATGTGGAAGCTCATCGACAAGGGCTTCAAGGACGAGGGTTTGACCTCGCGCGACAACGAAGCCTTCGAGACGTTCTCTGCCGGGATTCTGCTCGGGCGTCCATCCGCGGCGGACGATCTCTGCGGTGTTTCCCGGTTCCTGGCGTCATCCGCATCCGACTACATGACCGGCCAGAGTCTCGTCGTCGACGGAGGCATGGTTCTTATCTGAGGTCGCGAAGAAAAATCATCACGCTCTATTGCGTTTTTGAGCGACGTGAAAAGCGGTTCGCGCGAAGAAACCGCATCAAAACAAAAACCAAAACCCCGGCTTGATTCCATCAGCGCCGGAAAGGCTCCAGGAGGGGAAACAAACATGCAGTATGCGATCGAGGTTGCGCCATTACGACTTAATTCGTCGATCAAGGGATTGGCGTTGGTCTACGGGCTCACGATACTTTCGTGTTTCATCGTCAATCTGATCGTGAAGGCGATGCCGATCGGACCATGGAGCAGCGATCAGATCAGCCAGATGTTCTGGCTGGATAACGTCACCTGGCAATTGCTCAGTCTGTGGTGGGCCCTGCTGTCAATCGTATGTTGCGGCTGGCCGTTTGATCGGATCAAGAACAATCTCGCGCGCGGATTTGTCATCGTTGCAGCTTCGTGGATGCTGGGCTGGTTATCGGCAAAGTCGATCTACTGGAGCGGGCTTGGCGCCGATTGGATATTTCCGATCGTCGGATGCATCTTCTTCTTTCTGGCGTTCTTTTCATTCACGGGTGAGAACTGGATCGTGGCGGGTATGCCGCCGTACCGGCAGTTTTTCATTCTGCTGGTTCTGATCGGCTTCTGCACCTATCTCGTTACGAGTTCGGTGGTGCGCTGGATACCGGCCTGGTGGTTTCCCTTCGTGCAGATGGGGGCCGCTACGGGGCTGCTCGCATACTGGACGCGGGGTATGAAACAACCGGGTCGCGGGTTTACGCAGATGGCGATCCTCTTCCTGACCGTGCTGCTCTGCCTATGGGTCAGCCGCTATTTGGGGCTGTGGGATTCCGCCAAGCCCGGCGTCGGGAATTTCTGGTCCATCGGATACTTCACCGACGATCAATACTGGCTGTTGTGGTTCATGGTCGCCTGTTCGGTTACCTATGGCGTTTTGATCCCCATTCACAACTGGCCGTTCTCCCAGATTCCCATGCCGTGGGGTGGATTGGCGGCGTCCAGCTTTTGCCTATTGCTCGCCTATCTGGTGACGAAACTCTTGTTCGACCTGATCGGGCCGGTTTTCGGCAACATCAGCGAAGCCTTCACCTACGGCTACATGGGCACGCACTGGTCCTTCATAGTTCCGATGCTGTTCGGTTACGGGCTGGCCGAGCCCTATCTCTGGAAGGGACAGAGGACACCAGGCTCATGGGATGATGTCCCGTGAGGATGAGAGAGAAGCCGAACCGGGCAACTCGCGATCATAGCCGGTCCAGGCAAATTTCCTTCCATGACCTCCAGCCCGGCATGAACCGGACCAGGCATTGAAGCCGAATGCAGCAAACCACAAACGCAAATAGTTACAGGAGGAAAGAATGAAAGCCTTGCGATTTCATGCAGCCAAAGATCTGCGTCTCGATACGATTCCAATACCGGCGGAAACGCCAGCCACGGGTCAGGTCCTGATCCGGAACCGCTTCGTCGGCATCTGCGGCACCGACCTGCACGAGTATGCCTACGGGCCGATCTTCATCCCCGTCGAACCGCATCCGTTTACAGGTGTCAGCGGGCCGCAGGTTCTCGGTCACGAATTCGGCGGCGTGGTCGAAGCGGTCGGGAAGGGGGTTACTTCGGTGAAGCCGGGCGATCGCGTATCGGTTCAGCCGTTGATCATGCCACGCGCCGGCGATTATTTCGCCGACCGCGGTCTCTTCCATCTCAGCCCGCAACTTGCATTGGCGGGGTTGAGTTGGGTGTCTGGCGGAATGGCGGAATATGCCCTGCTCAACGAATACAATGTTGAGAAGATTCCAGACGAGATGACTGATGAGGAAGCCGCGCTTGTCGAGCCGACAGCGGTGGCCGTCTACGCCTGCGACCGCGGTGGCGTGACAGCAGGCAACAGCGTGCTGGTCACCGGCGCAGGCCCAATCGGGATACTGACGCTGCTGGCTGCGCGGGCGGCGGGTGCTGCTCAGCTTTTCGTTTCAGACATCAACGACGCGCGATTGAAATTCGCCAAGTGCATCTTGCCTGACGTCGTCACCATCAATCCGAAGCGCGACAATCCCGGCGATGTGGTCCGCTCGCTGAGCGAAGGGAATGTCGGTTGCGACGTCGCGATCGAATGCGTTGGCAACGAGCAGACTCTCAAGGCCTGCACGGACGCGGTGCGGAAGCAGGGGGTGGTGGTGCAGACCGGTCTTCATCCCCACGAAAATCCGCTCGACTGGTTCCAGGTCACGTTCAAGGACATCGATATACGGGGATCGTGGGCCTATCCCACGCATTACTGGCCGCGTGTCATCAGGCTGATCAGCACCGGTCTGCTGCCGGCGAAGAAGGTGGTGACCAAGAAGATCACGCTGGATCAGGCGGTCGGAGGAGGCTTTGACGTGCTGCTCGATCCCGCCGGTCAGCATCTGAAAATCCTGATCGATCTGACGAAATAGCTTCTGCGAAAGGCGCGGGCGCTCGCCATGCATGGCGAGCGCCCGCGTTGACTGATGTTACCAAAATACAAGAGAGAGGAGACGACTATGCTGGACAATAGCCCTCACACCAAGGTGGAGGCTGCCCTCGGTAAGCTGGAGGACGCGCTCGCCGGCGGCGAGATCGATGTTGCGGTGAATCTGTTTCAGGCCGATTGCTACTGGCGCGATCTCGTGGCCTTCACCTGGAACCTGCGCACCATGGAAGGTCAGGGCCAGGTTCGCGAGATGTTGACGGCGCAGCTCGCCGGCATCAAACCCCGCCATTTTCGTCAGGACGCAAGCAATCCCGCGAGCGAAGTCGACGGCGTCGCGGACGGCTGGTTTGAGTTCGAAACCGAAGTGGCGCGCGGCTACGGCCATATCCGGCTGAAGAACGGACTGATATGGACGCTGCTCACAACCATGACGGAGCTGAAAGGCCACGAGGAGCCGAAAGGGTCGATGCGGCTCATGGGAGCCGAGCACGGCAGCGATCCTGCTCGCAAGACCTGGAAGGAAAAGCGCGAACAGGAGATCGCCGAGCTCGGCGTCAAGACGCAACCCTACGTCGTTATTGTCGGCGGCGGTCAGGGCGGCATCGCCCTTGGCGCACGATTGCGGCAGCTCGGCGTGCCGACCATTATCGTCGAGAAGAACGAGCGGCCGGGCGATAGCTGGCGCAAGCGCTACAAGTCGCTCTGCCTGCACGATCCGGTCTGGTACGACCACTTGCCCTACATCCCGTTCCCGGAGAACTGGCCGGTGTTCGCGCCCAAGGACAAGATCGGCGATTGGCTGGAAATGTACACGAAGGTCATGGAGCTGAACTACTGGAGTTCCACGACGTGCAAATCCGCCAAGTACGACGAGAAGGCAAAGGAGTGGACGGTCGTCGTCGAGCGTGGCGGCAAGGAGATCGTGCTGAAACCGAAACAGCTCGTGCTGGCGACCGGGATGTCGGGCAAGGCAAACATCCCGAAGTTCAGGGGACAGGACGTTTTCAAGGGCGAGCAGCAGCATTCGTCGCAACATCCGGGGCCCGACGCCTACAAGGGAAAGAAGGTGGTTGTCGTCGGGTCCAACAACTCCGCCCACGATATCTGCGCGGCGCTCTGGGAAGCCGGGGCGGATGTCACGATGTTGCAGCGCTCGTCGACCCACATCGTGAAATCGGACTCGCTGATGGAAATCGGCCTTGGCGATCTCTATTCCGAGCGTGCCGTCGCCTCGGGCATGACGACCCGCAAGGCGGATCTGATTTTCGCCTCGCTCCCCTATCGCATCATGCACGAATTCCAGATCCCGATTTACAACGCCATTCGCAAGAAGGATGCGGAGTTCTACAAGCGGTTGGAAAAGGCAGGCTTCATGCTGGATTTCGGCGACGACGAGTCCGGCCTGTTCATGAAATATCTGCGCCGCGGCTCGGGATATTACATAGATGTCGGAGCCTGCGATCTCGTTGCCGATGGAAGGATCAAGCTGGTGAGCGGCGTGAACGTTCGCGAGCTCAAGGAGCATTCCATCCTGTTGGATGATGGCCGCGAGCTGGACGCGGATCTGATCGTTTACGCCACCGGCTACGGCTCGATGAATGGTTGGGCTGCGGACCTGATCTCCAAGGACGTGGCCGACAAGGTCGGCAAATGCTGGGGACTTGGCTCCAACACGACCAAGGACCCTGGTCCGTGGGAAGGCGAACAGCGCAACATGTGGAAACCGACGCAACAGGAAGGTCTGTGGTTCCACGGCGGCAATCTGCACCAGTCGCGCCACTACTCCCAGTATCTTTCGTTGCAGCTAAAGGCCCGAAAGGAGGGACTTGCGACGCCGGTTTACGGCCTGCAGGAAGTCCATCATCTTTCCTGAGGTTCATTTGCGCGGGTGGCGTGCGGCGATTTCTGTCGCCGCACGCGAAGCGAGCCCGGGTTTCCTCCCTCTCCCCGTTCTTACAGGGAGAGGGGGCGCCCGAGCGCTAGGCTAGTTCGTCTCGCTCGCGGAGCGGCGTCCGGATATGACGTCGCCGAAGCGCTCCCAGCTTTCGCCCTTGAAGCGAATGAGCTGCAGGTCCTGGATCGGGCCGAAATCGTTGGCGCTCGTGTTCATCTTGATGCCCGGCAGCAGCCCGTCAAGCTCGACGTCCTTCAGCGAAGCGGCCTGCTTCATGACGTTCTCGCGCGTCAGATTGTCGCCGCAGGCTTTCAGGACATGGACCAGCGATTGGGCGGCTGAATATCCCGTCAGCACCAGCACGTCGGCCCGATTTCCCCTCGGATAATACTTCGTCAGAAACTGGTCGAAACGGCGGATGCCGGGATCGTCCTTCCACTGGGCGTCGGTCGCATCCTTCAGATAGGTGGCGGATACGATGCCCTGGCCGTTCTCCAGGCCGGCCGGTTTCATCACGCTCGCGACCGAAATCGAGACGCTGGTCATGACGTGCATGGGCTTCCAGCCGATTTCCGCGATCTTCTTGATGGCTTGCGCTGCAAACTTGGGAGTCGCGAAGTTGACGATGACGTCGACATTGGCTGACTTCATCTTCACGATGTGCGAGTCGATCGTCGGCTCCGAGGTCTCATAGCTCTCCTCGGCGACAATCATCGAGCGAGCCTTGTCGCCCAGCCCGTCCCGGAAGCCTTTCATGAAGTCGACGCCGGAATCGTCATTCTGGAAGAATACGCCGATCCTGGCGTCGGGCTTTTCGTTCAGTACGTATTTCGCGAAGCTGCGGGCTTCGCTCTGGTAGTTCGGCTGCCAGCCCGTGGTCCAGGGGAAGTGCTTCGGGTCGTTCCACTTGGTGGCGCCGCTGGAGACGAAGAGATGCGGCACTTTTTTCGTGTTCATGTATTTGTGGATGGCGCTGTTGGTCGGCGTTCCCAATGCATGGAAGATCAGGAGCACTTCGTCGCTTTCGACCAGCTTGCGGGCCTGCTCGACCGTCTTCGGCGGTGAGTAGGCGTCGTCATATGAGATGAAGTTGATCTTGCGGCCGTTGATGCCGCCCTGTTCGTTGATCATCCTGAAGTAGGCCGCCTCGGTCTCGCCGATGACGCCATAGGCGGACAGCGGCCCGCTATAGGGCATGATGTTGCCAATCTTGATCTCGGTATCGGTGGCGCCGACGTCGTATTTCTTCTGCGCCGAGGCCGTGCTGGTTGCGGCAAGCACAGCGACGGCCGCGAAAAACACCCGCCGGACGGTATGGCTCAATGACATTCCAACTCTCCCTAGCTTGCGCGGGCCGCTTTCTTCGCGCGGCCTCATTGGATCGGTCCGGCCGGACCGTCATGCTGGAGGGTTGACCGGTCCGAACTTGACGCGATATCCTGCCATCAATGTACATTGAATGCAATGTACATCATAAGAGGGTAGGGAAGAACAAGGGGAGAAGGAAATGCCGAAGGTGTTGTCGCCTGCGCAAATCGAAGGCTTTTGGAAAGATGGATATGTCGCTCCCATCCGCGCGATATCGACCGAGCAAGCGGCTTCGATCCGCGCGAAGCTTGAGGCGTTCGAGCGAACCATCGGCGGTCCGCTCAGCGGGTCGCTGCGCGGACGGAGCCATCTATTGTTCACCTGGCTGAACGACTTGATCCGCGAAGAGCGGATCGTCGATGCGATCGAGGATCTCTACGGCGAGAATATCCTGTGCTGGGCGAGCAGTTTCTTCATCAAGGAAGCGGAAGATCCATCATTCGTGTCATGGCACCAGGACTCCACCTATTGGGGCCTGTCGAGCCCGGATGTCGTCACCGCATGGGTTGCGCTGTCGGAGAGCAACAAGGCGAACGGCGCCCTGGAAGTCGTGCCCGGCACGCATCTGCAGGATCAGATCCCGCATCGCGATACGTTCTCCAAGAACAACATGCTCACGCGCGGACAGGAGGTTGCGGTAGAGGTCGATCCGAAAATGGCGGTCATGCTCGAACTCGAGCCGGGCGAAATGTCGTTGCACCATGTGCGCCTGATCCACGGCTCGGCGCCCAATCCGTCGAAGCGTCGCCGCATCGGCTTTGCGATCCGCTACATGCCGACGTCGGTGCGGCAGCTCGAAGGGGAAGACAGCGCCTCGCTGGTGCGTGGCGTCGATACTTACCGGACCTTCGAGCACGAACCGATTCCAAGCCGCGACATGGATCCGGTGGCGGTCGAGTTTCATCGCAAGCAGCACGAACGTTCGGTGAAGATCCTCTATAAGGGCGTGAAGGTGCCGGCATAGATGCACCCTCCCGTGCAGCCCGGCTGGATCGATGCACCGCACGGACGGCTAAGCCTGCCGCGCCTTGTATTGGAGAGCGGTGAAGCGATCGAGGACTTCGAGCTGTCCTATGCCGTCCATGGCGACATCGATGATCGTTCGCTTCCGGTCATCGTCGCCCTCTGCGCCATCGGAAGCAGCCACCACCGGCTTGATTTCCTGATCGGGGAGGGCCGGGCGCTCGATCCCGGCCGGGCCAGGATCTTCGCGATCGATGCAATCGGCAACGGCCTGAGCAGCTCACCGTCACTGTCGCGTCGGCAGCCGCGGCTGAACTTCCCTCGCTTCACCATCCGCGACATGGTGAACAGCCAGAAGCTGCTGATGCAGCATCTCGGCATCGAAACCGTCGATCTCGTGATCGGCGCCTCGATGGGCGGGATGCAGGCGCTGCAATGGGCGGTTTCCTATCCCGATATTGTGCGGCAGGTCGTGGCCATGACGCCGATGGCGAAGACGACCGCCTGGTCGGGCGCCGTCAACCATGCCGCGCGGCTTGCCCTGCAAAGCCATGCGGCGGACCCGAATACATGTGCGGACCAGCTTCCGAACCGCTGGGAAAGCTGGAGCGCGGTCATGCAGCTTCTCGGCGCGCGGACGCCGCAGCATATTGACAGGCAGTTCAGCGGTCCTGATGAGATCAGGCGCTGGTTGTCGGATCGTACTCGGCTCTGGCTGGAGCAGGGGTTCGATCCGCTCGATTGGATCTATCAGTCCTTCGCGTATGACGGCCATGATGTCGGTGATACGCCAGGCTTTCGGGGAGATACGATCGCCGCGCTGCGATCGATCCGGGCGCGGACGCTGATCGCGATCCCGCCGCTGGACCTCTACAATCCGACGGAAGCCGGCCGCTGGGCGGCGCAGCACATCGCCGATTGCGAATTGGTGGAGGTAATGTCGGATGCCGGCCACCAGGTTGCCAGTGCAACCGATCCAGCCGCCGCCTCCGAGCTGAACCGGCGGATAGGCACCTTCCTGCGATGAAGGTATATCTTCGCGAAGCGCTGTTCGCCGGTTAAGTTCCGGCGAAGTCTGCAACCAGACGTTGGGAACATGAAAGCGTCACCGCAAGCCGCCGCTGCTGCCGAAGCATTCGAGAAGACGTCGATGCAACGGGATGCATTTCTGTTGCTCAAGGACATGATCGAGCAGGGGCGGATTCGGCCCGGTGAGAAATTGCTGGAAGTGCAGGTCGCCAAAGCCTTCGGCATCAGCCGTTCACCCGCCAGACATGCGTTGCGGGCGCTGTGCGAGGCGAAGATCGTCCATCCATTGGAGGGGCGGGGTTACCAGGTCGCCGGCCGTCCGAAGGCGGAGCATGTCGGGCAGATCGCCTCGCTTGGCGAATCGCGGATCGCTCCGTTGCCGCAATGGGAACGGGTTTACAAGAAGGTCGAGCAGGAACTCTGGATTCGCGTGCTGTTCGGATCGCTCAGGATTACCGAGGCGGCGTTAGCTGACTTCTTCAATGTCAGCCGCACCGTCGCCCGCGATGTCCTTGCCCGCATGCACAGCGTGGGGATGGTCGGCAAGGACGGGCTCGGCCATTGGATTGCGCCGCATGTGTCGTCGGACAAGATCCGCGAACTGTTCGAGATGCGTGCGATCCTCGAGCCGGAGGCGCTGATGCGCGCCGCGCCGCTGGCGCCAGCGGCGGAACTCGGACGCATGCATGCGGACCTGCGGCGTGCGATATCAAACGGTCCGGTCGAAATCGGACCAGTCGGGCAACTCGAAACTGACCTCCACATCAATCTGCTGGACCATTGTCCCAACCGCGAGATCGTCAAGGCGCTGCAGAGAACGCATATCCTGTTTGTGCCGAGCCTTTATCTGCTCGACTCCAGCCTGAGCGTTCCGCAGGGGACCATGCACGATGCCCTGGAGGAGCATCTCGCGATCGTCGAGCGGCTCCGTCGCGACAATGTCAGCAAGGCCGCCAGATTGTTGCGCGAGCATCTGCGCTCCGCAGCAACACGCTGGCTCGAGCGTTTCGAGATTTTCTCGAAGGCGGACCGGTCGCCGCTGCCGCCTTATCTGTCTCCGTTCAAGGATACGGGTTCGAGCTGATCCGCACACTATTCCGCAGCCCGTGCTCGCAGCCGCTGCGCATAGACATTGATGACGAGTGCGGCGAGCAGGATCAGGCCGCGGATCAGGATCTTCAGGAAGCTGTCGATATTGACGTGGTCGAGGCCGTTGTTGAGCACGCCTAGCACGAACAGTCCGACAATGGTGTTGCCGATGCCGCCGCGGCCGCCGAACAGGCTGGTGCCGCCGACCACCACAGCGGCGATCGAATCGAGCAGGTAGGTGTCGAATTCGTTCTGCTGCGCGCTGCCGAAATGCGCGACGCCGAGCATGCCGGCGATGCCGGAGCAGACTGCTGAGATCACCATCACGCTGCCGAGGATCAGCTTGACGTTGAGCCCGGAATATTCCGCCGCTTCGCGATTGCCGCCGACCATGTAGACGTAGCGGCCGAAGCGCGTGTAGGTGAGCACCAGGTGGCCGGCGAGCAGCATCACCGCCGCGACGATCACGATCCATGGAATGCCGCCGATCGAGCCGGAACCAAGCGTCGTGACCAGGTCGGGCACCTTGTAGGCGATCTGGCCGCGCACCAGCAGCGCCGAGATGCCGGCCGCGATCTGCATCATCGCCAGCGTCATGATGAAGGAGGGGATGCCGATCACGGTCAGCCCCAGTGCGTTGACGAGGCCGAGCAGTGCGCAGAGCGCCAATGACAGCATGATCGCCGCCCAGCCCGGCAACGGTACATTGGCGATGTTCACATAGGATTCCTGCAGCGTGAAATAGGCAACGGCAATGCCGGTGACGTTGGCTATAGCGGCGATCGAGAGGTCGATCTCGGCGCACAGAATCACGAAGGTCAGGCCGACGGCGATGATGCCGGTGACGGAGACTTGCGTCAGGATGTTGCCGAGATTGTCGAGGGTCGCGAAGGAGGGGCTCGCGATTGCGAAGAACCCGCTCAGGCAGATCAGTGTCAGGAACGGCGCGATGTTGCGCATCTGCGAGCGCAGGATCGCAGCCGCGCTGCGCTGTCCGCCGCGATGCACCGTTGCAGTCACCCCTTCGCTGCTTGCCATGCTGTTCTCCGTCAGGCCGCCTCGAGCAGGCGGTCCTTGCTGACCACCTCACCCGCAAATTCGCGCACCACCGCGCCGCGTTTCATGACGATGATGCGATCGGCAAGCGACAACACCGTCTCCGGTTCGGTCGAGAGCACGATGATGGCGAGCCCTTTGGCGCTGAGCTCGCGGACGATGTTGATGACATCGTTCTTGGCGCCGACATCCATGCCGCGGGTCGGCTCACACAGCACCAGCACCCGCGGCGGATAGCTCAGCCACTTTGCCAGCGCCACCTTCTGCTGATTGCCGCCCGAAAGCATCCCGAGGTCGAGCTCAACCGCCGCCGGGCGGATCTGCAATTGCTCGACCTGCCGGGCGGCAATCGAGCGCTCGCGCGACGGCTTGAGCAGAAGTGCAGATATACGGTCGAGCACGCTGATCGAGATGTTCTTGTAGACCGGCTCCTGGTGAAACAGCATCGCGCGTCGGCTCTCGGGGACAAAGGCGATTCCGGCGCGCCGGGCCGCGGCCGTGCTGCGGAAGGCTGTGCGGTTGTCGTCGATGACCACCGTGCCGCTATCTGGCTTGATCTTGCCAAACAGGACCCGCGCCAGTTCCAACTGACCGCATCCCATGAAGCCGTAGATGCCGAGCACTTCGCCGGCGCGTACCTCGAACGAGACGTCCTGGACGCTGCGTGCGAGCGACAGTGCGTCGGCTTTCAAGACCACAGGGCGGTCACCGCGCGGCGGCAGCGTGATGTCATGCGCATAGGTCTCTTCCAGCGCCTCGCGGCCCTTGCCGATCATCGCTTCGATCAGTGCGGCCTTGCTGGTCGCGGCGGCTTCGGTTTCGTGGACCTTCCGCCCATTGCGGAACACCGTCACGGTGTCGGAAATGCGCAGGATGTCCTCGATGAAATGGGAGATGAAGACGATGCCGGTGCCCTCGTCGCGCAGCCGTCGCAAGGTCGCGAACAACCGCTCGACCTCGGGCGGGGAGAGCGCGGAGGTCGGCTCGTCCAGAATGATGATACGGGCGCCGGAAAAGAGCACGCGGGCGATCTCGATCAGTTGCTGCAGGCCGATCGGCAGATCGCCGAGCCGCGTCATCGGATCGACGTCGATTCCGAAGCGCGCAAGCTGCTCGCCCGCCTCGCGCGCCATTCTCCGCCATTGAACCAGGCCGAAACGGTTGGTCGGCTGTGTCCCGAGAAAGACATTTTCGGCGACGGAAAGATCGGGCGCGACGCTCAACTCCTGATGCACCATGGCGACACCAGCCGAATGCGCGTCGCGCGCGGAGCGGAAACGAGTTTCGCGTCCGTCGAGTGCGAAGTGGCCGGAGAATTCGGGATGCACGCCGGCGATGATCTTCATCAGCGTACTTTTTCCAGCGCCGTTTTCGCCGACGAGACCGTGGATCTCGCCGGCGTAAAGCGCGAAGTCGACCCCACGAAGCGCTTCGACACCGCCGAAAGCCTTCGTGATCTCCTTCAATTCGAGGATCGGTGAGCGTCCCTGTGGCATGCGGGCGGCTCAGATCAGAAAATGATCCTCCATCCATTGCATGCCGGCGGCATTGGCTTTGGTTACCACCGGGCCGTCGGTCACCACGCTCTTTGGAATGCCCTGTCCGCTCTTCTCGCCCGCGGTCACCGCGGCGACGCCCGCGATGATGGCGCCGCCGTGGATGCGGCAGGATGGATTACGGACGGTCGCGAACATGCGGCCTTCGCTCACCGCCTGGATCGCCGGCGGCATGGCGTCGACCCCGCCGATCAGGATGTTGGTGCGGTTGCGCGCCTTCATGATGTTGTAGGCGGCGAGCGCCATGTCGTCATTGTGGAAGAAGGCGGCGTCGATCTGCGGGTATTTGGTGAGATAGGTCTCCCACAGACGCGCGGTCTTGGAGACATCCCAATCGGCCGGCTGGGTGTCGAGCACCTCGATGTTCGGATACTGCTTCACGACTGCGTTGAAGCCCTTGGCGCGGCCCTGCGCGCCGGTATGGCCGAGCGCGCCTTGCGTCATGATGATCTTGCCCTTGCCGCCGATGGCGTTGACGAGCGCCTGCGTCACCGAGGACCCCATGAATTCATTGTCCGGGGCGAGGAAGGAATGGACGTTGATCTGATCGAGCGGAGCGATCAGCGTATCCATGTCGATGACGGGAATGCCGGCGTCAATCATCTTCTGCACCGGCTGGGTCAGCGTGCCGATGCCGAACGCCTGGATGGCGACGAAGTCCCATTTTTGCGACGCCATATTGTCGATCGCGGCGCGCTGCTTGACCGCATCGAGCTGGCCGTCGAACCATGTGACCTCGACGTTGAAGAGCTTGCCCCAATATTCGGCCGCCTGTTTGCCTTGCGCGCACCAGGTGGCCTGCAGGCCGGCGTTGGAGAATGCAGCCTTCAGCGGTTTCTCGGAACGTCCCACTTCCGCCGCGAGCGCGGGGCTCACGCCAATTCCGCCGAGCAGCGCAGCCGCTGCGCCGCCGGCTGCCGCCGTCTGAAGAAGATCGCGCCTGGTCCTTGAAGATGTGTCCTTCCCTGGCATCGCACGCTCCCTGATGTCTGTTCTTGGCGCCGTCGGCGTCTGTTGCACGCGCCGCGGATCGGGGAAAGTCTGTCACAATCGGAGCGTTCATGCCAACGGTTCCGCTTCCGCGGCTGCGCTAGGCGACGTCAGGAATCACCATGCTTTCGATTTCGCGCAGCAGTTTTTGCCACGCAGCATCGATCTCGGCTGTCCACTCCACACCAAGAATTTCCTGGAGCGTGCCCGCGATCACGGCGAAGAACGCGACGAATAAATCTCGGGGCGTGCCGTAAGCATCGTGCGAGGCGACCTCGCATTCGATCATCCGGAAGTTGCCGCGCCGCTCGCCGGCGAAATCGAGAATCGCTTCGATCGTCAGCGCCAGCATCGAGCCTTTGACGAGCTCACTGCCTTCGGTGCGAAACATTGCGACGGTTTCGGGATGCGCTTCGAACAAGCGACGATAGATCAGCGGTGTCAGATCATCGCAGCGCGCCGCCGCAAGTTCGAAGCTGCGCTCGATCGGATTTGCCGATGACATGATCAGCGATCGCGATGGCCCAAAGAAAAAAGAGCAGGGCTCCTAGCCCTGCTCGAGGAATTGTGTCGACCCTATTTCCCCAAAAATTCGGATTTGATCTTGATTGATGGGGTGACGCTGCTTCTGCGCGCCGGGCTCCTCCCGAGACTTGGACCACCAGACCGTCCGCCCTGTGGCTGGCCTGAGCCTGAATTGGTAGACCATCTTTTTTGTTTTGTCATCAATTTCAGCAACGATTGTTCAAAATTCGAGCAGTTTGCGAAATGATTGGGATTTCGCCACTATCGGTTGTAAATCCGCGTTTAAGACCCGCCGCGGGGTACGAAAGTAGGGGTATGGGGGTGCCGATCCGAACCCGATTATTCCTTGTGCCGGGACAAAAAGGCGGCGTTTCCGCTCTCGACTCCGGCCGGACGCAGTGATTAGTTCCGCCATCGGATGGGTTTTGCGATGCGCCGGCGGCTGAAGAATTTTCTGCCCGTTTTCCTGATTGCGCTGATGGTGCAGATCTTTGCGCCGATCGCGGCCTGTTGGGCGGCCGGAATCGCCGCCTCCGATCCGCTGGCCGCCGCCATCATCTGCCATGACAACAGCGCCGGTTCCGGCGAAACCGACCCTGGCGGACCGCACGTCCGCGACGGCTGCTGCTCGATCTGTAATGTGCTGCAGACCGGCACTCCGGTCGATCCACCCGAGATGACCGTCGGCGTTATCGAGCGGTCGCCCGAACAGGTGGCATGGCTCGATTTCGTCTCCCGTCTGGCGGATGTCCGGGCACGCTCCCACGCGCAGGCGCGCGCCCCACCATCGATTTCCTGACTGCCGTTCGCTGCCGGTTAGGCCTTCGCTGCGCCGGTTGACGTCGTCCATCAAGCCGGCCGCAGAGCCGGTGTCAGGAATTTCTCAATGTTACGCCTCGCTTACCTGAGCGGTGCCGGCACAATGGTGCTCGGTGCCATGCTCGCCACCGATCCATCACCGGCTACGGCGCAAACCGCCTTGCCGCCGGTCAACGTGGAGGCTCCCCGAGAAGCCCGCGCCAAGCCGGCGAAACCGAAGCCGGCGGGACGCACGCTCGCCGCCCGGCCGCGGGTGACGCCGCCAAGGACCACCGCCATCCCGACCGTCGTGGTGCAGCGCGACGTCACGCCCACGGTTCTGCGCGACGGGCTGAACCAGGCTCCCAGTGGCCAAACTCAAACCACCGTCGACCGCAGTCAGTTCGACAATCGGCCGGCGTTTTCGGTCGGAGACGTGCTGCGAGAGAGCCCCGGCATCTCGATCAAGCAGGGCAACGGGCCGCGCGACGTCGGCATTTCGATCCGCGGATCGAATGCCCGCAACGGCTTCGGGATTCGCAACCTCGTCATCTTCGAGGACGGCTTTCCGGTCACTCAGCCGGACGGACTGTCGCGCAGCGACCTGATCGATCCGCACGCCTATGGCGCGATCGACGTGATCCGTGGACCGTCCTCGGCGCTCTACGGCAACTACGCAACCGGCGGCGCGCTGAATTTCCGGACGCGGCCGGGCGGTACGATCGACGGTGTCGAATACGGCGTCGACGGCGGCAGCTTCGGTTACCTGAACAACTATCTGGCTGCGGGCAAGAAGGTCGGCAATTTCGAGGGCTCGCTGTTTGCGAGCGATGCGCGCGGCGACGGTTACATCACCAATAGCTGGTTCAACACCCAGACGGTGAATTTCCTCGGCACGCTGCAGGCCACGCCCGATGACCGCTTCACCGTCAAGTTCATCAACAACGACTTGAGCGCGCGGCTGCCGATCCGGCTGTCGCTGAATCAATATGACCAAAACCCGTTCCAGCGCGGCTGCGTCACCGGAGCCACGGCCGCGCTTGGCTGCGCAACGGTGCCGCTGTTCAACAATGGCTTCAACGCAGCGGCGGGAGTCGACAGGGAGACTGCGCTGCAGGCAGGCCTCGCTCGCAACGATCGCCGCACCATCGTTGGCGGCCGCTGGGAGCACGATTTCGACAACCAGACCACCTGGCGCAACCAGTTCGTATTCGACGACCGCAACATCAACCAGCCCACCGGGGCGACCAGCGCGATCGGCGACTTCCCGTCCTACAATTATATGAGCGACGTCACGCGGCGCGGCGAGATCCTTGGCATGGAATCGACCACCTATTTCGGGGGTTGGTACAACACGCTCGTCGCCTCCAGCGACACGCGCAATGTCGCGCCGGGCGGCAACGCCACGCTCGGCGCGCTATCCAGCAATCTCTACAGCGATACATCCAACTACGGCGTTCGCGCGCGACAGGAACTCAAGCTCAACCCGCAGCTCACCGCGATTGCGGGCATTGGCTGGGAAACGACCAACCTCAAGGGAAGGAACACGGCGTACACTTATACGGGGCCGATACCGATCACGACGACGATGGTGACGACCGCCGATCGGCAATTCCAGAACACCGCGCCGGAGCTTGCGCTTCTCTATAGGCTGAACAGCGAGTGGCAATTCCGCGGCAGGGTGGCGACCGGCTACGGGACGCCGCAGGTCAGCAATCTCTTCGTGCTGCCGAACGGCCAGAACGGCAACAATACAGGGCTGCAGGCCCAGAAAAATCTCGGCTATGATCTGGGCTTCGACTGGACGCCGAACAGCGCGCTCAGGCTGAGCGCCACCGGTTTCTACGAGTTCTTCAAGGACGAACTGGTGACGCAGGCAACGCCAGTCGGAGCACCCAATGCGAGCTATACGTTCAATGCACCGCGATCCGAGCATCGCGGCGTGGAGCTTGCCGTCGACTGGCGTTTCTATTCGGGCTGGCGGCTGACGGCAGCCTACACCTATCTCGATGAGATCTACACGGAGTACATCGAGAACATCACCAATGGTGCGGTGTTCGGCTTCAACCGCGCGGGCAACAAGATCCCCGGCATCTCGCCGAACGAGTTGACCGCACGGCTTTCCTACGACCAGTTGTCTGGGCCGCTGCGAGGGCTCGGCGCGTTCGTGGAAGTGCAGTGGAAGGACTCCTTCTACATGGACAACACCAACCTCCTGAAGGCGCCCGGCTATGAGCTGGTCAACCTCAATGTCCACTATGGCACCGACCTGGTCTCGGACTACTTCAAGGCGGTCAACTTCTACCTCGAGGTGCGGAACGTCTTCGACCGCACATACGTGGCTTCCGCCAACAACATTGGTGACACGGTAACGGCGGCGGGCATTCAAAACCCCGCGAGCGTGCTGGCCAACACCACCGGCTCGATCTATGCCGGAGCGCCAAGAACGTTTGTGGCCGGCATGAAACTGGCGTTCAAATGAGGTGCGTTGTCATGAGGGATCTCAGAGCTATCCTTGGCGCTGCTGCCATGGCGGCCGTCTTCACGCTTTGGCACGGCGGTGCATTCGCGCAGATGAACCATCAGCACGCATCGGAAGCCGCGTGCGAGGAAACGCTCCTGCGCTGCGCGAGCAAGGTCACGCCCGCGTTCGCTGCCGACGGCACGCTTTGGCTGGTGTGGATGGCCGGCGGCCAGATCTCCGTTGCAAGTTCGAAGGACGACGGAAAGACCTTTTCCTCGCCGGTACAGGTCACGCGCGAGAGCTTAAATCTGGATTGGGGACCGGACGCCCGTCCGAAGATCGCCATCGATGGCAAGGGACGGATTGTGCTGGCGTTCTCGATCTTCAGGGACAAGGCCTTCAACGGTCAGGTGCTCGCGACGCAATCGACCGATGGCGGCAAGAGCTTTGCTCCGTTGCGCCCGATCACCGCTGATAACGAGAGCCAGCGCTTCGAGGCCATTGCCTTGGAGCCTGACGGCACCGCGTTCGCGGCATGGCTCGACAAGCGCAACCGCGTGCCGGCGCGACAGAACGGCAAGCCACATGATGGCGCGGGCCTGTTCTTCGCGACATCGAAGGATGGTGGTTCGACTTACTTGGACGCGCAACTCGTCGCCGACAACACCTGCGAATGTTGTCGCCTTGGCCTGGCCCTGGATGGCCACGGCCGCCCGGTGATCGTATTCAGGAACATCTTTGAAGGCGGTGTCCGCGATCATGCCGTCGTCACCTTCTCAGGTTCGGCCTCGCCGGGGGAGGTTCACCGCGTCAGCCGGGATGACTGGCAGATCGCAGCCTGTCCGCACCACGGACCGAGCCTGTCAATCTCGCCGAATGGAACCTATCATGTCGCCTGGTACACGAACGGCAAGGCGCGCAAGGGGCTGTTCTATGCGCGCTCGACCGACGGCGGAAAAACCTTCTCGAATCCGCTGCCGGTCGGCGAGCCCAGCCGAAGCCCGTCGCGGCCGCAGGTCATCGCCGGACCGGAAGGGCTTGTGATGGTCTGGAAGGAGTTCGACGGCGAGAAGACCGAGGTGAAGCTGATGACGTCACAAGATGATGGAGCGACCTGGTCGACATCCAGGGCGATCGCCAGCACGACCGACAATTCCGACCATCCGCTGCTCGTCTCGGACAGCCGGCGAGTCTATCTCTCCTGGATGACGAAGGCCGATGGATATCGTTTCCAACCAATCGAGAGACAGCCATGAAACGCGAACTGCTTGCCGCAGCATTTCTGTTGGGGACGCTTTCCGCCGCAGCAACCGCTGATGACGCCGAGCTCAAGTCATTCGAACGCGGAAGCTGGCAGCAAATTCTGCGTTCACACGCCGGTCGTCCGACCCTGGTTCATTTCTGGGGCGTGACCTGTGGTCCGTGCAAGGTCGAGTTGCCCCAGCTCGGCAAGTTCATGAAGGACCATCCTGGAATCGATGTGGTCACGATCAGTGCGGACCTGGTGCCCAACCTCCCGGAGGCGACGCAATCGATGCTGCAGAAAGCCGGGCTCTCCGCGGCCGAGAACTGGATGTTCAGCGATGGCTTTGCCGATCGGCTGCGATTTGAAATCGATCCGGCCTGGCAGGGCGATATTCCGCGCACGATGCTGATCGCGCGCGGCGGCGCAGTCACCACCATCGAGGGAGCGGCCGAGATGCCGGAGCTCGACAAATGGGCACAAGGACAGGCCGCGACGACGGGATCAAGATAACAAGTCAATCTGGAATACGGGATAGAACAACATGAAGAAACTCTCTTCCATCATTACGCTCGCTCCTCTGCTGGCCGTCTTGTTCGGCGTCCCGGCGCAGGCCGAAGACATCAAGGCCGGCGATCTCGTCATCAGCCAGGCCTGGAGCCGCGCGACGCCGAGCGGCGCGAAGGTCGCTGGCGGCTATCTCACGATCGAGAACAAGGGCTCGTCACCGGACCGGCTGGTGGGGGCCTCCGGCGACATCGCCGGCAAGCTCGAGGTGCACGAGATGGTGACGGAGAACGGCGTGATGAAGATGCGGCCGCAGGACAAGGGCCTCGCGATCGAGCCCGGCAAGACCGTGAAGCTCGCGCCCGGCGGCTATCATCTGATGATGTTCGACCTGAAGCAGCCGCTGAAGCAGGGCGACAAGGTGCCGGTCACGCTCGAATTCGAGAAGGCGGGCAAGGTGACGCTGTCGCTCGATGTGCAGGCTGTCGGAGCACAGGCGCCGGGCGGCGAACAGGGCGGCCACATGGAAATGAAGAAGTCGCACGATCATTCCGGCAGCAAGTGAGGCAATGGAGCCGTTGGGTGGGCCAGATTTAGTGTGAACGGCTGGTAAGGTTCGCTTTACCCAGCCCCGGCGATCTCATTACAAATCGGCGCAACGCCCGCAAATCGGCTTATTTGGCGGCTTTTTCGCAATTCCCGGCCTTGTGTTTTCGCACCCGATCCGGTTTCACTGCGTTTCTCTTGCCTCCTCAACTGATTCCTGAGTGCGCCCATGCGATTGTCGCGGTTTTTCCTGCCGATCCTGAAAGAAAACCCGAAAGAGGCGGAGATCGTCTCGCATCGCCTGATGCTGCGCGCCGGCATGATCCGGCAGGAGGCCGCGGGCATCTATGCCTGGCTGCCGCTCGGCTTCAAGGTCCTGCAGAAGATCGAGCAGATCGTGCGCGAGGAGCAGGACCGCGCCGGCGCGCTGGAACTGTTGATGCCGACCCTGCAACTCGCCGACCTCTGGCGCGAGAGCGGCCGCTACGACGCCTACGGCCCCGAAATGCTGCGGATTGCCGACCGCCACAAGCGCGAGCTGCTTTACGGGCCGACCAACGAGGAAATGATCACGGAAATCTTCCGTGCGTATGTAAAATCGTACAAGAGCCTGCCGCTCAATCTCTACCACATCCAGTGGAAGTTCCGCGACGAGCAGCGCCCGCGCTTCGGCGTGATGCGCGGCCGCGAATTCCTGATGAAGGACGCATATTCCTTCGATCTCGACGAGGCCGGCGCGCGGCGCGCCTACAACAAGATGTTCGTGGCTTACCTGCGCACGTTTGCGCGGATGGGGCTGAAGGCGATCCCGATGCGCGCCGAGACCGGGCCGATCGGCGGCGACTTGAGCCACGAATTCATCGTGCTGGCGGAGACCGGCGAGTCCGGCGTGTTCTGCAATCGCGACGTGCTCGATTTGCCGATTCCGCCCGATGACGTCGACTACGACGGCGATCTCACTGACATCATCAAGCAATGGACCTCGGTCTATGCTGCGACCGAGGACGTCCATGATGCTGCGCGCTTCGAGAGTGAGGTGCCGGCGGAGAAGCGGGTCAACACCCGCGGCATCGAGGTCGGCCAGATCTTCTATTTCGGCACCAAATATTCCGACACCATGAAGGCGCTGGTTGCGGGGCCCGACGGCGCGGAAGTGCCGATCCACGGCGGCTCCTATGGCGTCGGGGTCTCGCGGCTGGTCGGGGCCATCATCGAGGCTTGCCACGATGATGCCGGCATCAAATGGCCGGAGGCGGTTGCGCCGTTCAAGGCGGCGATCCTGAACCTGAAGCAGGGCGATGCCGCCGTTGATGCTGCCTGCGAAAAGCTCTACGCGGATTTGAAGGCCAAGGGCGTCGACGTGCTCTATGACGATACCGACCAGCGCGCCGGCGCGAAATTCGCCGCCGCCGACCTGATCGGCATCCCCTGGCAGGTCCTGGTCGGCCCGAAAGGCCTGGCCGAAGGCAAGGTCGAGATCAAGCGGCGCAGCGACGGCACGCGCGAAAACCTCACGCTCGACGACGCGCTTGTGAAGATCGCGGGATAGCGTTTATCCACCGCATCCGCGTGCGGTTGGCCAGTCTGGCCACATTTGGCCCCGAATCATGGGATTATCGACACATGGATGAGGCCATGACCGAAAAAGTCCGTACCCCGCCTTTTGCGCCCTTCGAATGGCTGCTGTCCGGACGTTACCTGCGGGCGCGTCGCAGGGAGGGTTTCATTTCCGTCATTGCCGGCTTTTCCTTTCTCGGCATCATGCTCGGCGTCGCCACGCTGATCGTGGTGATGGCCGTGATGAACGGTTTCCGCAAGGAATTGCTCGACAAGATCCTCGGCCTCAATGGCCATCTCCTGGTCCAGCCGCTGGAATCGCCACTCACCGACTGGAAGGATGTCGCCGAGCGCATCAGCCAGGTGCAGGGCGTCCGGCTTGCGGCGCCGGTGGTGGACGGACAGGCGCTGGCGTCCTCCGCCTTCAATGCCTCCGGCGTGCTCGTGCGCGGCATGCGGGCGGAAGATCTGAACAACCTGTTCTCGATCGCGAAGAACATCAAACAGGGCAGCCTCGAGAATTTCGACGAAGCGCAGGGGGTCGCGATCGGCCGCCGCCTGGCCGATCAACTATCGCTGCATGCCGGCGACAGCATCACGCTGGTGGCCCCGCGCGGTGCGGTGACGCCGATGGGGACGACACCGCGCATAAAGCCTTACAAGATCGCGGCGGTGTTCGAGATCGGCATGTCCGAATATGACTCGGGTTTCGTGTTCATGCCGCTTGCAGAATCGCAGGCCTATTTCAACCGCAACAACGACGTCACCGCGATCGAGATATTCACCACCAATCCCGATCGCATCGACACGTTTCGCAAGACCGTGACGGAAGCCGCGGGACGGCCAGTGTTCCTGGTCGACTGGCGGCAGCGCAACTCGACCTTCTTCAACGCGCTGCAGGTCGAGCGCAACGTGATGTTCCTGATCCTGACCATGATCGTGCTGGTCGCGGCGCTCAACATCGTCTCCGGCCTGATCATGCTGGTAAAGGACAAGGGACAGGACATTGCGATCCTGCGCACGATGGGCGCCTCGCAAGGATCGATCATGCGCATCTTCCTGATCACGGGCGCCTCGATCGGTGTCGTGGGCACCATCGTCGGCTTCCTCGTGGGTATGCTGATCTGCGTGAACATCGAATCGATCCGGCAATTCCTGTCCTGGCTCACCAGCACCGAATTGTTCGACCCGACGCTCTACTTCCTGTCGAAGCTGCCGGCCGAGATCGATTTCGGCGAAACCACGGCCGTCGTCATCATGGCGCTGACGCTGTCGTTTTTGGCGACGCTTTATCCGTCGTGGCGGGCCGCGCGGCTCGATCCCGTCGAAGCACTGCGCTACGAATGAGGGCTGAGATGGCGGAGGGGGCGCAAGATGTGCCGGTCATCTATCTCCACGACATCAAGCGCCAGTACCGGCAGGGTGAGGCGACGCTGACGATTCTCGACGGCGCCAAGCTCGCGCTGTGGCCGGGACAGTCCGTGGCGCTGGTGGCGCCGTCCGGCTCGGGCAAATCGACGCTCCTGCACATCGCGGGTCTGCTCGAGACCCCCGACGACGGCGAAGTCTACGTCGGAGGCACGCCGACGTCGCAAATGTCGGATATCGACCGCACCCAGATTCGCCGCACCGATATCGGCTTCGTCTACCAGTCGCACCGGCTGTTGCCGGAATTCTCCGCGCTGGAGAACGTGATGCTGCCGCAGATGATCCGCGGCCTCAAACGCTCCGAGACCGTGAAACGCTCGACCGAGATATTGTCCTATCTTGGTCTCGGAGACCGTATCAAGCATCGGCCGGCCGAGCTTTCCGGCGGTGAGCAGCAGCGGGTCGCGATTGCGCGCGCAGTTGCGAACGCGCCACGGGCGCTGCTGGCCGACGAGCCGACCGGCAACCTTGATCCGCAGACTGCTGACCACGTCTTCAACGCGCTGATGCAACTGGTGAAGGCGACGCGGGTTGCGATGCTGATCGCGACCCACAACATGGACCTTGCCGCCCGGATGGACCGCCGCGTGTCGCTGGCGAACGGGCAGGTGGTCGAGCTTGATTAGAGCACGTTTCTCCTCGCGACAAACGCGAAGCGTTTGCGCGGAGATCATGCTTAAACAAAGGTCTCTCAGTAGACCCGGCGATATCGTTTGTGACGCCGCGGTGACGAGTCGACATACGCGTTGGCCGCGTAAGGATAAGGGTAGGCGTTGGCCGCGTAAGGATTGATCACGCACTGAGCCGCCCGGCCCGACGCGGACATCGCGCATTGGGGCAGCGAGGTGTAGCTGCAGTCGTAATAGGTGACGGGGCCGTAGACATGCAGGCAGACCGGATAATTCGGGTCATAAGTCTGCGCGCGGGCGGATGACGCCGCCGCGACCGCGCCAAGCGTCAGGATCGCCAACATCGGAATGCGCATCGGTTCCTCCCGCGTCAGGACGACTATTCCGTCCTCCCATCGCTAACCCCGCTCGGAACAGAGTATTCGCGGGCGGGACCGTCAAGTCACGTTCCCGCGCCGATCATTTGGTCTTCGCGGAGCGGACGTGCACCCCGACTCAATCGTTGAAAGGCTCGAAGAAGGGGATTGCGGGCGGGGGCGGCGGCAGAGGCCGGCGCGAAGCCCGCGGACCGTTGCCGCCGCCGGCATAGAAGGGATTGGGTATGCACCACAGGAAGCGCCCGGACGCCGTTGCCTGGCACTGCTCATAGCTGGTGAAGGTGCAGTTGCTGAGCCCGGGCTGTTCGTTCCCCTGGATACAGAATGGATAGCGCGTGCCGACCGCTGCGGCCGGCGCGGTTCCAAGGGCGCCGATCGCGGCGGCCGCGGACAAAACCAGGATTACGTTGCGCATCTCTTCTCCTTGATCGCAGCTCGTCGCTCGTTCGCTCGTCACCCGATCCAAGCCGTACAACCGAGACGACGTCAAACAAATATGCAACACAAGGAGTGTGGCGAAGGCCGAATTGTGAATTTTTTGAGGCAGGGGAACGGTACGATCTTCGGAGGCTAAGTATAAGTAATACAACATTAACTCACGTTTTCGTCAGAATCGTTTCGCCGTATCTGTTGCAGCCAAGTTACAGCAATTTTGAGGAACCCTGTTTATTGAGGCGCGTGAAGGCCGTGGGGTCGTCACATCTGGAACGGGAAATAAAATGAAAAAGGTTTTGCTTGTAACGGCGAGCTTGGTCGCCCTTGGCGCCGCTGCGCCCGCGGTCGCTGCGGATCTCGCTGCGCGTCCTTATACGAAGGCTCCGCCGGTGGTTGCCGCCATCTATGACTGGAGCGGCTTCTACATCGGCGTCAACGGCGGCTGGGGTTCGAGCCACAACACCTGGACCAACAGGTCGGAGTTTGGTTTCGGCGTCGGTGAAGGTTCCCATGATGCGACCGGCGGTACGGTCGGTGGCCAGCTCGGCTATCGCTGGCAGGCGGGCAACTGGGTGTTCGGTGTCGAAGGCCAGGGCAACTGGGCCGACTTCAGCGGCTCGAACGCCAGCCTCCTTGCTCCTGCTCTCTCCAACCGCACGAAGATCGACGCCTTCGGTTTGATCACCGGTCAGGTCGGTTACGCCTGGAACAACGTGCTGCTCTACGCGAAGGGCGGTGCTGCGGTCACCAACAGCAAGTACCAGGGCCAGGTCCTTGGCTTGACCATTGATAGCGTCGAAAAGACCCGTTGGGGTGGCACCGTTGGCGCTGGCCTCGAATTCGCCTTCGCTCCCGGCTGGTCGGCCGGCGTCGAATACAACCATCTGTTCCTCGACACCGAGAGCCACACCTTCGTCAGCCCGATTCTCGGCGTCACGCGTATCGACGACATCAAGCAGGACGCCGACCTCGTCACCGTCCGCGTGAACTACAAGTTCGGCTTCGGCGGCGCTCCGCTCATCGGCAAGTACTGATCCTCGCGAAACCAACGCGGCACAATCAGCCCCGGGCGATCTGCCCGGGGCTTTTTTCTTGGCTTGCCTGCGATCGGCTCCTGATCATTCTCGGCGCGCGGCGCGAAAATGACGCGATCGCGGCGCATCCCCAGCGCCAGGCTGAAATCCGACGTGCAATGTCCGAGATGCGAAGCCGGTTACCGCCGCATCGAGGTCGATTCGCTTCCCGGTCAGCCGGGGGAATTCCGTTGCCTCGTCTGCAATGAAATCCTCGAGCGCTACAGCGAGGAGCCCTACGTCGCTCACAGGCTGACGGTCCAACCGGAAAAAGTGTTCGGATGACCTTGCTGGTTGCGGCCGCGCATTAACCACCCGCTTCATTCGCGTTCGATTCTCCGCGGCAGCCCGACGGCTCGGCCTTGACTCCATGAACAAATAAGGAACAATGTTCCTCGTATGTTCTCATCAAGGAGACGGCCGATGTTGAAGATTTTCGTCGAAGAGGCGGCGGCGCTGGCATCGATCACGCTGTTCATTGGAATGATCGCGGTCTGGGCGCAGTTGATTCCGCAGTTCTGAGTGGGAGGAGGGCGCATCGATTTCGTCGGCCGCCATCGGTTGCCATCCCTTGGGGAAAAGCGGGACGCCGCATCACGATGGCGCGTTCGGCGTGGACTCCGGGGATCGGACGCTTCACCATTGAATGGCGAGTCGGGATCGGCGGCCATGTGCCCAGGCCCGGCGGTTGCGTTCCTCCACCAAACCAAGGCCGTTCGAATCACCCATGCCCAGTGCCGGATTCGTCCATCTTCACGTTCATTCGGCCTATTCGCTGCTGAAGGGTTCGATCAAGATCGCCAAGCTCGGCGAGCTCGCCAAGGCGGACCGCCAGCCGGCGCTGGCGCTGACCGACACCGACAACATGTTCGGGGCGCTGGAATTCTCCGACAAGATGGCCGGCTATGGCATCCAGCCTATTGTCGGCTGTGAACTCGCGATCGATTTCGGCGACGTCGATCCGAATTCGCGCAGTGTGCTGGCCGGCGCTCCGGCCCGAATCGTGCTGCTCGCCGCGCGCGAACGCGGCTATCGCAGCCTGATGCGGCTGAACTCGCGGGCGTTCCTGGAGACGCCCGTCCACCAGTTGCCGCATATCAAGTTCGACTGGCTGACGGACGATGCCGAGGACCTGATCGCGCTGACCGGCGGTCCGGACGGGCCGATCACGCTTGCGTTCGCGGCCGATCAAGCGAGCCTTGCCGCCACGCGTTGCGACCGGCTGGCAAGCCTATTCGGCGACCGCCTCTATATCGAGCTGCAGCGCCACGGCATCGACAAAGAGCGCCGCACCGAGGCCGGCCTGATCGATCTTGCCTATACGAAGGGGCTGCCGCTGGTTGCGACCAACGAGCCCTATTTCGCGAGCACCGACGACTACGAGGCCCACGATGCGCTGCTGTGCATTGCCGGCGGCCGGCTGATCGCAGAGACCGATCGCGAGCAGCTCACGCCCGACCACCGCTTCAAGACACGCGCCGAGATGGCGGTGCTGTTTGCGGATATTCCTGAAGCCCTGGCGTCGACGGTCGAGATCGCCGAGCGCTGCTCGTTCCGGCCAAGGACACGCAAGCCGATCTTGCCGCGCTTCACAGTCGGCGCCGGATCGGCCTCCGATGCGGCAAGCGAGGAGGCGGCGGAGCTGATGCGCCAGGCCGAGGAGGGGCTCGCGAGGCGTCTGCGGATCCACGGCTTGTCGCCGGGCATCACGGAAGAGGACTATCAGAAGCGTCTCGCCTTCGAGATCGACGTCATCAACCGCATGAACTATGCGGGCTACTTCCTGATCGTCTCCGACTTCATCAAATGGGCCAAGGCCCACGACATCCCGGTCGGGCCGGGCCGTGGCTCCGGCGCAGGCTCGCTGGTTGCCTGGGCGCTGACGATCACCGATCTCGATCCGATCCGATTCGGGCTGCTGTTCGAGCGCTTCCTCAATCCCGAACGCGTGTCGATGCCGGACTTCGACATCGACTTCTGCCAGGATCGTCGCGGCGAGGTGATCTCCTATGTGCAGGAGCGCTACGGCCGCGACCAGGTGGCGCAGATCATCACCTTCGGTACGCTGCAGGCGCGCGGCGTGCTGCGCGACGTCGGCCGTGTGCTGCAGATGCCCTATGGCCAGGTCGACAAGCTAACCAAGCTGGTGCCGCAAAATCCCGCCGCGCCCGTGACGCTGGCGCAGGCGATCGAGGGCGAACCCAAGCTGCAGGCTTTCCGCGACGAGGATCCGGTGGTCGCGCGCGCCTTCGATATCGCGCAGCGCCTGGAAGGTCTGACGCGGCACGCGTCGACCCACGCCGCCGGCATCGTGATCGGCGACCGCCCCTTGAGCGAGCTCGTGCCGCTCTACCGCGATCCCAAATCCGACATGCCGGTGACCCAGTTCAACATGAAATGGGTCGAGCCGGCGGGGCTTGTGAAGTTCGACTTCCTTGGCCTGAAGACGCTGACGGTGCTTGATGTCGCCGTGAGGCTGCTCAAGCAGCGCGATGTGCATGTCGATCTGGCTACGCTGCCGATCGACGATGCCAAAAGCTATCAGATGCTGGCGCGGGGCGATGTGGTCGGCGTGTTCCAGGTTGAAAGCCAGGGCATGCGGCGCGCGCTGATCGACATGCGGCCGGACCGTTTCGAGGACATCATCGCGCTGGTGGCGCTGTATCGCCCCGGCCCGATGGCCAACATCCCGACCTATTGCGCGCGCAAGCACGGCGACGAAGAGCCGGAATATCTGCATCCGATCCTGGAGCCGATCCTGAAAGAGACGTTCGGCGTCATCATCTACCAGGAGCAGGTGATGCAGATCGCGCAGCAGATGGCAGGCTACACGCTCGGCCAAGCCGACCTGTTGCGCCGCGCCATGGGCAAGAAGATTCGCGCCGAGATGGAGAAGCAGCGCGAGATCTTCGTCGCCGGCGCAGTCAAGAATGGCGTGCCGAAAGGGCAGGCGGAGACGATCTTCGAGTTGCTCGCCAAGTTCGCCGACTACGGCTTCAACAAGAGCCACGCCGCGGCCTATGCGCTGGTCTCCTATCAGACCGCCTATATGAAGGCGCATTATCCCGTGGAGTTCCTGGCAGCGTCGATGACGCTCGAACTCAACAATACGGACAAGCTCTCCGAATTCCGTGCCGAGGCACAGCGGCTGGGGATCAAGGTCGAGCCGCCCGACGTCAATCGTTCCGGCGCAACGTTCGATGTCGGCGACAAGACGATCTACTACGCATTGGCCGCGCTGAAAGGCGTCGGTCTGCAGGCGGTCGAGCAGATCGTGGAGGAGCGGCGCAAGGGGGCCTTCACATCGCTGGCCGATTTCGCGGCGCGCGTGAGCCCGCGCGCAATCAATAAGCGCATCATCGAAAGCCTCGCCGCCGCCGGCGCCTTCGATTCGCTCGACCCGAACCGGGCCCGCGTCTTCGCCGGCGCCGATGCGATCCTCGCCGCCTGCCAGCGGAGCCATGAGGCCGCGACATCGGGCCAGAACGATATGTTTGGCGGGCTTTCGGACGCGCCGAGCATCGTGCTGCCGCAGGTCGAGCCGTGGCTGCCGGCGGATCGGCTGCGACGCGAATATGACGCCATCGGCTTCTTCCTGTCGGGTCACCCGCTCGACGACTACGCCACGGCCTTGAAGCGATTGCGCGTGCAATCCTGGGCCGAGTTCTCGCGCGCGGTCAAAACCGGTGCGACCGCCGGCAAGGTCGCGGCAACGGTGGTGTCGCGCATGGAGCGGCGCACCAAGACCGGCAACAAGATGGGCATCATGGGCCTGTCCGATCCCACGGGCCATTTCGAGGCGGTGCTGTTTTCCGAAGGATTGGCGCAATACCGCGACGTGCTGGAGCCGGGCGCAGCCGTGCTGCTGCAGCTCGGCGCCGAGCTGCAGGGCGAGGACGTCCGCGCCCGCGTGCTGCATGCCGAGCCGCTCGATGCCGCAGCCGCCAAGACGCAAAAGGGCCTGCGCATCTTCCTGCGCGACACCAAGCCGCTGGACTCGATCGCCAAGCGGCTTCAGCCGGGCAACGGCACCGGTGGCGACGTCGCGCTGGTGCTGCGGCTCGATCTGGAGACCGAGGTCGAATTCAAGCTCGAAGGCCGCTTCCAGGTATCCCCGCAGATCGCCGGCGCAATCAAGGCGGTGACCGGCGTCGAGATGGTCGAAACGCTGTGAGCGCCGGATTGCGGATCCGACGCCACCGACGGCGCGGCGGATTGCATTCTTCACAGATTCGGTTGTTGAACCGAGATAAGTGATTGCTGCCATTGGGAAATGGTGTCGCCGCCGAGATGTCGAGGAAATGGGCGTGCCAATCGTCGCCAATCGCCTAAGGCCGCCAAGCCCCCCCAAATCCGCCCATATTTCCTTGCTTCTGGCGGAAATCGCGCTATACAGCGCGCCATCTCACACGGAAACATGGCTCTAGAAGGCCGTCCGGTGGCAGCCGGGCCGACAAGGCTCGCTTGCTCACACGTTTCCGGAGGAACCAACCGGAGAATCAAAACGATGTCGGTACCCGATTTCACTATGCGTCAGCTTTTGGAAGCTGGCGTGCACTTTGGCCACCAGGCCCACCGCTGGAACCCGAAAATGGCGGAGTACATTTTCGGCGCCCGCAACAACATCCATATCATCGATCTCGCCCAGACCGTGCCGATGCTGCACCGTGCGTTGCAGGCGGTCAGCGATACCGTCGCCAAGGGCGGCCGTATCCTGTTCGTCGGCACCAAGCGGCAGGCGCAGGACGGGGTCGCGGATGCGGCCAAGCGCTCGGCGCAGTATTTCGTCAATTCGCGCTGGCTCGGCGGCACGCTGACCAACTGGAAGACGATCTCGGCCTCGATCAAGCGGCTGCGCCATCTGGACGAGGTGCTCTCGTCCGGCGAAGCCAATTCCTACACCAAGAAGGAACGGCTGACGCTGCAGCGCGAGCGCGACAAGCTTGACCGTTCGCTCGGCGGCATCAAGGACATGGGCGGCCTGCCCGACATGATCTTTGTGATCGACACCAACAAGGAAGACATCGCGATCCAGGAAGCGCAGCGGCTCAACATCCCTGTCGCCGCGATCGTCGACACCAATTCGGACCCGAAGGGCATCACCTATGTGGTGCCGGGCAATGACGACGCCGGCCGGGCGATTTCGCTCTATTGCGACCTGGTCGCGCGGGCCGCGATCGACGGCATCTCGCGCGCGCAGGGCGATGCCGGCATCGATATCGGCGCCTCCGTCCAGCCGCAACAGGAAGAACTCCCGGCGCCGTCGGCGACGACCGGCTTCCAGGGTCTGCCGGGGCCGCGTGGCACTGCCGACAACCTCAAGAAGCTCACCGGTGTGTCGGGCACGATCGAGAAGAAGCTCAATGACCTCGGCGTCTTCCACTACTGGCAGCTCGCCGAGCTCGATCACGACACCGCCCACAAGATCGGCGAACAGGTCGGTCTGCCGAGCCGTGCCGACGCTTGGGTCGCCCAGGCCAAGGCGCTTACCGCGGAAGCGGAATAACCTGAACGGCCGCGTGGCCGGATCTTTCCGGCCAGCGCTTCAATTCCCAGATCAAGGCATTCCCTGTCGCTGACGGCGGCGCCCTAAGGGCGCCGCCGCGCTTCACAGGCAAGAAGGAATTCAATGATGGCAACGATCACAGCAGCGATGGTCAAGGACCTGCGCGAGTCGACCGGCGCGGGAATGATGGATTGCAAGGCGGCGCTGACCGAGGCCGCCGGCGACATGCAGGCCGCGCAGGACTGGCTGCGCAAGAAGGGCCTGTCGAAGGCCGCCAAGAAGGCCGGTCGCGTTGCGGCCGAGGGCCTGATCGGCGCCCTGACCCAGGGCACCAAGGGCGTCGTCGTCGAGGTCAATTCCGAGACCGACTTCGTCGCGCGCAACGATCAATTCCAGGGCCTGGTCAAGATGGTCGCCCAGGTCGCGCTCGAGGTTGGCGCCGACGTCGAGAAGATCAAGGCGGCCAAGGTCGGCGACGTCACTGTTGAGGCTGCGATCAACGATGCGATTGCGACCATCGGCGAGAACATGACGCTGCGCCGCGCGGCTTCGCTCGAGGTCGGCAAGGGCGTGGTGTCGAGCTACGTCCACAACGCAGTCACCGAGGGCGCCGGCAAGATGGGCGTGATCGTGGCGCTGGAATCGGCCGGCAAGACCGATGAGCTTGCCGTGCTCGGCCGCCAGCTCGCCATGCATGTCGCCGCGGCCAACCCGCAGGCGATCGATCCCGCCGGGCTCGATCCTGACGTCGTCCGGCGCGAGAAAGATGTGCTGGCCGACAAGTACCGTCAGCAGGGCAAGCCCGAGAACGTGATCGAGAAGATCGTCGAGTCCGGCCTGAAGACCTTCTACAAGGAAGTCTGCCTGCTGGAGCAGGCTTTCATCCACGATAGCGGAAAGTCCGTGGCGCAGGCGGTCAAGGAAGCTGAGGGCAAGGTCGGCGGTCCGGTGAAGATTGCCGGTTTTGTGCGCTATGCTCTTGGTGAGGGAATCGAGAAGCAGGAATCCGATTTCGCAGCCGAAGTCGCGGCGGCCAGCGGCAAGAAGTAACCGCGTGGGTCGAATGGTTCCGGCGCCATCGTGCCGGAACCTGCTTGCGCGGGATGAGGGAGCATCATGGCTGAGCCGGTCTATCGTCGCGTGGTGATCAAGCTTTCAGGCGAATACCTCGCCGGCAGCCAATCCTTCGGCATCGACCAGCCCACCATCGACCGCATCGCCGACGACCTGATCGCGGCGCGCCATCTCGGCACCGAGATTGCGGTCGTGGTCGGCGGCGGCAATATGGTACGCGGCGTGCAGGTGTCGTCCCATGGCGTGTCCCGCACCACCGGCGACACCATGGGCATGCTGGCGACCGTCATGAACTGCCTCGCGCTGGAATCGGCGGTCGAGCGCAAGGGCACACCGGCGCGCACCCTGTCAGCCTTCGTGATGCCGGAAATCTCCGAATTGTTCACCCGCAGTGCGGCGCACAAATACCTCGCCGAGGGCAAGATCATCCTGCTCGGTGGTGGAACCGGCAATCCGTTCTTCACCACCGATACCACCGCGGTCCTGCGCGCGGCCGAGATCGGCGCGGACGCGGTCTTGAAGGCCACCAATGTCGACGGCGTCTACAGCGCCGATCCCAAGAAGGACCCATCGGCCAAACGTTTCGATCGCCTGACGCATTCGCAGGCGATCGCCGGCGGTTACAAGGTCATGGATGCGACCGCATTCGCGCTTGCCCGCGAGACGTCGCTGCCTATCATTGTGTTTTCGATCGCCGAGCCTGGTTCGATCGGCGCCATCCTGCGCGGCACGGGCCACGGTACGGTCGTCGCCGGCTGACGCTTGGGCGTTGCGGCATGGCGGTTGGTTTCACGAGCATGATCCGGAAAAGTGGAAGCCGGTTTTCCGCAGAGATCATGCTCAAACGAAGTGATTAGATCGTGATCCGATCCGACGTGATCGGACGCTGATGCAGAGGAAGGGAGAGCGTCATGCCCACGCCTGGTTTTGACATCAACGAAGTAAAGCGCCGTATGCAAGGTGCGACCCAGTCCCTCAAGCACGAATTGGGCGGCCTGCGTACCGGCCGTGCCGCGGCGTCGATGCTGGAGCCGGTCCAGGTCGAGGCCTATGGCTCGCACATGCCGCTCAACCAGCTCGCCACTGTCAGCGTGCCCGAGCCGCGGCTGCTCTCGGTGCAGGTCTGGGACAAGACGATGGTCAAGGCGGTGGAGAAGGCGATCGTCGATTCGAATCTCGGCCTCACGCCCGCGACCGAAGGCCAGGTGTTGCGGCTGCGTATTCCCGAACTCAACGCCGAGCGGCGCAAGGAACTCGTCAAGGTCGCGCATAAATATGCGGAAGCGGCCAAGGTGGCGGTCCGCCATGTCCGCCGCGACGGGCTCGATGTCGTCAAGAAGCTCGAGAAGAATCACGAGATCTCCGAGGACGATCAGGAGCGGCTCGCCGCCGAGGTGCAGAAGGCGACCGACGGCGTGATCGCCGAGATCGATCAGTTGCTGGCGGCCAAGGAAAAGGAAATCCTGACCGTTTGATTGGACAGCGCCAATGTCGAACGCCCCCGCACCTGCAACTGCCGGACCGGATCGAACCGGCAGTCCGTTGCATGTGGCGATCATCATGGACGGCAACGGGCGCTGGGCGGCGGCACGCGGCCTGCCGCGCGCGGAGGGACATCGGCGCGGCGTGGAGGCGTTGCGCCGGGTGGTGCGGGCCTCGCACGAACTCGGCATCCTCTATCTCACCATCTTCTCGTTCTCGTCGGAGAACTGGTCGCGTCCGGCGACCGAGATCGGCGATCTCTTCGGCCTGTTGCGCCGCTTCATCCGCAATGATCTGGCGACGTTGCACCGGGACGGGGTGAGGGTGCGCGTCATCGGCGAGCGCGAGGGACTCGATCCGGATATCTGTGCGCTGCTCAACGAAGCCGAAGAGCTGACCAGGGCAAACACCAAGCTCAATCTCGTCGTCGCCTTCAATTATGGCTCGCGCCAGGAGATCGCCGGCGCCGCGCGGCGGCTGGCGCGGGAGGTGGCGGAAGGAAGGCGCGATCCCGCATCGATCGATGCCGACACACTCGGGCAATATCTCGGCACGCCCGACATTCCCGATCCCGATCTGATCATCCGCACCAGCGGCGAACAGCGGCTGTCGAATTTCCTGATGTGGCAGGCGGCCTATAGCGAGCTTGTGTTTGTGCCGATCCATTGGCCGGACTTCGACAAGGCGGCGCTGGAAAGTGCGATCGCCGAATACGCCAGACGCGAGCGCCGCTTCGGCGGTCTGGCTGCGAAAACCGCATCGTGACCCAAGATAAAGCCGCACCCGCGGCAAGAAGCGAGCCGTCCTCGCGCAATCTCTTGATGCGCATCATCGCCGCGCTGGTCTTGGCGCCGGTTGCGATTGCGATCGCCTATGCCGGCGGTGTTCTCTGGACGCTTCTGGTCACGCTCGCCGCGATCGGCCTCTATGTCGAATGGCTGATGGTCATCGGCGCCGGACACACGCTGCGCGTGACCGTGGCCGGTGCGCTTGCGCTGGCGGCTGCTGGGCTCTGTCTCGGGGCAGGGCGGCTTGACGCCGCGCTATCGGTGCTGGCGATCGGGCTGATCGTGATCGCTGTGATTTCATCCGAGCAACGTCGGTGGACGATCGCTGGATTTTGTTACGCCGCCGTCGCGGAAGTCGCCTCGGTCCTGCTGCGGCAGGATCCGGAAGAAGGCTTTGTGGCGCTGCTGTTCGTGTTGTTGGTCGTCTGGGCGACCGACATCGGCGGCTATTTCGCCGGTCGCAGCATTGGGGGCCCAAAACTCTGGCCGCGGGTCAGCCCGAAGAAGACCTGGGCGGGCGCGGTCGGCAGCTTCGTCGGTAGTCTCGTCGTCGCGGCGGGTTTTGCGGTGTTCGGCCTCGGCGCGGTTGTGCCGCTGCTGATCTTGGGCGCGGTGCTCTCGGTGGTTTCCCAGTTCGGCGATCTCTTCGAGTCCGCGGTGAAGCGGCGGTTCGGCGTGAAGGATTCCAGCCATCTTATTCCCGGCCATGGCGGGCTGATGGACCGGCTGGACGGCTTCGTCGCCGCGGTTGCCGTTGCCGCAATTTTCGGCTTCTTGCGGGGCGGCGCGGATGGCGTCGGCCGCGGTCTTATGGTTTGGTGAGAAAATGAGTGCTGTCCCATTGCGAAACAACAAGGCTGCGGCCTCCGCGGTCCGCACGGTGACCGTGCTGGGCGCCACCGGCTCGATCGGCGACAGCACCATGGACTTGCTGCGCGGTGCGCGCGACCGTTTCCGCGTCGAGGCGCTGACCGCCAATGGCAATGCGCAGGCCCTGGCCAAGCTCGCCCGGGAATTCAACGTGCGTTTTGCGGCCGTGGCCGATCCGAGCAAGCTGTCCGAATTGAAGGATGCGCTGGCGGGCACCCGGATCGAATGCGGCGCCGGCGACAGCGCGATCATCGAGGCGGCCGCACGGCCGGCGGATTGGGTGATGGCGGCGGTCAGTGGCGCAGCGGGCCTGAAGCCGGCGCTCGCGGCGGTCGATCGCGGAGCGACGGTCGCGCTCGCCAACAAGGAATGCCTGGTCTGCGCCGGCGATTTCTTCATGCAGCGCGCGCTGAAGGCGGGCGCCTGCATCCTGCCGGCGGATTCCGAGCATAACGCACTGTTTCAGGCGCTGAGCTCCGGCAATCGCGAGGAACTGGTGCGGGTGATCATCACCGCTTCCGGCGGGCCGTTCCGCACCTGGGCTCCCGCTGACATCGAGCAGGCTACTCTGGAGCAGGCGCTGAAGCATCCGAACTGGAGCATGGGTCAGAAGATCACGATCGACTCAGCCTCGATGATGAACAAGGGGCTCGAGGTGATCGAGGCCTCCTATCTGTTCGCGCTGACACCGGATCAGATCGACGTGCTCGTGCATCCGCAGTCGATCATCCATGGCATGGTGGAATTCTCGGACCGCTCGGTGGTCGCGCAGCTCGGCACGCCCGACATGCGCATCCCGATCGCGCATTGCCTCGGCTGGCCGGACCGGATCGTCGGGCCGTCGGCCAAGCTGGACCTGGCCAAGATCGGCCAGTTGACCTTCGAGGCGCCGGATTTCGAGCGGTTCCCGGGGCTACGGCTGGCTTACGAATCGTTAAGGACCGGTCGGGGCGCGACCACGGTATATAATGCGGCAAATGAGGTGGCGGTTGCCGCCTTCATCGCCGGCAAGATCAAGTTCGGCGCGATCGCGCGGCTGGTAGAGGCGACCCTGGACGACTGGATCAGGTCCGGCAATCTGGCGCCTCTGACATCGGCAGATGATGCGATTTCCGTTGACCATAACGCGAGAAATAGGGCTGCCTCCCTATTGCCTCAAATTGCCTTAAAGGCATCTTAGAGGGTTGGAACCGGGCCTGTTGCCCTGGTTGAGGGGAACTGAATGACCGAGTTTTTCGTACATGGTTTCAACACGTTGAGCCACGGGCTCGTCGGTTATGTGGTTCCCTTCCTGTTTGTCCTGACTATCGTCGTCTTCTTTCACGAGCTCGGCCATTTCCTGGTCGCCCGCTGGGTCGGCGTCAGGGTGCTGACCTTCTCGCTCGGCTTCGGGCCGGAGCTGTTCGGGTTCAACGACCGGCATGGCACGCGCTGGAAGCTCTCCGCGATTCCGCTCGGCGGTTATGTCAAATTCTTCGGCGATGACAGTGAAGCTTCCACGCCCTCGACCGAGACCCTGTCGGGCATGACGGCGGAGGAGCGGAAGGGCAGCTTCCATCACAAAAAGGTCGCGCCGCGCGCGGCGATCGTCGCCGCCGGCCCGATTGCCAATTTCATCCTGGCGATCGTGATCTTCACCTGCCTGTTCACCTTCTTCGGCAAGCCGAGCACCACGGCGCAGGTCGATAAGGTCGAGCCGGGAAGTGCCGCGGCGGTCGCCGGTTTCCAGGTCGGTGACGTCATCACCGCGATCGACGGTGCTACGATCGGCAGCTTCTCGGACATGCAGCGCGTCGTCAGCATCCACGGCGGCGATCAGCTCACTTTCACCGTCAAACGCAGCGGTTCCACGATCCAGTTGCAGGCGACGCCTGAGCTTCGCGACATCAAGGATCCCTTCGGGAACACCCACCGGCAGGGCATCCTGGGAATCACCCGCGCCACCGCTCCGGGCGAGCAAGTGACCGAGCGGGTCGATCCCGCCACCGCGCTCTGGCTCGGGGTGAAGGAGACCTGGTTCGTGGTCGATCGGACACTGTCCTATATCGGCGGTGTGTTCACCGGGCGCGAGGCGGCAAACCAGGTCGGCGGGCCGCTTGGGATCGCGCGAATCTCGGGCCAGGTCGCCAGCATCGGCATTGCCGCTCTGATTCACCTTGCCGCCGTGCTCTCGATCTCGATCGGGCTTCTCAACCTGTTCCCGGTACCGCTGCTCGATGGCGGTCACCTTCTGTTCTATGCGGTCGAGGCGATCCGCGGCCGGCCGTTATCTGAACGCGCTCAGGAAATGGGGTTCCGAATCGGCCTCGCTCTGGTGCTAATGCTGATGGTGTTCGCGACCTACAACGACATTCTCCATCTCGCGGCATCGTGAAACGGCTTTTTTGTGGCGTTGCCTAACGGCAACGTCTTGGAATGAAAATGGAATTGCACAGCCGTCAGTCGGTTGCCGACGTAACAAAATTGGCTACAAGCTGTGCAGCAAGGTTGGGAATCTGCCGGTCCGTTGGGGAACGGGCCGGCCGTGGAATGATAAGGGCGCGGTGCGCATGATTGTTGGAATGCGAGTGCGGGGGGGCTTGCTTGCCGCTCTGATCATGTTCGCTGTGCCGGTAGCTGCCTCGCTGGCGGCAATGTTTGTGTCTGCGCCTGCCGTTGCGCAGACGGTGGAGACGATCACGGTGGAGGGGAACCGCCGTGTCGAGGTCGAGACCATCCGCTCCTACTTCAAGCCGGGTCCGGGCGGGCGCCTGAGCCAGGCTGACATCGACGATGGCCTGAAGGCGCTGATCGAGACCGGCCTGTTCCAGGACGTTCGAATCACGCCCGCCGGCGGCCGGATCGTCGTCACCGTGGTCGAAAACCCCGTGATCGGCCGCATCGCCTTTGAGGGCAACAAGAAGATCAAGGACGACCAGCTTTCGGCTGAAATCCAGTCGAAGCCGCGCGGTACCTTCTCGCGCCCGATGGTGCAGTCCGATGCCCAGCGTATCGTCGAAATCTACCGCCGTTCGGGCCGCTATGACGTGCGCGTCAACCCGGAGATCATCGAGCAGCCGAACAACCGCGTCGACCTGATCTTCACCATCACCGAAGGCCAGAAGACCGGTGTCCGGTCGATCGAGTTCATCGGCAACAATTACTATTCCTCTTATCGCCTGCGCGACGTCATCAAGACCCGCGAATCAAACCTGCTGAGCTTCCTCGGCGGCGCCGACACCTACGATCCCGATCGGGTCGAGGCCGACCGCGACCTGATTCGCCGTTTCTACCTCAAGCACGGCTTCGCCGACGTGCAGGTGGTGGCCGCGCTGACCGAATACGATCCCGAAAAGAAGGGCTTCCTCGTCACCTTCAAGATCGAGGAGGGACAGCAGTATCGGGTGGCGTCCGTCAGCTACCAGTCTTCGATCGCGACGCTGGATCCGAACTCGCTGAGCTCGTTCTCGCGTGTTTCCGTCGGCTCGCTCTACAACGCCGAGGCGCTGGAGAAATCGGTTGAGGAAATGCAGATCGAAGCCTCGCGGCGCGGCTACGCCTTCGCCGTCGTGCGGCCGCGCGGCGATCGCAATTTCGAGAATCACACGGTCTCGATCGTGTTCGCCGTGGACGAGGGCCCGCGGACCTATATCGAGCGTATCAATATTCGCGGCAATACCCGCACCCGCGACTACGTGATCCGCCGCGAGTTCGATCTCTCCGAGGGTGACGCCTACAACCGCGCCCTGGTCGACCGCGCCGAGCGGCGGCTGAAGAACCTCGACTTCTTCAAGAGCGTGAAGATCACCACCGAGCCGGGCTCGTCCAGCGACCGCGTCGTCCTGGTCGTCGATCTCGAGGAGAAGTCGACCGGCGACTTCTCGGTCTCGGGCGGCTATTCGACCACCGACGGTGCGCTCGCCGAAGTCAGTATCTCGGAACGCAACTTCCTGGGACGAGGCCTGTTTGCGAAGGCGTCGGTGACCTACGGACAATATGCGCGCGGCTACTCGCTGTCGTTCGTCGAGCCGTATTTGCTCGACTATCGCGTCGCGCTCGGTCTCGACCTGTACCAGCGCCAGCAACTCGCAAACAGCTACATTTCGTACGGTACCGAAACGCTCGGCTTCAGCCCGCGGCTAGGCTTCAGCCTGCGTGAAGACCTCGCGTTGCAGCTCCGCTACTCGATCTATCAGCAGAAGATCAGCCTGCCGTACCAGCTCGCGAACTGTAACAACAATCCCAACAACGGCCTGCTTGCCTTCAACCCGTCGCCGGCCTTCGCGCAACTGAACGGAATTCCCGCGGGAGGCACTGCGACGGCCGGGGGCCAGAGCGCCACCGACAGCTCCGGACTCGGCCTGTGGTGCTACAGCGACGGCGAAGCTTCGCTGCCGGTTCGCAAGGAGTTGCAGGGCGGCAAGACGCTCACGTCGGCGCTCGGCTACTCGCTCAACTACAACACGCTCGACAACAACAAGAACCCGACGGACGGCCTGCTGGTCGACTTCAAGCAGGACTTCGCCGGCGTCGGTGGCGACGTCAGCTACATCAAGTCCGCGATCGACGTGAAGTACTACACCCCGCTGGTCGCCGATATCGTCGGCCTGATCCATGCCCAGGGTGGTATTCTCAACCAGGTCGGCAACGATCAGATCCGGATGCTCGACCACTTCCAGATGGGTCCGAACCTGGTCCGCGGTTTTGCTCCGAATGGCATTGGTCCGCGCGACATCAACCCGTTCGGCACGATGGACGCGCTCGGCGGCACCAAGTACTGGGGCGTGTCGGCGGAATTGCAGATGCCGTTCTGGTTCCTGCCGAAGGAAGTCGGGCTCAAGGGGTCGATCTATGCTGACGCCGGTGGTCTCTATGACTACAAGGGACCGACGTCGTGGGCGCAGACGGCCGAGGTCAACGTGCCGGGCTGCATTCCGCCAACTGTCGGCAATGGGGTGGTCCCGTCCAATCCTGGAACCTGCCTCGGACTGCAGTACGATAATGGTAACGTCGTCCGCACCTCGGTCGGTGTCGGCCTGATCTGGCAATCGCCGTTCGGTCCGCTGCGGTTCGACTACGCGGTCCCACTTACCAAGGGTCAGTTCGATCGCGTGCAGCAATTCAAGTTTGGCGGCGGAACATCGTTCTAACCGCGATCGTCGGCCGCACTGCGACGGATGGAATGGCGCTGCCGATCTTCTTCAAGAGTCCCCCTTCGTCGACGCTGGCTGACATCGCCGCGTTGACGAAGGCGCATTTGGTCGATCCCGCCAGGGGCGATCATGTGATCAAGGGGCTTGCCTCGCTCGACGAGGCTGGCCCGATGCATCTGACGTTTTTCGACAATCTCAAATATGTCGACCAGCTCGCCGCAACCAAGGCCGGTGCTTGTCTGGTCAGCCCGCGCTTCGAGGCGGACGTGCCTGCCCATGTGGCCGTGTTACGGGCCGCAAAGCCGTTCCACGCCTTCGTGCAACTGGCCCGGCAATGGCACAGCGACGCGCTCAGGCCGGGCTCGTGGTTCGGTGTCGAAGGCATCGCGCCGTCGGCGATCATCGACCCCACGGCGCATCTGGAGGACGGCGTGATCGTCGACCCGTTGGCCGTGATCGGGGCCAGGGTCGAGATCGGTTCGGGGACTGTCGTCGGGGCGGGCGCCGTGATCGGGGCCGATGTCAAGATCGGACGCGACTGCAATGTCGGCGCCAAGACGACGATCCAGAACACGCTGATCGGCAACAACGTGCTGATCCATCCCGGCTGCAACATCGGCCAGGACGGCTACGGCTTCATCTTCTTCGGGCCCGACGGCCATCTGAAGGTGCCGCAGACCGGTCGGGTCCTGATCCAGAACAATGTCGAGATCGGCGCTGGTTCCACCATCGACCGCGGTAGCCTGCGCGACACCGTGATCGGCGAGGGTACTAAAGTCGACAACCAGGTCCAGATCGGCCACAATGTGACCATCGGCAGGCACTGCTTGCTGGCGGCCCAGATCGGGCTCGCAGGCAGCCTGACCATTGGCGACAATGTCGCGCTGGGCGCCAAGGTGGGCATCAACAACCATCTGAAGATCGGCGACGGCGCCCAGGTCACCGCGATGAGTGCCGTGAAGGACGACATTCCAGCCAACGGCCGCTGGGGCGGTCACTTTGCCAAACCGACCAAACAGTGGTTTAGGGAGATCCTTGCGGTGGAGCGCCTGGTGCGTGACGGTGCGCCGAATTCGAAAGGCGAGGAAAGGGAGTGATGGAGGAGTCACCGGTCAGGTTCGAGCTTGTGGACATCAACGACATCCTCAAGACGCTGCCGCACCGCTATCCGATGTTGTTGATCGACCGGGTCATCAACATCCGCGCCGACTATAGCGGCATCGGCGTCAAGAACGTCACGTACAACGAACCATCGTTCCTCGGGCATTTTCCCGAACGTCCCGTCTATCCCGGCGTGATGATGATCGAGGCCATGGCGCAGACTGCCGGCGTGATCGGCATCAAGTCGGTGGAGGGCACCGAGAAGCCGCGCGCGGTCTACTTCCTCACCATCGACAAGTGCAAATTCCGTAAGCCTGTGATGCCCGGCGACACCATCGAGTACCACATGCGCTCGATCGGCCGCCGCAAGACCATGTGGTGGTTTCACGGCGACGCCAAGGTCAACGGTCAGATCGTCGCCGAAGCCGATGTCGGCGCGATGCTGACGGATTGATCGGCTCGGCGCGCCTTCAATCTTCGTCCCGTGTACCGCGCGCTGCAATATGCAGTCATGATACGTCACTGGACATGCCGGGCAATGTCGCGCTAACAGCCGGAAAATTCGATTGTTTAGCGCGCTTGCGCATCAACCAGTAGCGGGCCTGTCGTAATGAGCATGATCGATCCCACCGCGCGGATTGCGGATGGCGCCGTGATCGGCGAGGGCACCTCGATCGGCCCCTATTGCATCATCGGCCCTAACGTCGCGATCGGCGCGAACTGCAAGCTTGATGCGCATGTGACCGTCTCCGGCCATACGTCGATCGGCGCGGAGTGCGTGATCTCGCCGTTTGCAGTGTTGGGCGGGCCGCCGCAGGATCTGAGCTACCGCGGAGAACCGACGCGGCTTGAGATCGGCACCGGCTGCACCATCCGCGAAGGTGTGACGATGAACATCGGCACGGTGAAGGGCGGCGGGCTGACGCGCATCGGCGACCGCGGCTATTTCATGAACAACAGCCATGTCGGTCATGACTGCATGGTCGGCAATGATGTGATCTTTGCGACATCAGCCACGCTTGGCGGTCACTGCGAGATCGGGGACTTCGTCTATATCGGCGGGCTCTCGGCCGTGCACCAGTTCACCCGGATCGGGCGACAGGTGATGGTCGGCGGCGTCTGCGGCGTGCGCGACGACATCATCCCGTTCGGCCTCGCCAACGGCCAATATGCCGTGCTCGAAGGTCTCAACATCATCGGCATGAAGCGCCGCAAGTTCACCAGGGAGCGGCTGGTGACCGTCCGCGCCTTCTACCAGAAGCTATTCCATGGCGAGGGCGTCTTCGCCGAGCGATTGGCCGCGGTGCAGCCGCTGGCCGCCGAGGATCCGGCGATCGCCGAAATCCTCGCCTTCATCGGCAAAGGCAAGCGGCCGCTCTGTCTTCCGGCTGTCGACGGCAAGCACTGACGCGAGGGGCGCCCGAGCCATGACGTCAGCGGCTCCAGCGATTTCCTCTCCGGTTGGCGTCATCGCAGGCGGCGGCGCCATGCCGTTTGCGGTCGCGGAGTCGCTCGCCAAACGCGGTATCGCGCCGGTGCTGTTCGCATTGCGCGGCGCGTGCGATCCGGTCCGTGTCGAGGGGTTCCGCCATCGTTGGATTTCGGTCGGCCAGCTCGGGCGGGCGACCAGATTGTTTCGCGAGGAGGGCTGCCGCGACCTGATCTTCATCGGCACCTTGATGCGGCCGGCGCTGTCGGAAATCCGGCTGGATCTGAAGACGCTCCGTGTTCTCGCAAACGTCATCCGCGCGTTTCGAGGCGGTGACGATCATCTGCTATCGGGGGTGGGCCGCATTCTCGAGCAGGATGGATTTCGCATGGTCGGGATCAAAGATGTCGCCCCGGATCTGCTGATGCCCGAAGGTTGCATCACGCGCACGACGCCGGCCGTCAACGCCAGCGCCGACATTGCAAGGGGGCGCGAGGTGCTTGCCGCGCTCAGCCCGTTCGACATCGGCCAGGCTGCGGTTGTGATCGACGGGCATGTGGTCGCGGTCGAGGACATCGAGGGCACCGACGGGCTTCTGGCGCGTGTGACGCGGCTGCGTGCCGACGGCCGCATCCGCGCCCCGAGCGGTCGCGGCGTGCTGGTGAAGGCGCCCAAGAGCAGCCAGGATCTGCGCTACGATCTGCCGACAGTCGGGCCGCGCACAGTCGAGGGCGCCGCGAAAGCGGGTCTTGCCGGGATTGCCGTCATTGCCGGCAATACGCTTGCCGCCGAACCGCAGGCGATGATCGAGGCTGCGGACGCAAGACTGCTGTTCGTCGTCGGTGTGCCAAGCTGATGCACGGCCGCGCCCCAGACATCACGCGCAAGATCTTCCTGATTGCGACGGAGGAATCCGGCGATCGCCTCGGGGCGGCGCTGATGAAGGTGCTGCGCCAGCGGCTCGGCGATGCCGTGCAGTTTGCTGGCGTCGGCGGCCGCATGATGGCGCGCGAGGGCCTCGCGTCGCTGTTTCCGATCGAAGAACTTTCGATTGTCGGCCTTGCCGCTGTCGTGCAGCAGTTGCCGAAAATCCTGCGATTGATCCGGCACGCTACGGATGCCGTGATCGATGCGGCGCCGGACGTGCTGGTCATCATCGACAGCCCCGACTTCACCCATCGCGTCGCCCGTCGCGTCCGGGCGCGCAATCCTACCATTCCGATCGTCGACTATGTGTCGCCGTCGGTCTGGGCCTGGCGGCCGGGCAGGGCGCGCGCGATGCTCGGCTATGTCGATCACGTGCTGGCGCTGTTGCCGTTCGAGCCGGAAGAATATCGCAAGCTGCGCGGGCCGCCCTGCAGCTATGTCGGCCATCCCCTGACCGAGCAGTTTGCCTCGCTGCGGCCGAACGACGAGGAAGCAAAGCGGCGCGATGCGCAGCCGCCGGTCCTGCTGGTGCTGCCCGGGAGCCGGCGCAGCGAGATCAGGCATCACCTCGCGCTGTTCGGCGAAACGCTGGCGCAATTGCGCGCAAGCGGCGTTGTGTTCGAGCCGGTCCTTCCGACCATGCCGCATCTGGAAGCTGTGATCCGCGAGGGTGTGCAGGGCTGGCAGATCAAGCCGCAGATCGTGGTCGGCGAGAGCGAGAAGCGCGCCGCGTTCAGGATCGCACATGCCGCGTTCGCCAAATCCGGCACCGTGACGCTGGAGCTGGCGCTGTCAGGCGTTCCGATGGTGACGGCCTACCGCGTCGGCGCCATTGAGGCCTTCATCCTGCGCCGCGCGATCCGCGTGCCATCGGTGATCCTGGCCAATCTCGTGATCGGCCGGGAGGTGATCCCGGAATTCCTGCAGGAGAACGCGACGCGCGAAAAGCTGTCGCAGGCGCTCGGCGAGGTGCTCGCGGATTCCGCGCTGCGCCGCAGCCAGATCGAGGCCTTCGCCACGATGGACGCGATCATGTCGACCGGCGACCAGCCGCCAAGCGTTCGCGCCGCCGACATCGTGCTGGCGACGATGCGGAACGGCCGGCAGACGAATTAGACTAAGCACGGCGTTTCAGGCGTTGTAGTCCGGCCAGTCAATCGCGTGCTGTCCGATAGACTGCCGGCAGGCAAACGGTCGCTTTCACGGATCTGGCCAGTGACTACGCACTTATAGCCTTGGCGAAGCTAAGAACATGCGTGGTGACGAGCCGGCGCATGTCGTCGGGGTCCGAGGCTGCCTCGCGCAGGCCGCGCAGGCCGTATACCAGAACACGGGCGAGATCCGCCGGGGTCGCCTCCAGATGCGAGTTGGTGACCGCGTCGGAGATCAGCTCGGTCACCAGAGCCTGGAAGTTCGCATAGACCTGCCGGACCGCTGGGAAGCGCAAATCGAACAGATCGGCGGCGTCCGGATGCATGGCCGCCAGTTCCACTCCGTGCAGGCCCCAAGCGAGGCACGCGTGCAGCAGCTTGGATTCAAGGTTCGGTAGCGTCGACAGAACAGCGGCGATCTCGGTCAGCTTGCGCTGATCCATGTGTGCGATCACCCGATTGAAAGCGGCTTCCTTGTCTGGGAACACGAGATAAAGAGCGGGTCGGGACATCCCCGCTTTAACGGCGATGTCGCCCATGGTGGTGCGCGCGTAGCCGTAACGGGTAAACACCTCGGTCGCGCCGTCCAACGCCCGCTCTTCCTTTGATCTATTCAGCGCCATCGCGCCAAATTCCTCACTGATCAATGTTGCCAGTTTGACTGTCTGACATTAATACGAAAATTGTCAATTTGTAGGGAGATTTTCGTGGAAATGAACGAACTCACGAAGGAAGCCTTGGACGCTGCGGAGCGCGCGGTCGGCGAGGGTCCAGTGGTGATGATCAATCTACTTTGGTTCCGCAACGCTCCCGACTACCCCGCTGGGTTCGAGGGCGCCAAGCCGAACGCCCGCAGCGCCTATTATGAAGGCTATGCGAGTGCTTTCAGGACAACAGCCGAAGATCTCGGCGTCGCCTCCCAGGTCGTTTATGCGGGCAACCGGCTGAACGGACTGCTCGCCGGGCCGAACGATGATTGGGACGACATCGTCGTCGTGCGCTATGAGCGTTTCGCCGACCTTAGAAAGATCGTGGAAAGCGACGCCTACGACCGAACCGCCACCCCGCATCGGCTCGCCGGGATCGCCAACTGGCGCTTCTTCGCCACTCGAGGTCGATGATATCGGAAACGGCCCCCGCCGCTGGTGTGGGGCGCATAGAGCATTTTCGGTTCTGATGGAATTAGAACCGAAGCTGTGGATTCTTGTTTTGACGCGTTTTCTTACGCGAACCGGTGTCCACTTCGCTCGAAAGCGCTCTAGTCGAGCTAGCCGTCATTCACGGGCCTCTTTCAGCACGCCGGCGCGCATCAGCCCCGTCGTCATTCATCCATTGAGCTCCCGGACTAACCGATCAGATCTCCATCGGCCCGCTTAGACCATGCCTCGCCTTCAGCGAGGGCTGCTTGTTGCTGTTGCGACTTAGTTGCATAAAGCTTGCCTAGTGGAACCGCCTGTGTCAGTCCTGACTGCGAGTAACTCGCAACTGGGGTGGGGCGACTGTGGGAGTGAGGCGTCAGATCGGGGATTTGGGGGAGGTCTGCAATGGAATTGCGAATGCATCGCAATTGCATCTTCTCGGTCCCCATCGACCATTTCGGGTGTCAGTCGTGATGGGCTTGGCGGCTGCGCTTCTTGTTTGCGCGCCTGCTGTCGCTGACGATTCTGCTTCGCCGAGTGGCATTCCACCGTCGTCGATCGCGACCAGCCTGCCGGCCGAAGGCGATCCCACCGGCGTGCGCAAATGGCTCGCGGAACGCGGGATCACTTTTGGGCTGATCTACACCGGCGAAGCGTTGCGCAACCTGTCCGGAGGCGTGCGGCGCGGTGGGCTCTATGAGGGCAAGCTCGAGGCCTTCGTCGCGGCCGACCTGGAGAAGCTCGCGGGGTGGTCAGGGCTGGGTTTCTTCGCCAACGCCTTCCAGATTCATCATACGGCGGGGCTGCGCGACCAGCATTTCGAGAGCCTGATCACGATCAGCAACATCGAGGCTGTGCCGTCGACACGGCTGTCCGAGCTATGGCTGGAGCAGAAATTGTTCGACGATCGCTTCAGCATCCGCCTCGGCCAGCTTGCGGCGGACACCGAGTTCTTCGTCAGCGACTACAGCAAGACGCTCATCAGCAGCGATTGGCCGACAATCGCCGGTGGCAATTTGCCAAGTGGCGGTCCCGCTTATCCTCTCGCAACGCCGGGCATCCGGCTGAAATTCGATCCCAGCCCAAGCTGGACGACCCTGGTCGGATTGTTCAACGGCGATCCGGGCGGGCAGGCGACCGTCAATCGCGCCGGCACCAATTTCCGCGTGAACGATCCGCCCTTGCTGATGGGGGAATTGCAGTATCGCTACAATCAGGACAAGGATTCGCGCGGGCTGGCCGGCACGCTGCGGCTTGGCGGATGGCACCACTTCGGGATGTTCGCGGACATGAGGTTCGACGATGCCGGCCTATCGCAGGCGAGCCCGTTCAGCAGCGGGAACGCTCGTCTGTTTCGCGGGTCGAGCGGCATCTACGGCATCATTGATCAGCAGATCTGGCGCCCCGAGGGCGGGGATGCCGCAAGCGGCATCGCCGTGTTCAGCCGGATCTCGGGCACTCCATCGGATCGCAACCTGATCGACTTCTTCGTCGACACCGGAATCGTGTTCTCAGGACTGCTGCCCGGCAGACCCGACGACAAGTTCGGAGCGTCGTTCATCTGCGCGCATATATCCGATCGGGCGCGCGCGCTCGATCGCGACATCATCGGCCTAACTGGAGTCCAACAGCCGCTTAGAGATTTCGAGCTCACGATTGAGCTCTCCTACCAGGCTCAGATCAAGCCAGGCTGGACGCTTCAGCCGGTCTTCGAATACATCGTCCATCCCGGTGGACACGTTCCCGATCCGGTCTTGCCGAATTCGCCGGTGAAGAGCGGGGCGCTGATCGGCGTACGCAGCACGATCGCGTATTAGCAAGCGGTCATCGGTGGAGATCGCAGCCCGCCGCAAACGAAAACGGCGCCATCAGAACGATGGCGCCGTCTGAAACTTCGCAGAAAGCTTGAAGCTTACTTCCGCTTGTCGATCGGGACGTATTCGCGGCGGGCGACGCCGGTGTAGAGCTGGCGCGGACGGCCGATCTTCTGCTGCGGATCTTCGATCATCTCGCTCCACTGGCTGATCCAGCCGACGGTGCGGGCGACCGCGAACAGCACGGTGAACATGTCGACCGGGAAGCCCATCGCCTTCAGCGTGATGCCCGAATAGAAGTCCACGTTCGGATAGAGCTTGCGGTCGATGAAGTACTGGTCGCTGAGCGCGATCTTCTCCAGCTCCATCGCCACCTTCAGCATCGGATCGTCGCCGTGGCCGGTCTCCTTCAGCACGGCATGACACATCTTCTGCATGATCTTGGCGCGTGGATCGTAGTTCTTGTAGACGCGGTGGCCAAAGCCCATCAGGCGGACTTCGCTGTTCTTGTCCTTCACCTTGGCGATGAAGTCCGGAATGTTCTCGACCTTACCGATGCCGTACAGCATGTTCAGCGCGGCTTCGTTGGCGCCGCCATGCGCCGGGCCCCACAGACAGGCGATGCCGGCCGCGATGCAGGCGAACGGGTTGGCGCCCGAAGAGCCGGCGATGCGTACCGTGGAGGTCGACGCATTCTGCTCGTGGTCGGCGTGCAGGATGAAGATCTTCTCCAGCGCGTCGGCGAGCACCGGGTTGATCTTGTATTCCTCGCAAGGCACGCCGAAGCACATATTGAGGAAGTTCTCGGCGAACTTCAGCGAGTTCTTCGGATACATGAAGGGCTGGCCGATGGTGTATTTGTAGGCCATCGCCGCCAGCGTCGGGATCTTCGCGATCATGCGCATGGAAGCGATCATGCGCTGCTGCGGATCATTGATGTCGGTGGAGTCGTGGTAGAACGCGGCGAGTGCGCCGACGGCAGCGACCATGATCGCCATAGGATGGGCGTCGCGGCGGAAGCCCTGGAAGAAGCGCGCCATCTGTTCGTGCACCATCGTATGATGGGTGACGCGGTAGTCGAAATCCTTCTTCTGCGCCGGAGTCGGAAGCTCCCCGTAGAGCAGGAGATAGCAGGTCTCCAGGAAATCGCCGTGCTCGGCGAGTTGCTCGATCGGATAGCCGCGGTATTCGAGGATACCGGCGTCGCCGTCGATATAGGTGATCTTGGACTGGCAGCTCCCCGTCGAGGTGAAGCCCGGGTCGTAGGTGAACACGCCGGCCTGGTTGTACAGCTTGCCGATGTCGATGACATCAGGACCGACGGTGCCACTCAGGATCGGGAAATCGTAGGTCTTGTTGCCGATCGTGAGGGTAGCTGTTTTGCTGCTGGATTGTGCGTCCATCGTGTAGTCCCCGATGAATTTGTTGCGAAAATCGAGCCTGCCCGGGTTGCCGTTTCTACGGCGGATGTCGGGACAAGCCGGATTGTCTAGAAGGCCTCGCGGAATGCGTAGCTTATTGCCCTGTGCGCTGCAAGGTGGACCCTCGGAGGGGCATGGCAGGGGCTTACGCAGCCGACTGATCGCCCAGCCGGGCAAGACTTTCCTCCCGCCCCAATACCGCCAGGACATCGAAAATACCCGGCGAGGTGGTGCGTCCCGTCAATGCCACCCGGAGCGGCTGAGCGACGGCGCCGAGCTTGAGATTGTTCTGCTCCGCGAAATTCCGCATGGCGGCTTCCGTGGTCTCCAGCCGCCAGTCGGTGACCGTCTCCAGCGCCGCGCGAAGCTTGCCGATCAGCGCGCGCGTTTCCGGCGTCAGCAGCGCGGCGGCCTTTGGCTCGATCTGGATCGGCCGGTCGGCGAAGATGAAAGAGGCGCCCGCGATCAATTCGATCAGCGTCTTGGCGCGCTCCTTCAGGCTCGGCATCGCCCGCAGCAATTGCGCACGCGTCTCCTCGTTGAGCTTGGCTTTGATGGCGGCGCCGTCGGGAACGTAGTCCAGCACGTTCTCGAACTGCGTCACGAGAGATTGATCGTCGCTGTGCCGGATATAGTGGCCGTTGAGGTTCTCCAGCTTGGCGAAGTCGAACCGCGCCGCTGAACGGCCGATCGACGGCAGGTCGAACGCCTCGATCATCTCCTGCGTGGAGAATATCTCCTGGTCGCCATGGCTCCAGCCGAGCCGGACCAGGTAGTTGCGCAGCGCCGCCGGCAGGTAGCCCATCGCCCGGTAGGCATCGACGCCGAGCGCGCCGTGGCGCTTGGAGAGCTTTGAGCCGTCGGGGCCATGGATCAGCGGGATATGGGACATGCTCGGGATGTTCCATTCCAGTGCGTCGTAGATCTGCTTCTGGCGCGCGGCGTTGATCAGGTGATCGTCGCCGCGGATGACATGTGTCACGCCCATGTCGTGGTCATCGACCACCACCGCGAGCATGTAGGTCGGCGTGCCGTCGCCGCGCAGCAGGACGAGGTCGTCGAGGTTCTCGTTCTGCCAGACCACGCGGCCCTGGACCTGATCCTCGATCACGGTCTCGCCGGTCAGGGGCGCCTTCAGCCGGATCGTGGGTTTCATCCCGGCCGGCGCGTCGGCCGGATCACGGTCGCGCCACATTCCGTCGTAGAGGCGGGTGCGGCCCTCGGCGCGCGCTTTCTCGCGCATGGCGGCAAGTTCCTCTGCCGTGGCGTAGCAGCGATAGGCGCGCCCGGCGGCGAGCAACTGCTCGGCGACCTCGCGGTGGCGGGCGGCGCGGCTGAACTGGTAGATGACCTCGCCGTCCCAATTCAGCTCGAGCCAGGTCAGGCCATCCAGGATGGCCTCGATCGCCTCCTTGGTGGAGCGCTCGCGGTCGGTGTCCTCGATCCGGAGCAGCATCTTGCCGCCGTGCTTCCTGGCATAGAGCCAGTTGAACAGCGCGGTGCGGGCACCCCCGATATGGAGGAAGCCGGTCGGCGAGGGGGCGAAGCGTGTGACGACGGAATCAGACATGACCGGATGCGAACTCGGGCTTGAACGGCGCTGGTGTATAGCAGGAACAACGCATAACTAAAGCCTTGGCCTTACCAAAGCCTTGGCTGTCCACTTGGGCTGTCCCAAGGCAGCCTCGAAAGCGGCAGCCTCGAAAGCGGTGGCCTCGAAAGCGGGCTTGGCGGGCCGGGGCGAATTTGGCAGAAGGGCGGCTGATCCCTTTTTTGAGCATGATCTTTCGGGAAAGCGGCTTCCGGTTTTCTGGACCATGCATAGGAACCCTCGATGACGACAGAACCAGTGGCGGCAGAAGCGGCGGAGACCGGACGCGATTTCATTCGCGACATCGTCCAGGCTGACCTCGCGTCAAAGACGCACAGCCACGTCGTGACGCGCTTCCCGCCGGAGCCGAACGGCTACCTGCACATTGGCCACGCCAAGTCGATCGCACTTAACTTCGGCATCGCGCAGGAGTTTCCCGGCCACTGCAACCTGCGCTTCGACGACACCAATCCGACCAAGGAGGAGCAGGAATATATCGACTCGATCCAGGCCGACGTGCGCTGGCTCGGCTACGACTGGGGCGATAACCTCTATTTCGCCTCCGACTATTTCGAGCGCCTCTACGAATGGGCCGAGGAACTGATCAAGCAGGGCGATGCCTATGTCGACGACCAGAGCCAGGAGGAGATTCGCCTCGCGCGCGGCACGCTGACCGAGCCCGGCAAGAACTCGCCCTATCGCGACCGCTCGGTAGAGGAGAACCTCGACCTGTTCCGCCGCATGAAGGCCGGCGAGTTCCCGAACGGCGCGCGCGTGCTGCGGGCCAAGATCGACATGGCCTCGGGCAACATCAACATGCGCGACCCGGTGCTGTACCGGATTCTGCACGCACACCATCCGCGCACCGGCGACACATGGTCGATCTATCCGAGCTATGACTATGCCCACGGGCAGTCGGACGCGATCGAGGGCGTCACGCACTCGATCTGCACGCTCGAATTCGAGGATCATCGCCCGCTCTATGAATGGCTGCTCGACAAGCTGCCGGTGCCGTCCAAGCCCAGGCAGTACGAATTTGCGCGCCTGAACCTGACCTATACGCTGCTCTCCAAGCGCGTGCTGACCCAGCTCGTGCGCGAGGGACATGTCGCCGGCTGGGACGATCCCCGCATGCCCACGATTGCAGGCTTGAAGCGGCGCGGCGTGCCGCCAGCGGCGATCCGCGAGTTCATCAAGCGGATCGGCGTGGCCAAGTCCAACAGCGTCGTCGACGTCGGCATGCTGGAGTTCTGCATCCGCGAGGAGCTGAACCGCACCGCGCTCCGGCGCATGGCGGTGCTGCGGCCGCTCAAGGTGGTGATCGAGAACTATCCGGAAGGGCAGGTTGAGGAGATCGAGGCGATCAACCACCCCGACGATCCCACGGCCGGCACCCGCAAGATCGCCTTCGGCCGCGAGCTCTATATCGAGCGCGACGACTTCATGGAGAACCCGCCGAAGAAATTCTTCCGCCTCTCGCCGGGCACCGAAGTGCGGCTACGCTATGCCTATTTCATCAAGTGCACCGGCGTCATCAAGAACGACGCCGGCGAGGTCGTCGAGCTGCGCTGCACCTATGATCCCGCGACCAAGGGCGGCAATGCGCCCGACGGCCGCAAGGTGAAGGCGACCATGCACTGGCTGCCGGCGGCGCAGTCGAAACCGGCCGAGATCCGCATCTACAACCAGCTCTTCGCGACGCCCAGTCCGGACGCCGGCAACTTCGCCGCCGACCTTAATCCGCAGTCGCTGGAAGTGCTGACGGACGCGCGCATCGAGCCGGCGATCGCCGAGAGCAATTCGAACGAGGTAATGCAGTTCGAGCGCCAGGGCTATTTCGTGCGCGATGCCGACTCGACGTCGGACAAGATGGTGTTCAACCGCACCATTGGACTCCGCGATACCTTCGCCAAGGAAGTCGGCGGCAAGAGCTAGGGGCGGGCGAGATGCAGGGCGAAGCCGAGGAGATCGTCTCCGCCATCATGGCAAAATGGTCCGCCGGCTTCAGCAGGCTGGATGCCGCAGCACTCGCTTCGCTCTATTCGGAGCGCGCGTTCTTCTTCGGCTCCAATCCGACGCTCTATCGCGGCAGGGAAGGGGTTGCGGCCTACTTCAACGGCCTGCCGCGATGGCGCTCGCCGACCGTTCAGTTTTCCGATGTGCGCGCCGCGCAGGTCAGCCCTGATCTCATCAACATGGCTGGCACCGCGTCATTCTTTCTGGGCGAGAGTGATCCCACGCTCTCAGTCAAGATCACCTGGGTCATCGTTCGTGAAGACGGCGACTGGAAAATCGCCAGCCATCACGTTTCATCGAAGACGCCGCTGATTGACCAATAGGCCGGTCACCCGGGCGGTCGTCGCTAGATGTCGTAATAGAGGTGGAACTCGTACGGATGCGGGCGTAGCCGGATTGGATCGACCTCTTTCTTCCGCTTGTAGTCGAGCCAGGTTTCGATCACGTCGGCGGTGAAGACGTCGCCGCGGAGCAGGAAGGCGTGATCGCGCTCGAGCGCGTCGAGCGCCTGGTCCAGCGATCCGGGCGTCGACTTCACATCCTTCGCCTCGGCGGGCGGCAGGTCGTAAAGATTCTTGTCGATCGGGCTGCCCGGGTCGATCCGGTTGTTGATGCCGTCGAGGCCGGCCATCAGCATCGCGGAGAAAGCCAGATAGGGATTGCACGAAGGATCCGGCGAGCGGAACTCGACGCGCTTGGCCTTCGGATTCGGCGAATACATCGGAATGCGGCAGCAGGCCGAGCGGTTGCGCTGAGAGTAGACCAGGTTGATCGGGGCCTCATAGCCCGGCACCAGGCGCCGATAGGAGTTCGTGGTGGGCGCGCAAAGCCCGCACAGCGCCCAGGCGTGGGTCAGGAGGCCGCCGATATAGTAGCGGGCAAGCTGGCTCAGCTCGGCATAGTCGCCCCTGTCGTAGAACAGATTGGTCTCGCCCTTCCATAGCGACTGGTGAACGTGCATCCCTGAAGCGTTGTCCTCGAACAGCGGTTTGGGCATGAACGTCGCGGTCATGCCATGCTGCTTCGCGGTGTTCTTCACCACGTATTTGTAGATCATCAGATTGTCCGCCATGCGCGTGAGCGTGGTGAAGCGCATGTCGATCTCGTTCTGGCCGCCGGTCGCGACTTCATGGTGATGGGCTTCGATCTGGATGCCGAGTTCTTCCATCGTCAGCACCATTTCGGCGCGGAGATCCTGCATGCTATCGGTGGGGGGAACGGGAAAGTATCCTTCTTTCGGGCGCGGCTTGTGGCCCAGATTCGGCACTTCCTCCTTGCCCGTGTTCCAACTGCCTTCACCGGAATCGATTTCGTGGAAGGCGTAATTGATGCCCTGTCCGTAGCGGACGTCGTCGAACACGAAGAATTCCGCCTCCGGACCGAAGTAGCTCGTATCGGCGCGCCCGGTGCCCTTCAGATGGGTCTCGGCCTTCTGGGCGATGTAGCGGGCATCGCGGCTGTAGGATTGACCGGTCACGGGATCGCGGATGTTGCAGATCAGGACCAGGGTCGATGCCAGCGAATACGGGTCGAGGAAAGCCGTGGTCGGATCCGCGACGACAAGCATGTCGCTTTCCTGGATTTCCTGAAAGCCGCGGATCGATGAGCCGTCGAAGCCAATGCCCTCGCTGAGAGCATCGATACTCGCCGCGCTCGGCGGGACGGAAAAATGCTGCCACACCCCCGGCAGGTCGGTGAAGCGCAGGTCGATCATCTGCACCTTCTCATCGGTGATCGCCTTCACGAGATCTTCGGCTGTCGTACATCTGGGAAACATGGCTTCGCTCCTGTCATGGAGAGCCGGTCACTAGAGGTCATGTTGTCGCTCCGCCGCGTGTTAAAGCGGCTTGCGACGAATCCTGCGCCACGTTCGCGGTTGCCGCACCGGAGCGTCAGCTTTGGTGCGGCCCGCGCATCAGCTTCATGGCGTCTTCGATATGCCGCCAGGTCTTGGCGAGTTCGACCTCGCCCTTTGCCTCGAGCTCGATGGCATTCTGCGCAGCTTCCGCAATGGCCTTGGCGCCATGTGCTTCCAAGAGCTGCCGCGCATAATCGTGGATTTCGATTTCTCGCATGGCGCCATGCTCCTCTCGTTCTGGACGCAACCTTGAATTCCGGTCGGGCCGAGAGCCGTAGACGTTGACACCTGATTGAGCGCAGCAGTTTGCATCCTGCTGCGGCGCACTTGCAAGCGTGCTTTCCGGCTGATGGGCGGCGGGAAGCGGCTCCGGAACACGGAGAGCCGCAACACAACGCAGGTCAGGCGGGATGTCTTTCCGGCGCCGCGCCGCGTGACCATATGCATGGGAGAGGGGAGGTGAGCGTCATGCGCATTCAACACTGGCAGGACGTTGCCAGCTTGTTGGTGGGTGTGTGGCTGGTCGGGTCGCCGTTTGCCCTGGGCTTCGGCGGAGCGGCCGTCTGGATCACCATCGCGCTTGGGTTGGCTGTCATCCTGTTTGCCGTCGAGGCGTTTGTCATTCCGTCCTATCTGGAGGAATGGGGAGAGATGCTGCTCGGACTGGCTCTGCTCTTGGCACCGTGGACGGTCGGCTACGAGCAGGTCTCGGCGACGGTAAGCAGCGTGCTGTCGGGCATGCTGGTGATCCTCTTGGCCGGCTGGGAGCTGCTGACGGATCGTGATTTCACCGCCTGGTGGCACGATCGCTGGCATCACCGCGCCGGCTGAGAAGGCAGGTTTGGCCGAGCCATCGGTCCGACCGCTACGCGGTAGCGGCCGGCGCGAGGGTATTGTTGCGGCAGAGGTGTCGACCCACTCCTGCCGGATGTTGGATTCCCCCGCCACAGGGCTTGGTAGCCCCGCGGCAACGGCTATTGGGCGTCACGATGCGGTTCTCGGTTCGACCTGCTCCCAGATGCTGGTCTTGTTCGTTTCCGGCATCAGGAAAACGGCGAGCACGAAGCAGATCGCAGGAACTAGGATCGGATAGATCAGCGCGTAGCCGACGCTGCCAGTGGCGGCGAAAGCCGCCGAGGTGATGAACGGCACCAAGCCGCCGCCCCAGCCATTGCCGATGTGATACGGCACCGACACCGACGTGTACCGGATTCTGCTGGGGAAGAACTCCGCCAGGAACGCGCCGACCGGCCCGTACACCATCCCGACGTAACAGACGAGGATGAAGATGATGAAGATTGCGATCGGATAGTTGATGTTTCCGGGCTGCGTGACCGTTCCGAGCCACAGATACAGCGGATAATAGGTGATGGCGGCAAGCAGCATGCCTCCCAGGATCACCGGTTTGCGGCCGATCAGGTCCGACAGCCAGCCAAAGAAGATCAGGCTCGGCGTCGCAAGTAGCAGCGCAGCCCCGACGATGTACGACGAGGTCAGCGCGTCCACCTTGGAGACCTGCTGCAGGAAGTACAGCGCCCAGAACTGACCGCTGTACCACACCACGCCCTGTCCGATCAGGACGATGATGGCGATTCCGATGTATTTGATGTTCGAGCTAAGGAACGCCTCCTTCCAGGGATTCCTGGTCATCTGCCCGCGGGCCTTGATCTCCTGGAAGATCGGCGTCTCCTGGAGCTGGAGGCGGATGTAGATGGCGATGGCCACCAGCAGGAATGACAGCAGGAACGGAACGCGCCATCCCCATTCGTTGAAGGCCTGATCGCCGAAATAGATCCGGGTCAGAATGATCACGGCCAGCGACACCACGATCCCGAGCGTCGGCGAGGTCTGGAGCCAGCCTGTGTAGTAGCCGCGTCTGTCGTCGGGCACATGCTCGGCAACATAGGTGATGGCGCCGCCATATTCGCCACCGAGGCACAGGCCCTGGATCATGCGCAGCCCGAACAGCACGAACGCGGCGGTGAGACCGATCGACTGGTAAGTCGGGATCAGGCCGATCGCGCCCGTTCCCAGTCCCATTCCGGTGAGCGTGATGAGGAACGTGTACTTGCGGCCGACCCGGTCGCCCATCCATCCGAAGAGGAATGCTCCGAGCGGACGGATCAGGAATCCTGCAGTGAACAGGGCGATCGTGCTCAGCAGGGCTGCGACGGGGTGGGATTGTTCGAAGAACTTGACCGACAGAACGGCGGCCAGGCTGCCAAAGATATAGAAGTCATACCATTCGATGATGTTTCCGACCGACGCGGCAACGATCACCCGGCGAAAATCGCTCGGTACTTGAATTGCCATGTGCTGCTCCTTCGGTTCAAAGGCTTCTCCTCGCGTTTTTCAGCGCTCTGTTCGCTCGCGGAGTGCGCGTGATGCGTGACGCTACAGGCCTGATTTGCGAGTTGCGTCCGCAACGCCGGTCTCAGGGAAGCCTTGAACCACCTGAGAAGGGCTCCAGCGGTCTTCGAACCGCGAGCCACCACTGCCTCTTTCCCATCTGTCCGGGTGGAGGCGTCACGGTAGTCTAATCCTCAATGGGACTGTGGCCTTATGAGACTTTCGGCTCAATCGGGCTTGGAGCGCTAAGATCGGAAACGCGCCGGCAGGGCGTTCTTTCCTCCGTATTCCGCATCTGTTCCGCTATCCCGCGGATACCCGGTTCCGGTAGCTTTGTTGAAGCAGGAATACTCCAGGGCGCAGGATGTCGGACGAGGGCAGGACGCCGGGCGGCAGGCGCGGCTATGCCGGCACCTGGCCGCCCCGCGAGGCGGTGGCGCCGGCGGGTGGGTATGCCCCGATCGGCGTCGGCGCCTGGCCGCCAATCGTCGGGACGTTGCGCCAGTGGATCCGGGCGGAAGCGGGCGCCGGACGGCTTCTGCCCTGGGTGCCGGTCGCGTTCGGCTGCGGCATCGCGCTTTACTTCGCCGCCGACCATGAGCCAGTGCTGTCGGTCGCGGCAATCGTCGCCATCGCGCTATGCGCTGTCGCGTTCCTGCTCAGGCGGCGGCAGGCGTTCGCTGCCGCCGTCATCATTGCCGCCGTTGCGGCGGGTTTTGCGGTTGCCACCTGGCGCACCGCGCGGGTCGCACATGGCGTGCTGGCGCGGCCGATGTTTTCGGTGTCGCTCACCGGATTTGTCGAGACACGTGACATCCGCGAGCGTACCGACCGTTTCGTGCTGCGCGTCGCGAGCATCGAAAGCCAGCGCGGCGCGCCGAAGCTCGAGCGTGTCAGGCTGTCGGTGAAGAAGGGCACTGCCCCTGAAGTCGGCAGCTTCGTCGAATTGAAGGCACGGCTGCAGCCGCCGCTCGCTCCCTTACGGCCCGGCAGCTACGATTTCAGCCGCGATCTCTATTTCCAGGGCATCGGCGCCTCCGGTTTCGTACTCGGCGCGATCAAGACGACGGCGTCGCCGGAAGGCCGCGGATTTGCGCTGCGCTATGCGGCGTTCATGCAAGGCATGCGCGATGCGATCGATGCGCGGATCCGCAACGTGCTCGAAGGCGACAATCGCGCGATCGCGACCGCACTCCTGACCGGCCGGCGCGATGCGATCTCCGAGCCGGTGAATGATGCGATGTTCATCTCGGGGCTCGGCCACGTGCTCTCGATCTCGGGCTATCACATGGCGGTGGTCGCGGGCGTGGTCTTCTTCGCAGTCCGCGCCTTGCTCGCACTGTTCCCGGTGCTCACTGTGGGCTTTCCGATCAAGAAATGGTCCGCCGCGGCGGCGCTGGTCGCTGCCGCCTTCTATCTGCTGCTGTCGGGTGCGGAGGTCGCGACCCAGAGATCGTTCTTCATGACGGCAGTGGTGCTGATCGCCGTCATGGTCGACCGCCGCGCGGTGACGTTCCGGACGCTCGCCGTCGCGGCCATGATTGTGCTCGCGATCGCGCCGGAAGCGCTGGTTCACCCCAGTTTCCAGATGTCTTTTGCGGCGACCCTCGGGCTGGTGGCGCTGGTGCAGATTGGCATGCCGCATCTGTTTGCCGCGCCCGATCATTCCGCGACCGCGCGGATCGCGCTGTGGGGCGGGCGCGAGATTGCGATGCTGCTGCTGGCCTCGCTGGTAGCGGGGCTGGCGACCACGCCCTATGCCGCCTTTCACTTCCATCGGGTGGCGCCCTTCGGCGTGCTTGCCAATCTGGCGGCGATGCCGGTGGTGTCGGCGCTGGTGATGCCGGCCGGGCTCCTCGGCTTGCTGGCGATGCCGTTCGGTTTCGACGGCGTGTTCTGGGCGATCATGGGCAGCGGCATCGACTGGATGATCGTAGTTGCGCAATGGGTCGCCGCGCTGCCGGGCGCAGTCGGCCACGTCAGTGCGTTCGGGATCGGCCCGCTGATCGCCGCGAGCCTGGGCGTCATCCTGCTCGGGCTGTTGCGCACGCCGCTGCGCTTCGCCGGCGCGGCGGTGCTTCTCATTGCGGTGGTCTGGGCGGTGAGGGCGCCGCAACCCGACATCCTGATTTCCGGCGACGGCCGCAATGTCGCCGTCCGCGGCGGTGACGGGCGGTTGCACCTGATGCGGACCGCGAAGGACGCGTTTCTCGCCAAGGAGTGGCTTGCCGCGGATGCCGATGCCCGCACTGCAAGCGACCCGTCGCTCACGGAGGGCGTCTCATGCGATGAGGGCGGCTGCGTGACCCCGGCCGCGGGCGGCGCGTTCATCGCGCTCACGCAGCGATCCGAGGCGCTCGCGGACGATTGCGAACGGGCGGTGCTGATCGTGACCGCACGGCCGGTGCCACAAGGCTGTGCGGCGGCGGTCATCGATGCCGAGCGCCTGCGGCGGCAGGGCGGGCTGGCGCTGCGGCGGAACCGGAACGGCTTCGTCATCGATGCGGTCAAGCCCGCCGGCCTCGACCGGCCGTGGTCGCCTGCGGTGTCAGGCGAAGGCGAACCCGAGACCACGATCCGGATCCAAGGGGCACCCGCGCCGCGCGCCATCGATGCGACCCCGTCCGAGTCCGACCTGCAGCCGGAAGACTGAGCGCTCCCGTCAATCTCCACCGGCGTTGGCCGGCAGCTCGAAGGCGCCGAGCCGAAATTCGTCCGGACCGCCCGAATGCGACGGCACTTGCACGAGCGTGAAGCTCGCATCCGGAAATCGCTCCCAGATCGCGAGATCTTCCGCTGCGACGGTGAGCCAGCCGAACCTGAACATGTATCGGCCGGGCTGGGCCACCCGTCCGGCTTTTTGCCATGTGATCTTGGTGACCACCGATCATGCCCCTTGCGAATAGTTCAACAAAAAACCGCATGCGCCCCGGGGATGGCCTCCGGGGCCGCTCGAATACTTTGCTTTTCACCCGCGGCAACGTCCCGCCGGCCGGGACCGGCGGCGCACGCTGCCCGAAGCTCTCAGCCGATGAACAGCGGGTTCGGCGCGGGGCGCTGCTCGACCGCCTTCGGTGCCGGCTCTGCAACATGATGCGTCACTGGCAATTGCAGCACGGTCGCCCGCTGCCCTTCGCAGAGCTGGGTCACCAGCACATGGCTGCCATCGGGGAATTCGATCGCGTCGTGATGACGATCCCGAATATGCGCATCGATCTGGTTGAACTTGCCGACACGGAAGCCGGTCGTCTTGGTCCAGATCCAGCGATTGTCGTAACGGACGTTATCGGCGAACGCGAGTTCGGTCCCGGGAAGCATGCAGACTGCGACCGTCGGATCGCTTTCCGAAGCGAAGCCGCGGGTCGAGGTACCGCGGAAGGTGGTGGTGATAAGCGTCTCTCCAACCTGGGCGGGACGCGTCGCCACGGCGTGCAGGCTATAGTCACACATCGGATTGCTCCTCATTCGAGATAGCCGACCCGTGCCTGGGAAGAGGCGCAGGCCTCTATCAGAGTGGACGATAACTTATAAGCCTCTGCTCCGTTCTTGGCATTTGTACGGCCCGCGCCCTCCAGCCGTTCACAAACACGATAGGAGGCGCTGCCGCACATCTCCTTGCACCGAGAGTGCCCCGGCGAACTTACCGGGGCTCTTATTCTAATCACTCTAAATCGTTCTTGTCAGTGTCCTTGAGGGCAGAGCACCCACCAAAGTACCAGACGAGCTGCTGCGTCCTCGTCGGCTCAGTACTTGCGATAAAGCCCGATCAGCTTGCCCTGGATCCGCACCCGGTTCGGCGGCAGGATGCGGACTTCGTAGGCCGCATTGGCAGGCTCAAGCGCGATTGACGCGCCGCGGCGACGGAAGCGCTTCAGCGTCGCCTCCTCCTCATCGATCAGCGCCACCACGATGTCGCCGGTGTTGGCGGTGTCGTTACGCTGGATCAGCGCCATGTCGCCGTCGAGGATGCCGGCCTCGACCATGGAATCGCCGCGTACCTCGAGCGCATAGTGCTCGCCGGAGCCGAGCATGTCGGGCGGCACGCTGATGGTGTGGCTGCGGGTCTGCAGCGCCTCGATCGGCGTACCCGCCGCGATCCGGCCCATCACGGGAACGGCGACGGGACGGTTGCCATCGTCTTCGGCCACGGCCGCGCTGGTCGTGCGCTTGCCGAGCGTGCCCTCGATGACGCTTGGCGTGAAGCCGCGGCGACCGTTGCCGGCGGCGGAGAGCTCGGGCAGCTTGATCACCTCGATCGCGCGGGCGCGGTTCGGCAGGCGGCGGATGAAGCCCCGTTCCTCCAGCGCCGTGATCAGGCGGTGGATGCCGGACTTCGAGCGCAGGTCGAGCGCGTCCTTCATCTCGTCGAAGGAAGGAGGCACGCCGGCCTCTTTCAGCCGTTCGTTGATGAAACGCAGAAGTTCATACTGTTTGCGCGTAAGCATCGCGAGCATTCCCCCGGTTGGTAGCGTCGTTCGATCCGAGACTTGAGAAGAGCTGATCTCGGGAGTCTCGCACTCCCATTCGTAGACAGCGAGTTTCGAAACAAATCATGAACGGACACTATATGTTCGATATGTGTTCCGCAACCACTTAATTTCTGGTGAACGCGACCAGAGATGCTCCGGCGGGTGTTGGTCGCGACGTCATTCGGGCAATCGGAGAATGTCGCAAGGCGCGCCTTTTGCTGCGGCTGGCGCGAATGGCGGACGGATCACAAGTGCCTGCGCCGCAGTGAGATTCCCAAGCAGCGAACTGTCCTGCTTGGTGACCGGCGTTGCGATCAGCGTGCCGTCGTCGCGCTCTTCGAGTAGCGCACGAAGATAATCTTCGCGCTGATCGTTGGCGGCGAGATCGCGGCCGAGCAGGGCGCTTTCCGTCACGTGATGAATCGCCGAGCGGCCGAGCAGGGCCCGAATCAACGGCACCAGGAACAGATAGGCGCAGACATAGGACGACACCGGATTGCCGGGCAGGCCGATCACTCGCATCGCGCCGAGCCGGCCATGCATCATCGGCTTGCCCGGCCGCATCGCGATCTTCCAGAACGCCATGGTCACGCCCTCGGCCTCGAGCGACGGTTTGACGAGGTCATGGTCGCCGACCGAAGCGCCGCCGGTGGTGATGAGGATATCGGCGCCCGCGGCATGCGCGCGGCGGATGCCGTCGGTGGTGGCGGCAACCGTGTCGGCGGCGACCCCCAGATCGATCGCTTCAGCGCCTTCCGCACGCGCCATCGCCCGCAGCGCATAGCCGTTGGAATAGACGATCTGGCCTGGACCCGGAGAGGTGCCCGGCATCACCAGTTCGTCGCCGGTCGCGAGCACGGCGACCTTCGGCCGGCGCCGCACGGGGAGTTCCGGATAGTTCATTGACGCCGCCAGCGACAACGCGCGGTCGGTCAGGCGGCTTCCGCGCCTCAGCAGCACGTCACCCTCGCGGAAATCGACGCCGGCGGGTCGGATATGCCGCCCGGCGACAGCGGCCTCGGTGATGGTGATGTGATCGCCATCGACCCGGGTGTCCTCCTGGATCACGACCGCATCAGCGCCGGCGGGAATGACGCCTCCGGTGAAGATCCGTGCCGCTTCCCGCGGACCAAGTTCCCGATCGAACGGCCGGCCCGCGGCGACTTCGCCGATCACCTTCAGCCGCGCGCTCAAGTCGGCGGCGTCGGCGGATCGCACCGCATAGCCATCCATCGCCGACATCGCCAGTGGCGGCTGAGTACGCTTTGCCGCGACGTCACGGGCAAGCGTGCGGTGATAGGCGGCATCGAGCGCGACCATCTCTTCCGGCAATGGTTCCGCGCCGGCGAGGACCGCGGCTAGCGCATCGGCGACCGGCATCAGGGCCACGGGCAACTCCTAAATTCCGAGCGCGACAAGCGCGTTCGTCACATCATCCGGCGATGTGACGTGAATGGCCGTGAGACCTATCGCCCGTGCGCCGCGAATGTTCTCTGCGGAATCGTCGAAGAACACGATGCGTGAGGCCGGCACGCCGATCGCCTTTATCACGTAATCATAGGCGTCCGCGTCAGGTTTCCGTAGCCCGATCGTCGAGGAGAAGAAGATCTGGCGGAAGTGGCCGAGCACGTCCGAATAGGCTGTCGAGAAATGCTCGATATGGGGCGGATTGGTGTTCGAGAAAGCATAAAGCGGCAGACGCGTCTTGGCGCGCGCCAGGTGCTCGGCGATTCCCGGCATCTCGCCGGCGAAGATCGCGTTCCAGCCTTCCAGGAACTGGGCGTCGGAGATGCCGATGCCGAGCGACTGCCGCAAGCTTGCGAAGAAGGCGGCGTCATCGATCTTGCCGACCTCGTGATGTCTGTAACTCTCGTCCATCACAAAGCGGGTGGCGAGCTCGCCGGGCTCGCAGCCGGCATGGCCGGCCCAGGTGGTCATCACCTTGCCGAAATCGATATCGAGCACGACGCGGCCGAGGTCGAACAACAGGACGTCGGCGCAGCCGGGGGAAAGGGACGGTTGAGTCATGGCGGTGGTGATGTACGAAAATCCCGAGGGGCCGGCAATGTCTTCGATTGTATCAGCCAGGCGGGTCACACACACACCGATGTCGTCCCCGCGAAGGCGGGGACCCATAACCACAGGGAGTTGTGGTGGCGCGAGCAAGCAATGGTAGCGGAGCACACAGCAAAGTCCTGTGGTTATGGGTCGACGAGGGGAACGTCCGATTCAATTTTCAAACAGCTTGAGGATGTGAGTCCACATTCTCGCGGCGCATTGCGCCCGAGCTTTGCGTTCGTTTCACCCTCTCATCGAACAGAGGGCGCAGGGAAAGCCGGGTGCCGGTTGCACCCATGGGTCCCGTGCAACAAAAAGCACGGG
>NZ_AXAP01000050.1 GCF_000472865.1 Bradyrhizobium elkanii WSM2783 | reverse complement strand
CACGCCCCCGAAAAGTTCGGGCCGCCGCAGCACACCATCGTGCAGCGCTTGTTGCGATCACTCAGACGCAACGCAACCGAGGTGATCATCCCGCGCATGGCCGGGGGTACGGCACCGGCCACCATTGGTGATCCCGGGAATGGGGCCGGCGCTGCGTGTGATGGGCACTCCGCGACGTCCCCAGTCCCTCCGATCCTGCGAGGAATGACGCAACCTCAGACCGGCCGACAGTCGGCGCTACGTCCGTCAAGCGAAAGTAACATCCTCAGATGAGGCAATACGAGGGGTCAAATTTGCAAGCCGATTGACAAGCCATAGCCCAGCAATTCCGTGATCTCAGGCTTGCTGCGCTCGCTTTCGGGCAGTCGAGACGCGAGTTCGTTGATGACGTGACGCAGGCGATGCGTCTGCTGGTGACGCGCGATCTGGCTCGCTATACGACTCGAATATTGGATGTCCTTGTGCCGGTTGAGGACGTCGGCCATCGTCGTCGGCTCGGCCCCGACCGGATTCCACAGATGCACAGAGAAGATCACTGAGTTCCTTCTCGGATTGTCGTCGAACACCGCCTCGGTGGGCGTATTGGAAAGGATGCCTCCGTCCCAGTAGAGTTCGCCGTCGATGCGCACCGGCGGAAAAGCCGGCGGGAGGGCGCCCGAAGCCATGATATGGTTCACGTCCAGCCTGCCGTCGCGGGTATCGAAATAACGCATCCGGCTGGTTCGCACATGCGCCGCACCGACGGTCAGTCGCGGCCTTCCCTGATTGATCAGGTCGAAGTCAACCAGTTCGGCAAGGGTCTGCGCAAGCGGCGCCGTTGAGTAGTAGCCGGCGCGATCGGCACCCTGCGGAAAGGCGTCCCCGGCATGGGCAAGCAGGTTCGGCGAAGAAGCCGGGTATGCCCCGCGTCATGGTGCTCCAGTTCGACCAGCGCCCGTGCAGTCCAGGGAACGCACCCTGAAAGAACCAGTCCGGGGCGCGCTCTACGCGACTCCAGAACGCATGCAACCGCTCAAGCCGGCGCTGCGGCTGGCTTCCGGCAATCAAGCTTGCGTTGATGGCGCCGATCGAGGTGCCGATGCTCCAGTCGGGCTCGATTCCGGCCTCCTGCAACGCTTGATAGACGCCTGCCTGGTAGGATCCCAACGCGCCTCCGCCCTGTAGCACCAGAACGATCTGGCTCGGCAAATCGCGGCGGACGGCCGTGTGTGGATCAGGTCTCTGCATTTCAGGTCTCCTCGGGCTTTCGGGCGCGCTCGGCACCTCAATTCGGTGCATGGCAGACAACAGTGTCAACCGTGGCGGCCACCGCGGAGCGGCCAAACCTATACCCGTGTCGAAAATACACCGCAGCAGCAAATCAAAATGCGGCGCTGCGACGATAGCGATGCTCGCCACGACGCTGCCCGTCATCGCGTAGGCCAGTAGCCCCTCTCTAGCCGTTTCCGATAGCGTCTGGGCGGCTTCGAGCGTCACGACCTTCGCGCGAGCCATTCCCGCGGATTGGCCGTCGCGGTTCGGACCTGGTGCTCGATCTGGTCTTCGTGGCTCTTCATCTCGCTCTCCTCGCCCGGCTCGGACGCGTACAGAGATGGCCAATCCCTGGCCGGCATGGCAGACAGGGGGAAGCGATATCGCTCATTCCTGCGGAGAATAGGATGGATCGCCTGGCTTCCATGGAAACATTCGTGCGGGTCGTCGAAACCGGCTCCTTCTCCGGAGCAGCGCGACAGCTTCGGGTGGGGCAACCGGCCGTGTCAAAATCGGTCGCGCAATTGGAGGAGTATCTCGGGGTCAAGTTGCTGACGCGCTCGACGCGTGGCCTGACCGCGACGGAAGCCGGACTCGGCTATCTCGAGCGCGCCAGGCGCGCTCTCGAGGAAGCGGCCGAGGCCGAACGCGCCGCGCGCGGAGCGGGAGCAGGCCTCAAAGGACGATTGCGCGTCTGCGCCGCCGTCACGTTCGCCCGGATCCACCTCATTCCGATGTTGCCGCAGTTCATGGCCCAGCATCCGGAGCTGGATCTCGAGGTTGTCTTGGACGACCGCCAGATCGATCTCGTCCAAGAGGGCATCGACGTGGCCCTCCGGATGGGAAAGATGCTGGACTCGACATTGACGGTACGACGCGTCGCGAGATGCAAGCGGCTCGTCCTCGGGACGCCTGCGTACTTCGATCGGGCCGGCACACCCTCGACGCCGAGCGAGCTGAGCAAGCACCAGGCCATCGTCTATCTGCAGGAAGGCAGCGTGTGGTCCTTCAGCCGCGAAAGCACCGAATTGTCCGTCAGCGTTAAAAGCAGATTGCGAGTGACCGCTGCGGAAGGCGTAAGGGCGGCGGTGCTCTCCCATACCGGACTGGCCATCGCGTCGGAGTGGATGTTCGCCCCTGAATTGCGATCAGGCGCCGTCCGTACCGTTCTGTCCGAATGGGACCTCCCGCCGCTCGACCTGTGGGCGGTGCTTCCGACCGGTCGCGCGGCGACGGCCAAGGCGCGAGCTTTCGTCGGCTTCTTCGAACGTTCGTTCAACGCCTAAGTCCGGATCTGCTGGACGCCTGTCGCGATGTCGTCCGCGCGCAGATCGGACGGCCGTGAGACGACTCAGCATGCCTTCGAGCCAGATCGGCATTCAACGTCGCATGTGAATGAGTACGGTGACACTCAACGGAGCCGCTCATCCCGAGCCTCCTGCAAAGGAGTCACCATGTCCCGCACCTCGATCCTTGACCCCTCAACCAAGGCAGCCGCCGCCCTCGCAATATTTGCTGCCCTGCTGTCGCCGGCGAGCGCAGCCGACCGGCAAGCTACTGCCGCCGTTTATCCCGAAGTGTCGAGCAGCGCCGCCACGGATCGTGCGCCGATCTTGTTGACCTCGCGCCTGCCTTGGCTTGCCCCCGTCGGCCATCGGCAGCCCCGCCTGGCGGACGTTCCCAGTCATGAATCCGTCTCTGCATGGGAAGCGCAACAACACCAGGCGGACGAGGAATTGGACCGCAAGCTGATCATCTGCAAGGGGTGCTGACGCGCTTCGCGGCGATCATTCCAGGCCGGAATAAGCGCTAGTCCGACGTGCCCGCTACCTCATGAGGCGCTCTCCGTTAGGTTCTGCACGTGACTTTCACGAAAAGGCCGGCGCCGCCGCCTCCACACGGAACGCCCAAGGAGACCATTATGTCGCTTCAAGCCAAGCTCGATGCTTTCAAGGCCGATTTCGAGGCCGGAAAGCCGCCCTACAACGTTCCTCGCCCGGTCATCGAGACGATGCACCGCGCCACCGCGGAGCTGATCGAATCCGGCGCGGCCAAGCGCGCCAAGAAGGCTGGAGACGCCGCTCCGACCTTCTCGCTCAAGGATCCGGAAGGGAACGTCGTGAGCTCGGCCGAGCTGCTGAAGCGAGGGCCGCTGGTGCTCAGCTTCTACCGCGGCGTCTGGTGCCCCTACTGCAACATGGAGCTGCAGGCGCTCGAAGCCGTCAAGCCGGAGTTCGACAAGTATGGCGCCTCGCTGGTCGCGATCTCGCCGCAGACCGCCCCGAACAGCCGCAAGTCGGTTCGCCAGAACAAGCTCTCGTTCCCGATCCTGTCGGATGCGAAAGGCAAGGTCGGCGCCGCGTTCGGCCTGCGCTTCCATCTGCCCGACTATCTGGTCGAGCTCTACAAGCAGCTCAAGAACGATCTGCCGACGTTCAACGACGACCCCAGTTGGATGCTGCCGATGCCGGCTCGCTACGTCATCGGGCAGGACGGCGTGATCCTCTATTCCGAAGTGAACCCCGACTACACCCGCCGGCCGGAGCCTGAAGACATGATCCCGGTCCTCCAGCGGGCGGCTGCCGTCCACGTGTGACCCACATGAGGCGGCCGGTGGGGCGAACACGACCACCGGCCGCTGTCCTTCCACCCAAGCACCCCCAAAAAGAATACACCCATGTCCAAGCTCTTCACCCCCACCCAGGTCGGTCCCTACCGTCTGACCCATCGCGTCGCCATGGCACCGCTGACGCGGATGCGCTCCGATCCCGGCGACATCCCGAGCGAGCTGATGGTCGAATACTACAGGCAGCGCACGACGAAGGGCGGCCTGATCATCTCCGAAGCGTCACCCGTCTCGATCCGCGGCAACGGTTACGCCGGTGCTCCCGGCATCTACTCCGATTCCCAGATCGCAGGATGGCAACGCGTCACCGACGCGGTCCACGCCAAGGGCGGCCGCATCTTCCAGCAACTGTGGCATGTCGGCCGGCAGTCGCATGTCGACCTGCAGCCGAACGGGGACGCGCCGGTCGCGCCCTCCGCTATCGCGGCCGAGGGCTATGCGTACTCCAAGCGCGGCGAGGTCCGGTTCTCGATGCCGCGCGCACTCGCACTGCTTGAGATCCCAGTCATCATCGAAGAATTTCGAACGGCAGCCGAGCGCGCGCTGCGGGCGGGTTTCGATGGCGTCGAAATCCATGGTGCGAACGGCTACCTGCCCGACCAGTTCTTGCAGGACGGCACGAACAAGAGGACCGACGAATACGGCGGCCCGATCGAAAATCGCGCTCGTTTCATGCTGGAGGTGACGCAGGCCGCTATTTCCGTCTGGGGCGCCGACCGCGTCGGCGTGCGCATCGCCCCGAGCGGCACCTACGGGTCGATGTCGGACAGCAATCCGGCGGCGACATTCAGCTATTTGACGACCGAGCTTGACCGCTTGGGCATTGCCTACCTGCATGTCGTCGAACCGCGCATCAAGGGCATCGAGGAAATCGTGAAGGACCAGGCGCCGATTGCATCCCAGCATCTGCGGCCGAAATTCTCGCGGACCTTGATCGCGGCCGGCGGCTTCACCCCCGCTTCCGCGGAAGCCGTCGTCACCTTCGGCGACGCCGACCTCGTCGCCTTCGGTCGCCACTTCATCTCGAACCCTGATCTGCCGGAGCGGATCCGACAGGGCCTGCCGCTGACCGACTACGACCGGTCGACCTTCTACGGCGGCGACGCGCGCGGCTACACGGACTACCCGGTTGCCGAATCGGTGGCAGCCGCCTGAGCGCTGACCGCATCATCTCTCTAGGCTGGCGAGGGCGCATTCCCGCCCTCCGCTGGCCTACTTCCGTCGGATATCTTCGCCGCATCGACGGCAGCCGCCGGCCTGGCGAAGATGTCCCGACCCGTGGGCTCCTGCATCTTGCGCCACTGCGCCGGCGTGGCGCCCATGTGGCTCTTGAAGGCGCGCTGGAATGCGGCTTCGGATTGGTAGCCCACCGCCTCCGCCACGGCGCCCGTCGACAGCGACGACTTCCTCAACTCGTTCGCAGCAAGCGTCATCCGGATATCGGTCAGAAGATCCGAGGCCGATCGTCCGAGCTTCTCCTGAAACTGGCGGGCCAGCGTGGCGCGCGACATGTTGCACAGGCGCGCGAGGTCGGGCAGCGACCAGGCGCGGGCTGGCTCGGCGAACATGGCGGCCACGGCCGGCGCCAGACGCGGATGACCGGCCAACGCCAGGAGTCCGCGCGGCGCATCTTCGGCTTCGCTCGCGAACCGCAGCACCAGCGCGAACATCGCCGTCGACAGCGCGTTCAACATCGCGCGACCGCCGAGACGATCATCGGTCGACTCGCCGCGCATCAGGGCGACCAGGCCGGCGAGCTGCGTGGCATTCTGTCCTCCGTCGTCACCGCGGGCATGCACGACCAGACGAGGCGGCAGATAGCTGCGCACCAGGCGGTCGTGTGGGGGCGCGATCGTGAAGTGTCCGCACAATAGATCGAGCCGCTCGCCTCTGCCGGTGTTCTCGCTGATGACGAGATTAAGCTCTTGGCGATTTCGCGCCGGCTTCGGCCGGGCGCCGCCGCCGTCATGCATGACGTGGCGCGGATTGCCCGGCAGCAGCAAGATGTCTCCGGTCTCCAGCCGCAGCGGCTTGCCGCCGGCCGGATCTTCCAAGAGGGCCGAGCCCCCGACGACCGCATGATAGGGAATCTCGTTCGTTTCACCCGGGCCCTGATCGATCCGCCAGGGCACACCGTAGGAACAGCGCAGATCCAGCCGCCCGCTTACCGGCATCATCTCGAAGAGCCTGCTGAGCCAGTCCATAGCGATCTCTCCAACGACTCGATTGAGACGATCTAGCATATAGTCGGGTTCCTACAACATTCAAAGTCTCATAGCGGGCCCTTATTGTCACTTCGCAATCGTTCACCGCCCAACCCAAGCAAGGAGTGCCAACATGTCCCGTCTTTCCGTCCCCAGTCTCGAAACCGCAACTGGCGCGACCGCCGAAGTCTATGGCCAGATCAAGAAGGCGATCGGCAGCGTGCCCAACACGTTCAAGGCGATCGGCGCCCACGGGCCCGATGCGCTCAAGTCCATCATGCTCGCCGACAGCGTGCTCGCCGCCGGCTCGTTGTCGAAGCGCGACCAGGAAACCATCAAGCTCGTCATCTCCGGCGTAGCCGGCTGCGACTACTGCGTCACCGCGCATAGCCTGCTCGGCAAGCTCGCGGGCCTGAAGCCCGACGAGTTGAAGAACATCCGCGATCGTCGGCGACCGGCGATGAGAAGCGCGACGCGCTGATCCGCTTCGTCCGCAAGCTCGCGCAGTCCAGCGGCACCGTCAGCGACGAGGAGTTCGCCGCGATCAAGGCCGCCGGCTACAGCGACTCCCAGCTCGTCGAGATCAGCCTGGCTTTCGCCACCACCGTCTTCACCAACGTGTTCAACCGCATCAACGACACCGAGATCGACTTCCCCGCCGTCGCATGAAGCGATCGAGCGATCCGTCAGATCTCCAACGTGAAAGGATCACGACCATGACCACGATTACCAACACCATGCTAAACCCGCTCGTCCGCGCGCTGCAAAGGTCTGGCCTGCTCGCGGAGGATCTCGACTACCACGTCGTCCGCGCCTCGATGGTGATCATGTTCCTCTTCTTCGGCTACCAGAAGTGGTTTCCGTATGAGTTCGAAAGACTGGTCCCGTTCATCAGCAACGGGCCGCTGATTTGGTGGCTCTATCCCGTGTTCGGCCACGCCGGCGCCAGCTATTTCCTGGGCACCTCTGAGTTTACCTTCGGAGCCCTGCTGCTCGCCGGCTTCTGGGACAAGCGTCTCGGCGTTCTCGGCGCTCTCGGCTCGACCGGCACCTTCATTGCAACGGTCACCATAATTCCCTTCATGCCGGAGGGCTGGGACGTGGCTGCGGGAGGCTTCCCTGCGATGACTGGCAATGTGCCCTTCCTGATGAAGGACGTCGTCCTGCTCGCGGTCTCGCTCTACCTGCTGAGACAGGACGTGGTTCGCCTGACCCGGTAATATGTGCTCCCGCCGATGGCGATGCGTCGCCGGCGAGTGTCTCACCTCGCCGGCGATTGCGCGTGTGCATGGGCAGGATCTTCGCCCAGGAGCGCGAGATACGGACACTGCAGGGGCGGACGTTTCGATAGCGGCTGCGGAGCTGCCGCTATCGCGGACGCGGCGAGGGCCGATGATCTGTGGCCCGACCACGACGCGCTGCGCAAGGCCCAGACTCTGCGGCTAACAGGATTTCCTCCGTGGCGACCTCGTACGGAATGTGGTAAACATGGCCGGGCGGCGCCCCTCAGGGGTGCCACACTAAAATAGATCGCCGGGCCGAAAATTCCAATAAGATCAATAGCTGACGGGATTATTGTAACAGTTCAATCCTGTCTGGCAGCACCATTGTTTGCGCGCAGAATCAGCGCCATTGCCACCTGCGTCGATACTGCGGACCGTGCCAGACATGAACCCGTTCATAGCCTGGGCGACGTCATCGGCGGTTCCATCGCCCCGATGGATGGGCATGCCAACGCGATCGAAATGGGGCCGCGCCTTCGTCTTCGAGAGACGCTGGTTTTTGCAACCGGGCACCCGCTGGACTGCTCAAGACACTTGGAATATCAGGTTCGTGCCTACTACGCGCCGGATCGGTACGGTCACATCCCGTGCCGACTCCAATACCGTCGATTTCTTCGGGTCGAAGGAGCGTGTGCAGCAGCTCCAGAGGCATCGAGACCTTTAGAGGGATTCGTAATCTTGTAGAGGGACCCGTAATCTTGCTGCTAATGATCTGCCAGAGCCTTGCGAAACTCGGCGATCAGCGCGCGTGCAGCTTCTAGATCGACAGTTTCAAAGCCCTCGCTGAACCTGTCGTAAACTGACGAAAGCAGCTGTTCCGCTTCCGCCGTCTTGCCGCCTCCGTGCCACAGCTCGGCCAAGTTGGTCGCAGCACGCAGCTCCCAGGATAGCGCTTGCTGCCGCCGTGCCCATTCAAGAGCTTGCATGAAGTGTTCCTCAGCAGCTGTCACGGCGGCGATCGATCCATCGCGTCGAAGGATCTCACCTTTGATCCGCAACAACTCTGGCAGACACCATCGCCCCTCGTTGCTGTCGCACCGCTCGATTGCCGCATCGATGGCTACGCGCGCCTCAGCCGTTTGCCCGGCAGCCGCCAAACCCTGCGCCAGCAAGTCGAGAAATGTTGTGTCGTAAAACCCGAACCTGACCTCACGAAGCCGCTGGACACCATTGCGGAGAAGCGCCGATCCAGCGGCATCGCCCCGCGCCAGGAGCAGCCCCCCTTTAAGACAGCCGCCCAGTGCGTTCCACGCGGTCAGCGCATGCTTCGCCGACTGATCCAGGAGCGTCGTCACCAAGGTTTCTGCCGCCGTCAAGTCGCCAACGTACAAAGCGATGGGGCAAGCCGCATGGGCCAAGACATTGCACAGGGAAAGCGCATGATCAGTCGCTCGGGCTTCATCGAGAGTGCTTTGCACACTGCGAACTGCCTGATCGGGAAATCCCTGTATCCAGAGGATCCTTGAAAGCGTGGTCCGCGCCGCCACGCGATGGTCGACGAGGAAGCGGACGATGTGCGACCAGTGAGAGGGCACGACGTATTGGGTGAGGACGCGGTCGAGGTGGCGCCGCGCGTTGGCATGATCTCCCAGGTAGTGCAGTGCAATCCCGGTCAGTCTATCGCCGATCAGGCGAGCGCCGGCGTCGCCTTTCTTGTCAGAGAGGGCGCAAAACTCTTCCGCGAGAAGAAGGGCCTCGCGATGATCGCCGACATACATGCGATAGACGAACAATCCCCACATCGCTCGCAACTGATATTTGTCTTCGTCAAGCTTTTTCGCGAGCCAAAGGGCTTTCGTCCAAGTAACTTCCGTCGCGGGTAGAGGACCTCCCGCATTCGGCAGCGCTGTTCCCAGCGCCACGAGGAGCTTCATCTCATCGCGCTCGTTGCGATTCGGTTCGGCCAAGTGGCTTGCTAGCGCGCGTTCGACCCACTCGCGGCATTCGTCCATGAAGGACAAGCGCATCCATAGCGGAATCGACGCGACCGTGAGCGCGACGCCGATCGAGGCGTCGCCGCTCGGAGAGAAAGCCCAGTTCAACGCACTCCGGACGTCATCTATTCTGCGGCCATACTCTTCCACCCATTCGCCGCTGGGCTGCTCCTCCCAGTCCGCTTGTGTCCGCTCGAACAGATCCCGATGGTGCTCGGCGTGACGCCTCACATATTGCTGGAACTCCCCGCTCTCGGTGAGCTTTTGCATCGCGTAGGCGCGCGTGGTATCGAGCAGCCGGTATTGCACGACGCCGCCACTTACATCCGCAGACACAAGCGATTTCGCGACCAGGCTCGCCAGGTCCTCGACGACGTCGGAATTCGCGTTTGCCGCCACCGCACTCGCCGAATCCAGCGTAAGAAAGCTGGAAAAGACAGAAAGGCGGCGCAATAGGGCGCGTTCGTGCTCGGGCAAGAATTCATAGCTCCAGTCAAGCGCCGCCGCCAGGGTTTGATGACGCGGCAGTGCGGTGCGCCTGTCGTACTTCAGGAGGCGAATTCGATCATCCAGAAGAATCGAAAGCTGGCGTATTCCAAAGGCATCGACCCGGGTGGCCGCCAGCTCGATCGCCAGCGGTATTCCCTCCAGTTTGCGACAGATCCCGGCTACGGCGGGCGCATCCGTATCCTTTAGCTCGAAGCCCTCGATGTTCGCCGACGCGCGCTCGACGAACAGCCGGACCGAGGCAAAAGAAAGGGCCTGCGAAGCCGTTAAGCCAGCTGAATCAAGGGGAAACTCCAGCGGCAACAAACGATGTACGCGCTCACCTTTCGCGCGCATGGGCTCGCGACTAGTTGCCAGAACGTGGATTGCCGAAGCGCCGCGCAAGATCTGCTCCGCCAGCGTCGCTGCCGCTTCGATAACGTGCTCGCAGCTGTCGAGCACGAGCAACATCCGTTTGTCTTCGAGGTGGGAGATCAGGCCCGGGACGGCATCGTCGGAGTGGATCGCAAGTCCGAGCGCGGAAGCGAGTGCGCCCGGAACAAGGTGAGGATCACGCAGAGGTCCGAGGTCGACAAAGCGAACGCCATGTTCATACGAAGCAATCAATGCTTCAGCTACCGCGAGAGCGACCGTCGTCTTGCCGATGCCGCCCGCTCCCGCGACGGTAATGAAGCGATGTTGCGGCAACTGATTAAGGAGTACATTGATTGTATCGTCGCGACCGACGGCTCGTGTTTGCAGCGCCGGCAGATTGTGCGCACGCTCCGTTGTATCGCTCAGTTGAGGGGGCGGCTCCAACTCCAGGAATTCCACCGGCGCCACGAAGCAATAGCCGCGACCGGGAACAGTCGCCAGATATCGCCGGCCGGGCTGGCCATCACCCAGGATCCTTCGAAGATTGGCGATATGCGTCTTTAGATTACTCTCCTCGACGACAGTGTGGGGCCAGACGCGAGCCATTAGCTCGTTCTTGCTGACCAGTTCACCGGCACGCTCGACGAGCGCGATCAAGATCTCCAGGGCTCTGCTACCGAGGCGAACCGGTCTTTCATTCTCCAAAAGCAACTGCTGCGCCGGAAGCAGGCGAAAAGGGCCAAACGAGGCTGCGCTTTCCGAGACGGCCACGCAGCATCCTCCATCCTTATGTCGCTCACCAATCTTCCTCAACCGAACCGGGTGGAGCGGTACGATTGGCCTCCTTTCAAGTCGCATGCCGTGTTCGGGCCAAACTGCCTCTGTCGGTCAAGTTGTTCGTTTCGCTACTCTTACGTTACTGCACCGGGTCTCGGCCCCTGCAAGGGCGATACCAGTTCTGGCAGCCTGATCGAGACTACGCAGCAAGCGCGGCCGCCCCCAAGTGTTTTCTCCTGGAGTTACGAATTATTGATTTGTCACGGAAATTTTATCAGCGCGGGCGGTTTGGCCACGCTCTCGCGAGCGCCATTTCAAAAGTCTGACGCGTACTGCCAGACCGGTGGTGTTCCGGGAGAATATCCCGTCTTTCAGGGATGGGCGCTACGGTCCAGAAGCCGGAACTGTTCCAAGTGGTATCGCGGATCGGGAGCAACGGAATCAATCCGTTTCGTGCTTTTTCAGATTGCCGGCGGATGTCCCTGTCCCTGTATGTGATTGACCACCGGAATCCGACCGTCATCAGCGCGTCAATCCCCGCCACTAAAACCTGGATTCATGCCGAGTGTGCGGCGTTTGCCCGCGCCGCCTTGATCATCAAGGGCAGGCGTGCTGCGGATTCACCCCTCTCGACCCCTCCGATCGGCCTTGTTGCGACAGTACCGACGCTCGTGCCGCTAGCTTTCGAGTCTGCTCGCGGGTTATCCGCGTTAATGACGACGTCCGCCTTCGGCTAGCGATGCGTCACCGATAGATTTGTCCCCTTCGTGTCAATCAGTGAGTGCGTTTACGTTTACCGGCGTGATCATGGCTCGCGTATGTACTGTTGGACAGGAGGTCTGGATCTATGACGCAATAGCCTAAGCCACCTGATGCGGCGGCATCGCACTGCTCCACGTTAGTGTAGTCGCACCGTAATGCATTGTTATTTCCGCCGGTCAAGCACACGGGATATGACTCCGCCTTCGCTGAAGTTGTGTGCCCAGAAATGCTCGCCGTTGCAAGAAGTGCTGCAAATGTGATCAGAAGTCGCCGCATCCGTCTCTCCATTGGTTTCTGTCGAGCGCAGCGCGTGGCGCTCCTGTTGCTGTTGGCACAGGTTCTATTGGTCTTCCCATGATCGGTCTTGCGTGGTTCTGCCGAGCATTACCGGGGACTAGTTCCTGCAGAACACAGTCGTCGTCAGAGCGGATTTGGGCCCGCGACGCGCATTGAGCAGATTGATTGGAGACACACCGGCTGCGAAAAAGGGGATCCGAACGTACGACGCGGCCAGCCGTCCGAAATGTCCTTTTGTCGGGACGAACTTTCCCTTGTCGCGCGAAGCTCTCGATCAGCGCCCGCGCGTTCTTCAGAGCAAGCGTCTCGAAACCCTCACTGAACCGATCGTAGATACAAGAGACCGGTTGATCCGGCTTAGCCGTCTTGCCGTGTGCGTGCTGTAATCGGGCGAGCCTTATGGCGGAACGGAGCTCCCAGGACACGCTTCCTGCCTTCGTGCCCATTCAAGTGATCGCTGAAAGTGATCCTCGGCCAGCTTGAACTCCTAACTGTTCCCTCTCGCACAAAGAGCTCGCCCTTGATCCGCAGCCGCTCCGCCACGCACCAGCGCTCTTCACACCGGTCTGACTGCTCAAGCGCCCTATCGATTGCAACGTGCGCTTCGGGCACCCGCCCAGAGCACGCGATCGAAATCGCCCTCGTCTCGTCGAGTGCGAACGCATGACGGTCAATGTCACTTGAACGCCGTCACTTATCGAGCGGCCCGATCCAACAAGATCGGGCCAATTGCAACAATTTCAATAAAGTCACTCTCCGCAAACGGTGATACTAGTGGGACTCGCTTGCTAGTGAATGTTCACTGCGAACCAAAGCGGGCTATCAACTCGCGAGAGGCGCGCCTCCAGCGGCCGAGTAAGGACGGAGCCTATGGGATCCGGCGGAGCGATCTATGCGTGATCTCAAAGCAAGGAAATATGAACATGCAGTCGGCTGCCAGGTTGAAGCAAACCCTCGAGCTAGTTTGTGGGAAATGGAAAGTCGTCGTCCTTACCATCTTCTGGCCGGACACGTACGGTTCAACGAACTCGGCGACGTCTCGCCAGAATTACGCAACGCAAGCTGACCCCTTGCGAGCGCGATTGCGGACGTTGCTTGGAGCGGCGGGCCTGAAGGTCGAGCTTTTCAAATCGACCGAAGAATATTTGACGAGAAGCATGCCGCCCGCCCCCTCACTATCCTGAGGTCCGTTGAACCAGCGTCGCCGAGAATGCCGAGCCGCTTGTCCCAGAAGCCGGCGAACAAGAGCGCGCCGAACGTCCCTTCGGCGTCGCCCGGGAACCAGCTCGCGCTCTGATAGCCCAACACGGGATAAAGGCCACACGATCAGCGGACCGTTGCTGATACTGATAAAGGAACGAGCCGCTCCGCCTCATAGGCCCACCACTTCTGGCTACCAAGGAGGAAGGCATGATCACCATGAACGCGCGGCCCCCCTGCAAACGGGCGGCACTCTCCCGGCAAGCGCCCGATATCTGCCGTCGAGTGCGATCCGTTCCTGACCAAGCATTGATGCTCCGGTTAGTCATTTTGCGGAGCCGGCGTGCCTCGTTTTTCGCCTCCCCTCGCATCGGAAGAGAACCGCGGCGCTTCTCGCCGATCGTACATGCCGTAGTCACGCACGACCCGAACCTGTCGATGGCGTAACATCTGAACCGCGGCTGGCTTCCGCGGTATCGATGCATTGGCCGATGTCTGATGTCACAAAGCTAGCAATGCAAGCTTGCCTGGATTGTAGATGCTCGCGAATGCGTGATGATCGATCATCGCTTCAGAGATGTCGAGGCCGAGATCCGCAACGATATCGATTTGAGGGTCAAATGAAGTGCCCTGCCGCCGGGTAAGCTCAGCTATCGTCGCAAATTTTGCACCTATTTTAGTCTCGTCGAAACGCTGCTCATGTACCGACGCCGAGCTAGGCGCATCTGTGTCGGCGGTAACATCACCGATTCTCAAATGGTAATCCTCGAAAATCTCCGCGCGCCCCTGTTTCTGAATGATGTGATGCACGCGCGTCGTACGCCATCGAACCATCGACTTTTCGTCCCGCACGTCGACAGCGGCAGACTCCAGCCCGAACGATGCCTGCTTTCGAAGCGCTCGTCCTCCACAAAGCCATCGATCTTTTCCAGGGGCGACCTTAGACGAGAAGCGCGCGCCCATCTTGAGCAAAGAAAGCACAATCCGAGCAAGGCGCCTAAAGCCGGCTCAGCTCAGTTATTGCTACTAAGTCAAAAACGCGACAAAGAAAGTGCCTTTACCCTCCGCGAGCGTCCCGTGTTCTTCAAGGCCGTCTCATGATTATCGCCGGTCAGCTATAACCACGTAACTGAACGCGAATGGCCTCCAAGGCTATGAGCTATCACCTCATCAACCGCAACCACGTTCGACATAACCATGCGATTGCGGTTGCAGATATTCAGCACCGGTTCTGGCTCTCGCCGGCTCTGACCGTTCCTATTCTTGCGTTATCGCAGCCGATGCAGAACATACTCGATTTGTATTCCGCCGCCTTCTCTGGAAGCTCCTGCGTGCTCTTAGTCCTTTCCGCTCTTCCTTTCGGCTATGGTGCTTGTGGCGCAAGCTCTTCTCGGCCATCGGCCGCTGTCTTTTCGGCCCGATTTGTCCGAAAGCAAACGACGACGTCCAAGCTGGTCACGCCGACCCCGGTCGGCCCCTACAGCGATGCTTAACTGGTCGAGATTAGTCTGGCCTTCGCCACCACGGTCTTCACCAATGTCTTCAACCGCATCAACGACACCGAGATCGACTTCCCTGCGGTCGCATGAAGCGACGCGCCCCATCAGACCTTGAACGAAAGGATCACGACCATGACCACGATTACCAACACCATGCTAAACCCGCTCGTCCACGCGCTGCAAAGGTCTGGCCTGCTCGCGGAGGATCTCGACTACCACGTCGTCCGCGCCTCGATGGTGATCATGTTCTTCTTCTTCGGCTACCAGAAGTGGTTTCCGTATGAGTTCGAAAGACTGGTCCCGTTCATCAGCAACGGGCCGCTGATCTGGTGGCTCTACCCCGTGTTCGGCCACGCCGGCGCCAGCTATTTCCTGGGCGTCTCGGAGTGGACCTTCGGGACTCTGTTGCTCGCCGGCTTCTGGGACAAGCGGCTCGGCGTCCTTGGTGCCCTCGGCTCGACCGGCACCTTCATCGCAACGGTCACTATCATTCCGTTCATGCCGGAAAGCTGGGACGTCGCTGCGGGAGGATTCCCCGCGATGACTGGAACGTCCCCTTCCTGATGAAGGACGTCGTTCTGCTGGCCGTGTCGCTCTCTCTACTGAGGCAGGATGTGGTTCGGCTGATCCGCCCTGGGAATTTGTGCAAATCGGCAATTGCGGATCGCTCATCGAGTTTAATGAAGGATGGTTATTGCTAACCCACGGCGTTGGCCCCCGCAAATATTCGATCGGGGCTGCGTTACTCGATAAAAAGGGTGCAGGCGACCGGCTTTATGCTGTGACCGTGAGCCAAACTCCTGTGATGCATGCCGCAAGAATAGGATTGTCGGGTCGGAAGGCCAGTGCTCTTCCCAAGTGGCGATTGAAGCGGGTACAGGAGCACATTGACAAGCACCTCCAGCAAGCCTTGAGTCTCGCGGATCTGGCTGCGGTGGCCGGTTTGTCGCCGATGTACTTCGCAGGGCAATTCCGAGCTGCGACGGGATATCGTCCCCACGAATATCTGCTCTACCAGCGCATCGAAAGCGCGAAGTCGATCCTGTCAAGCACGGACATGCCGCTCTGTGAGGTTGCGCTTGCGGACTCGTCAAGTTGCGTTCTCTCGTATTCTAAGGTGGCATCACTCGCCGAAGTCGAAGATCAGTACGCCTTTGCGGGAACTTTGCTGAGGCAGCATTTTCGACTTTTTCAACACAATCGGCACTTTGCGGACATCGGCATCAGTGAGGGCGGACTGCTGGGTCTTATGGATTCCATCCGCCGCTGCCGTACGGGCGGATGATGATTTCAAGCAGGTGGCCGTTCGGGTCTTCGAAGTAGACACCGCGTCCACCGTCGTGGTGATTGATCTCACCTGGCCGCCTCTGCCCGGGATCGGCCTCAGCAGTGCAACAGCATCAGCGGAATGGCTCGGCTCACGTCCCGGCAGGGACACCTTAGGCGTTCAGGTTCTGAACGCTATCGGGACTTATGCGGCGGCGCCGGCATTCGGATTAAACAGCTCGCCGGTCTTAAGCATCGTATGCATTATTACCGCCAGTTTGCGCGCCACAGCCACGGCAGCTCTTTTGAAGCCGATCCTCTCCCGGAGCTGCAGACCCCACGTGCGCAGAGTGCTGTGGGTTGAGCTGCGCGTCAGAATGACCGCCGCCGCTTCGTAGAGAAGCCCTCGCAAAGGGCCATCGCCACGTCGGGATATATGGCCGTCATAATCGACTTCTCCGGATTGGTAGCGGCGCGTTGTTAGGCCGATCCACGCGCCAACAGATCGAGATTTCCTGAAGTTGTCAGGCTCCTCAATAGCTGTGGTGAAGGAGGTTGCGGTGATCGCACCGATACCAGGGATCGACATGAGGATGCGGCAAGCCCGACTCTGGCGCGCGTCCCGCACCAATTGGCATCCGAGTTCGGCGGCGCGGATGCGAATGCCACGCCAAGCTTCCAGCATCGGTAGCACGATGGATGCAAGTCTGTCCTGGTCGGCAAGAAGGCTCCGCACATTCTTCTCGAAGGCGCTTCCCTTTCCGGCGGGAACGAGCAGACCGAAGGTTTTCATGACACCGCGGATCTGGTTGGAAAGCTCGGTCGTGATTCGGACCAGCCGCGTCCGCGCTGCGACAAGCGTGCGGGTCAGCATGCTGTCGAATCCCTTGACACGCACCTCACGAAAGAACCCGACTTCCGCGAGCTGCGCCAGACCATCGGCGTCGTTCGCGTCCGTCTTATTCGTCGCCATATCGAGCGCCGCTTTAGCATGGCGCGCATCGATGCAGATCGCCGGCAACCCTTCGGTGCGCAGAGAATGATAGAACCATACCGACAGCGGTCCGGGCTCGAATACCACGCGTTTCACGGATGGCGCCCGCTTGCGGATGAGCTCGGCGATAGTGCTGGGATCAGATGCGCACTTGCCGCGCCAGATCCGTCCACCTGCACGGCGGATCGAGACTGCCGTCTCTTTCATCGACACGTCGAGACCAATATATTCTTCCATGGCTGTTCTCCATTCGATGCTTGGGCCCGGCGTCCAGTCGTGAGCCCGTATTTCCATCCTATCGGGGAACAGCCATTGATTCAGGGGCGACTCGCTCCCGCGATTACCCCATGTGGACGGCTCCTCCCCCGGCACGAGAGTGCCAAGGAGTGGGCGCCGTTTGAGGCTCCCACGATTCGGAGGAGCAGCCTATGCAGTCAATTTCGACGATCGGTCTGGATATTGCGAAGTTTCGGTCTTCCAAGTACACGGCGTTGATGCAGCGGGCCAAGTGGTCGTACGCCGTCAGTTGAGGCGCCGCCACGTCCTGACCTTTTTTCCAGAAGCTACGGCCGTGCTTGGTGGGGATCAAGGCTTGCGCCTCATCGCACCGTTGGTCCCGTGAGCTATAGACATTGGGGCATACGGTGCGGTTCATGTAGTAAGGAAAAAATGAAGGGATAATCACAGCGGCACTGTAGGCAACGCCCCACCCGGACGAGCGAACCGACGTCGCGAAACGCTCGTTGATGTAGGCTCGTGCCACGCCTAGGGGACCGACAAACAGCATCTGTGTGGCGGCGGCCACGAGCGTCAGATTGAGCCATCCTTGTACGGACCCGCCGCCAATCAACGCCATGGTCACCGGCGTCAGCAGTACAATGAGCACGCCGGAAATGTATAAGGCCGGCTTGCGGCCGATATGGTCGCTGAGCCAGCCCAAGAAGACATAGGATGCGGCGGCCTCCTCGTACTTCCCAAATTCCTTCGTCTGCGCTGCGCCATACGGTTTCGAGGTGTGCAAGGAGGGCGCACTGGAAGTCCCATGCCGCTGTCAGATATTGCAAGCCGACGCACCGCGCCTGATGCAATACATCCATGACTTCGCCGAACACATCGAGCTGCAGCTGGTCGGCGGCCGCGTTGCCGACGCGCACCGGCTTCGAGTTCTCATAGCCGCCGAGCCATGGCACCTCATGCTCGACCAGCCATCGCTTGCCCGTGATTCCGTACATGATCGGGATCTGCTCGAGGCTTCCCGCGGCGGCTCGGAGTAGCCAATCGCGCCAGGCACGCGCCTCGTCGTCGTATCCGGCGTTCATCAGCGCGAGGAGCGTCAGCGTGGCATCGCGCAACCAGCAGAAGCGATAGTCCCAATTGCGCGGACCGCCCAGTTGTTCGGGCAGCGAGGTGGTGGGCGCCGCGACGATGCCGCCATGAGGCGCATAGGTCAGAGCCTTCAGCGTAATCAACGAACGCGTGACCATGTCGCCGTGCTTGACCGTACTCATTCCGGTTCCCGCGCTCACCCAGGAACGCCAATAATCCTCCGTAGCACGCAGCGCGTTCTCAGGGTCTACAGGTTCGGGAATGGGCAAACGAGACGGGCAATAGGTCAGAACGAACGGCATTCGTTCCCCGGCCGACAAGACGAAGTCACTGACGGTGGAGAACCCCTCGCTCCTAAGCTCGCTTGGCGTGCGCAGAAGCACCGTGTCCGGCCCGGCGATCGCGAGAAGGTCGCCGTTCTCTCGACGAGAAACCCAAGGCACCCACCCGCCATAGCCGAACCGCAGGATCAATTCCATGTGCATCGCCAGAGTGCCGCGCTTCCCCGCGACCAGACGCACGACATGTGATTACGGCCAGGACTCCACGAAGCGGCATGAAGTCGATCAGGACGACGGCGCCGTCCGCATTGGCGAATTCCGTCTCCACGATCAACGTGTGCTTCCGATACCGGCGCGTGACCCGCATTTCGGTACCCGCTGCAGAGTTGACGACGGGTGCGATTCGCCAGCGACCATTGTGCGCCCCGCCAAGCAGCGCCGCAAAACATGCTCCTGAATCGAAGCGAGGCCAGCAGAGCCAGTCGATCGAACCTTCCTTAGAGCCGAGCGCAGCCGTCTCACAGTCTCCAATGAGTGAATAATCTTCGATACGACTAGACATGGATGATGAGCTCCGGGCAGCCCAGATCGCCGCCGCCGTTGCCTGTTGAATTAGCGATCAGCGGCCGGCTCTGCTTTCGAGGAATTGACGCAACTCGGCATATTTTGCTGGATTCTTCCCAAGCACGAATTTCGTAGTAAACCGGGATGGCGCTCAAAGCGGGCGTCGATGCTGATCGGAAGCGCGATGGGTCATCGATCGTATGGCAGAACGTCAAGGCGGCCACGACGCCGACACCAAGAACCGTCATCGGGCGACGCGTCGTCTCATCCGAATTCGCTAACTGGGGGACTTTGTTGTCGAACTTGCTTTGTTGCTTGCAGATCTGCTCATGATGACGATCGTTTCTGCTATGGTTGCAGCCTTAGCTGCGCTGGCGACTGCTCCGCTCATCAGCCGGTAGAAGGCTCAATGCCTGAACGTGAGTTAGGATTGCAGACATCGGGATAGACGTGGAATGTCTTCTCAACAATCTACTCGATTGAAGCGTTTCAATACCAAGCCGACGGAAGGTAGGAGCCGGTTGGTTCAATATACGAACCAATAGTCATCAAATTCATTTGGTAAAGTACCCGTAGGCCGCGCGCCAGACACCAAAACAGCATTTCATGGTTGCGAGCTGGCAATAAGAAGCCAGCTCCTGAAAATCGCTCTGCTGAGCCCACTAAAGCTTGCAATCCGTCGTTATTCTCAGCGACAGTGTGGCCAAAGACGCCGACGTCGCTTGCGTAGGCCACCAAACGGCGACGGTGTTCGACGACTCGTGCGGTACCCAGTGCGATGGCGTCACTCAGTTCGGGGCTACGATCGTATCCGTGAGCTCGTACGCAAAGCGCGTGGCAAGCGTAGATATCCTCAACACTTGCTGGCCGCACTATATAGCCTGGAACTTCGACATTTAGGCAATCCCCGCCTAGTTTTATGATTGGCTCCCGACATTGAAAGCCAAGCTTCGAGCCCAGGCAGAAGGCGCGATTGTGGAATGCAGCCACCAGAAGCCGGACGCCTACCTTTCCTCTGTCACTGGCCTGCCGTAGTACGTCAAGCATTAACCGACGTCCAATGGAGCCGCTTTGGACAGTTGGATCAACGGTGATGGGGCCGACTCCCGCTACCCAGTTTCGGCTATCAAGAAAGTTACTGCCTAAGATCACGCCGTCCTGCTCTGCTACCACAGAATAGACACCACGATGAGAAATCAATCCAGCGAGAAGCTCAACCAGCATGTCGGCGCTAGGAAAATCTGGTGGCAAGTTGTGTTGACCGTGAATTGCCTTGAATGCATCAAAGCAGACGGTACCGCACATCTTTGCGTCAGTTGGCTCGGCTTCGCGCAGTAGACTCATGGTTGTTCTCCGAATTAGATGGAATGATCGGTAAGTGCCAGCAGCCCGATGTCCGAGCTACAGAAAGATTTGAGCTAGGAGGCACTCTGTTTCCTCCTCTTGATGTCACTGAGCACTGCGCTCGACAGACGATTTCACCTTACTCTGTAACATCGCTATGATGGCCGAGCCGGTCAGGAATGTAACCTCGTGCCACTCGTCGATAAGGCCACGAACGACCGCAAGCAGTGGATTGAGATGGCCGGTCGCAGGAGTGCAAGCAATGAGAACTTTCATTGTCATCCTCCAGCCTTGTCTCAGCGGACGTTCCGAAGCACTGGCGGCAATGGGATCAGTGTCAAAGGCCAAAGAGAGCATGGCGATGGCATACTCAATTGCATCCTTATCGGCGATAATCGCTTGCGCAGAGGTGGTATTCACTATGGCTTTCCTTTTAGAGCGGCATTCCCACGCTGACGCGCAACTTACGTCGCGCGAGGTGGGATGTCCTGAGCGAACGACGAACGTTCAGCAGTACGGAAGCGCCCTGAGCTAAGCGAGATCACGCTTATGAGAAGATGGAGAGTGACCGAACCGGAGCCGAAATTTTCGAGCGAAATTTGTGTAGTCACGAAACCCGGAAACGTAAGCAATCTCGCTGATGGGTTGCTCTGTCCTCATCAATTTTCGGCGATGAAGAAGCCGCGCGGCGTGGTCCAATCGAAGCGAATAAATGAATTCGCTACAGGTCGAATTACGGGCTGCGAAGAGCTTCTGTAGATAACGCAGCGAGATACCCGCGCCGGTAGCCACCTCGCGAGGACCGAAGTCCGGATTGATGTAGCCATCCCTTATGAGATCGCAGACGCGCTTGAACAACTTGTCGGCATGAAGAGACAGTTCTGCAGGTCCGGATGGAGCAAGCAATGCACCGACGAGATCGTAGATTGCTAATTGCAAATGTGACGAGTGGAATGTTGAGGTGTCGGCCCTATCGGCATTTCGTACAAGGTCGAACAAAGCACGCCCGATAACCGCTCTGTCCCTTCCGATAAGAGCGCCCTCGGGGTTGAAGCCGAGATGAGAGACCAGTGAACGCCGGGGCAGCTGCAACGAAAACCATTGCGTATAGCCGCTCTCGGCGATGTATGCCCCTGGCCGAGACGAATCTACCAGTGCAACATCGCCCACGACGAGTTGCGCCTCATGGTCGTTCTGCACGATGGTTGATGCGCCAGCTATCTGGAACAGGGCGAAGTAATAATCCGCCCCATCCAAGCGAGTGTCGCGCTGCGTCCGCACGACGCGGTCGGCATTGTTGCAGCTTAGATCCACGCCGACGAACCCGAATGGCTTTCGAGCACGTGCTCGCCCAGTGAAGGGGCCGAACTCCCTCGCCACTGGTGTATAGCGCCCCCACTGCTGCAGAAGCGCTTCTCTCCAAGCATCGATATCCAATTCAGGTGAGTTGAGAAACTCTGCGCTTGCGAGCGTCATCGGCCCCCCATTTCTTTTCGAGTCTCCTTGGATACACCTGTTTGCTGCTGAAAACTGGTTCCTCCGGCCACATGTTTCCAGAGCCCTGGACTGTTCGGCCTCGGAAACGTGACACCGTTTCATTCACAAATGTCAGGTTTGCGATCTGTTACGATCGTGATCGCCTCCAGCGTGAACCTCCCTTTAGTCTCGATGGGCGGAGAATGGCGCTGCGGTGGACGGCCACTCGACTGCCGTCCTTGCAGCAAAGCCGACAAGAAATTTCTGCTCGTCTCGATGCTGAGGCGCACTTTTGACGTCATGGAATGGCGAACTTCTATTTATTGACGAACGGCAGATATTTCGGCGCGAAGGAAGCGAGGCAGCCTGCCACCGCAGCCATGCCGACGATCAACCAGCGCATCCCCTGGTCTGCATCAGAAGATCATGCATTTCGTTGACCTTCTTCTGTATGTCGGCGAGTTGTTCGGTGACGTGCTCGACCTTCGTCTCCACGTGCGTTACGCGGTCGCGGGCATCATTGGTCATTTTTTGATCGCCTTGATTGCGGCGACCGCAGCAACAGCCGTTAACGCTCCGATGAAGAACGAGGTGAAGATCGCTTGCTCGGTCTTGTCCCAAGCGGATTGATCGTCGAGACCGGCCTTGCCGATCGAGGGCACTCCCCAGGAGCCCGGCCGCTCATGGATCAAATCCGGATATGGCAGCCCAGCCGTACCACGCGACATCCCAAAGGAGCGAGGCAGCTATCGAGCATTCCAGCCGTTCGTGCCAGACGAACGGCGCCAGGATTGACAATCATCATGAGGACAGTTGCTCTTGCAAGAATGAATCTGCTTGCACTGGCGCGCCTAAACGCGGCTGTGGAGCAATAACCGCCATCAACCTCACCGGTCATCTGCCTACGTTTTGCGGAAAGGCCGCTCGCAGTTCGACGAGTTGGGGCCGTTTCACCAGACGCCGCACAGGTGCGAACTCATCCCGCGGTGCGGCATCAATTCCGCCCCCCTCGGCCTCAAGTGATCAGCCGAGAGGAAGCGACGCCCCGCGCCTTCCCTCGATCTCCATGATTGACGCCCGGGGGCGGTCCGCTCAGCGCCCCCGCCTTTACACGCCCTTCTGTAATGGGCCCGATGATGTCAAGCCTCCCGAGTGAACGTCACGCCGCCGAACTCATGCTTCTGTCCGTGGTCAACGCCTGGCCGCCACATCATGCTGTCAGAGGGAGCGGTGAGCCTATCTAGATACGCGTGGTTCGTCAGACGACGGCCACTGGGCGTGTAACGGCTTCACCGGATCCACCGTCCCGGCGACGGGACTTCGGGCACTGGGCTTCAGTTCAGCCCGGTTGCGTTCTTAATCTCCTCGACGTGTTCTATGTTGCGATCGGCCCCGCTTCTGCCCATCGATAAGTTGTGCCGTCGACCCAGATCCGATGTAGAATCACTGCGAGCTTACGTGCCAGAGCCACTTTTGCGCGCTTCGAGCCTCGCCGCTTGGCGACGTCCATCCCCCAACGCTTGAGTTTTGAGAACCGCGTGATGCGCGATAGCAGAACGTTGGCAGCCTCATACAAGACCGTGCGTACTAAATCGTCTCCGGCCAGCGTGATTCCGCCCGTGACGTCCTTTTCTCCCGACTGGTATTTCTTTGGCGTGAGCCCAAACAGCGCGCCTGCCGCCTTCGATTTTGCGATGCGATGGGGGTCATCAATCGCCGATTTGTAGGTCATAGCTACCAGGGGACCGACGCCTGGCACTGTCATCAGCCGGCGACAGATCGCATCGTCACGCACAGTTGCCAGCACAGCCTTGTGTAGCCTTCCGTACTCTGCCTTTAAAGCCGATCGTGCCGAGAGCATTGCCCTAGCAATGCGCTCCAATGTCGATTGACCCGCAACCAACTCTCGGATCCGCGCCTCGAAATTCTTCCGCGTGACCGGGCCAACCTTCAGCCCAAAACCACGCAATATCCCGCGGATACTCAATTCCACATCGATCAGTCGCCCAAGAAGCTGTTTGCGCGCGATCAGGAGTGCCCGGATCTCCTGCGCATCGACCGATTTTGCGTGTACCGGCCGGAACCATCCCATCCGGATCAACTGGGCGATCCCGCGCGCATCCTTGCGATCCGTCTTGACCGTCATCGCAGATAGTGCGGCCTTTACATGCCGCGTTTCCAGCAGAACCGTTTCCAATCCTGCTGCTTTCAGTCCTGCGTGCAGCCATTGCGAAAGCGGCCCAGCCTCCAGACCGATCCGTTTCACTGCAAAGCCAAGCGTCTCGAAAAATTCAACTAAGGCGTCAGGTTCGCTCGCGACCTTCGCCTCCTTCAGGATTTTACCCTGGGCATCCACAACGCATACGCTCGACAGTTCCAATGACACATCGATTCCGGCATAGTTCTCCACGGCTGTCCTCCGTCTCTGGATGCTCGGGGCCGACTCAACGTCGTGACCCCGTTTCATCATCTATCGGGGGACAGCCACCATCATCACCCCTTGCTCGGAGCAGGGCCCATTACGGCATCTAGTGTCATACCGCGGCTTCGGTTGCGATCGATGCCCCCCGCGCGTCGTGCAGCTCTTCCCGTCGCAACTGGCACTTCCTATCGCAAGACGAAGCGCAGCGGAACCGGCTTGGGCCCCCCGACGAACGAGGAAGCAGAGCGTTTCGGTTTGCCCGCCAGCTCGAGAGCGTCGAGGCGTGGAATCAAATCCTCGAACAGAATGCGCATCTCCAGCCGCGCGAGATGTTGGCCGATACAAGCATGGGCGCCCGTACCGAATGCGATATGGCGGGACGCGTTACGATCGACCCGAAACCGCTCGGGTTCGTCAAACACGGTCTCATCGTTGTTGGCCGAAAAATAGGACAGCATCAGCCAATCGCTCTTGCGAATAGACCGACCTCCCAGCTCGACATCCTCGTTCGCCGATCGCATGAAATGGCTGACCGGATTCGTCCAGCGGATCGCCTCGTCGACAAGCGTCTCGGTCAGTTCCGGCTTCTCTTTGAGCTTGCGCAGCTCACCCGGACTCTCGCAGAGGCCCCAGATAGCGCCGGAGGTGCACGAGGATGTAGTGTCGTGTCCGGCCGTCATGACAATAAGGTAAAGGCAGAACGCCTCGAAATGCGGGATCGGCGCGCCATCAATCCGAGCATTGGCGATGGCGCTTGCCAGATCATCGCTGGCTCGGCGACGGCGCGCATCAGTTAGCCGCGCAAAATACGCCTCGATCTCGGCGTACACCTCCGCCAGATCGTTGGACTCATTTCGGTGCGTCAGCCCGCTTTTGCGGCGAAGGTCCTCGTCCTGGCGGCCGAACAATTCCTGCGTCAGTCTCAGCATCAGGAGCTCGTCCTCGGGCGGAATACCGATGAGCTTCGTCAGCACGCGCAGAGGATAGGTCAGGCCGACATCGCGGACGAAATCGCACTCTCCGCCGAGCGAAGCCATGTGATCAACGGAGGCCTTGGCGATGGCCCGGACGTCCGCTTCGAACGCTTTGAGCTTGGGAGTGGTGAACCAGCCCTGGATCACTCGGCGAAACTTCAGATGATCGGGCTCGTCCATATTAATTAGAAGGCGGATGAAATGCGGCTTGCCCGTCTTAGCCCGCATCGCCGCTTCGCGCTCTCGGTCCACCAAAGTGACCGGGCGGTCGGCATTTGTGGAACCGGCTGTTTTGCCGGCTCACTTCGTACACGTCCCGATGTCGGGTCAAGAGCCAGAACGGATCGTAACCCTCAGCCTCGACGAGAGCGACCGGGTTATTGACCCGAAGCCAGCGCAGGCTTGAAAACAGTACATCACGCTCGGCGTGAGCCCCGGGCGATACGAGTGCCTCAGCGATATGTTTGGGCACGATTGCTGCGTTGGTCATCTTGAACACCTCCCATGTAGCTCCCTTGCTGCTGCAAAGGCGCGAGCTGAAGAGGCACTTGAATTATTTCAGGGAGATTTCAGGCTCGACAATTTGCGTTACTCGGGTAAGGCGGCGTCCTAAGCGTCATGGAGCGCCTTTTCGTTGGGCCGGTGCATATGAATGTGATCCACGACGCAGCGGCACAGCTAATCGCCCGAATGTGAACCTTACCGTCATAGGATGACCGGCCGAAAGATGGTTACGGACTGGCTTTCCAGAGCCAGAAGCGCGCCCTGAAATACGTCGGTAGAGCGCCGCACGAATGTATATTTCGGCAAACCTCTAAAGCCGAACCCTCCCTAAGCAACCAACCGGTTTAGTGTGCCCACAAATGTCTGTAGATCGGGCAGGCCTGCCAAGAAACGGATCAATCTGAGCTCTCATGAGCACTCTCCTCAATACCTACGCGTCGTGTCGGCGCAGAAACTCGGTAGCCAACGAGAGAAATTGATCGGCTCCCTCGAAGAATGCCAGATGCCCGGCACTGATCTCCTGGCACGTTGAACCGGGAATGCTCGCGGCCAATTCGGGTGTCTGTGTGACGATTTGATCGTAAGCACAATTCACTACCAACGTGGGACTGGTGACTCTCTCGACCTGTCTGCTTACATCAACAGCCAGATCCAGTTCGACCTGACGTGCAATCCCCTCCCAATTAGCGAGATGCGTGTACTCTTTGACAATGTCTTCGATCGTCGAAATACCCACTCTCGAAACAAACGCTGGCGTGAGTCCCGAGAGCAACAGTAGCTTGAGAAATGCGCCGCGGTTGGTGCGAAGCAAGTCAAGCCAGAGCTCGAATTGAAGCTTAAGCCGCGGCTCTGCGCCCCGCAAAAAGCCTGCGACCACAATGAGGGATCGGACCCGATCTGCGGAACTGGCTGCAAGCTGAATTGCAATCGCCGCTCCGAGGGAATGGCCAATTAGATCAAACCGCTCCACGCCGGCTGCGCCGGCCACTTCCCTTACCTGATGCGCAAGCTTCTGCAGGCTAAGCGCACCGCCGTCATCTGTTGTGTCTCCGGAGCCTGAGTAGTCCAAACTGATCACGGTCCGGTGTCTGGCGAGCTCTCCGATCACTGGGCCCCAATGCATATCCAGGGCGGCTGTGCCGCTTACGAGCACCACAGCAGGACCACGCCCGTGCAATCGATATGCGACGCGCGCACCATCGACGTTTACCACATTCGTTGTCGCCATGAATTTACCTTCGATTTTATGATGCCTTCATCCAGTATTTACTGTGATGCGTATCATACTTGGCGTCAATTCAAGGCGCCGTGACGCAGACGCGTGATATCGGGGCAGATGTAATCGCTGCGATTCAGCCGGCCTGCGGTGAGGCGCGCGTCGCTCCTGCTTGAGTGAGAGCGATCCTCCCTGTTCATGTAGCAGTACGCCGTCAATGGATTGAACTCGCCATTCCAAGGCTCGCGCTGCAACATCGACTTCTGTATGCGTAACCAGCGTCCCAGCGGCTGGCGACTCCGTTCGCGCTATAGTCAACATCTTTAGTGTGAGTCCTATTTTTCGAGTTGGGGTGCAAGGAGACGGACTACGTGCATACGAATCTGGTAACCATAGCCTGACAGTTCCCGTACCGCGGGACCGTTCCGCTCACTCTCCTGGAGTCGTCTGACAAGCTCATCGATAACGTGGCGGAGACGGTGTGTCTCGTGTTGGCGCGTCATGTGACTTGCAATCCGACCCGATTATGGGTTGAGCACCTCACCCATTGTGACCGACTCGGCGCCCGGCGGGATTCCAGAGGTGAACGGCGAAAAACCACGGAATCAACACGTGAATATCGTCGAAAACGGAAGTCATCGGATGACTGAACTGAAGTCGACCATGGTGCCAAGCGCCGCTAGTGCAAAATCTACAAACGTGCGGAAGGCTTCCGAAAGTACGCACATACGTCGGGCGCTTATAACGCACACCTGCCCGCCTCTGGAAGCTATCGGAAATCGAAGGTTTGCGGCATTTAGAGGCACCTTTCTTTCAAGTAGCGGAATTTAGTCTAATGGATCGCTTCGAAGCCATCCGCACCTTGATCGCGCTGGTGGACGGCGGGAGCCTGTCGGTCGCGTCGAAAGCGTTGCGCGTCCCGTTGCCGACAGTCAGTCGGCGCGTCTCGGATTTGGAGGTGTTTATCGGCTCGCAGCTTGTGGTACGCATGACACGGAAGCTTCTTCTCACCGAATCTGGTATTGCCTTCCTCGCATCTGCGCGCCGCGCACTGGCGAACTGACCGAAGCTGACCGTGCAGCGGTGGGCGAATATCGGGCGCCGCGAGGAGAGCTCCTGATAACTCCGCCGGTCATGTTAACAGCGCCTTGGTTGGCAGGCGCGTCGGTGAGATTCGATGGGTAGTATGCACAAGTTCGGAACACCTCCGACGTCGTGGTGAGCCGCACCGCCGGCCGAGCTTTCACATCAAGACCGCATCGTTCGAGGGTCCGCAGCGACATCGGGATTGGGTTTTTCGCAGGGCCAAAGCCACACAAAAGTTCAAAATGAGCTCCCGCTTCTCGGTCAACACCGCGGACTGCGTGATTAGCGCCGCGGCATACGTTGAAGCTCTTTTGGCCTACACGGAACGCCTGGCCAGCAAAGAATTCGGGACTTCCACATGTTATGGTCCGGAATGATCCGATTGCCGTCGCGATCATAATGCTCGCGCTGCGGTGATTGCGATTACGGCAACAGCGCCGAGGCAATCGAGATCAGGGAGCAATGCCGGTTTCTGCGCCCGGACTGGCATCGGCCGTTAGATGACTTCGACGCACCCGAGGGAGACTTCACATGACCATCAAAATGACGGCCGGGGATTTGGCGCGCGAAGGTGACGCGTATGAGGAGGCTGCGGAGCATCGAATTATGTCTTGGACTGACAACGCCGCTGAGCGCTTTCAGAGCCAAATGGTCGCTTCGGAGCTAATGAAGAAAGCGGAGCACTGTTGGCGCAACGCCAATAACCTAGCCGACCTCAATGCCTGATTGCGATATTCTATAGGCAAATCATACGTAACGTCGTTATAGAATTCCATCAGCCCCCGAATTCGGAAATCGCCGTCCATTTCAGGAACAAACATTGCATTGCCCCGGAGCCCAAGAAGTACGGTTAATGAGCTAGGCCCGAGTTCGAGGCGGCGGCCTCAAGCAAGAACCGTGATCTTCGTTCGCGCCGTCGCACCGCACGCGAACCTGTTCGTCCCCCGGAGACAGCCAGGCGTGCATATCCCTAGGCGGCGGCAATGAGCGTGACGGCAAGTGCCTCCGGCTGATCAATCATCACGTCGTGGCCGCCGCCGAAACGGATGAACTGCCAGTCTCGATCGGCCCCAAAGCGCGCGCCGAATTGCTGGAACGGCGACGGCTCCCACCCGTCCGCAACTATGTACACCCGCTTCGGCATCTTCGGGCCGCTGATTTCGAGCTTCTGCTCGAAGGACGCCAGCGGCTGCTTGACGCACATGGCATCCACCCAAGCGGCGTCGTGGGCGTTGACGGCAAAAACAGCCGCCGGGATCGGCGTGATCTTGTAACCGTCGCCGTTCTGGGCTGCGTCGTCACGAACCTGTTGCGACTGTTGAGCTGGAAGATAGTTGAGCAGACACTTGCCGTTCTCGGGCACGAAGTCGTCAAGATAGACCAGCGAACGGATCTTCGGCGCGATCCGCTCGGCGACGCCAGTGATGACCATGCCACCATAAGAATGGCCACACAGCACCACATTCGACAAATCCTCGGATGACGCCGACGATATCCTGTACGTGCGTGCCGAGATCGACTCCGCGGTTCATCAGGTGAGCGCGTTCGCCGAGGCCGGTCAAAGTCGGCGGGTAGACCTCGTGGCCAGCCTGACGTAACAGCCGTGCCACCCGCTCGTAGCACCAGCCCCCATGCCATGCACCGTGGACAAGAACGAAGGTAGTCATTGCCGTCCTCCTACTATGGCCGGGTCCGAACCACGTCCACTTTGTTCCGCGCCCGACGATAGTCAGGTCATATTGAAAGGCTCTAGCCAAGTCGAAGTGTGAACCCGCACATTGAGCATTCTGTGATTGCGCGTCCCAGAGAAGGCGATGCACAGGCTTGGCTCAAGTAAACGACCCAGAAGGCGTCGAGCGCGGCGACCCATCGTGATCGCCAGCGACACTGGCAGCGAAACTCTCGCTTGGAGGAGCAAACGGGCGTCGCACTCTTCGATCGCGCGATCGGCTCCTCCGCATCACGGAGGATGGTGCGCGCCTTCTCGAAGTCGCCGAAAGTTCTCATTCGAGAGATCTTGCCCATAGGCGAAGCTGGCAGGAGGCTTGAAAGTCCCGCTCTGGATCCAGGCAATGCTGCAACGGCGGCCGGTCAAGGTCTATCAGTGGCGCTCGCCAACAAGATTGCTCGTACCATCTGGGCCTTGCTGGTCAGTGGAGGCATCTATTATCATCAGCCGCCAGCCGCGATGCTGAAATCCTAAATTCAAGAGTTCTCTGGCAGATAAAGGAGCTGCCGAGGAGGCAAGGTGCAAATCTGGATGAACCCGAGTGACGACATTCCTGGCAGCAATCAGACCGCCTGACTCACTGCGCTTCGAGCGCGAGAAATTGATTGGGCGATTGCTTCCGCGCAGATCATCGTGGCCAGCGGCCAGGTGCCGCGCTCAAACGCCGAATATATGACCGCACCGTCATCTCTTGTTTAACCAGAAGACCTTGCAGCCGGCGCCGTTCCATATGTGAGTCAAGGCCCTTGTTCCACGCCGAAACACATCCCAGTGTAGGGCCGACAACGGGCGCTTGTCAGTTTGGACCTTTAAGCTTGCCAATATGCACCGTCTGAGTTTCGCGATATCGACAGCAGGTCCAAAGCAGCTTCGTCGCCTCAGACCGGGAACAGTCCCACAATTCGGCACACGATCAGACCTTCATTTCACATCTGCAAGCTAGACACGACAAACGCGCAGGCGCCTTCGCCGAAGCTGGTCACCCCGGTCAGCTGCGCCTCTCAAGACCGACTATTACCTCCGATAGCCGCTTGAAACGCTTGTGTCCGTCTCGCATCGCCATCGAAAGATCTACATCGGGCACAATAAGCACACGACCGTCATCGTCTAGGGGAAAATGCGAACGCGTATCGGCCCAACCGATAGTCTGCATTGCAATTGAAGCTGCCCCCAAGGCCGGCTGAATTTCAGAGCGACCGCTAACAATCAACGGACAGCCGAATGCATCGGCTATTGCTTGTAGCCAAACTGCGCTACGAGCCCCGCCGCCAACCACGCGCAGGGCTCCATTTTCCGATACATCAAGTAACTCGGCACACCAACGCAGCGATTGGGCCAAGCCATTAAAGACAGCCCTTGCAAGCTGCCCCATTGTCGTTCCCGCAGAAATCCCAACAAACGCGCCACATTGCCCGTCTGTCTGGATGGGGCAGCGTTCCCCATTGAGATAAGGGACAAAAGTTAGAGGCGCGACATCGCCTGCAGCTGCCGCTTCTTTCTCAAGCAATTCATAGAATCGGGTGGCATCGTCCCCTGGCTTGCAGCCAACTAGGGTAAGTGCCCAAGACACTATATTACCCGCGTTTAGAACAGGTGCTATACGAAGGTCCTTGTCTTTGTCTTGCCCCGCAAGCGTGTATATGGCGTCATTGGCAGGGAGCTTTAGCGGAACTGACGGGACAAAACTAGCAACCCACGCCGTTGTTCCCAAATAGATATAAGCTTCGTTCATCTCGGCAATGCCGGCACCCAGGGTAGCAGCCATTGCGTCACCAACTCCACACGTGATGGGAGTACCTTGGAGGAAGCCCGTCCACTTCGATGCGGACCGGTTAACGCTTCCGACGACACTACCGGCCGTTTCGATGTCAGGCATCAATGAAACGGAAAAGTCACATTTCTCCAGAATGTCTGTGTACCACCTTTGCACGCCGTGCAGAAATAGTCCCGTCGTCGACGCTGTCGTTGGGTCGCATACCAAACGATCGCAAAGCATCATGATGAGGTAGTCTTTGGCGCCAAATAGATAGCGGTGCGTCCTCCTAAATGATTGTGGGAACTGCCTGCGCCAATGCAGCATCTTGGGCAAAATTGAAGCCGGGGTCATTGTGTTTGCGAGTTGCTCTCGAAGGAAGCTCTTTCCAAAGAGCTCGTTTATATGTTCTGATTCTGCCACCGCTCGCATATCGGAATAAAGAATTGCGCGGCATAGAGCTCTTTTCTCAAGACTTATTGGAATAAGGTCTTGCATTTGTCCTGTCATTGCAATGATCGAGATGGATGACGGCTTCACACCAGCTTTCCACCAAGAACATGTGACGGAACACATGGCTTCAAACCACTCTTGGGGATCCTGTTCAACCAAACCGTCTTCGGTCATCCGAGTCGTCAAGGCAGCTTTACGTTCATGACAAATTTTGCCGTCCCGCGTCACCAAAATCGCCTTCAGAGATGTTGTGCCGACGTCAAATGCCGCAACGAACGTGCTCATCGATTTTCTGCTGAGTAATTTAGTAGGAAACACCTGCCTGAAGGGGTGTTTCTGCTAACGTTGCAGCGTCTTAGTTTCATTTTCATTTCAGCTGGCATACTTTAGTGCTTCATTAGTAATGATCTACCGCTGAGTTTTCATCCGGCGGCGGTTAGAGTCTCGGAGTTTTTTGCTCTGAAACTGGCCTGTTGCCGACCGGCCCATGGCGCCGCTCTTCATTGTAGCACCTGCGACAATCCTCCACTTTCTCCTTGGCAGCAAGGCTCAGGAACCAGTGTGCATTGAGGCATTCGGCCCGGAAGCGTCCGTTGAAGGCTTCGATGAAGGCATTGTCGGTCTGATTGCCGGCCGGGAGAAGTCCAGCGTGACGCCGCGCTGATAGGCCCACAGGTCAAGGTCGCGCGACACGAACTCGGTGCCTTGATCGAATGCGGATCGCCGCCAGGAATCTCACTTTCTTGCACTTTCCCGTATCTCCACGACGTCAGCTCTGCGAAAGCTGAATGGCGGCTCCAATGCAGGCGAGAAGCGGGAGAAGATATCGATAACCGTGAGCACGCGGAGCTTTCGACCGGTCTCCAGCTGATCGTGGACAAAGTTATCGCCCAGGTCTCGTTCAATCGCGTGGCTGTCTTTGCCACTTTCGTCATCGAGCATGCGCCAGGATCGAACAGCGAGATCTCCTTGTCCTCGCTCTTCATCATCTCCGCATTGGTTGCGTTGAGCCGGACGATCTCCTACTTGAACCTCTCGATCTTGCCCTTCAACCGCTCAATCTTCGCCTTCGGTACCGCATCGCCATGGCGATCGGCGGTGTCGAGCTGAAAGAGATAGCGGACGATGCTCTCATCGATCCGCTCGAGACGCCGCTTCATCGTGGCCTCGCTCGAGTTCTCGTCTTGTTGCGTTGACAGCCTTGAACTGTGATCCATCGATGGCGACGCTCGTGGCACTGACCGGCTCAAGCTTGCGGCACGGTGAGACAACGCGCGATAGACCCCACGAATTGCCTTGCCGTTGTCCTTGCGGAAGTCCACGATCGTCTTGAACTGCGGCGCCAACTGCCCAGTCAACCGGTTCATCTCGATTGCTGGCATTCCCGCCCCGGCGTCGGCTCGACGGAACTCGATCAAGATAGCCACAGATTTAGAGCTGAGCATGGTGCCCGGTGATAGCTGGGTCGGCCGGTGTCGAGTGGCTGGACACCGGCGAACCCGAGCTTATCGAGGTCGACGCCGTCAACGAACATGTCGACCGCTCGCACTGGATTGTCTTCGGTCACATAATCATCGAGCGACGCCGGAAAAAATAGCGTGCTCTGTCCACTATCCAACCCTTCAACAAAGCGCCCGCAAATCGCAGAGAATCTTAGCTCGCTGATCGCAGCAGATAGAGCGTTTTCACACCCTGGGCCAGTAACCGCCGTCGCCGGATCCTCTCGTCAACCCTGCAAAGGAGACGACCTTTGCTGCCACGGACGGGTGATTATTTCTTGCACGGATCGAAAGTCACATCCGTAATCGGCCTCGGTGTTCAAATCTTCTTTAAGCTCCCTGAACCGCCCCCGTCGTCCGCTTCAGGCGCGTGGTTCGCGCGAATGTTCACCACCTGATCGATGACCTGGAGGATTCGCAACGGTGCATCGATGCTGTCATACTGCCTAGCAATGGACGTCGCCCGCGCCCGATAACCAGGCTGACCGAGCACCGAGCTGATCGCCTCGCGTAGCGCCGGCGGTGTCGGCTCGTCTGTCTTGAGGTCGATACCGACGCCGAACCAGGCGATGCGGGCGCTCACATCCGCCTTGTCCTCGGTCTGTCCCGCGGCAACGATCGGAATCCCGAAGCTGAGCGCCTGGTTTACGGTGCCATAGCCACCGTTGGTAACCAAGGCGTCGACTTTCGGAAGCAGCCATTCCATCGGTATATAGCTTGCGAGGCGCGCGTTGCCAGGAATCGGGCCGGGGATGGCGTCGATCGAACGGCCACCAGCACTGACCACGACGAGCAGATCCGGATCGTCCGCCAATGCCGCCAGGGTTGGGACGACCAGTTGACCAAAATCGTGGTTGGATACGGTCCCTTGCGTCACCAGCACCACCTTGCGCGAGCCGTCGAGATCCCCCGCCCATGTCGGAAGCGGCGCCTGGTTCGGCGTGATAGGCAGCTGGCCGACGAAATGAACCGATTTCGGCAAATCCTTGCGTGGAAACTCGAAGCTCGGAACCGTCAACTGCAGATAGGCGTCAGGAAGAAGGACCATGGTGTCGAAGAAACTGGCAGGCATCGGACCGACGCCCATTTCCGCCAGACAGTCATTCATGTAGCGAATAAGGGCCACATTGTTCATTTCAACATCCTTGGCAGCTGCAGCGTATTTTTCGCGCTCGGCGTCGTTTTGCGCCGGAGGCAACCCCAACGCTGCCGGCGCTCCGTCGTCGCGATGCCACGGCAGAAACATGATGCCGCAGGTGATGACGTTCGGGCGGTTTGCCCGTGGCCCGAGCAGCATCGGGTAGGTTCCGAGGAAGGAGTTGTCGGCCATGACCACGTCGGCCGGAAAATCCAGCAAGACCTCCTGGATACCCTTGTGCTGCGTGGGAATTGGCGCCGTGAAAATCTGCTTGATGTCGAAGGCCACGCGCTCTGACGGCGGAAGAGTTTTGCGCTCGGGGAATACTGCGTCTAAGTCTCGCAGATCGTAGTCGTATTCCGGCGGAAACGGCCGGAATATCGCCCCGACGCCTTCGATGCGGTCGCGCACCACGCTGGCAGTCTGGAACACCACCTCGTGGCCCTCATCGACGAGAATACGCCCGATCGACAGCATCGGGTTCAGGTGGCCCGTGAGGGCGGTGCAAGCAATTAGAATTTTCACGTCATCATCTCCCCTTTGGAACGTTCACGAAGCGCAGGCACGCGCATCCCCACCTATGCAGCGACAAGATCGCCGCGGTGTCACCCGATCATTTCCCGCGCAGGAGAAGCAGTTACCGTCGTAACGCCGAGGGGGCGCCGCCGGCGGATACGTCATTGCCTAAACAGTCCGATGTCCGAGAAGGTCTTGGTTGTATAGAAACGGACAGCTCGGAAGCGGCCGGCGCAGGCCGCCGATGTTTTCACGTCGGATCGTCCAACAGCGGGCCAAGGTGGCTCTAGGGGACGCGCTGTCGCGCTTTTGGACACACTTTCTGGTCTTCAAAGTGGTGCGCATGTCTGCAATTGGGCTCGGCTTGCCGACGATGTTCATCACCCGTGTGAGATTGTAGGCGAGGACTCGCAACATCCGGTTCTTGCGATTGACCGAACGCAAAATCCCAAGCTTGTTATTTAGGCGAATCAAACGCTTATACCTTATCGGCGCGCCGACAGGAGACCCGCGCTGATCTGAGCCTAATTCCGGTGGGTCACCTCGCCATCACAAGGGAAGGTCCAAAGTTCGATTTTCGTACGCACCATTCGGATCTTCAATTTCATCATTCAGTCGAGCGTTTCTCGAAGATGTGCCTTCCAGCGATGCCTCCTCTGGCGCAGGACAATGCAACCGGACTTCATATTTGTTCGATGCTGCGCCGGAATGCCTTCAGCGCATTCCCATCGAGCTGTTTGAGCCCGTTGCGAAGCGAACGATTCTAGGTTGAGCGCTCGTGCCTGCGAACTCGCCCGACGCGATCCGCAAAGTGCTATCGACCACCACTGAACTGTATCAGCAGGGTCGCCGCGCCGTGATGTCTGCTTGGCCCGTTTCTGGGTCGTGGGCTATCCGTCAGCGAGCGCAAAAATTGGCGTCGACAGCGCCAAGTGCGCCAAGTCCTCGCTCCGGTCTGCGCGCCGCGGAACCTGCCGGCGCTTACCGTACACATGATGAAGTGTGCGGAAGTTGCATGCGCCGGCCTCGAAGCGTCGAGAGATCGGCCCATCCATCTTCTCAATTTTCTACAGGAATTTAGTTTGAACATCGCCTCCACCTCATGTTCTCATTGGAGACAGCGAAGTTCGGCGAAGAACTAGACGCGTGGTGTCGTGCTATGTGGCAACGTTGGGACGCCCACGGCCTCGGATTTCCTTCTCCCAAGGGGCGTACCGACCTTGCTCGGCTTGCGCAGAAAACTATTTCGTCGTCGTTGGACGCAACTGCTCAGGAGCATCATCCGCGACAGACAAGAGTTGGATCGGTTCAATGCACCCAGGGATTTGTTCGATGTGCTCGCGGAGGCTTATAGAACCCATTCCGAATGGCATCCTGGCCGGCGAAGTCGTGACAATGATGTTTGGGGGGACACGAGAATACGTCCTTTACGATTTTCCAGGCCAGTTTTTGCTCCCGCAGATACCGGAGTGGCAGACGGCCGTGACCGAAGAGGCGACCGCAGTCAATCTTGCTCCCGACCACGCTGCAGAAAGCCTTCCAAAGCTGAGACTACCCGCGCTATAATTCCGATGAAGCGATGCGGTCTTATTCCCCCGCTTTCATGACAGCTCGGCAGGCTGCGCGAAGGCATGAACTTTGCGGCGTGGATGTGCCAAAGGGAGCAGTTGTGCTTATGCCTTTGCTTCTGCTGCACCGTAACAATCATTACGAGTGCCTTGAAGCTTGGTTCGGAAGGCGTCATATGGAAAGAGGGTACAATGCACCTTCAGCTCGTCTTCATAACCAAGTGAGGCAACACGATATGGAAGTATCCGGCAGGCAGATCTTCTGCGCTTGAATCGCTGGAGCGAAGTTATGTCGACACGCTCCGGACATTTAAATATCAGAGCCGCGACGAAATCGAAGGCGGCGCTTCAGGTATCGATACCTACCTGCGCGATCGCTCCGGACCCGCGAAAGAGCCGCACAATCCGCTCTCGACGCCTTCAGGCCAAGTTTAGTGAAAAAAGCAACGCGACCTAGACTGCGAAATGTGACGACACCGACAAACGGTCTGTGGAAGCGTCGGAAAAATCGGTGTTGGCATTGGTTCAGAACGGCACGGTAAACGCAAATGTCGCGCCCGAATCCGTGCTTTCCGCCAACCACAGACGTCCTGAATGGGCAGAGATTATTTTGTAGCAAATCGAGAGGCCAAGGCCGAGGCCTGCCTCCTTCGTAGTGTTTAGCGCGGCGAAGAGGTTATTTTTCATCGACGGGTTGACACCTGTGCCTGTGTCAATGATGCGCACTAAAGCATGATCCTCTTCTGCCGTTGTCGAAATAGTAAGGACCCGGCTCCTCCCGTTGACGTCAAGCATTGCCTCGATTGCATTCCGAACGAGATTGAGTACGACCTGCTGAATCTGAGTTCGATCCGCTCTGATATTGCGCAGTGATCTGTCGAAGCGTGTCTGAAGCGCGACATTGCCAATCTCAAACTCTCTCTTCAGGAGCTCGAGGACCTCTTCGATCGCATCGTTGATATCGATGTCGGCAAACTTGAGCTGTGCGTCCCGGACCAATGACCTCAGGCCAGAGATAACATCACTCGCTTGATAGACTTGCTCGATCACGCGCAACATGGCCTTTCGGGCATCATCCTGCCTGGCGGGAGTTCGCTCCAACCATCCTAGACAGGCTTCAGCGCTCATAACGATTCTGGTCAGCGGTTGATTAATCTCGTGAATGATGGAACCCGCAAGTTCCCCCATCGAAGCGAGGCGCGAAACTGTTGTTAGTTCATTCCGCGCGTCTGCGAGAGCCCGCTCCGATGCTTTTCGGGCAGTGACATCAGCTATGATCCCATTTAATTCCATTTCCCCATTCGGACCACGATCGAATTTGCCTACCGCGACGACATGATGTACCGAACCGTCCTTATGAATGACGCGGTATTCAAATCTGTACGTTGATGCCGTGTTGATGGTGTTCGCCAGCGCTTGCTCCACCCCAGGGAGGTCGTCGGGATGGACGCAGTCCTGAAACGCGCGCCATGGCAGCGGATTAAGAGCAGGGTCGAGATCCAATATTCGGTAGCACTCGCGAGACCCTCTTGAGAGTTGGGTGCGGGGGTTGTAGCGATAGCTACCCATTCGTCCGATCTCTTGCCCTTCGACCATCCACATATTGGTCTCGCGCAGCGCCTCGAAAAGCCGAGCAGCTTCGAAAGAGACGGCCACCTGCGAAGCAAATATGGACAATACCGAGATGCATTTATCAGTAAAAATCCCCTTGTCCTGACCAGATTCCAAATAGAGGCCGCCGATGGTCAATCCTTGACGAATCAGGGGCAGGAACAACTGGGTTATGTACGGGGAGTTCTCCGTCGGTTCAACAAACGCCGCATCGTCTGCGGAAACGTATTTTACAACAGCTTCCTGCAGATGAATGACCCTTTCCTTGATCTCGGCCGATAGTCGGCAGCGACGAGGCGGAGGTTGCGAAACAAAGATCCAGGCCTCGTCGTGAGGAAAGTCCGCGTCCGCTTTCGCAAGCAATTTCCCCATTTCGCTAAGCAGAACGGCACCTCGCCCAATCCCACAATAGCTAAGCGCTTCGCGGAGGAGCGCCTCCGCTAGCCCCTTATAGCTGGTTTCACTGGAAATGTTTTGTATCGCCTTGGCGATCAATTCTAGATCGAGGACATCATTTGCGAATTTCATATGAAACCAGGTCCACCAATTCTATCAGACATGATGGAGTCCGCCCCCACCAACCAACCGCCCCCGAAAGGAAGGCTCTTTGACCAGAAGTCACCTCACCAGTGAGAGCTCCTTCTCATCCAATCGAGCGAGATGCTTGTTGAGCGGGCTTCCCGAAAACGGAATGCCCGTTCAAACTACTTATGTCTTGCGAAGGTATATGCGAGCCCCGCCGAACATTTAGCAAATCATCCACTCGTAGCGAGCGGAAGAAATGGCGAAGACATCTGCAACTTTTCACCACTTCAAACGAAAGGACACCAAATGGCTGTATTGAGTCGGCCAATAACAAACGCGGCGCCCGCACCGCGATCCTCAAGAGCACGCGGCCATGGAACTTCTTGGGGTGTGGTTGGGCATTCCTGCAATCGCTGGCGACGACCGCAGAAGCGTGGGGGATACAACGAATCCGATGCCACATAATTTATAGTTTGCTGTTGGCCTATTCCGCCAAAGGTTAGGATATGGCCGCGAAAAGCCGCTTCTCAGGGCGTGATTAGGCGGCCGATGAGACCATATGCAAGTCGTTTATAATTACCGCTGCAATAATAAACGGTCATATAATTGCCGCTGCAACAACAATGGTCAACGTCAATGTCGCGGCGAACGTTTTGTCGCGGCCTTTCCGATCAAAACAACGAAAGATATAGTCCTGAGGACCTTCGTGGGAGCCAAAAGTGAGGGGCCATTGCGCCGATAGGTTGCGGTTCGTCATTTTCATACGGACCTTGAGAAACTTGGAGGAGAAGCACCCGAGTAGGGACCTCATCGGATAGGGCTTCTCTTGAAAATCCCGCACTCGAAGCAAGCGCTCATTAATCAGGGTTTAAGCGCACATTTGCAGCCTCGCGAATAGCTCCCCCGTGATTTCTACGTCACCCTCCATCGTTCTCGAAATGCAGAGAACATCACGTTCGAATGTCTATTGACGTCACCGCTCAGCGGCGTTGTCTTAATTCGGGGCGCACGCTCGAGCCACTTCGGGTGGCCATGGCCAGCTGACCGGGTTTGCGTCCAGCACTTGGCGAGCGCAGCAGAACCGGGCCAATGTCTATTGGCAGCTTACTTATGTGGTAGATCGATGCGGTCATTTTCGCTTTTTTTGGATTGCCGGTTGCTGGTCTTGTCGTCCCTCAGGCTCGCAGCTGGTCTTTCGAGTGGTTCTTCGCATTCCAAGCCTCCCGCCGGGACGCCATTGATTTGTTGGCCGGACCGCAAGCACGACTGATCCGGACATGTGACGAGCCAGATTGCCGGATGTTGTTCGTTGAAACTTCTCCCGAGGGCCGGCGCGGATGGTGTTCCATGACGCGGTGCGGAAGCAAGGTAAAAGGCAAGGTGTTCCGGGAAAATAGCTAGCGACACGTGCGCTGCCGGCCAAAGAAGCGGACACGGGGCGCACGCTCTGCGCTCCACGACCGACAACGGCTCCCGATCTAGGCGAGGAGCTTTCGGTTCGACAAGCTTTCGCCGACGCTATCCAGCCAGTGCGGCAGACACTCGCGCGCACGCCGATCCAGATCAACTCAAGGATTCGTATGTCCTCATGAGTTCGTTCACGTCTATGCCCGCGACGGAGAGCTCAAGTGTATGACCTATCAACCAGCGCTCGAACCCTTTCGCGCCCATCTCCGGGTGGAACTGGAATCCTTGCTTCCTCCAATGCCGCGATCAGCATCTCTTCCTCCAGGAATGCTCCCCCAGGAAGATGACACCAGCGGCTGATTCTGTTAGCTGAGCCCCAAGTCGTGGATCCCGCCACAAGGACAAGAATCGATGTCGAGGTGCTCGATCGAAGCGACGATCTGATCGGTCAGATGGCCCCGATCATAGTCGGCGATTGCGATTTGAGGAACACCAAACACTTCTCGGCAAGCCGACAGCAAAGCCAGACTTCGGGCTCGGCGAAGAGCAAACGCTTGATCTTCCGCTCCGCGTCAAGTTCAATAAGACGAGGCAGCTGTGACGCGGGTCGGCCAGCATGATTGCAGACTTTCCGTCGCGAGGAGAGTTCAGGCGGCATTGCGTTCCGAACCGGTGGCGACGAGCACCGGTCCGTCGACACCGGCTTGCCGGTACATGGCATCGAGCACCTGATCCGAATCGTGAAGAAAGCCCGCGAGCGCCACGGTCGGTCCAACCGGCTGCGGCTCAGACAGTCGCTCCAAGGGCCAACCGGCTCGCCTCAGAATGTGCTCTCTTTGGGCATCAGTGACGGTCACGATCGATTGCGCGCTCCTCTTGCGCGTATTGTATCGAGCATTGCTGCGAACAGCACGAAGGTTGCTCGGTTGAATCCGTTCCGGCCGGGCTCGAGGGAGCGCATGGTGTCGGCGCAAAACCGCGAGCTTTCCAGGGTACGCTCGTCGCTTGGCGCCGCCCTATTGGCCAGCAGATTGACGAAGGTATCAGCGAGCATTGTCGGTCCGGTCGTCGGGTGGAGCCCGACGCAACCCAGGACTTCGCTCTCATCCGAGACGGCGAGAAGATAGATGCGGCTCAGGACATCATAAACAACATCGATTTCCAGATCTCCCGCGACCGAGACGCTCCAGTCCAGCCGGTCATTGAAGACGCGGCGGCGAAGGCGATACATCGATGTCAGCAAGTCCAGATGGCGACTAAATTCGGACGTGTGAAGCGCGATGGCATGCATGCCGACCTCCTCAAGTTATCCGGGAGGCCCTGAAACCAGAAAAGCGCTAGTGATCGCCTGTCAGATTTTGCAGGCGCCGTTTGATCTGCTGGATCACGCTAGACCAGTTTGGCTGGGACACAATGCACCATTCGTCTGGCCGGGTTCGCCAGAGCATTCTCGTCTATTTCGTCGAGTGGAGTTAACTGAAAGTCGATCAGGTCAAGAGGCCGCGACGCAGCGCGACCGCAACACATTGGGCAATCGACCCCGCGCCGAGCTTGCGGCGCGCGTTCTCGAGGTGAAAGACGACGGTACGCGACGAAATGGCGACCAGGACTGCGATATCGGCGACCGTCTTTCCTTGCGCCGTCCATGCAAGCTACTGGCGCTCGCGCTGGGTCAGTTCACTTCCAGTGTGCTGTTGTGCGACAAAAGGAACGTCGAGCCGCGAGGCCACGTGGGCATGTAAATATAGACCTACTTGATGGACGACATCACGCCATTCGCCAATAAGCCGATCCGGATTGATCTCGCGATCACTTGTCGCCAACGTGAACGCGGCTATTCGTCCGAAGCCGCCTCTAATCGGCACCGTAATCCCGGATCGAAGCCCAAAGGTCGTCGCCTCATCAAAGAATTGACGCTGCGCTCGATTTCCGGCGAGCGCGCGACTGGCCCCTCCCCAGCTGAAAAGGTCGCGTTCGACCCGGGCGCGAATGACCACGGGATCGAGCTGCTGATATCCAAGATGAAAGTATCGGCTGGTCCAGGATTTCGGGTAGGATGAGATCAGCAAGGGCGTGTCGCCGTTAGGCGAAGATAGGCAAATCGCTGGAACCCGAACTTTTGCGCTACCCGTGCGGCAACCCGTTCAAATGCGGTCGCATCGCCCGCAGTGTGGATGGCATCAACAAACTCCTGGAATGTATTCTCGACCAGATCATTGTGTTAATGGCGCGCCGAAAGACGCGTCCGCTGCTGTCGACCAATTGCTAACGCGCAAGCGATGACCCCGCACTTGAGCTGATATGGGATTCTCGAGAGCCCCGGCGCAGAGTGGAGCGCCATTCCAGCCTACAAGACCACCACTTGCCACGCCGCTCAGCGGCGCGGCACCAGCCGCGGTCCAGGGGAGCATGCGCACAGACCGAAGCACATTTCGCATTTGTCCCTCCCTTGTTCGGCGGGATGCGACGCACGAACGCGGTCACTTTCCTAGCGCTTTATCTCCCGCTGCAGCATTTGCACATACGTGCGATGTTGCAAAGCTCGGGATTCGGCCACGGCCCCCGGGTGCAATCGCATGCTATCGGTCGCCCACTGAACGCGACGGGACGCCTGGAGATCCTGATGACCGGTCAAATACGATGGATCGCGGTGCGATTTGATTCGATGGAGGACGTGAAGAATTCAACCGCCGGTAGCCGCCATTGCCGTACCGCTTGCATAGCCCCGGTTTGGCGTCCCCTTGCGGCGCTGAGGCAGAGATGGCCCCAAATAGATAACCTGTCGCTGACATATCTGGCGAAAGGCCGCACTGATTGTGCTGGCCTAGATGTCGGGCGATGGCTTGCCGCGGGCACCATCGCCCAGGCCAGCCTCATTCAGCCGCCCGGGCATGCGTCCCTTCGTGCTCATGTAAGATCACGCCGGCCAATGGATCAAACTCGCCATTCCAAGGCTCGCGCGCGAGCATAGCCCTCGTATACGCGTAACCGGCTTCCCAGCGGCGGCTGATACCCTTTGCGGTGAAGTCGACGTCTTTGGTGTGCGTCTCGTTCTCGAGTTGCGGCGCCAGCAGGCGGACGACATGCATGCGGGTCTGGCAACCATAATCCGCCAAGGCCCGGACCGCAGGCGTGTCCCGCTCGCTCTCCGGCAGCCGCTTGGCGAGTTAATCAATCACGTGACGGAGACGGTGCGCTTCCTGTTGACGGGTGATGCGGCTCGCAAGCCGGCTCGAATACTGCACGTCCTTGTACCGGTTTAATACCTCGCCCATCGTGGCCGGCTCGACGCCGGCGGGATTCCAGAGGTGGACGGCGAAGATCAGGGAACTGACGCGTGGAATATCGTCGAAGACGGCCTCCGTGGGTGTGTTTGAGAGAACGCCGCCGTCCCAGTAAAGCTGACCGTCGATTCGTACCGCCGGAAACGCGGGCGGCAAAGCGCACGACGCCATGACATGTTTTGCGCTCAACTCGGTTTCCCGGTTATCGAAATACCGCATCTGGCTTGTGAGCACATGCGCTGCGCCGACGGTAAGTCTCGGTTCGCAACGGCTGATCAGCTCAAAATCGACGAGTTCGGTAAGCGTCGCCTGAAGGGGAGCGGTCGAATAAAAGCCGGCCTGCTCGACGCCGAGCGGATAAGCACCGCCGAAATGAGCCAGTGGGTTCGGCCGGAAGAAGCCGGGAATGCCCTCGGCAACGGCGCTCCAATAAGCCAGCGTTTCATTGAATCCGGCAAAGCCCATGGAGAACGGCTGCGCCGGATGCTGCGCCATCCGCTCCCAGAAATCCCTCAGGTGCGCGAGCCGGTTTTCGCGCGCGTTGCCGGCGATGATGCTGGCATTGATGGCGCCGATCGACGTCCCGATAACCCAATCCGGCTCGATGCCGGATTCGTGGAGCGCCTGGTACACCCCGGCCTGAAACGATCCAAGCGCGCCGCCGCCTTGCAGCACCAGAACGACTTGCCCTGGCAACGGCCCGCCCCCGCCCTGATCCGGTTTGCGCACTACCCATATTCACTTCACCGACCGTGACGGCCTAAAACGCCGCGCCACGGGGCGCGGTGTTCGGCCGTTGCCTTGTTGGGGCCGTGATCCGCCAATGGGTACGCTTCACGTCATAACTTGTCAACTAGCTCGGTGGCGGTTATTATATTTCCATGCGCCTCGAGAGCCGGTCTTCGTCGGCACCGGTACCGCGTAATTCAACTCCAGTGCTCTCTCATCGCCGAATTACGGCGCCATAACCTCGCGCGATAAAAAATTGGCCAATGTGATTGCATCCAAGCCTGTCGTCCTCATCACCGGAGCTTCGTCCGGCATGGGTAAGGATTTTGCCCTGCGGCTGATTGCTCAAGCCTATACGGTATATGGCGTGGCCCGCCGGACGGATCGCATGGGCGACATTGCGGCCGCCGGCGGCATGATCCTCGCGATGGACGTGGCGGACGATGCGGCAATGGTGACGACGGTCGACCGCATCATTCGGGAGCAGGGACGGATCGACGTCCTGATCAACAACGCGGGTTATGGTCAATACGGCGCCCTCGAAGACGTCCCGATCCAAATGGGGCGGCGGCAGATGGAGGTCAACCTGATCGGCGCGGCCCGCCTGATACAGCTCTGCCTTCCGCATATGCGCGCCAGGAAGTTCGGCAAGATCTTCAACATCTCGTCAATCGGCGGCCGGTTCGCGCTGCCGCTCGGCGGTTGGTATCACGCCTCGAAATTTGTGCTGGAGGGCTACTCCGATGCGCTCAGAAACGAGGTCCGCTCCTTCGGCATCGACGTCATCGTGATCGAACCGGGCGGCATCGCGAGCGAATGGGCCGCCATCGCGACCGAGGAAGCGGACCGCTATTCAGGCAAGGGCCCCTATGCGGCGCTCGCGGCAAAGTTTCGCGAGCTACAGGCCGGACAGCGCGATTTGCCCCCGCCCCGCGGCGTCACTGATCTTATCGTGAAGGCGCTTAAGGCACGGCGTCCCAGGACGCGCTACCACGCGGGGTTGATGGCAAGTCAAATGCTTTTCCTCCGGCGGTGCCTGTCCGATCGTCTATTCGATCGCCTGATCATGATGGCAATGCGCTGAACGAAAGCTCCGAGGAGGCGCGGCTCCCAAGGACCTGCGGACGTGGCGCATTTTGATATCGTAACCGTCACACTTTGGTTATCAGGTTTTTCTTGAAGGTTCGCGATCCATGTTTGCTCTCGACCATTTCTTGATCACGCCGGACCGATCGTCGTCGCGGCGCTGGCTTTGATCGGGATTCCGTCATGGATCGCTTTGAAGCAATGTCCATGCTCCTCGCCGCGGTCGAAAAAGGCAGCCTCTCAGCCGGCGCACGCGAGATGGGCGTTGCGATTCCGACCCTGAGCCGTAAGGTCGGCGAGCTCGAGACCCTGCTTGGCGCGCAGTTATTGACACGGACTACGCGCAAGCTTTCCCTGACGGATGCAGGGATGGCCTATGTGGCCGCGGCACGCCGTATCCTCGATCAGGTCGAGGAAGCGGAGCGCGAGGCGGCCGGCGAATTCAAAAGCCCGAAAGGCGAACTGGTCGTGACTTCGTCCGTCCTGTTCGGCCATCTGTATCTTCTGCCGATCGTCTCCGACTTCCTCGCGGCGTTTCCGGATATCAACATCAGGATGGTCTTGGGAGACCGCAATACCGACTTGGTCGACGATCACATCGACATGGCCGTGCGTTTCGGAGATTTGCCAGACAGCGACATGGTGGCGACGCGCCTTGGCTCAATGCGATCGATTACCTGCGGATCGCCCGCGCTTCTGAAGAAACATGGTCGTCCGGACACCCCTTCTGATCTGGAGCGATTCCCGTGCGTCTCGACCGACGGGCCGATGCTCTCGCCCATGTGGCAGTTTCGCGATCCAACGTCTTTGACGAGCTTCGAGATACGGATCACGCCGCGGCTCCAGGTGTCGGCGGCCCTCTCCGCCGTCGAAGCCGCTGTTCAGGGCGTGGGGCTCGTGCGGCTGCTCCATTACCAAGCCGTTGAGCTCCTGGAAGCGAACAAACTGGAGCCCGTGCTGGAGGCGTTCGAACCCGAGCCCGAACCAGTTCACATCGTGCACGTCCCGCGGACGCAAATGCCGCTGAAGTTGCGCCGGTTCATCGACCATGCGGCGCCACGCTTGCGTGCTTCGCTGGTCCGGCTGGGACAGGCCTCGGTGCAGCCGGACTGACGGGCTGTTCGGACAGGCCTGGATCAAGTCCAATTCGCCTTCTCAGTTTTCGAGGAATTGCTACTCGAAAACGATACGTTCTCGCGTCGGTGCGCGCGATCTATTTCATCCCTCGCTGTTTGAATCCAACGTCGTCCATGCGAGGAAAACTATGAGCTCGGAACAGAAAGTTGTTGTGGTGACCGGCGCGTCACGCGGTCTTGGGGAAGCGATCGTCAAGGCCTATCGCCATCGGAATTTCCGCGTTGTCGGAACGTCGCGATCGATCGCCTCGTCTTCCGATCCCGACTTCCTCACGATCCGCGGCGACATCGCCGATCCTGAGACCGGAAGGCGCGTGATCGACGCCGCGCTGGAGCGCTTCGGACGGGTTGACACGCTGATCAACAACGCCGGCATCTTCATTCCCGGACCGTTCGAGAAATACACCGAGCAGAACTACAAGGACGTTCTCGCGACCAACCTGAACGGGTTCTTCTTCATCACGCAGAACGCCATCGCGGCCATGCTCAAGCAGGGAAGCGGGCACGTCGTCCAGATCACGACGACCCTCGTCGAGTACGCCAATTCGAACGTGCCTGCGCTGCTCGCGTCGATAACGAAAGGCGGCGTCACGGCGGCCACGCGCGGCCTTGCGATCGAGTACGCGTCGCGCGGCATTCGGGTCAATGCGGTGGCGCCCGGCATGATCAAGACGCCCCTGCACGCGCCCGAGACGCATGAAGCGGTAGGAATGCTGCATCCACTCAAGCGAATGGGTGAGCCGGAAGACATCGCGCAGGCGATCCTCTACCTGGAAGACGCGAACTTCGTTACCGGCGAGATCCTTCATGTGGATGGTGGCCAGATCGCCGGCCACTGACTTCCGCTGCGCGACGGACATCTCCTTGTGAGAGACGGATTTCGGGTACGCAACGTTACGTAAAACGACGTCGCGACGCGGCCGCTAGGCGGCCGCGTTGACGTACGCGCCGCGCGTACGGCCGCCGGCTTGGTCGAGCACCGCGTTCAAATTATACGCCGCCAGCGCCAATCCGGTCGCGGCCTCGGTCGACCAGTCGCCGCTTCCGCCTTGGGTACCGGGAACGAAGAGATCAATGCTGCTGGTGGCTCCGTTCGAGGAGCCGCTGCCATGGACGTCGAGATCACCGTTGGCGAAGAGTTCCCCTCCCGACAAGAGTCCACCGTTCCGATCGAGCGTGAAAGTAACGGCGGACAGGTGGTACGGATTGTTCCCGAGCGTCTTGGCTAAATCAGAAAGGCTGTCCACGGCGTCGAGCGCGGCAGCCGCCGCCGCGGTCGATTGATTGCCGGCCTTGCCGGCATCCTCCCCCTTGACGTTCGACGCATCTGTCTTGACGGAGAATTCGAAACTACTTCCAGCCGGCCTCTGCTTTGGGAGAACGTTGCTGAAGAGCGGCGGACGACCCGCCTGCAGGTAAGAACCCTGCGCGCGGCTTACACCTGCCAAACCAAACCTTCCCTTCTGAAACACATCACCGTGATTGTACGGGCGGAGGGTTAACAGGCCCTTTACGTAACTTGTATAACGGAGAACGGCAGGTTATCAGGCGCGCGGTGAACCGCCAGATTTGCCGGTCGGAGGTGAAGAGCTTCGATGGGCGTCAATCTAACGACAACAGGCCAGATGAAGGCCGATTTCGCTCAAACGTTAGTCCAGCGCTTCGATCGGGTGCGATCGCTCAGCGCGGCTCTGGCGGAAAACCTGTCCGATGCGGACGCAACCGCTCAATCGATGCCGGACGCGTCACCCGCCAAATGGCATCTGGCCCACACGACGTGGTTCTTCGAGACGTTCGTTCTCGTCGACCACGCGCCGGGCTACCAACGTTTCGACACGCGTTTCCCCTTCCTCTTCAACAGCTATTACGAAGCGAAGGCGCCCGCATCGCGCGCGCGTCGCGCCGTCTCATTACCCGCCCTTCGCTCGGCGAAACGTTGGCCTATAGGCGCCATGTCGACGAGGCGGTGAAACGTTCCATCGGGCAGATGTCGCGCGAGGCTCTCGAGCTAATCTCGCTTGGCTGCCACCATGAGGAGCAGCATCAGGAGCTCCTGCTGACGGATCTTCTGCACCTCCTTGCGCAAAATCCGCTTGCACCGGCCTTTTGGCCGCCGACGGGCAAAAGGCCTGAGGAGGTGCCGCTATCTCTTCAGTGGATCAAGGGCAAGCAAGGACCCGTTTCGATCGGCCATGACGGCACGGGCTTTTCTTTCGATTGCGAGGGTCCGCGGCATGCCACGTGGCCGGCTCCCCATGCGCTCGCGGATCGCCTCATAACCAACGCGGAGTGGCTGTCCTTCGTCGACGACGGCGGCTACCGGGCGGTCGGAAACTGGCTGTCGGATGGATGGGCGTGGGTCAAGCAGAACGAGATCGAAGCCCCCTCCATTGGCGCCGCGACGCGGAAGGAAAATGAGCCTGTCAGTTTGGGCTCGATGGTTCGATCGCGCTCGATCCGGCGACCCCGGTCCAGCATGTCAGTTTCTTCGAGGCAGACGCCTTCACACGCTGGGTGGGCGCGCGCCTGCCGACGGAAGCGGAATGGGAGAGCGCCGCGCAGGCCCTCGACGAATCGCAAGGCAACTTCCTTGATCGACCCAGGCCGGTGAAAGCCAAACCTGCGACGGGGCGGGCGGGCCTCAAGCAGATGTACGGCGCACTCTGGCAATGGACGAATTCGGCGTTCCTCGCCTACCGGGCTTTCGGCCGGCCCCCGGGGCCGTCGGCGAGTACAACGGCAAATTCATGTCAGGCCAGTTCGTGCTTCGCGGCGGGAGCTGTGCGACGCCCCCGCGGCGACGTGCGGGCCAGCTACCGAAACTTCTTCTATCCGCATCAACGCTGGCAGTTCACCGGCGTTCGTCTCGCCAAGGATATCTGAATGCTCTTTCGACCAGAAGACGCTTGCGCGGGCGCTCCAGCGAAAACGGATCCCGCGTTTCGGGAAGATGTCATCCTGGGGCTTAGCCGGCGCCCGGCGACCATCCCGCCTCGCTGGTTCTACGACCTTCGGGGCTCGGAGCTGTTCGAGAGGATCACGGAGCTGCCCGAATACTATCCGACGCGGCCCGAGATAGAGATCCCGACGAAGGCCGCATGTGAAATCGCGGCGATCGGACCTGGGCGCGCCGTGGTCGAATTCGGGTCCGGGTCCTCTTTGAAATCACGGATCCTTCTCTCGGCGATCGCGCCGTCGGCCTACGTGCCTATCGACATCTCCGGCGATTTTCTGCGCGCCGCGGCGGAAACGTTACGGGGCGAATTTTGCGGCCTTCCTGTCCACGACGTGGAGGGCGACTTCACGCGGCCTCTCTCTTTGCCGAATGCGATCGAGAGTATGCCGCGGCTCGGATTTTTTCCCGGCTCAACGATCGGCAATCTGGTGGTGGACGAAGCCGTGGATTTGTTGCGGACGATGGCCGCGACCCTCGGGGACGGATCGATGCTGCTGATCGGCATCGACAGGCGGAAGGACCGCGATACGCTCGTCGCCGCCTACGATGATACGCAGGGGCATCACCGCGGCCTTCAATCTAAACCTCCTGCGGAGGATCAATCGCGAACTTGAGGATCGATTCCGATCGATGCTTTCAAGCATCTCATCCGCTGGAACGAAGCAGAATCGCGGATTGAGATGCACCTCGAGGTTCTGCGGGGACATTCGGTTCACCGCGGCGGGCCGCGATTTTGCGCTCGGCAAGGGCGAGACGATCCATACCGAAAGCAGCCTGAAATACGCGATCGGGGAAGCCCGGGTTCTCCTGCGCGCCGCCGGCTGGTCGCCGGTCGGCGGCTGGACGGACGAACGGGAATACTTCTCGCTGATCCTTGTGGAAAAGCGGCCCACGGTCTCTGGCGTGAAAGCCGGCCTGTCGGACGCGGTGGCAGCCGGCACGTTATGTTAACTTGTCAACTGGCCTCAGGGAGGTTATTCTACCGTATTCGACGGTGGCCGGCCGATCAGCCTGCCCTTGGAAACGAGAATGACAGAGCAGCGTCCCCCGGCACTTTTTATCGCGGATGCGACCGCGCTTGATTTTCTGAATTCGATTGCGATCCCGCTCGATACACAGGTGGAATGGATCACCTCGGGTAAGGATCTGCTCGACTGGCTTGCGGTTGCCAATTTGGTTCCTGCCGACGTGGGAAGGAGTTTTCTCAAGAACTCCATGCCCGGTGAGCTGGACGCGGTCGCGGCGCAAGCCCGCGCCTTGCGCGAATGGTTTCGCAAGTTCGTTCAGGAACACAAAGGCAAGCGGCTATCGCCAGACGCGGCGAAGGAGCTTGCGCCGCTGAACCGGATCCTGGCGCGCGATGAAGAGTTTATTCAGGTGGGACTACGCGAGCCCTCGGCGGGTAAAGCGGCGCTCAATCCCTTGATACTCAAGAAAGAGCGGCGATGGCGATCGGCCGACGCGCTGTTGATCCCGATCGCGCATGCGATGGCCGAGTTCGTGTGCACCGATGATTTCACGGACGTGAAGTCCTGTGAAGGCCACAACTGTACCCTCGTCTTTGTAGACCGCACGCGCGCTCGGGCGCGGCGTTGGTGCAGTATGGCCGTATGCGGCAACCGGGCAAAAGCGCAGGCTCACCGCGATCGGGCAAAGGAAGCCAGGCAATCAAGAAAACGCAGGGCTTGAAATAATCCCGCTAGTCAGCCCCTGACGCTCATCTGCGCAAGGACGGCCGGTGGTGCTCCGCAAGGAAGCGCCGCCAAATCGCGGGGCGACGCTCCTTTGCGATGGTTCATCCATCCCCCGACCCATGATCGCTTCTGAGGCTGTTGTCGAGGGTTCGGTGGAGCGGTTATTGCTCACTTCGCGGGCGCGAAGTCGAACTTGCCGGGCTGAACGAGGAAGAAAAGGCATTCGGTCTTCGAGAGACACTCCGTCACATGCGCCTCCTCACCCGTCTGAAACCAATAAGACCCGACGGGCAGCGGGACGGCATTGGCACCGGGAGGGCGATTTGCGCCGACGCCCTTAATGACGACCGCGTAGTAATCCTCGGTATGGGTATGGGCGGGACTCACAAAGCCGGCCGGCATGCGCAGGAAGGTGCCGTGGCGCCCCTTCTGCAGGTTACCGTAAGCCGGCAGCTCGCCCTTGTCGGTCTTGATTCCCGTATTCACGAACTTGATCTGGTCGGCAGGGGTGCTGACCGAAGGACCCTCGTGGGCCGGGCGCGAAGCGTCTTGGGCGGCAAGTGTCGACGCGCTCGCAGCGAGCAGCAGCACGCCGGCGACGGCCGCCATGCCCACCTTCTTCTTAAACATCGAGTATCTCCAAAGGCATCCACAGTTGGGTTCGAGCCGTACAACTCGAGGTAAGCGAACATGCCTCATGCAGGGGAGGAGAATAATGTTGGAATTGCGAGAGTATGCCTTCCATAAAGCGGAAGCACCCGGGGTACGGAGCGCGCTTGAACGCACCGGCAACCGCCTTTTAGATCGTGGAATCTGATGGATCGCTTTGAAGCCATCCGCACCCTCATCGCAGCGGTGGACGGCGGAAGCCTGACGGCCGCCTCAAAGGCGTTGCACCTGCCCTTGCCGACCGCTAGCCGGCGCGTGTCGGACCTTGAGGCCTTCGTCGGCTCGCAGCTCGTGGTCCGCACGACACGCAAACTCTTGCTGACCGAATCGGGCACGGCTTTCCTCGCTTCCGCGCGCCGGGCGCTGGAAGAACTGTCCGAGGCGGAACGTGCCGCGTCGGGCGAGTACCGGGCGCCGCGTGGGGAACTCCTGGTGACGGCTCCGATCATGTTCGGCTCCCAGATCGTCGCGCCAATCGTCCATCAATTCCTTGCCGCCTATCCGGACGTCACGGTGAGGCTGGTTTTGTCGGATGGCGTGATCGATCTGGTCGACGCCCAGATCGAAGTCGCCGTGAGAATCGGAAGTTTGCCCGACAGCGCTTTAGTCGGCAGACGCGTCGGGGACATCTGGTGGCCGGTGTGCGCGAGTCCGGAATACCTCCGACGCCACGGCGAGCCCCGTGCGCCCGCCGACCTCTCGCATCATGCCTGCATCGCGTTTGAAGGATTGCAGCGATACCGCGAGTGGCCTTTTCGCGGGCCCAGGGCCGTACAGCAGATCACCATAAACCCCCGCTTCTCGGTCAACACGGCGGACGGGGTCATCGGCGGCGCCGTCGGCGGCCTCGGCATCGCGCGCGTGATGTGCTACCAGGCGGCAGCGAGCGTTCGCGAGGGGGCGTTGGTTCCGATATGCGGGAGTACGAGCCGCGGGGCATTCCTGTACACCTCGTGCACGCCGCGCAACCGCAGCACCAGCCGCTCAAACTGTGGGCGTTTCTCGACTTCGTCGCTCCGCGTCTTCAGGAGAAACTGCGCGAGATCGCTGGAATTTTCCAACGAAAATAGGCTTTCGAACGATCGCGGTCACATCTTGCAATCGATCGCCGCGAGCGATTTCCGCAGACGCGGCGTCGCAAAGTCGAGGAAGAGGCGCGTCTTAATCGGCATTTGGCCGCGCGCGGCATGGACGATGCTGACGGGCGCGGGTTCGGGCTCGTACCGCTTGAGGACAACCCGCAGCCGTCCCGCTTGTATCGAGTCCGCGACCTGGTAGCAGAGCAGTCGCGTGATGCCGACATGTGACACGGCCGCGCGAAGCGCGGCTTCGATCGTTGTCACTGAAAGGCGCGACGTGACGGATACGACCAATGGCAGCTTGGTCGCCGGGTCCCGGAGCTGCCATCCTGGGGACGGCAGCGGACCGTCGAACGTCACGCATGGCAGGCGTCGAAGATCCTCGGGCCTCCGCGGGACGCCGTGGCCGGCAAACAATTCGAGGCTTCCGCAAGCTAAAGCTCGGCCACAAACTGTTCTTCAGGACCAGCGGCGCGCTGACGAGGATAAACTGCATCACCATTGACCATACCGCGCACAAGATCAGGCTGGCGGTGGACGGGTTTAGTCGGGAAAGTTCTCCTCAACATACAGCTTGAGCCGTTCGCCCAAGCGCGTCGGTGTTCGGATACATCTGCTTCAGATTGCGGACCAGCTTGAAGCATCTTGCAGGCCGGCATCATCGAACATTATGCTCACCGCTCGGCCACGGTCCCGAGCTCTGGCCGCCATACAGCCGGTAATTCGGGTCGGTGTTGGGGTTCCCGGGCCCTTTGTTCTGACAATTGGCATTTGGATAGAACTGTGCGCAATAGCAGGGCTCGGATATCACTAGCTGGGCCGGAGCCGGCGCGCAGCTTATCGCAGTCAGCACCGCCGACGCGCCGAGTTGCTTGAGGGTAGAGATGGACATTGCGCTTCTCCACCGCGGAAGATGCGCCACATGCGCGAAGACTAACGCCCAAGCGACGGGCCTCCAGCGTGCCGATCAGCGTGTCGATCTCGGTTCGCAGGGTCGGCGGACATCCATCATAGCGGTCGGCATATCTCAGAAGGGCCACTACCGGAAGTGTCTTGGCTTTCATTCGACCACTTTGTTGGCGCGACCAAGGAGAGACAAGTTGGCGAGTCCGTTTCGCGGCCGCTGTCGCCACCGCACGACTTCGACGCCCAAAAACGGGCAGGCTTAGAATGATCGAGAAGGTGATCGGTTAGCTTCCGGCTTTCATGCCCGCGCGGCATGCCAGAATGCTCTCGTGAGTCTGCCTCACCAACTCTCGCGCTTCCCAAATCGCCTCGTCGGCCCTTTGCAAGACATTCTCTGACGAGCGGGATGACGAAGGCAGCGGCAATTTCTCTCTGTGCAAGATGGAAGCGGTCGCGTCGGCAACGTGATGAACCAGCGCGACTGTTGATCCCTTGTCATCGAGTACTGACCAATCCTTCGGGTACCAATAACGTACCTGCCATGGTCGTGCATCGGGTTGGATGTCATAGCGCTGCGGAGGCATAACGTGTCCCCGCCCTGTGTGCAGCACGGTCTCGAACGACGCGCTCAGATTGCGAACGCCATCCGCCCCTGCACAAAGTGGGTTGTCCGGAAATGCCTCGAGCATGTCCAGACCTGCCAGCGTCTCCCGCGAGCGCGAGACCTCGCGGAGGTAGCTCTCGTTGGCGTCGATTATCCTTAAGTCCGGCGCAAGGACGAGTATCGGAAGAGGCGAATGCTCGAACAGCCGCCGCCACACGTTCTGTGCTTCGGCCATCAAAGCAGCGGGCGACCGGAAGTTCGGTTGGTGAGTGGCGATCGTCATGTCTCGACCCGTTATTTCAGCGCGTCTTGCCGCTTAGCAGGGTGCGGGCAACCTTGTTTGCGTGGAAAATAGTCGTTCGCAAGGCTTTTTGGAACATGGAACCAGGGTCGACGCTTCGCCCGGCCTGGCGCGGGCGACCTGTCTTCTATGGGAATGGTCGCTTCGGGAACTTCTGTCGTTCGATTTCACTTTCCTAACAGATTGGGAGAATGGCGTATCCTTGGACCGCAACGCTGAGGTTCAGCATCTTGCAGAGGCTGATCGTCACGTCGCCGTCGCAGAACGGGCCATTGGACATCAGCTGATCGAGCTGTTCTGGTCCTCGAGTTTCAAGTCATGGTGCTTGATGAACCAGGCCGAGAATTGGATGACGAGCCCGCGTTCGTAGTCGCTGTTGAGTTTCATTCAGTCCTCCTTGGCCCAGCCCTGACTGGGCCTATAGCGCGCAGCGTTCGCCGCAAAAAGAAAAGCCTGCCCCCAGAGCGTCTGGAGGCAGGCCAAGTTTCCGAAGGCTGATGTCGTGTCGTGCCCTCGGAAGCGACACTTGCTGGGTATTCCAAGCGTTCCGATCGGTAAACTCCAGTATCGTACGGGAGCCGGAGCGCTCCCCTCGCCCGTGCCTAAGCATGCCTAGCGAGAGGAGCTAATGCCAGCCGGCTGGAACGTCGGCAACGATCAGCCTCGCGTCCCGTTCCAGCGGTCAACCGGGAATCGAGTTCCTAGCCTCAGGCCGTCTGATCAGGTGGTCGCCGCCCGAGACGTCCTTCCAGTTCAGCTCTCAAGATCACCACCTGCTGAAGGCGGGCTAATAGATCCTCGGCAGTGCGACTCAATTGCACCCCCTGCTGAAGACGGGCTGATAGATTCTCGGTTGTACGAAGCAGCAGAATTATACGATCGCCTTCTCTCATAGCGTCACCAGCCAACGTCTAGTGGCAGCAGCAGAAAGTAAGCAGAACAGCCGCAGATTGTTCCGGCGGCGCCGGCGCCGGCAGGCCGGGAAGTGCGAGGAGCGCTCGCTACTCATGAAAATGCCCAACCCTCCGTGCGGCGAAGGGTGGGCGGAGCCGTCCGGACAGCCGCAAGCGACCAAGCCGACCAGGCGAACGGCCGCAACTTATCTGAGGCGCCGGCACGCGCAACCACGGTAGACTACGGCTTGCGGGGGCTCAGATCTTTGGGCTCAGCGCGAAGCGCTCGATACCCTCGTCCGCCTCGGCGGGAACGTCTGCGCATTTGCAGCGTTGCCGGCGACTTGTCCTGTCCATGCAATGGGGATCGCATGCCAAATTCCAAGAAAAGCAAGCCGGCCAACCGGCGTGAGTACACTCGCGACGACATCAATGCGCTCAAGGCGCATTCGAAGGCGCGGACGCCGATCGCTAAGATCTCCAAGCAGATGAAGCGCTCCGTGCCGGGCGCTGCGGACGAAGGCGCACCAGCTTGGCATCGGGCTCGGCCACACACGCTGATCACGAGATGTTCCGTGTCCGGAAAAGACTTTCTAACTTAGGGCAAGTTTTTTCCGGTAACGAACAAAGCGGCGACCGCCGCCGATGCGTAAGACGAAGTTTACGTCCGACGAAGCTGTGGATGTTTGGTTGCGCTATTGAAGTGGTCAGCTTCAGCACGACATCGCCGCCGATTACCGCATCAACGCGGGACGGGTCAGTGAGATCTTGACTGGAAAGGCCCACATCGGAAGCAAGCAAGTCGCAGCTTCTAAGCGTTCTGCGTAAACTCACTGCTGACGGCGGGCGGCTTCGGCCGTCCGTTTTCTATAAAGAAGCAGCCCGGTCATTGGGCTGACCGAGCTGCTCCTCCAAAGGGACCCTCTTGGAACTGTGGCCCCGGCCCCGGGCCAAAAATTCGAAATGAAAAGCCGTCTCCCGGATTTTCCTACTTTTTCCGATGACTAAGCTTCGCGCTCTAACACACGTTAGTCGCTAGACGGATTTTGAGCGCGAAGCGCTCGCCGGCCATGTAGGAACGGCACCCCACCTCGGTCGTTGCCTCTTGTGCGGTCTAGAAGAGCCGCCCAAGGAGCAGACCCCAGCGCCGCAATGCCGTTGCCTGCGACGTTGGGGCTGCTCCTTTGACGACTAGATCGGCCGACCCAGCTCGTTCTTCCATCTAAGCGCTCGCCGGCCCGTGCGGAATCACTTAATGGCACGCCAATAGTCATCCTCGCGCTCGTCGTCCTTCGGCTTGTCCTCCTCCGAGAGGCCAGCGTAGGCGGCGATGACAAAGCTGATCAGGACGCCGAAGGCGAACAGGCCCACGATCATGTTGTCCAAGGAGGTGCGGGTGCTCTCGCCATGAAGCAGATCCGGCTGGACGTACTTGATGCACTTGCCTTCGAGCCAGGAGACGCATGCTGAGCGGCGGCCTCTACACCTGGATCGGCGGCTTTGGCGCGCAGCTCCAGGGTTTCCAGTGGCGGCATCCGAAACCGGGTGAGCACACAGGGGCGCCCGGCGCGGGATGACGATGAGAAAGGCTTTTCAGTGAGGCTGATTGAACCGGTAGTAATTCCAGTTTCGCGGCTCCTGCGACCTATCGTATGGCGAAGCCGTACCTTCGTCAGAACTTCTTCGCGCTCGACCAAAAAACTCACCATCCACATAGGCAGAGCCATCACGGTCAACTTCTATCTCTTGTCCTCCCCACCACCCTCTACCTGCGTTCGTCGCTATGACCATACGAATGCAGGACTCAAGGGTGCCATTAGCGAGTTGCATTCGGTGACCCGCCGCGTACCCTATGCAGGGTTCCGCGTATGACGGGGAGCACAGAAGCGCAAACATTGACGCTCCACCTGCGATGCCAGCGAAAGACTTTGACATGTTGGATTCTCCCTGTGTTCACAGGACCCATCCATCTTATCTTTAGCTCCCTCCTGGATGGAACGCTGATTCCTCCACCCCTTTGATTGTGTTTCCGCGCCGCCGCGCCCGGTTCAACGACTGAGCGCGAAGCGCTCGCTACCCACGCGGCAATCGGCGGCGCCAGCGCGTCTTTCCCAGGGTACGCCCTCGCCGGTATCGGATTTCCAGAGCGGTAATCCCGAGCGGGAATAGCCGGGCCAAACAACCGAATCTTCCCGAGCGCGACATCGGCCAGGCGGCCTTATTCGACGGATCGGCCATTGGCCCTGACAATTCTCCGGCCCGCGGAATTGTCATCAAACTTTCATTTGCACCGACTGTCGGTTGTGGCTTCTGTCGGAATGCGTCTGCCGCAAGCGGATACCTCCCACAGGGTCCGCGAGTGTCCCCGGCAGCAAGTAGGCGGCTCCGGTGTCCCAACGCCCCCCGGCCCCAGCGCCGGAGCCGCTCCCCAACGCCTGCCACATCCGTCAGATCTTGGACTCAGCGCGGAGCGCTCGCTACACTCGGTGGCCGATACACGGAGTCGAACATGGTGATTTCGCTGGAAGAGCGCAGAGCTGCGCGTGAGACCGAGAAGGTCTTTCACATGATCGATGCCCTCGGCGCCGAGCTGCAGAGGCAGGGCGTGGCCGAGGTGTTAACGGTGAGTGGCTTCGACCTGGCGGCGCTGGCGCGTGTGGCGCTGCGGACGAACGCCGACAAGAGGTGATTTCCTCGGCGGCCAGCTCCAGGGCGAAGCCCTCGCTACCCGCGGCCGACTTCAGTCCATCCGCTTGATCGTCTCGGCCTTCAGGAAGGCGCACATCTTCGAGAAGATGTTGTCCGCCACGCCCTTCATCTCCTCGTTGGCATTCGCGATGCCGCGCGCCGTTCCGACAGACCAGAACTCGGGATAGACCTCCTTGAGCGCGGCCTGAGCTTCGATGATCTTGGCCGGCACGAACTGCTCGTAGGGGTCCATCGGCACGCCGCCGGCCATGATAGGAACCACGATCCATACGACCCGTTGGGCGGCCATGCACAACGTCTGGCTCGCTCTCATCGTCTCGGCGCTGATCGTTCTGGTCGCCGCCCTATCCACGGCGGTGATGTTGATGCCAATGTAGCGCCAAGCGCTCGCTACCCATGCCAGGGGCGGCTATGATCTCGGTTTCACCGAGACCATGACCATGGCCGATGCAACAGCGGAAACGGCACGACTGATGAAAGTTGCTGAGGCGATCATCCGTGAGATGGATCGACAGGGCGTTGCCGAAGCGATCGCTGATCTCGACTTCGACGTCATGGAGCTGGCGAGGGTGGTGCTCCGGGCCGCGGATGGAGACGTGATCCCGTTTCGGCGGCCACTGGATTGATTATTTGCGCGTAGCGCTCGCCGCAGTTACAGCATGGAACTCACCGGCCTTCATCCCTTCAACCTCAGACTGGGATGCATTGCGCACCGCGTGGCCCATCTTCTCTGGGACCGACCCAAGCACCAGAGCGGTGGCCTCCCCGCCATCGGCCGCGCCACAGACGACGAAATAGCGGGCCAGGTCGTCATTCTCGTCGTCATAGACCATGACGATGTAGCCAGGAGAATGAGTGAGGGGTAGATCGACCATAACAACCTCCGATGCAAATGGGTCGTCCCGATATCAGGGCGGAAGGCTCGCTACAATGCCTTTTGGGGTTAGCGGAGCAAATGCTGGAAACTTTCCGCCGTACTCTCCAAGAGATGCAGGAGCACAGGAAGCACATCATCAAGACCATTGAGGGTGTCGACGCTGGAGAGCTATAGGTTCTGCCGATAATCCCAGGAACTTGGGGAACGCCTCTTGGGTCTTGCGGCCTGCGAAGGTGTCAGGCGGGGGGTTCGTCTTCAGCACTTCTCGTGCCGCCTGTACACTATCGCGCGCTACCTTCAGGTGCGCGTCATCGCGTTCCTTCAAACCGTTTGGCAGGCGGAAAAAGCGGAAAGACGGGTGCATAGTTGCACTCCCTGGTCATGCAGGCGGGAGCGCACCACCGACGCCAACGGGCAGAGCCTCGGCCGGTGATGCGGAACAACGATCTCCGAGCGTGTTCGGTTCAACTTTAGCCCGCCAAGCCCGGAACGCCTCAGCGACAAGATTAGCGGAAAGGCCGCCGCCGGGTCGAGAACGGCGACGGCTTTTTCCTTACGCACTCAGACGACCGCAACTACCGCCGCGTGGCGTGAAGGCGACGGTCAGCGGGCGCACCGGTGCCATCAATTTGATGGCGTTCCCGTTTGCGCAATTCATCGACTAGACGTTCGAGGTAGGGCGGCAGAGGCGAGGCTGCGAGAGATAAGTCCTGCTGCAATCTGTCACCCACCTCGTCACAGATCGACCGGGCAGTCTTATGGTCGATGTGGTCCAATATTCGACTGGTCGGTTCCATATCGCGACCTTTCGATTGGGCCCCACGATTGACTTAAGTTAAGGAGCGGGAAAATGTTTCCCGTATCTTCGAAGGATGCCGACGGTTCCATCTAATGGAACGAAGGCACTCCCCATATCGACCCTGAGCTGGCGCACCCTTCCATAGCGCAGCATTTCATAGCCTTCGCGATGTGCGTCAGACTGGTTGCCATCGTCAGCGTTGATGCCAGCAGCCCGCCGAGTGAAACTCTAGCCGCTTTTCAACACGTTCAGAATGTTCGCTCCGGGTCTTGGTTGTGTGCAAACGGACGCGGCCGTGGTCGACAATCGTTGCAGGCTACGCGTTCCAACGTCCGATAGCCGGCGAAGGTGGATATAGGGACGCGTTATCGCGCTTTTGGACGCACTTTCCGGCCTTCAGGCGGCGCGGATGGCTGCAATCAGGCTCGGTTTGCCGACGATGTTCATCACCCGTGTGAGGTTATAGGCGAGAACATGCAGCGCCATCTCAGCGGCGACATTCCTTAGGCGCTTCATCAGGAAGTGGGTCGCACCCATACGGGCTTTGATCGTGCCGAAGGGATGCTCAACCGTCTCGCGCCGCGTCCGCATGGCGTCGGGATCGGAATCGAGCCGTCTCTGGACCTCCTCGACCACATGCTCATGCTCCCAGCGCGTGATGCGGCGCTCCTTGGACGGCGTACA